>JAICXB010000039.1 GCA_025980765.1 Terriglobales bacterium
GGGAGCGAGCATCGATATCGATGACATCCCCACCGGCAAAGTTACGCCAGCACAAATCACAGTCACGCCCGGCGATCATCGCGTGGCGGTGCACAAAGACGGCTACCACACCGCTGACGTTCTGGCCTATGTCGATGACGGACAAATTTTCAGCTTCGCTCCTGTGCTCAATCCCATGACCTCGCGCGATGCCGGCAATAGCCACCCGCTCACCGCCCGTTTAGGGAAACTGTTTGGCGGCGGCGTACCCGCCGGAAAAGGCATGATCGATTTCCGCACCAATCCTCCGGGAGCGCGCATCCTGGTGGATGGAGCCGAGGCCCGCATCGCCACACCGGCGCACGCGCCCATGCCGCCCGGCGATTACACCATCACACTGGTCGAGCCGGGATACAAGCCCGTGCAACAAAAGGTGCACCTAGAGGCCGGCCGGCGGGTGAATATCGACATTCAGCTGGAGCCGCAGTGAAGCAGCCGCGAAGCCCGGACTTCATGGACGACATGGACGTTGTGGACGACATGGACGATTTGGCTAGCAGCGAGGAGCTAGCAGCTAGCAGCTGATTTCATGAGTCGCATCATCATCTCGTCGCCCGACGGCAAGCGCGGCATGCTCGAATTGAGCAAGCCGGTGGTGACTGTTGGCCGCGGCGCGGGCAACGATCTGGTATTGCCTGACACCAGCGTCAGCCGCCTTCATGCTGTCATCAAGTGTGACAGCGACGGCACCTCCTTCATCGCCGACCGTGGCAGCACCAATGGCGTGATCATCAACGGAGAGCGCATCGAAGGCGAGCGCCAACTGCGCCACCGAGACCGCGCGCGACTGGGCTCCTACGAGCTGTGTTACGAGGAAGTCCGCGATTCCGGACTGCTGGTCAAGAGCGCCGAAATTCCTTCCACGTTGCGGGCAGTACTCAAACAAGGGTTGCGCAAAGACGGGCTGGCGGCGCACTTCAACGGTCACGCGCCGCCCGAGATCATCGAGCAGGTGAAGCGGCTGGAGCGCGAAAACCACCTGCTCACCATGCTCTACGACGCCGGCATCGCGCTGAGTTCGAAGCTGTCGCTCGACGGAATCTCCGAGCAGGTGATGAATCTTGCCTTCCGCATTCAGGGCGTGGAGCGCGGATTCATGATGCTGCTCAACGAAGACGGCGAAGTCACGCGACAGAGCGAGGTCCGCTATCGCCATGCTCCAGACGGCGGCGCCTCGGGCCAGCCGCACATCATTCTAAGCCGTTCCATTATGGAACGCATCAAGTCCGAGCAGAAGCCGATCCTGGTCACCGACGTGGCCACCGACGAGCGCTTCAGCGGCAGCGAGAGCATTCGCATCGCCGGCCTGCGCTCCGCCATGTGCGCGCCTCTGCTCGGCAGCGGCCGCCTGTTCGGAATTCTCTACGTCGATAATCTCGAGAAGACCCAGGCTTTCACGCAGGACGAGTGGAACATCTTCGCGCTGGTCGCCGCCCAGGCGGGTGCGGCCATGGACACGCTCTATGCCCACGAGCAGATCGCCAACCAGGTCACGCAGCGCGCGGCGCTGGAGCGCTTTCTCTCGCCGGAAGTTGTGGAGATGATCGCCAGCAACCCTGAAGGCGTACGCCTGGGCGGAGTGAACCAGAAAGTCAGCGTCATGTTCGCCGACATCCGCGGATTTACCGGGCTGAGCGAGAAGCTGCAGCCGGAGAAGGTGGTTGAGATCCTCAACAACTATTTCACCCACGTCACCGAGGTGATCTTCGATCACGGCGGCACCCTGGATAAATATCTCGGCGATGGCGTAATGGCGCTCTTCGGCGCGCCGCTCAGCAAAGGCAACGATGCTGAGAATGCTGTGCTCGCAGCACAAAGCATTCAGCGCCTGGTCGTGGAACTCAACCGCGACGCGAGCGCCAGAGGATGGCCGGAGCTGAACGTCGGCATCGGTATCAATACGGGAATCGTCACCGCTGGCAACATCGGCTCACCCCGTCGCATTGACTACACGGTAATCGGAGATACGGTCAACAGCGCCTCACGCCTGATGTCGAACGCCCCGCCCGGCAGCATCATCATCTCGCAGTCCACAGCCGCCGATCTAACCAAAGCCAAATTCCAACTCCGCCGCCTGAAACCGCTAACGGTAAAAGGCAAATCCGAGCCGATTGAAGTGTTCAGCGTGAAATGGCAAAGAGCGGTAGCAGCAGTGAAGTAAACAAGTGGGACAGGCTCGACGCAGGAGTGTCGCGCATGACGTGGTTGGCGACTCTTTCGGCGCTTTTCAGGCCTCCGGGCGCCAAACCGGAGCTCGCAGAATGTCAAAGTGATGATCATAGGTCCAGATTTCAGCGCGGAGGCGAGTCGCCATCACAGCAACAGTCGCATCGAACAGCGTGACTGGCTGGTCAGCTAATTCGAGAACCCTCCGCCAAGCCGCCCGATAGTCCACAGGATCTGGATTGATCAAGGCCGCACCTGCAGTGATCTCCTGCAACCACTGTGACGCAGTCCTATTGCCGAGCCGGTAGAGCACGAGCGTATAGGCTTCGAGGAGTGTAGGGTAAACCAGCACGACTTGGCGCCGGTCACGGGCTAGACGTTTTAATTCGTGCTGTGCGCGAGCATGAAGCTGATCGTCAGGATCAACGGCGGCGTACACCGGGCCGGTATCTACGAGAACAAGTCTTCTCATCGGCGGGCGAGGTAACGATCATGCATCCGGCTGACCTCCGACCTACCGCTGCCGCGTCGAGACGGAGTAATGCGCAGCGGGCGCTCGGTCTCTAAGTAACCTCGTTCGCTCAAATATTGACGCAGAGCGCTCTGAACCACCGCCGTAAGCGGGGGCTGCGCCTCCTGGCTGCGCACATATCGCTCCACGGCTTTGGCCAGATCATCCGGAATAGTTATGGTCGCGCGCCTCACGGTAGCTGCCAGCATAGCACCAGTTGATGATTTTGGTGAAGTTTCATACATTGCACCTGTTGCCATAACTCCGAGAGGCCACATGCGTCGCGCAGCAAATTGGGATTCCTGTTGGAGCGTTGATGGGCTTGCCCAGTCATCGAATTCCGCGATGCGAGCGCCAGATTACTTCGTGCAGCCGAACGCAGCAAAGCCGCCAGAACCGTTGTGAATCGGGAACGCAGTTCCGACGATCACGCCGCTGCTGTTGATTCCGTTGAAAAAGGTCGACCTGAAATTAGGACGACCGAAGGTGCGGAACTGGCCCTTCTTGAGAACGAAACCCTCAATAACGTTGTTCGAAAGCCGCACATCGCCCACCTTGGTCTTGAAGTCGTTAATTCCGAGTGCGTTGGTTTCGCGGCTATGCGGAAGACCGATGATGGTGAAGTGCCCGTTCAGCAACTCGAAGCTATCTAGTGCGCAGGCGCTTGTGCAATTACGGTCTTGCTGAAACTCTCCGGTGATCATGCCGGAATCATTGATTCCCGTCAGGAAGGTATTGACCTTCCCGGGAAAATCAATGCGATGGAATTTTCCTCCGCTCAACAAAAAGCCGTGCTGACTGTTCACTGCGTTGCCGCTAAAATCGCCGACAATCTGACCGTAACGATTCACGGCACGCGCGTCCGTCTGCATGGCGCCGGGAACATCAATGGGCACAAAATGTCCCTTAGAGTAGACGAAGCCGTGAGGGGGAGCTGTATCAAAGAAACCGTAATCCCCTACCACCACTCCGGCATCGTTGATGCCGAAGATCAACGTGAATAGCGCGCCGGGGAAGCTGACAGTCTTGATTTTGCCGTTCTGGAGGACAAAGCCAACCGACAATCCCTGTGGAAAATAGTTGCCGGCTATTGTTCCGGCATCGTTTATGGCCATGGGTTCGGCTTTGTTGTTATTGACGGAGATGCTGACGAAGCGACACTGCTGCGCGCTCGCACTCTGGTCTTGGACCGTTAGCGGGTCATCTTGCGCCGTGGAGAACGGGACACAAGCAAGAAGACCGCTACACAAGAATGCAAGGAGAATTCTTCTGGACATAGAGCCTCCTCGGCAATCAACAAAAGGAGCAAAGAAGCAATTTGCTGTCCAGAAACTCTCCCTCACAACGCTGCATGCTGTGAGTACTTGCGGACCAAAGTTGAGCAAACCGTTGCCCAGAATGAGAAATTGGTGAGGAAGTTGCGAACGTCTTTGGGCGGGTCTCTGGCGCGACGCGGATTCGCGCTATATCTTGATGCCTGCCAGCTCTTACGCTGTGCTTGAGCTGCCAGGCTTTAAGTTGATTCAATAATCTGAATTCCCGCTCATCAAAGTGAGGCGCACTTGCAAGTCAGCACTCGCCAAGCCGCTACACCACATGGAACACCGGAGACTCATGGCTGAATGCTGACTGCCGAGTGCTGACTGCTCAATCAATCCCCACCCGCCGATGCTGCGTTTGGCGGGGCCATCGAGGCCATCATTTCCGCCATCTTCTTTTTCATTTCCTTGGGCGTGGGTTCGGCGATGTGGGTTCCGATCATCCAGGAGTACCCGTCGGGATCTGCCAGGCTGCCGCAGCGATCTCCCCAGAACATATCCATGACCGGCGACTCGGCCTTTGCCCCGAGGCTGAGCGCCTTAGCGACTACTTTGTCCACGTTCTCCACGTACAGATACAGAGTGGCAGGCGATGCCCCGACCATCTTCGCGCTGCGCTTGCCCCAAGCGGGACTTTCGGGTCCTAACATCAGGGTGGCGCCGCGCAATGTCAGCTCTGCGTGCACGGGCTTGCCATCGGGGCCATTCATGAGTGCTCGCTTGGCAAAGCCAAAAGCTTTCGAATAGAAGCTCACCGCGGCCGGAATATCTGCGACCGTGAGCACGGCCGAGACAGTTCCGTACTGCTTTTTGTTGAGAGGATCGATTTTCTTAGCCACGAACTTTCTCCTTTTGCTCTGCGCGGGATTCTAGCAGGAGCGTAATGGCTGCGAGTGGATCACGCTGCCGGCCATGGCAGAGTCTTGGTTATAGACGCATCATTCCGAGTCTGGCGAGCTGTCATTCGGCGAGATGTTTGGTATCCCCGCCGAACTTGCGTGCCGCCGCACCGCGCTCGCCACGCGAGCAGCGCGAGTGCACATGAGTCGCTGGGCTGTGCGGTTTGCAAACTGCCGGTCCCGCGAACCAGCCTTACTCGTTCTTACTCCCGGCCGGGCAGGAGGCGCTTTTCCACTGGGAGTCGAAGTTCAGATCCACGTTCATGGTGCGACCGCCAACGGTTGAGACCACATGGCCGGTGCCTTTGACGTGCTCGGAGTCAACCACGTGTAAATTGATGTGCGCATCGCTCTTTCCCTGGGGATTCGCGCATGTCTCCTGAACTTCCAGATCGCTGCTGGTGGACTTAATGACTTTCTCGCTGCAGTTTTGCTTGTCGTTGCTGAACGGGTCTTTGGTGAGATCGTCTTTCGTGATGCATTTGTCGTATGTCGCCGGCGCGGAACCACCGGCGCCGGAACGGTTCTTCGTGGCGGCCTCTACCTGGGCGCGTTGCTCCGGCGTGAGTTTGGCGGCTACATCGGGCGGTATGCCGAGCTGTCCGCTGGTGGTGTGGTTCACGGTCACATGCCAAAGACCGGTTTTGGCGTTGAGAGGGGTTTTATCCGCGGCTGCCAGGATAGCAGGCATAGCCAGGAAAGCAGCGCCGAGCAAGAGTGCGTTTCGCATTCGTTCTCCTTTGAAGATGTGCGTATGGTAGCAATTTTGGCATTGGGGACGAAAGGCTTTCACCACGGAGACACGGAGGCACGGAGGAAGTCCGGCAATTGTTTTTTCTCAGGCTTACTGCGAGCGTTTCCTGCCTTGGCACAGAAAAATCCCCGCTCTCCTCCGTGTCTCCGTGTCTCCGTGGTGAAGAAAGCTCTTATGGCAGGTGGAAATCGACGCCGTTTTCTTCGTTTTCGTGGCGGGTGGCGTCGAGGTCGAGGGAAGACAGGGGAATTCGCTTCATCAGCGGGCTTTTGGTCAGGTCGATGAGATTGCTGCCGACTATGGCGTAATTGCGGATTTCCGCTTTGTGGCCGTCGCGATAGACCAGCGTGGTTACGGGAAGGTCCTCGGCGGTGGATTGCGCGGGCGCGGGTCGAGCAACTGGAGCACGTGCTTCATCGCGTCCGTCAAATGAATGCTCGCCGTAGCGCGATTCGTCTGAGGCCGGCTGTTCTCTGACGATGATGACCTGCGGCTCCGCCGGAGGCTGCGCGACGGGAGATTGCGCCACCTCCTGATCCGTCATCTGCTCATAGTCAGAGGAATCGGATGCATAGGGATAACCGTACCCGGAATCGTAGTACGGCACGTAAACCGGGACGAAAACAAACCGGTGATGACCAAAACGATCGCCGTCGCGAAAACGGTGGTGTCCGAACTGTGGGCGTACGCGAAATTGCGGGATGTTATGAACTGGGTTTCTACCCGGATCGGTAACACTGGCAAAGCCATTGTGCAGCCCACCGGTCCACCCGGGCGAAGTCACGGAAGGCGGCGGCCCGTGGAATTGAATGTTCCCAGTGTGCTGCTGGGCATAGGACGCAGGAACAGCGCAGAGCAGGCCAAGCACGCCCATGAGCAAAACCCTACGCATGACACTATTTTAGACGCATTGTAGCCGGGGAAGTTGCGAAATTCGGAGGCTTTAGAACGGAGACGCGGGACGGAAAACCAAGAGCAAAGGCAACAGCTTTACCACGGATTTTACGGATTGGCACGGATCTCAGGGATTTTTGGGAGCTCCCTATTACAAAGAAAATCCGTGTGATCCGTGAGCATCCGTGAAATCCGTGGTAGAGCTGTTGCCTTTCGGGGCTTCAGATCCTCATCGGCATGATGATGTAGCGGTACTTGTACTCGTCGCTGCCGCCTTCGGGACGCATCTGGCCGGCGGATTGTGAGTCTTTGAATTCCAGGCGTACTTCGCCGGTGTTCGTGGCTTTTAGGAAATCGAGCATGTACTGCGAATTGAAGCCGATGATCAGCGGATCGGATTTGTAGCTGGTCTCAATCGTGTCCTCGGATTCGCCGGCATCGGTGGACGATGAGGTGATTCGTACCTCATCTTTTTCCAGCTTCATGCGAACTGCGCCGGAGCGCTCGTCGGCGAACTGGGCCACGCGCTGGATTGCGCCCATCAGATCGGCGCAGCCTACGACGACCGCTTTGTTGTTGTCGCGCGGGAGCACGGCTTCGTAGTTGGGGAATTGGCCGGTGAGCTGGCGCGAGGTCAGCAGGCGTCCGCCGATGCGAAAGAAGAGCGTGGAATCGTCTTTCGCGAACTCGATGGAATCTTCATCGGTCTGGTCGAGCAGCGACTTCAGCTCGTTCATCGCCTTGCGCGGGACGAGAGTTTTCATCTCGCCGGTCACGCCGGGAAAATCGGCTTTGGTTTCGATATAGGCCAGGCGATGTCCGTCGGTCGCGACCATGGCAATCGATTCGGCTTTGATCACCATCAGCGCGCCATTCAGCGTGTAGCGCGATTCCTCATTGGAGATGGCGAAGATGGTCTTCGCGATCAGATTGCGCAGCACCGCAACCGGCAGACGCGTCGCCGAACCTTGCGGGAATGCCGGCAGCGCGGGGAAGTTGGCGCGCGCCATTCCGACCATCTTGGTATTGGAACGGCCGGCGCGAATCTGCACCCAATGGTTCTCCATCTGCTTGATGGTGATGGGTCCGTCGGGCAGCAGCTTCACGTAGTCGTAGAGCTTGCGCGCAGGGATCGTGCAGGAGCCTTCCTTCTTGACCGTGGTCGCGCAGGAGGTGCGCAAGCTGAGATCGAGGTCGGTAGCGGTGATGGTAAGCCGGTCGCCCGCGGCCTCAAACAGGAAATTCGACAGAATGGGAATGGTGGTTTTGCGCTCGACGACGCCTTGCGTCGCGGTGAGCTCTCTCAGCAGCTCGGCGTGGCTGAGAACGATCTCCATGGCGGCAACAGTTGTGGCGCTAGGTTTTTCCATAACGTCGGCGCTGACTCCGGATGATGGCATGACGGTGGGCCCCCTGCTATATGCGTAAACTTATATCAGCTACTGCTTTCACTTCAATCACCTAAAACAACAAATAACTTAAGAAGCAGTAGTAAAGCCTCTGGAAAAGTGGACATTTATGGAGAAATCGCCACAGTCGCCTGCGCCTGGCCGGCCCTGATTTAGAAAACCTGGCCGGAGAAGAGGTCCGGCGCTGTATCGCCGGGAAGCTGGCTGCTGAAGAAGCGGGAAAGTCCGAATCTTCAAGACTGCGTCCACAGGGGCAGAGGTGGAAGAAGTGGCTGCAAGGTGGAAAAGCGAAGCCGAGCGCGATTTCACGCGAACTAGAGTGAGGCGCGTAATCCACAAACAAACCGCTGAGGTCAGAACACAGGGTGCAATGATTTCGTAATTGGGCAATTTGGTAATCGGGGTAATTGAACCCAAATCGCACAATTACGAAATTCCCCGATTACACAATTCCCCGATTCCTATGCTGCTTTCTTGTGCGATGAGCTGCTCTTTTTGGGCGGAACTTTCTTGCCTTCGCGGCGCGCTTCCGATAATCCGATGGCAATCGCCTGTTTGCGGCTCTTCACCTTCTTGCCGCTGCGGCCGGATTTCAGCTTGCCACGCTTGAACTCGTGCATTTCACGTCCAACGGTTTTGCTGGCGCCGCGACTGTATTTGCGTCCGGAAGATTTTCGCTTGCTTCCCGAACTCTTGCTGCGAGAACTGGAACGATGTTTGGTTGCCATAGAAAGAGCTTTGCCTCCTGAAAGTTGAGATTCGGGCGGTGGAGGCGCGGGTTGGAAGCGATTGGGTAATTGTGTAATCGGGTAATTTCGTAATTGAAGGGCTTTTCTGAAGTTCAATTACCCAATTACCAAATTACACAATTACGAAATTCTACGATCCCGTTCTTCCCAGCTTCGCGAGATTTTCTTCCATCAATCCGCTGAGGTCCTTTTTCTCGAGGCCGTGGATGCGCTTGTTGAAGTCGTCCACTTTGCTGGAATAGTTCATCGAGCAGAATTTCGGGCCGCACATGGAGCAGAAGCCGGCTTCCTTGTAGTAGTCGTCGGGCAGGGTTTCGTCGTGCATGGAGCGCGCGGTTTCAGGATCGAGCGAAAGCTCGAACTGCTTGTTCCAGTCGAAGGTGTAGCGCGCGTAGCTGATGGCGTCGTCGCGGTCGCGAGCGCCGGGACGGTGGCGCGCGACGTCGGCGGCGTGAGCGGCGATTTTGTAAGCGATGATGCCGTCTTTGACGTCCTTTTCGTTGGGCAGGCCGAGGTGCTCTTTTGGCGTGACGTAGCAGAGCATCGACGCTCCGTGCCATCCGATCATGGCCGCGCCGATGGCACTGGTGATGTGATCGTATCCGGGAGCGATATCGGTGACCAGCGGACCGAGAGTGTAGAACGGCGCGCCCCAGCACCACTCGACTTCTTTGTCCACTTGCTCTTTGATCTTGTCGAGGGGAATGTGGCCGGGACCTTCAATCATGACCTGGACGTCGCGTTCCCATGCTTTCTTTGTCAGCTCGCCCAAGGTCTTGAGTTCGGCGAACTGTGCGTCGTCACTGGCATCGGCAATGCATCCGGGCCGCAGGCCGTCACCGAGCGAGTAGGAGACGTCATACTTGGCGAGGATCTTCGTGATCTCGTCGAAATGCTCATATAGGAAATTCTGCTTGTGGTGGTGCGCCATCCACTGCGCGAGGATCGCGCCGCCGCGGCTCACGATTCCGGTGATCCGTTTTGAAACCAGCGGCAGATATTGAATAAGCACGCCGGCGTGCACGGTCATGTAATCGACGCCCTGCGCTGCCTGCTCTTCGATGACCTCAAGGTAGATCTCTGGCGTGAGGTCCTCAATGCGTTTTACCCGGCTGATGGCCTCATAGATCGGCACCGTTCCGATGGGCACTGGAGAATGGCGGAGGATGGCCTCGCGGATCTCCGGGATGTCGCCGCCGGTGGAAAGGTCCATTACGGTGTCTGCGCCGAAGTGGACTGCGGTGTGCAGCTTCTTCAGCTCTTCATCTACATTCGACGTTACGGCGGAGTTGCCAATGTTGGCGTTGATCTTGCAGCAGGAGGCCACGCCGATCGCCATCGGTTCCAATTCGGGATGGTTGATGTTGGCGGGTATGATCATGCGTCCCGCGGCAACTTCGTCGCGCAGCATCTCCGGCGAGAGCTTTTCCTTCTGCGCGATGAACTCCATCTCCTCGGTGATGACGCCCTGGCGGGCATAGTGCATCTGTGAGAAGTTCAGATCGCCGGTCTTGGCCGCCTGCTCGCGGCGGGTGCGAATCCATTCCGAGCGCGGCTTGGGAACATCGGTTGCGATGCCGGCGTGAATGCCGTTTTTGCCATTCTCTTGGCTCATACTGTGCCTCTGGGTGAAGAAAAATTATACGCCGGGGGTTTTCACCACGGAGACACGGAGGCACGGAGAAAGGCGTTTCGGGTTTCGAGTTTCAAGTTTCGGGACAAATCTGCTTTTCGAACTGGCTTTGCCCAAACCTGAAACGCTTTTCTTCCCCTCCGTGTTCTCCGTGTCTCCGTGGTGAAAAGGCTTTCCCGCTTGACCCAGGACCCCTGCCGGACTACCCTCTTAAACGTGAATCCTGCTGGCCGATATCTGCGATTTGGCGCTGCCATCACTGTGATTGTGCTGGCCTTGGCGTATCTCGCGTTCACCGGCATTCAGGAGAGCAAGAGCTACTACGTCACCATTGCGGAGCTGCAGGGGATGGGCCCGAAAGCGCAAGCCAAGCGGCTGCGGGTCGCGGGTACGGTGGTTCCCGGCAGCATCCACCGGCAGGGCACCGGCGCGGATTTCCAGCTCGACGAGAATGGATTGAAGCTTCAGGTCGCTTACCGCGGCTCTGAGCCCCCGCCAGACACCTTCAAAGACAGCTCGCAGGCATTGGCCGAAGGCAGTTACGGCGCAGATGGCATTTTCCACGCGCAGCAACTTCAGGCCAAGTGCGCGTCAAAGTACGCTCCCGCCAATAAGCAGCCCGCACCGGCGGCGCCCCCCAAGGGAGCGGCGAAGACCTGAACCTGGTGAGGAAAGGCGTTTCAGGTTTCAAGTTTCAAGTTTCAAGTAATGCCAGTTGAAACGTAATGTTGTCCGGAACTCGAAACTTGAAACCTGAAACTCGAAACGCTCTTTCATTCTTGACTTCCATTCAGCGTAATTCTGAACTCGCCGTCGTTCTCGAAGGCATCAGCAAACTCTTTGGGCGATTTGCCGCGCTGCACGATCTCTCCGCGACATTTCCGGCGGGGCGCTTGTACGCGCTGCTCGGGGAAAACGGCGCGGGCAAGACCACGCTGCTGCGGATCCTGGCCGGACTCTCTCTGCCTACACGCGGGAAGGTGCGCGTGCTCGGCGGGGTGGACCCGCGGGCGGAACGTGCCCGCATTGGATACATGGCACACGCGACGCTGCTTTATGACGAGCTCACCGCGCGCGAGAACCTCGAGTATTTTCGCAGCCTCTATCCCGAGCGGCAGAAGATGCGCAATGTCGACGCGCTGCTGGATTCAGTCGGCCTGGCCAGGGTGGATACAAAACGGCGCGTCAGCCAGTATTCGCAAGGTATGAAGCAGCGACTGGCGCTGGCGCGGGCGATGCTGCAGTCGCCGGAGTTGCTGTTGCTCGACGAGCCGTTCTCGAACGTGGATGTTGCCTCAGTCTCGGCGATGGCCGGATTGCTCGGAGACTTGCGCGACCGCGGCGCAACGCTGGTGGTAATCACGCATCAGGCGGAGGCGCTGGCCGGCGTCGCCGATGAGTGGATCACATTGCGTTCGGGAACGATCATGAAGCGCGAAGCTTCGCCCGGCGGCAAATCGACATCGATGGGGAACGAGAGATGAGCCTGGCGCGCACTCTCGCTCTGCATCTGCGCAAGGACCTGCGATTGGAATGGCGGTCGAAAGATGCCGCGAATTCCATGCTGTTCTTTGCACTGCTGGTGGTGGTGATCTTCAGCTTCGCCTTCGATCCACTGGCGGAGGAATCGCGGCACATTGCCGGCGGCATTGCGTGGGTGGCGTTCCTGTTCGCCACCATCGTCGCGCTGAACCAGAGCTGGGCACGCGAGCTTCGCAACCAGGTGCTGGACGCGTTGCGCATCGCACCAGCGCCCGCGAACGCGTTGTTCCTCGGCAAAACCATTGCCAACTTCATTTTTGTTGGGATCGTCGAAGCGCTGATGACGCCGGTATTTGTTGTCTTCTACAACCTGCGGGTGGTGGGATCCGGCTGGCAACTGGTGCTCGTGGCCGCACTGGGAACGTGGGCGCTGGTGGTGAATGGAACATTCTTCTCCGCGCTCTCGCTGCGCACGCGCAATCGCGAGCTGATGCTGCCATTGATTCTGTTTCCGATATCGCTGCCGGCGCTGCTGGGGATGGTGCTGGCAACGACCAACATCCTCACCGGCGAGAGATCGCCAGCAGACTGGATCAAGCTGCTCTCGGTGTATGACGTGGTGTTCACCACGGTGTGTCTGCTGCTATTTGAGATTGTGCTGAATGCGGAATAGATCAAAAACAACCCCCAACACGGATTGCACGCATTTGACGGATCGCACGGATGATCTTTGCAATTGACGCTTTCGCCCTGGCCGCGTAATTTCTTCTGTTTCCCACAATTTCATTTTGGAGACCTGATGAAGCACATTTTCTTGCTGTTTCTCCTGTTATTGCCACTTGCCGTTTTTGCTCAAGAGCAGAAGCCGGAAGAGAAGAAGCCGGAGCCGTTCGACGTGAAGGCGCACTACACGAAATACGAATACCGCATTCCCATGCGCGATGGCGTGCGGCTCTTCGTTTCGGTGTACGTGCCCAAGGACACGTCGCATCCGTATCCGTTTCTGATGACGCGCACTCCTTACAGCGTCGGCCCGTATGGGGAAGACCATTACAAGACGCGGCTGGGACCGTCAGAGTCGTTCGATCGCGCGGGATACATCTTTGTGTTTGAAGATGTGCGCGGGCGCTATCAGTCAGAAGGAAAGTTTGTCGATATGCCGCCGCAATTCGATCGTCCCAGCTCGCCCAAAGATGTGGACGAAAGCACCGACATGTATGACACGGTCGATTGGCTGCTCAAGAACGTGCCCAACAACAACGGCAAAGTCGGTATCTGGGGGATTTCGTATCCGGGATTTTATACGTCGGCCAGCATCATCAACTCGCATCCGGCGATCAAGGCGGCCTCTCCGGAAGCGCCGATGACGAACCTGTTCGAAGGTGATGACGGATATCACGGCGGCGCCTTCATGCTCGACGCCAACTTCGATTTCTACTCGGTCTTCCGCCCGCGCGGGCAGGAGCTGGAGCTGCCCCCGACCACACCGACGGGACGCAACTTCCATTATGGGACGACCGACGCATACGAATATTTCCTGAAGCACTATCCGATTTCCAACCTCGAAGCAATCATCAAGAGCCCGCTCTTCGACGATCAGGCCAACAACGCGGTTTACAACGATTACTGGAATCCGCGCGACGTGTCGCAGCACATGAAGGGGGTGAAGTGCGCGGTGCTGACCGTGGGCGGATGGTTTGATGCCGAGGACCTGGAAGGACCGTTCCGGACGTATCACGCGATCGAGAAGAACAATCCTGGAATCTTCAATGCCATTGCGGTTGGGCCGTGGGTACATGGCGGATGGGCGCGGTATGAAGGCAATTCCCTGGGCCGAGTGCAGTTCAATTCCAACACCGGCGATTTCTATCGCGAGCACATCATCTTTCCCTTTTTCGAACAGTATTTAAAAGGCGAAGGCGACGCCAAGTTGCCGGAAGCCTACATGTTTGAAACCGGGTCTGACGTGTGGCGGGAGTATTCTGCATGGCCTCCGAAGGAGGCGCAGAGCAAGACCCTGTATCTGCACGCAAACGGCAAGCTATCGTTCGATGCGCCGGCGGCCGATGAGAAGCCGTATGACGAATATGTGAGCGACCCACATCGGCCGGTGCCATATATCGCTTATGCGGCCACCGGAGTGCCGCAGGAGTACATGCTCAGCGACCAGCGCTTCGCCGCCCGGCGTCCGGATGTGCTGGTCTATGAAAGCGATCCCCTCACCAGCGATGTGACCTTTGCCGGACCGGTGTCCCCGCATCTGCAGATCTCTTCGTCGGGCACCGATTCGGATTTCGTGGTGAAGCTCATCGACGAGTATCCCACCGACTACGATGAGCCGGTTGCCCGCAATCTCTCGCAATCCCCGCCGACCGACGTGGCCATGCCGGTCGAGAAGATGGGCGACTACGAGATGCTGGTCCGCGGCGAGCCTATGCGGGCGAAGTTCCGCAACGGATGGGACAATCCGCAGCCACTTACGCCCAATCAGGTGACGCCAGTGAATTATGAAATGCAGGACGTGAACCACACCTTCCGGCGCGGCCACCGGATCATGATCCAAATCCAGAGCTCATGGTTCCCGCTGGTGGATTTGAATCCGCAGACGTTCACCGACATTCCCAAAGCGAAACTCAGCGATTTCAAACCGGCCACCGAGCGCGTGTATCACTCGGCAGCGAATGCATCAGGGATTGTGGTGGGAGTGATATCGCGGTAAGGGAGCTTAGGGAGACGGTTAACAGAAATCGGGTCATCGGGTGATCGGGTCATCGGGTGATGTGAAAAACCGAAATTTAGATGACGTGGTCTTCACTTCACCCGATGACCCGATGGCCCGATCACCCGGTTCTTATTGCGTGGGTTTGGGTTGTTCCAGAACGATGCCGCCTGGGCCTTGTTGCTTTTCGGCCTTGGCTTTCTTGGTTTCCATCGTCTTCTTCACCCAATCGTCGGCGGTGGCGAGGTCCTGCTTGCGAGCGTCGGGATCGCCGCATTCCAGGTCGGCCTTCTCGCGATAGAGCAGGTTCAGGTACGCCATGGCGTCGTCGTAATCCTTGCGAAGCTCGATCGCCTTGTTAAGATCGTCAATGCCTTCCTGCACCTTCTGCTGGTTCTTGTCTTTGATGTCCGCGCAAAGCTTTTTATCTTTGATCGGGTCCTCGGGCTTAATGCCCTCCTGGGTCTTCGCGTCCATGCGCGTTTTGTAAGCTTCGGTCCAGTCAATGACGGCGACGGAGTAGTAGGCTTCAGGATCGCTGGGATCGCTCTTGAGCACCTGTGAGTGATAGTCCCTGGCCTCATCGAGGTACTTGAGCTTGTCCTGCGGACTGGCAGCTCCGCTGGCCATGTTGAAGTAGAGCGAGGCGATTCCTTTCAGGCTGCCGATGTCTCCAGGCGAGTTATCAAGCTGCTTCTTGAATTCTTCGATTGCCTGGTTGCAGTTGCGGGTGTTGTCGGGAGTATCGACTCCAGGCACGCACTGCTGCGCGTATGCCGTGGCCAGGTAAAGACGGGCGACGGAAAGTTTCGGGTCGAGGTTCACGGCATTCTTGAAGTGCTCGATGGCGGCGTCGTATTGCGCGCTGCGATACGACTGCACGCCCTTGTTCAACTGATCGCGGGCCTTCAGCTTGTTACATCCCAACCCTGTGAGTGATGTAGCCACAGCTACGACCACCAGCAAACGTGCGCTCTTATTCATTCAGCCTGGAAGCTCCCTCTGACGAGAAACTTGGAATTGTAAACGATGATCTGGTCATCGGGTGATCGGGCCATCGGGTGATCTGAACCGCGAACAGCTGATTTTCACTTCACTCGATGATCCGATTGCCCGATCACCCGATTGGTTCTACTGTCCCGCTTCGATCTTTGCTGTAATCAGGCCCACCTTCTCGACGCCCGACGAGTGGGCGACGTCGATCACCGTGGCGACATCGGCGAAGGGGACTTCATCGTCGCCTTTGACGAACATAACCCGTTCGGCGCGGGTCTTGAAGATGTCGGTCAAGCGCTGCTGCAGCGCGTCCCAAGTCACCGGATCCTGATTGATCTTGAGTGTCGGCTTTTGTCCGGCCGCGCCCTGGACCACTTGCACGACGATGGTGCGATCATTCGGTTCCTGTTGCTTCGTCTTGTCTTTTGGCGGTTGCGGAACCAAGGCATCCAGCCCGTGTGGAGTCAGGGGAGTAATGACCATGAAGATGATCAATAAGACTAGCAGGACATCGATCAGCGGGGTTACGTTCATGTCTGCTGTGGGGCCGTCACCGCCGCCACTCATTGCCATTGCCATAATGAAATCCTTTTTTGAGCTACCAGCCGCCAGCTACCAGCTTCCAGCAAGGCGGGAAAATTTATCATCCCGAGCGAAGCGAACAGCAGATCTCTTGTCCGCCTTGGGCTCGGAATGAGGATTCATAATTGCTCTCCCTCTACTCGCCGGCCGGAGCCGGCGTTGGAGGCGGTTGGTTCTTGTTCTCCAGCGGCCTTCGCTGTTCGGTCAGCAGTCCCAACTGATCGACGCCGGCGGAGCGGACATTGTCCACCACGGCCACAACGGTGCCGTACTTGGCGCGGGCATCGGCCTTCACGTAGACGCGCTTGTCGGCCTTGTTGGCCAGGCGATCACGGACTTTATCCGCCAACTGATCGGGCGCCATTTGGTCATTGTTCAAATAGACCTTGTTGTCGCGCGTAATGGCGATCAGGATCGCGTCTTCCTTGTCGGCGTCTGGCATTTGTTCCGGATTATTGGCTTTGGCCAGTTCCACCGCGTGCCCGTGCTGCAGCATGGGGGTGATGACCATGAAGATGATCAGCAAGACCAACATTACGTCCACCATGGGAGTGACGTTGATGTTGGAGTTGACCTTCTTACCTTCGTCTCGTTTCGCTAAAGACATTTTGAAATCCCTTAAGCTGCTAGCTACTAGCTGCTGGCTGCTAGCTTAAACCTTAAGCATCTTCTGACGCTCCTGCTGACTGTCGGCCTCGGCTTCTGGCGAATCGGTGAGAGCCAGAAAGCAAAAGCTAGCAGCCAGCAGCTAGGAGCTAGCAGCTGATTTCTACCGTCTGCCGCCGTTCGACCGCTTCAGGAAATAGTCGATCAGCTCGGAGGAGGAGTTGTCCATCTCCACATCGAAAGCCTCGACCTTATTGGTGAAGTAGTTGAACATCATCACGGCGGGAATGGCTATGAACAGACCGACCGCGGTGGTCACCAGAGCTTCCGAGATACCGCCCGCAACCGCGCCCAGACCGGAGGTCTTCTGCGCCGAGATCTGGCGGAAGGCATTGAGAATACCGATGACGGTGCCGAACAAGCCGACGAACGGCGCAGTGGAACCGATGGTAGCAAGGCCACCGAGGCCGCGCTTCAGCTCGGCGTGAACGATGGCTTCCGCGCGTTCCAGCGCGCGTTTGCTGGCCTCAATCTGTTCGCCTGGGATGTCAGTGGATTCGCCGTGCGCCTTGAATTCCTGCAGGCCGGCAGTGACTACCTTGGCCAGATGCGACTTCTTGTTGCGCTCGGCAACGCGGATGGCTTCATCGATCTTTCCATCACGCAACGCGCCGGCAACCTGGGGAGCGAATGCGCGCGACTGCTTGCGGGCTGCGCTGAAGGCGATGTAGCGATCAATCATCACGCCAATCGACCAGGCCGACATAATGAACAGGATGATGACGACGATGCGCGCCAGCCATGCCATCTGGTGCCACAGCGAAATCGGGTCCCAGCCTACCTCCCCGGTGTCGCCCTGAAGCCACATAGCCAAAACCGGCAGCTTGTAGAACGCCGCCATGGATAGAGTTGCCAATGAAATCACTTGAGTTTGTCCTCCTCAGAACTGTTGAATACCAATAACGTTCGCCCTAGCGGCCGATGTTTACGCTCTTCTTATTCGACCCCAAAACCGCAAGACTTGTTCCCGCCGCCCCGGAACACTGCATTCGAATAACGAATAACTCATCCCGCCGGGATGAAGCGCTCGCCGCAGGGTTGTCACCGGGAAAAATTGAGAGTACATGGCTTGAGGAGGAGCCTCTCTGGCTCCTCCCTCACGTTCAGAAGCTTAGTTCTCCAAATGGGTTTTCTAGGCCCACCGATTACTGCCTTTATCCGCCATTCAGCGTGAAGTTCACGTCGATCGTCGTTTCCACCTCGACAGGCTCGCCATTTAAGATGTAAGGCTTGTAGCGCCATTGGCGGACGGCGTCGATGGCCGACTGATACAACATTGGAGGGCCGCTGATGGCATGCAGGCCCTGGATGGTCCCTTGCTTGCTGATCGTGGCCTGCAAAACTACCTGTCCCTGTATGCGCGCAGTCTTAGCGATCTGCGGATAAGTTGGGTTCGGTCCGGAAATTTTGTTTCCGGCAACCACGCCGGATGACACGCGAATCTTTGTGGGCGCCGCAACCTTCGGCGGCGGCAACGAGCTGCCCACGATTCCGCCGAGCACACCACCCATGCTTCCGCCGGCAACTCCACCCGGAACGCCGCCTACTACTCCGGCCACTTGCGGCGGAGCCTCCTCTTCCTTGATCATTTTGATCTGCTTGGGAATCTTGGTAGGCTCGCGGAGTTCGTTGTTCACGATCTCCGGTTGCACCTTGACCACCTTGGGTGGCGCCGCAGCTGGCGGCGGTGGCGGTGGCGGGGGTGGCGGCGGAGCCACCAGAAATGTCATGAGCTGCTGCTTGGGCAGCGCCTCTGTGTAAATCAGCGGAATCAGCACCAGCACTCCCAGCAGCCCCATCTGGACTGCGAAGGAAACAAAGGTGGTTACCCCGCGTTTGGTTTTAATTCTTCCTGAAGATTCGACCAGGCTGTCCTCAAACATAGCCATCTCCCGTTCTGGGCAGTAATCCGACTATAGACACCGCTGGGGCCGATTTTGCTCCCATCGAAATGCCGGGCGAGGTTGCCCGGCGCTCCGTATGCCCTGAAAATTCCGGACTGTGATGGTCTAAGCGCGAATCTTGCTGCTGCGACGTGCCGCTCCCGGCACCACCGCTGCACCCGTTTTCGCCAAGCGCCAATCCTGATACGCCACCAGCATGGGCGCCGCCACCGCAATCGAAGAATAAGTACCGATTAAGATGCCGACAACCAGGGCAAAGGAGAACCCATGGAGAACCTCTCCTCCAAAAAGATAGAGGGAGAGCACCGTCAGAAACGTCAGCCCTGAAGTGAGCACCGTTCGGCTCAGGGTCTGATTGATGCTGCGGTTTACGATCTCCGAAAGCGACTCACGCCGAAGCAGCTTGATGTTCTCGCGGATACGATCGAAAACGACGATGGTGTCGTTCATCGAGTATCCGATCAGCGTAAGAATCGCGGCGATAACAGTAAGCGTTACCTCTTTATTCGTCAAGGAGAACGCCCCCACGGTGATGAGGGTGTCATGGAAGACGGCGACGACGGCGGCCACTCCGTAAATCCATTCAAAGCGGAAGGCCAGGTACACCAGCATGCCCGCGAGCGAATACAGCGTGGCCAGAGCGGCCTGCTTACGCAGCTGAGCTCCTACCTGGGGACCGACGATCTGCACGCTGCGAACGCCGAACTGCGAGGTAAATGCGCCGTCTTTGAGCGCGGCGATTACCTGCGGAGGCACCGTTCCGTTCAGTTCGTCGATGGAGCTGAGTACGCCCGAACGGTTTTTATCGCGGAAGCTGGTGATCTGCCGCGCGAGCTCTCCGTATCGCGTGGCAGCATCGGTGCCGAGATGCAGAGGATCTTTGTTGAGCAGGTAGTCGGATAGCTGTCCGGTGCTGGTGTTGTTGAGATCGATCTTGCCGGCTTCGCCGGCGCCAAAATATTTTTCAAACGCGGTGACGATCTCATTCCGCCCCTTGTCCAGCGCCTGCTCGCTGGTCTCGCGCACGGGAAGATTTACGATCACTTCATTGTTGGCAACAGCGCCGAAGCGCTGGATCTTGGCATCGTGATAGCCGGCAGCGTCCACGGCATGACGGATTTTCGCGTCGTCAGGAGAGTTGACGAACTTCACGTCGACCAACGTGCCGCCCTGGAAGTCAACCCCCAGCGGCAGGCCGTGCCAGAATGCCAGCGAGAGGATTCCGGCAATGCTGAAGATCAAAGAGAACGACAGGAAGTACCATTTCTTCCCGAGAAAATCGATGTTTGTATTTTTAAAGAATTCCAATTCGTTGTCCTAAACGCTGTAAGCCTCGAAGCCTCGAAGCCGCGTAGCTTCGAAGCTTCGTGGCTTCGCAGCTAAATGCTGAGCGCCGCGCCGCGTTGCTTGCGATTCAAAATGGAATCGAAGATCACGCGCGAAACGTAGACGGCGGTGAACAGGTTGGCCAGCAGACCAAAGGTCAGCGTGACGGCGAATCCGCGCACCGGGCCGGTTCCAAAAATGAACAGAATGAATGCCGAGACGATCGTGGTGACGTGCGTGTCCACGATGGTCAGCCAGGCGTGTCCGAATCCCTGATCGACGGCTGCGGCGGGGGCTTTCCCGGCACGCAGCTCCTCGCGAATACGCTCGAAGATGAGCACGTTGGAATCGACGCCCATACCGATTGTGAGAATCACACCGGCAATTCCCGGCAGCGTGAGCGTTGCGCCGCTGAATCCTAGAAACCCGAGCAGAATGACCAGGTTCAGGATCAGCGCCAAATCGGCATTGATGCCGGCCCCATGGTAGTAAATCAGCATGAAGATCAGCACGGCCGCCATCCCTACGACGGCTGCCAGAACGCCCTGGCGAATGGAATCGGCGCCGAGCGATGGGCCGACCGTCTCTTCATCCAGATAATGAATGCTCGCCGGCAGCGCGCCCGAGCGCAGCATCATGGAAAGATCATGGGTTTGCTGCTCGGTAAAGGCGCCGGTAATACGCACGTTGTCGCGGATCTGCTCCTGAATGGTAGCGGCTTCGCGCACGCGGTTATCGAGCACGATCGCCAGCTTATCTCCGACGTGCGCGGCGGTGAACTGGCCGAAACGCCGTCCGCCATCGTTTGAAAGCGAGAACTGCACGTCCGGACGTCCGTTTTCGTCGCGACTGGGCTGAGCGTCGCGGATATCGCTGCCCGCAACTGCCGCTGTGCGTGACACCAGGAAGTATTGTGGCTGATTGTCGCCCTCGCCCAGATTGCCGGGGAGCAGCATCGCGTCTGACGGGATCTGGCCGCCATTGGCCTGCAATGCCGACTGCTCATCCGGATACGGTCCGCCCATATCCAGACGAATATCCAGCATGGCGGTGGATTGCATGATGTCCTTCACGCGGGCGGGATCATCGACGCCAGGCAGCTCTACCAAAATCTGATAATCGCCGAGGCCGTGCTCCTGGATGACCGGTTCGCTGACACCGAGCTGGTCCACGCGGCTGCGGATGGTCTCAATCGCCTGCTGCACCGCGCGCTGCTTGAGCGAAGTGTCCTCTGACGCCTTCATCACCACGTTGTAGGTGTTGTTCGCGGCAGGCTGCAGGTCGTATTTGTTGAAGTTGTCGCTGACCACTTCGCGCAGAGCGCTGGTCTTGTCCGGGGAGACACCTTTGATCTGGATAATCTCCGGCTGGTTCTGCGGATTGGGCTTGGACAGATCGGTATAAGCGACCCCGGCTTTGCTCAGGTCATCTTTCAAAGACTCGACCACGCGATCGGTTTCAGCGGAGACAGCTTCATTCACCGCGACCTGCAGAATCAGGTGCGTGCCTCCCTTGAGGTCCAACCCCATGTGGATGTTCTGCTGGATGGCCGCGCCCACTCCACCTTGCTTGAAGGCGGCGACAGCTTTGTCAGGATCGGTGCCAAAGAATATGCCGTACACGAATACCAGCAGGACGCCGATAATGAACAGTGTTTTTGGTAACAGATTTTTTCGCATTTACTTGGCTTCTTCTGGATTGATAAGGGATGTAACCGCCGAACGGGCGACTTCGATCCGCAGATTGTCAGGGGGGACGCGCAGTTGCACAGCATCGTCCTTCACCGAGATGATGGTGCCGCGAATTCCGCCGGTGGTGACGATTTTGTCGCCATTCTTGAGAGCGCCCAGCATCGCTTGCCATTTTTTCTGGCGGCGCTGCTGCGGCATGATCAGCATGAGATAAAAAATGGCAAAGATGGCGATGATCGGAACAATGCCGAACATGGCCGACGCCGACGCTTGCGCCAGCAGAGGGTAAATTGGGTGAATCTGGATCAACTTTTCTTCTTTTGAAGGGATTTAGCGATTGGGTGATTTCGCGATTTCGTGATTAGTAAACCACAAAACCACCAGATCGGGGCAGCTCCGCTGGTCAGTGCAGAGAGAGTCTCGCTCGTAACTCCCCAAGCTTTATAGCATGACGGACGCTGCGCATGGTGTCAAGGTAATGGGCCAAATTGTGAATGGTATTTAACACCGCAGCCAGCGCTTCGCCAGAGACAAACAAATGCCGCAGATAGGCCCGGGTATACCGCGAGCACACCAGACACGCGCATTTGGGATCGGCTGGCTGTTGATCGCGGGCAAAGCGGGCGTTCTTGATGTTCAATCTTCCTTCTGAAGTGAACAGCAGCCCATGGCGCGCGGCGCGCGTGGGCAGCACGCAGTCCATCATGTCCACCCCCATGGCGGCGTACTCGGCAATCTCTTCGGGATAGCCAACGCCCATCACGTAGCGCGGCTTGTCTGCGGGCAGGAGCGGAAGCGTGGAAGCGATGATCTCGCGCGTCAGTTCGCGCGGTTCGCCCACACTGAGGCCTCCGATGGCGTATCCGGGAAAGTCGAGTTCCAGCATCCGCTCAGCCGATTCGCGGCGGAGGTCGGGAAACATTCCGCCTTGAACGATTCCGAAGAGCGATTGCTGTCCTTCACGTTCCTCCGCCCACGGGACTTCGTGCTTGTGCTGATCGAAATACTGCTTGCTGCGGCGGGCCCAGCGCGTGGTCATGCCCATCGATTCGCGCACTCGTTCGCGCGAGGCCGGATGCTCGGTGCACTCGTCGAAGGACATGACGATGTCGGCTCCAAGCGCGATCTGGATCTCCATGGCGCGCTCCGGCGTAAACAGATGGCTCCCACCATCAAGGTGCGAGCGGAACTCAACGCCATGCTCTGAAACTTTGCGCAGCGCGCTCAGACTAAATACCTGGAAGCCGCCGGAGTCGGTAAGCAGGCTGCGCTCCCAAGACATAAATCGATGCAAGCCCCCCATTTCGCGGATCGCCTCGTGACCTGGCCGGAGGTAAAGATGGTAGGTATTGCCCAGCAGGATCTCGACTCCCAACTCCTCGAGCAAATGCTGCGGCACACCCTTGACCGAGCCGAGCGTGCCCACGGGCATGAAGACGGGAGTCTCGACGTCCCCGTGCGGGGTGCGGATGCAGCCGAGCCGGGCTGGGCCATCGGTGGCGAAAATGGAGAGAAAAGACAAATTTCGTAATTTCGTAATCGGGTAATTGAACACCTGACCTCAAATTATCCGATTTCGAAATTACACAATTACGAAATCATCTTTTTAAGAGGTCCACCGGCTCGCGCACATCCGTGACCCTGAAATATTTGGCCAGCGAGGGATGCTTGCGCGCGACGGCTTCATACATGCCATATGCAACCTGACGATAAGCCCGGTGCCCTGCCGGCGTGGTCCTCAGCTCTGAGATGTACACCACCTCGGCGAAATCCATTTTGAACAGCGTGCGTTTCTTGTAGGCGAGAGGCAGCACGTAATCGGAGTTGGCTTGAACGTCGGGAGTGGCAGCGCTCTGAAAATGATCGTAGCGGTCGCAGGCGAGCAGCATGGCGCGATCGAAGCGAGATTGCAGTCCGGCCTCGGCAAGCTCAGGTGGGATGTCGTAGCCGTGCAGGTTGGTAAAGCCCTGCTCAATCTGAATGCAGCGGCGATGGCGATGCATGTCACGGAAGCCGCCAATGTCCATGAGGATGTCAAAACGGAACTTCTGCCCGGCGCAGAAGGCGCGCGCCAGCTCGTCGTAACGGCCGCGGTGACGTAGTCCTAAATCGATAATCTCTTCCCGCTGCGCGGCCGAGAGCGCTGCCACCCGGTCGCGAAGCTGACGGTAGCTGAAGTGGCATGCGCCATAGAGAAGGGTAGTCGCCAGTTCGATCTCCAGCGGATCGTCTTCGAGCAGCTCGACGCGAAAACCCTCGCCACCGGAGCCGCTGTCTGGAATTTCGGCGTCCATGAGTTCGTGTGCGGCCTGGCGCAATTCCCGACGCGTCTCCTGTTCGTATCGGCTGGCTTCGGCATACTTCACCAGTGTGGGCGCGACTTTCACTTCCTTGAGCAACAGGTCACGAGCGCGCTGACCCAGCGCAGGATCTGCTTGCGCGATCTCGTCAACCAGCTTGCGATATGCGGATTCATTCACATTCCACGCAGCCGAGCGCGCCGCCTGCTTCAGCAACTCGCCCAACTGACGAACTTCAGCGTGAGTATGCGAGAGCAGACGCGAAACCTGAGTCTCCAGGCTGCGGGCGTTGACGATTTGCCCGAGGGAGGTATTGGTGGCCAGAGGCAACAAGTAACGGGAAATGTCGAAGGCGCGCGCGCGCAGCGTGCGCTGATAGGCCTCCTCCGGCATATCGTCCGGCCTGGCTGCCTGGGTGACCAGATAGCGCGCCATTTCGGCGGAGATCGCTTCATATTCCGCAAACAGGAATTTGCAGGTTTCGATGTAGAGGTCGCGGTCCGCCGAGGCACTGAATTCAGGGATGTAGAAGCCGCTCTTCTTGAAGTTCTGATAGCGCGTTGAGCGTTCCTGCCCGTCCCAGCGCTGCTCATCGACCAGCGCGATCGCGGCCAGTATGGAGAGCCTTTCGATGGCCAATGGAATGTGCGCGAGGTCAGCGATTGAACGGTGTCCGTACTGGAAGTAGAACGTATTGAGGAACTGTTCCGCCTTCTGTTCGCTGATCTCCTTGAGCGATTCTCGCATCGAGAGCGCCGAGCGCGAGTACTTGGCCATGGCATAGGCCTGCACCTCAGGCTCGACGCCATGAAGGGCAAAGACTTCAGTCAATTGAGGCGCGGTGGCGGCTTCAGGGGAGGGTTTGCTTCCGTTGGGGTGCGGCACAAAGGAAGGATAGCGTAGTCGGGAGCGGGAGAGATGAGAAAAGCAGGAAAAACCTGACGCGAATCCCGCGGATGAGACGCGGATCGAGAAAGGCGTTGTTGCATTTGTTAATTTGATGATTTTGCATTGGGTCCGAGTCACACAATCCGAAATCGCGAAATCACAATTGTTCTTTTGATCCGCGTCCCATCCGCGGAATCCGCGTCGGTTTTTCCTCTCCCCGGGCACCAACTACGGCAATCACCACGGTCGCTGTTCTTTCGTCATCTGTTGCCGAAAGCCTGATATTGCTAACGTCTGACGCTCGGAGGAGTGTCATGCAAAAGAGCGCGGATCGGGCGAAGGTGCTTTACGGCGAGTGCGATGCCGAGGTCCTGAAATCACATGCGGCGGTGATGCAGAAGGCCGGATACGAGGTGCAGACGGCCATTGCCCGTCGTGGAATCGAGCAGGCTCTGACGCAGGCGAAATTCGACGTGGTCGTGCTCGGACACACTCTGTCGCGGGATGATCGGCATCATCTTCCCTACATGGCAAAGAAGGCGAATCCCAACACCCGAGTGCTGGTGATTCATGCCAGTGGCAAACATCATGAAGTCGATCTCGCGATCGATTCACGCGAAGATGGCCATCGTGCCCTGCTCGAAGCTCTGTCGGAGCTGTTGGAACCGGCTTACGCGTAGTTGAGGGCCAGCGCTCGGTAGAGGCGGGCTGTCATGCCCGCCCTTTCCTGTTCGTTTCCTGTTAATTTCCCGAATTTTCGGGGCGATTCCCTGTAACGCTCAGATTCAGAAGTGTCTTACGGCCCTTTTGCGGGCTTTCCTGTTCCTATCCTGTTCGTTTCCTCAGCAAAGCACGAAAATCGCGAATTTTGGGCAGAATTTCAAGGTTCGACAAATGCCGGCCAATTTTTCCTGTAATTTTTCCCTGTTCTCAGGAAAGGCGCGGGCAAAAGCGGAACCCGAAGGCTTGGCGCAGGAAGCGAAAAACTAAGTTGGACGAGTGTGGGAGATTCTGTGTTTTCTTAGCGGAATTTAGGATCTGCTGCCTCCTATCTAAAGCGTTTTTGAATCAGTCCGTTCCGGCCGGCTGAGATTATGTGCCGCTGCGGCCGGCGTTGCTGAGCCTTCCTCGCCCGAGCCGGGAAGAATTTCCCGCAGGGCCCATTCGATGCGGCTTACGGCTTCATTGATGGTCTGCAATTGCTGGTCGCGGTCCTGACTGTAGGGCAGATACATTACCGGCTGCAGCGCATTGCGGACGTGGTGGTTCATCAGCTCGATGACCTTGAGTTTCTCGATCAGGGATCGCTCTCGGCGGCGCTCGTAGAAATGCACCACCAATCCCAGAAGAGCACCCACCGCGATATCGTCGAGCCACAACGACCATCCAGACGCTCCAAACGAGCGCCCGAATCGATCGATCAGTACGCCGAAGGAGAAGGCGACTACCGCCAGAGCTACGCTCAGAATCGCTTTCCGGTATCCCGGCTTTCTGGCAGACACGAGTGGCCGCATCGAGCGATTATCCCACCGCAGTAAAGAATGGGTAGAGCATCAAAATAGTGCAGCATTGGTCGAAACCAACCGCGTAGCCCATATCTCCCTTCAGCAACTACACTATTAGGAACATGAGAGACATCTACGAAGTCATCGGGGAAAAGGAATCGGAAATCAAACGCATCAACGGCGAGCTGGACGCACTCCGCTTCGCTGCCCGCCTGCTCGAGGAAGACGAAGCGGACGTCAAGAAGAAATCGCCGGCGCCGGCCAGCGCTCGCGACAGCCTCTCTCCTACGGGAACCGGTACGCAATTTCCGTAACCGAAGCTTAAGATACAATTTATCTTTCTACTTAGCGGCGCCCTTGAAGAGGGCCGCGCCCGCGGAGCTAAGCCATAAATCCTTAGCCAGCGAATCGCTGCCACATCAATATCCGAGTACACAGGAAAATCATGGCAAATACCAAGGCTTTGAACAGGGAAGATCGTAAGCAGGCGAAGCGAACAGCTCGCAAGAAAGCAGCTCCGAAAGCCAAACGCACCGCTCCACGTGGCTCGCTGAAACGTAAAGTGAAAAAGATGGCGCGCGGAACCGCGAAGCGCTAGAAAACCGCGATAAGCGATAGGCAGTAAGCGATAAGCAACGCTTTGCTTTCACCTATCGCTTAATACTTATTGCTATGCCTCTCGAAATTCAAGAAAACATCGAACTTGGCGCTGGGCTCAAGCAGATCGCCCTTGACGTGGTTGAGCGCGCGCTCAAGGCTGGAGCCACGTCTGCCGATGCGATTGCCCGCGATGGCAACGAATTCTCCACGCTGGTGCGCCTCGGCGAAGTGGAGACCTTGAAGGAATCCGGCGCTCGCGCATTGGGACTGCGGCTGTTCATCGGCACGCGGGCCGCGAGCACCTACACCAGCGACTTTTCTGAAGATGGCGTCCGTCGCCTGGTTTCCAGCGCAATGGAACTGGCGCGCGCGACCTCGGAAGATCCGCTGGCGGGGCTGCCCGAGGCCTCGCAATTGGGGTCTCTCCACCAGGACCTGGACCTCTACTACGACGACGTCTACTCCCTCCCCACCGCTGATCGCATTGACTATGCTCGTCGTGCCGAAGCAGCGGCCATGGCCGCCGACGTGCGCATCACCAATTCCGAAGGTGGCTCCTTCGATGCGGCCACCGGCTACAAAGTGCTGGCCAACTCCTTGGGGTTTGTTGGGGAATACCGCCGATCATACTGCTCGGTTGCGGCGGTCCCCATTGCCCAGGTCGCGGATTCGGCGATGCAGCGCGACTATTGGTACTCGACTTCGCGCACGCTGGAAAAACTGGAATCCCCCGAGGCCGTTGGGCGCAAAGCGGCGGAGCGCACATTGCGCCGATTGGGCGCCCGCAAGGTGGCCACGCAGAAAGTTCCGGTTGTCTTTGATCCCATGGTTTCGCGCGGGTTGATCGACCATATCTTCGACGCGGTCAACGGGGACGCAGTCTATCGTCACGCCTCCTTTCTGGCCGGCAAGTTGGGCGAGCAGGTCGCCGGCGAGAACATCACCATCATCGATGACGGCACCATGCCGGGCGGCTTTGGTTCATCGCCATTCGACGGCGAAGGCATTCCCACCCGGCGAACGGTAGTGGTTGAGCGCGGGGTGCTCAAGAGCTATCTGCTTAACACCTATACCGCCCGCAAGCTGGGGCTTGCCACCACCGGCAATGCGGCTCGCGGTCTGACCGGAAATCCTGGGATCGGATCGGGAAATTTCTTCCTCCAGCCTGGAGAGAAATCTGCCCAGCAGATCATCCACGATGTTGGCTGTGGCCTGTACGTGACCGAGTTTCTGGGTTTCGGAGTGAACCTGGTCACCGGAGACTTCTCCCGCGGTGCTTCCGGCTTGTGGATCGAGAATGGCCAGTTTACCTATCCAGTCGAGGAGATCACGGTTGCAGGCAATCTGAAGGAAATGTTCCGCCACGTCACTGAAATTGGCAATGATCTTGAGTTCCGCAGCTCACTCGCCTGCCCTACCATCCGCATCGACGGCATGACGGTCGCCGGCGAATAGCCCCTGGGGTTAACACGAAGGTCACGAAGGAAGATATCCAAGGTCACAGAGACCGATAGATTTTCAAAAATCCTGCTCCGCCTTACGTCTCCGTGACCTTTTCCACTCCTTTGTGCCCTTCGTGTTAACCCCGGTTCGATCTTCTTCTACTCTGGATTCCAACCCCTAAGCTGCTGCTGCGCGTCTTACCATCAGAGACGATGCAACTGAGAGCGGCCATTGCGATCATCGTGAACTTTTTGCTGATCGCGGCATTGATCGTGTACGGCTTCCGTCTCTTTGCCGAGTATCACGCTCGCGGACGCTGGGCGAAGAACGTCACCAGCCTGCTGGCGGGACTCGGCCTGATGACTTTGGCCGCAGCCCTGCTGCTGACCCCGACCAATGCCGCGGTGCTGGCTGAAATCAGCCATACCAAAATCGCCCGTGTGCTGTTGTGGGCGAGCAACACGCTGCTGTTGGCGGCGATTGCCGCGTTTGGTGTGATCACCTATAGCCGTCCGTTGCGGCTGTGGCACGAGAGGAAGATCGAACGAGACCTGAAGCGTGAGCTCCCCACGAGTCCCTAGGCGACCGGGCGGCCGAAAGGGTGATGCCGCCGACCGCGGTCGCATTGTCGCGTTTCCCGCTGCCGAGTCTGCCTCGCCGGCGAAGCACCGCTCGTGGAGCTTCTGGCGGCTGGGGCCAGGCGTGGTGACCGGCGCGGCCAACCTGGATCCCTCCGCCGTGGTCACGGCAACGATTGCCGGGGCGGCATTCGCGCATTCGCTGTTGTGGGTGGTAATTCTCGTAATCCCATTCCTGCTGGCGATATTTTCTGTGACTGCGCGCATCGGCACGGAAACAGGTCAGGGACTGCTGGACGTCGTCCGGGAAAACTACGGACGCAAGCTGGCCATCACCGGCGCAGCGTTCACCATCGTCACGAATTTGGCGGTAGTGATTGCCGACATCATGGCGGTTTCCGACGCCATGTCGATCATCACTGGCCTTTCCCGGATGTTCTTCGTCGCCGTGACCGCATTCTTTATCTGGTACATCCTGGTCTTTCAGGACTATCGCAAGATCACGCAGGCGTTGGTTCTGCTGTCGTTGCCCCTATATCTCTATGTGGCTGCCGCCATCTTCACTAAGCCGCATTTGGGACAGCTGATAGTCGACACCTTCTTGCCGCATATGCAGGCCAACGCCGACTACGCTCAAAACATAGTCGGATTGTTCGGCTCGTTCCTAACTCCCTACATCATTATCTGGCAAACCAGTTCGCGCGGCGATCCAGAACACCAGCGCAACGACGCCGATTCCTTCATCTCGACATTCGTTACGTTCATCCTCGCCTCGTCAATTATTGTGGCCGCGAGCGCCGTGCTTCACCTCAATCAAGCGTCTGACATGACCACACGCCAGGCGGCGGAAGCGCTGGGCCCGGCGGTCGGCGATTGGGGGCCGATTGTCTTCGCCATTGGCATCATCGGGTCGGGAATGGTGGCGCTGCCGGTGCTCACCGCCTCCATGTGTTTTGACCTGGCGCAAGCTATCGGTTGGAAGTCAGGCTTAAGCGAGAAACCCTGGGAAGCCAAGCGCTTCTACGTGCTTATCTCGGCGGCAGTGTTCGTTGCCGCGGGCGCCAACTATGCGCGCATTAATCCAGTCAGTGCCCTGTATTTCTCCATGATTCTCGCGGGCGTTCTGCTGATTCCCACTCTGATCTTCATCCTGATCATCTCCAATGACCGCCGTATCATGAAAACCGTGAACACCCGCTGGCAAAACTTCTGGTTGGGCGCGGCCACTGGAGGCACGGCCGCAGCGGGATTGATCTACTTGCGGTATAAGTTGTTTTGACCCGTGGCTCTGCGGGTCACCAGCCTGTTAGAATCTGATTAGTGAAAGCGGACCTTGAAAAGCTCATCCAACTGGAGCAGGTAGATCGCGAAATTGGCCGGGTCTCGGCCGAAGTGGCCGCGCTGCCCAAGCGTGTGGCCGAAATTGAGCACCAACTGGCCGATGCCAAGGCCAAAGTCGAGCAGGCGCGCAGCGCAATCAAGATGCAGGATTCCAAGCGCCGCGGCCTTGAATCCGATATCCAGTCGTTCCAGCAGAAGATCGCCAAATTTCGCGACCAGTCGCTGGATGTGAAAACCAACGACCAGTATCGCGCGCTCATGCACGAGATCGAGTTCGCCCAGACCGAGATTCGAAAAGCCGAAGACAAAATCCTGGAGATCATGGAAGGCGGCGAGCTCTTCGACCGCCAGGTGAAATCTTCAGAGTCCACTTTGAAAGAGCAATCGGCGCAGGTGGAAAAGGAAAAGGAAGAAGCCCGTGCTCTGACCGCAAAGGATGAAGCTCGGCTGCAGGAGCTGCAAACCCAGCGCGGCAGCCTTCGTTCCGGCGTCGGCGACGACCTTCTCAGCCTTTACGATCGCGTTCTCAAGGCGCGCAAGACCGCCCTGGCTGAGGCGCGGGAGCAGCGCTGCACTGCCTGCTACGTGTTGCTGCGTCCACAAAAATGGAATGAGATCAAATCGGGAGATGAAGTGCTGACCTGCGACACCTGCGGACGCATTCTCTTCTACGATCCCACACATGAACCCGCTCCGCCCGTTGAACCGGAAAAGAAGAGGGCCCGAAAAGCCAAAGTTGAAACCCAAATTGAAACTAATGACGGCAGCGAAACTCCCGGTGAAGCCGCCCAAATCGAAGTCCCCGCAGACAGCGCCTCCTGAAATCTCTGCGCAAGAAAATTCGCATCCATTTGCAGTAAAGATCGATCGGCGTGCAGCTCTGCGAGTGCGTGCCGGACATCCCTGGGTCTATCGTTCCGACCTCAATGGCGCGCCCGCGCTCCCGCGTGGCGGAGTGGTTCGCGTTCTCGATGAGTGCGACAATTTCCTCGGCTCCGCGCTCGCAAGTTCCAGCTCGCAAATTGCGCTGCGCATGCTGGCCAGTGAGAGTCTGGCCGACGCGCAGCTCCCGCACATGGTTGCAGAGCGGGTGCGGACAGCGATCGCCTACCGTCAGCGGCTGGGTATTCCCGAGCAGAGCAACGCTTATCGTGTGGTCTTCAGTGAGGCCGATCGCCTTCCCGGACTGGTGATTGATCGCTATAACGATGTGCTCGCCTTTCAGGTGCTCACGCAGGCGATGGACCGCAAAGAGCTGCGCGATGCCGTGCTTTCGACGCTACAGACCGAATTCCAGCCTGCGGGGATTGTCGAAAGAGTTGAGCCACGAATTCGCGAGCTGGAAGAGCTGCCTGCAATCTCCGGCGCTCTGGTGTATGGCGAAAAGGCCGAGACGCTTATTGCAATGAATGGCGAAGGCGATCATCCGGCGCTGCGCTTCCACTACAGCGCGTCTGCCGGGCAGAAGACCGGCGCCTTCCTCGATCAGCGCGAGAACTATGTTGCCGCAGCGCGCCATGCACGCGACAACGCGCTCGACGTTTTCTGCTACCAGGGTGGATTCGCGCTGCATCTGGCGCGGGTCTGCGCGAATGTCACCGGCGTGGATTCCTCGCGCCGTGCGCTCGAAGCCGCTGAGAGCAATTTCGAGCTCAACCGCCGGCACCTGGTTCCGCCAGAGATCGATTGGATTGAGGCCAATGCCTTCGATCTGCTGCGCGACTGGTCTGATGCAGGCCGCAAGTTCGCAACCATCGTGCTCGATCCTCCGGCGTTCGCCAAGAACAGGCGCGCGCTGCCCACGGCGCTGCGCGGATACAAAGAGCTGAACCTGCGCGCGCTGAAGATGATCGAAGCCGGCGGCGTTCTTGTCACCTGCTCATGCTCGCATCACGTCAATCAGGAGGATTTTCTCCAGATGCTTTCTGAGGCCGCCATCGACGCGCATCGCCGCATTCGCCTGCTCGAAGTTCGCGGACAAAGTCAGGACCACCCGGTAATCGCAGGAATTCCCGAAACTGCCTATTTGAAGTGCGTGATTGGTTACGTGGAATGATTAAGAATCGGGTGATCGGGCCATCGGATCATCGGGCGAAGTTAAATCACCCGATCACCCGATGGCCCGATCACCCGATTTCCTCAGCATTTGCTGCTACTCTGAGGCGGTGACAGTCGAAGTGCCAAAATATGTGACCGGCATTGGCCTGGCTGCGGCCGCATTCACTACTTTGTCATTTGTGCCGCAACTCATTCGTACCTGGCGGCTGCGGCGGGCTGACGAACTTTCCTTTGCCTGGCTCGCCGCTTTCACCACCGGCATCGTGCTCTGGCTCATCTATGGCCTGCTGCTTCCGTCAATCCCGGTGATCGTCGCAAATTTCGCAACCCTGCTTCTGACAATCGCCATTCTGGCGTTGAAGTTCGCCTATCGCGAGCGCCAATGACAGCGCGAATGCTGGCGCGCTGGCAACGGCCTGCAACCATGGTTTGGGCCGGACTCATCGCGCGGGAATTGGCGATTTTCATCGGACGCACTTATCGGGTCTCTCCACTCGACAACCATTTCGGATTCGGCTGGGAGACCGGTCGCATCGCTGCCTCCATCGCCTCCGGGCATGGCTTCAGCTCTCCTTATCATCTCTATCCCAGCAGCGGACCCACAGCCTTGCTGGCGCCGATCTATCCGTATCTGCTGGCCGGCATCTTCAAGGTCTTTGGCATTTACTCGACGGCGTCGAGCATAGCAATCCTGTCGCTTAATTCCGTTTTCTCCTCTTTGACCGCCTTGCCGGTGTTTCATATCGGGAAACGCGTTCGTGGAATCCAGGTGGCCATGTGGTCGGGGTGGCTGGCCGCCATGCTGCCCTATGCCTGGTATTGGGCCATCAAATGGGCATGGGAGACCAGCCTGGCGACGCTGCTGCTCGCCTGTGTCTTCGTACTCAGCCTGCGCATGGCGGGAATCGCCTGGACGTCTGACCAGGAGATTGAATTTGCGCCAAACGCAAGCAAAAGAGATTGGCTGCTGTTTGGATTTTTGTGGGGAGCGATCGCCCTCACCAATCCCGCACTCCTGCTCTGGCTGCCATTCTGCGGCGTGTGGTTGGTGATCAGGCAAAGCCGGCGCCAGCACAGTTTCCGTCCCGTCGGACTGGCTGTCGCCGCCGGAACCATCTTCATCGCGCTGATCGCGCCCTGGACTGCGCGAAATTACTTTGTCTTTCACAAATTTATCCCGCTGCGCGGCAATTTCGGGACAGAGCTGCGCATGGGCAATGCCGAAGATGCCGTTGGGTTGTGCCGGTACTGGATGCAGCCCAATCGCAACCCGGAGGAGTTCGAGAAGTATCGATCGATGGGGGAGGCTGCTTACTCTCAGGAGAAGCTGCACGAAGCGATGAATTTCATCCGCTCTCATCCTGGCTTTTTCGCCGTACTCTCACTGAAGCGCGCCGCGTACTACTGGTACGACGGTCCTCGCGAGAGCAGCGATGGCAGGCTGCTCTGGTATCGGAATGTCGGATTCCTGCTGTCGTCGATCCTGGCCATTGCCGGAATTATGGTGATGTGGCGCAGGCGCCACCCCGCCACGTTTCAGTTTGCTTCCCTGCTCTTCGCTATCCCTTTGATCTATTACGTCACCTACCCCCATCCACGCTATCGCGCTCCGATCGAGCCTGAGATGCTGGTGCTGATGGTTTATCTGTTTCTGCAGACGGGACCGCGACCTGTGCCGGCCGCAAAATTGCCCGCTTCCGCTCCCGTTCGATATACTTAGCGTTTGCCTCACGCAAAAATTTCTGAGTAGGAGTGCTATACCTGGATGCCGAAGCGCACGTTTCAACCAAACCGCCGGAGGCGGAGCAAGACCCACGGGTTCCGCACGCGGATGAAGACC
>JAICXB010000070.1 GCA_025980765.1 Terriglobales bacterium
ACCGTATCGTTGAAGAGGATCGTCTCCTGCGTCACTTTCCCGATCTGCTTGCGCAGTGACGCGATCGTCACATCGCGCACATCGTGTCCGTCAATCAGCAATCTGCCGCTGCTCGCGTCGAAGAAGCGCGGAATCAGGTTCACCATCGTCGACTTGCCTGACCCACTCGGCCCAACAATAGCGACCACCTCACCCCGGTTGACCGTCAGGTCAATGCCGCGCAGCACCGGCTTCAACTCGCCGTCAGCTTCATAAGCGAAGCCCACGTTCTCGAAGACAAAAGACTCGTTGAAGCCCTTCAGGGCGACCGCGCGCTTCTTTTCCACGACATCGTCCTGCGATTCCATAAAGCGGAAGATCTCTTCGCTCGCTCCCAGTGCCTGCTGGAAGCTGTTGTAGAACGCCGCAAACTTCCGGATCGGATCGTAAAGACTGAAAACCGCCACAATGAACAAGAGAAAATCGCCCAGCGTCATTGTGCCGTGCAGAATCTCCTGCCGCCCCAAAAATAAGAGCAGCGCAATCGCGACCGCTCCGATCGCATCCATCAGAGGCGAGCTGATCGCCTGCACGCTGACCGACCGCAGATTGGCATGGAAGAGCCGCCGTGCGGCCCGCCTGAACCGCGCCAGTTCCCAGAGTTCCATCCCGAAAGCCTTCACAATCCGATTTCCGGTGATGGTCTCGTGCAAAATGTTCTGGATCTCGGCCAGCTTGTCCTGGCCCGTTCGCGTCGTGCTCCTCACGCCTCGACCAATGCGGCGCGCCGACAGCACCACTACCGGGATAAACAGCAGCAGCACCAGCGACAGCCAGCCACCATAGGCCATCGCAACGCAGATTATGAAAATAAGCGTGAAAAACTGCTGCAGAAAATCCGCCAGCACCGTCGAAAGCGCGTACTGCACCCGCTCGATGTCGTTGATGACCGTGGAGAGCAGCGTACCCGTGGAATGCTTCTGGAAAAATGCGACCGACCTGCGAATGATGGCCTCGTACAGATCGTTGCGCAGATCCGTAATCATGCCAAAGCCGGCGTAGTTGACCAGGTAAGTGCCGGCATAGTCGCACACGGCCTTCACCAGCGCTGAAACCACCAGCAGATAGGCCACCACAGGCCATGCGTTGTGCAGTGCGTTGGGAACCAGAAAGTGCAGGTCCAGGGTTCGGTGTGTCCCGGGAATCTTCAACAGCAGAAAGTCCGCGCTCTGATTCTGCGGCAGCAAGACCTTGTCGAAGATAGGCTTGATCAACGCAATCCGCAGCGCCGACATGGCTCCGACGATCGCCATCAGCACCACGGAACCCAGCGAGTACAGCACATACGGCCGTGCATACACCAGGAGCCGCCAGATGCGCTTCATGCGCACACCTTCCCTGTCCCGGGCTGCCGGAAGTAAATCACTCCCTCAATTCTAGTGTTTTCTGCTCCTGCGTGGCCGCAAATGGCGCTCAACGCGGCATATCCCGATGCACCGTTCTCACCCGCCGTCCCTCTGTCTCAAGTCGCCTCTTCATCTCCTCGGCGATAAACACAGAGCGATGCTGGCCGCCTGTGCATCCGAATGCGACCGTCAAATAGCTCTTTCCTTCGGCAACATAGTGCGGCAGTAGAAACTTCAGCATCTCGGTCGCTTTGTCCAGAAACTCCCGCGTCTGCGGAAAGCTCCTCACATACTTGGCCACCTTAGGATGGCGCCCAGTCAGCTTACGAAACCCGGGCACGAAGTGCGGATTCGGCAAAAATCGCACGTCGAAGACAAGGTCCGCATCCGCCGGCACACCGTTCTTGAACCCAAAGCTGTTGGACGAGATCGTCAGGTCCGGCTTTCCAGTCTCGCGCTGGAATCGAGACTGGATATGCGCTCGCAGCTCGTGAACATTGAACTTCGTGGTGTCCAGCACGATGTCCGCAACGTTGCGTATCGGATCCAGCCGCTTCTTCTCGGCTCGAATTCCATGCACGACCGTCTCTTCGCGGCCCATTGGATGCGGCCGCCTCGTTTCGGAAAACCGGCGCACCAGGGCATCTTCACTTGCTTCCAGAAATACGACGCACGTCGGAATAACCTGCCGCACCTTCCGCAGGATCGCGGGGAATCTCTCCAGGTTCATCCCCTCGCGAACATCGACGACCAGCGCCGCGCGATCAATCTCGCTCGATTGCCGCACCAGATCGGCAAACCTTGGGATAAGTTCGAGCGGCAGGTTATCAACTGAGTAGTAGCCAAGGTCCTCGAATGCCTTCAACGCCGATAGCTTGCCGGATCCGGACATCCCCGTCAGGATCACCAGCTCGTCGCTCTTCGGATGCCCCGAGGATTGGGTTGTGCGCTTGCTCCGGCTCTGCCTTGACTTCGCGACCTTCTTGCCCTTGGCCGCAACTTTCTTGGACGCCATGGAGGAATCCTAGCACCCCGCAAATTTGTGCCATTCCGCCAGCCAGCCCCGGTGCAGCAGGCATGGCCGGCCGAAGGAAACACAAACTGTCTGCCTATTTTTCAATTGGACGAGCTTCGGTTTTCCTGCTTACCTGACGCGCAGGCACTAGCCCGCAGCCAGAATCGACGGCGTCTCCGGCTTGGAACGTCGCGCCACAGTTACAGCGCGCTTGCGCTGCTTCACGGCCTGCTGCTCAATTTTCTCAAGCGCGTCCCGCAGCGCAGTTGCCATCTCGCTGGATTCGCAAGCGGCTGCGATGCTGTGGTCTCCTTGCATCACTGTAATGTCCGCAATCCGCCGGTATTTGTCGGCTGTCAGCACCACCTTCGCTGACGCCGCACCGTTCACCAGTTTTTCAATCCGATTCAGCCCAGACTCCACGAGTGCCTTGTACTTCTGGGTTACCGTTGTCTGTCGTCCCGTGTACTCGATGATCATCCATCACCTCGAACTTCGGTCTTGAGACCTCAGCTTAGCACCGAACGCGGCGCTGGTGTGTCGATGGGATTTGCATATCCTCGCGGTACTTGGCAACCGTGCGGCGCGTCACCTGAATGCCCTGCCGCTGCAGCTCTGCTGCAAGTTGATCGTCCGTCAGAGGCTTGCTCGGGTCCTCATCCTCAATCAGCTTCTTCACCTTGCGCTTCAGCAGCACCAGCGGCAGATCTGCACCCTCCGGCCCATTCACGCCTTCGCTGAAGAAATAACGCAGCTCATACACTCCCTGCGGAGTATGCACATACTTATTGGCCACCGCGCGGCTCACCGTCGAAGGATGTACCCCAATCTCTTCGGCGACTTCCTTAATCATCATCGGCTTCAGCGCCTGTTCGCCGCGCTCCAGAAACTCCTGCTGCCGCCGGACGATCGCCTCGCATGTGCGCACAATCGTGTTCTTTCGCTGCTCAATGTTGCGCAGCAGCTGGATCGCCGATTTATACCGCTCCTTCACGTAATCGCGAACGTCCTTCTCCGTGCCCTTCTCCCGCATCATCTTGCGGTAGGCGTGGCTCAGGCGAAGCGACGGCATGTCATCCTCGTTCACCACCACAACGAACTCGCCATCCCGCTTCACGAAGGCAACGTCCGGCTCAATCAATCTCGTCTGGGTGGTGTCGTAGCGCTGTCCCGGCCGCGGATCCAGCGTCCGGATAAATTCGACCGCGGCTTGCACCTCTTCCGTCGACCGTCCACAGCTTTTCGTGAGCTCGCGGATATCGCGCTTTTGCAGCAACTGCAACTTGTCGCGAACGATCGTGATCGCAATCTCGAAGATATCTGCGTCCACGCTGCTGCTATTTGCATGGCCATTTTCAGCGGCCTGTGCGGCAACCTCCGAAATCTCGTCCGTCCCATTTCCATTTGCGGCGTGGCTCTCCTCCGCGCGTCGCAGCACAAGTTCGGCCTCGCGCCTGCGTTCCTGAATCTGAATCAGCAGGCACTCGCGTAAATCCCGTGCTCCCACTCCAATCGGATCCAGCCGATTGACGATACTCCGCGCCTCGACGACAATCTCCAGCAGCTCACGCAACTTGTCCTGCCCGGCGAGAGCGCCGTTCTCAGGGACCGCGTGCTCTTCGTGTGCACTCTCGGCTCCGGCCGTCAGAGTCTTCCACATCTGTTCGGACCGGACACCCCGCTCAAATGGAATCAGCTCCGCTGGCTGGGGGCCAAGCGCTTCTTTCAAGGAAAGCGCCAGCTCCTCGTCCGTCGAAGTCAGATATCCATCCTCATTCAAATTTCCAAGAATAAGATCGGCCGCCAGCCGCACGGTTTCCGAAAGATTCATTGCGCCAAGCTGCCAGCTCAGGTGATCCGTTAGCGTGCTCGGCTGCGAAAGAAAATTGTCGAAGGACGGACGGTCGAACTCTTCAAAGCTGGAACCTGTCCGGAAACCCGGGTCCAGATAATCCTGGAAGTAGCTGCCGAAATCGATCTCATCGAACGGATCCTTCTCCGTCTTCGGCGCCTCTTCGGCCGGGCGTTCCAGCGCTGCCTCGCGTCCCGCCATCTCCTCCAGCGTGATCCCCGACTCCTCAATCTCTTCCAACACAGGATTTTCTACGATCTCCGCGTTGATCATCTCTTTCAGCTCCAGCTTGTTCAGCGCAAGCACGCTGACCATCTGGACCAGACCCGGTGTCAGCACCTGGCGCTGGGAGACTTTGAGATTTAGCTTCGGTTGCAGCAATCCTTTAAGACCTCATCGTGCTGATTTCTCTGCGGTGTCGCAGGTGAGGGCCCCGTTAGGCAGGCCCGCTGCCTTCGATACTGCCGGGTGATTGCCCACAGTCTACACGCGCCGCATGCTTCTGGTTGCACTGGTGACATCGCCAGCCGCCACACGCAGGACAATATCCTCTGTACTGTTAAATTACTCGCGGGTCCGACCCGTCCGCGCAATACCACCTTTGAATCAACATCTCGTCAAATCTTGCACATACTCGCCCCAAGAGCCTGTGCCTCTCTTCCATCACATCGAGAACTTTTCCCCTAGATAAATTCTCTTTACTTCAGGATTTCGCCCCAGCTCGCCCGGCGTCCCGGTAAACAGAATCCGCCCATCGTTGATGATGTACGCGCGGTCCGTCACGGACAGTGTCTCCCGGACATTGTGATCTGTGATCAGCACCCCGATCCCGTTCACCTTCAGGTCGAAGATAATCTCCTGCAGTTCCAGCACAGCGATTGGATCGATCCCTGAGAACGGCTCATCCAGCAGAATGAACGCCGGTTCAATCGCCAGGCAACGCGCAATCTCCACCCGCCTGCGCTCGCCTCCGCTCAGAGCATACCCAAGCGTTTTGCGCACGTGCCCCAGATTTAGCTGCTCAATCAGTTTCTCCGTTCGCGTGCGCCGCGTCTCCCAGCTCAACTGCTGCGCTTCCAGCACTGCCTGGATGTTCTCTTCCACCGTCAACTTGCGAAACACCGACGGCTCCTGCGGCAGATAGCTGATCCTGTGCTCCCGCGCCCTCAGATACATCGGCAGCCGGGTAATGTCCTCGCCATTCGCCAGAATCCTCCCAGCATCGGCACGCACCAGGCCCACAATCATGTAGAAGCAGGTCGTCTTGCCGGCCCCGTTTGGCCCCAGCAGCCCCACCACCTCGCCCTGCGAGATGGTCATGGTCACACCGCGCACCACCTGGCGTCCGCCATAGGACTTCGCGATATCATCCGTCGCCAGCATTCGCACGCCGGAGACGGCCGGGCTTCCTGCGTTCTGTCTCACCGGGTCCTCAATCTCACTCGTGCGTCGCCCTGCCAACCTGCGAATCAGCGATCTCACCTGCTCGCCTTCTCCCTCTTTGCACCCGTTGCCGTAGACTCGGTCTCTACCTTCCGCGATCGCGTCCCCGGTTCCTCGCCCAGTGCTTGGAGCGTATTATCGCAGGCGCTGAAGTGGAACGACGCCGCCGTCGTACTCCCCCGGGCGTCCACCGCCCTGGCCGGCTGCTCTCCACCCTTGAGGACAAAGCTCCTTTCCGCCGCCTGATACAACAGGTGCTCCCCCGAAACCCGCGTGCCGGGACGATTCAGCACCACCGCGCCATCGGCGACTATTCGCTCCACCCCGCCTTCCAGCAGGCCCGGCCCCGCACTCTTGCCGTTCTGCTTGCCGAGAAAGGCAGTCGCCTGCGCTGCCTGCACAGTTTCATCCGTCATCTCCGCCCGCACTCCCTCGGTAAATTCCACCTGGTGCAGCGCTCCCGAATAAACCAGCTCCCCGCTCGAGATCCTCACAGCATTTCCCGCACGCTGTCTCCCAGCACTCTTCCGCGCCGTTGCCGCATTAGCCGTTCCACACCCCGAAACTCCCCCACCGCCACCTGTCTGCACGCCGTTGGCGCCATTGTCGACGCCCACCAGAAACGTTCGCACCGACCGCGCTCCGCCGCTCCGCGCCGTCATCCGCTTGTTCGCCCGTTCCACCTGCACCTCAGGGGCTTGCACCTGGTTGCCGCCCTGCCACACCCTCACGGGACTGCCGTAAAAAGTGGCTGAGTCATTCCCCTTCCGCACATCCGCGCGCTGCGCCAGAATGTGCATCGGTTCGGAGCCGGTATTCCCCGCGCCAGCCTGTTGCACATACTCCGCCTTCACCGGCCCGGCCGCGTGCGCGTCGCCACTGCTGCGCTCAATCGACACCTGCTGTGCCCACATGGCCCCCGACGCATCGTTCATCCGCACTCCGCCTGAAAGCACCAGTTGGTC
>JAICXB010000001.1 GCA_025980765.1 Terriglobales bacterium
CCTCCCCGCAGACTGGCATCATTGTGCTGCTTCCGCATGAGCTCGCCGCGCCACCGAGCGACCTCCTCGCGGACTCCCCACTCGCCGCAGTTTTGAGTCAGTACACCTAGCGGCCGCGGCCCCAACGGTCCCAAGAAAACGAGGAGCGCTGCATGAGAACCATACAGGTGCGATTGCTTTTAGCTTTGGTCGTTGCGGTTGGGATATCGGCTATGTCCTTCGCCGACAATGACAACGATCATTTTTCCGGATCTGGCCACCTTCAGATAACTTCGTTTCCCGATGCCGCCAACGTCATGATCGACGGCATCGATACTGGTCGAATCACGCCCACGCGCATTGATATGCGCCCCGGCGTTCACACCATCAAAATCTTCACCCAGGATTCGGGGTGGACCCCGCAGGTTCGCAAGATCACCGTCGAACGTGGGTACAGCGAAATGCATTTCACTCTGCTGCCTGCCGACACAGTTGGTCCGCAAGGACCTGCCGGACCGCAGGGACCTATGGGTCCAATGGGCTTAACCGGACCGCAGGGGGTTCCAGGGCCAGCCGGACCACAAGGCCCGAAGGGTGAGACAGGCGCGACAGGCGCCACCGGTCCGCAAGGACCGATTGGAGCCACAGGTTTGCAAGGTCCTAAAGGCGATACCGGCGCAACCGGCGCTCAGGGCCCCGCGGGACCAATCGGTCCGCAGGGAATAACTGGTGACACGGGTCCAGTAGGCCCGCAAGGTCCTAAAGGGGATACAGGTGCGCCAGGCGCTATCGGTCCACAAGGCCCGGTTGGCCCAATTGGACCTGCGGGAGCACAAGGGCCAGCCGGCCCCACAGGCGCAACCGGCGCGATTGGTCCGCAAGGTCCAGTCGGTCCGAAGGGTGATACCGGAGCCACTGGCCCGGCCGGTCCTCAAGGACCCACAGGACCTCAAGGCCCTGCGGGACCGCAAGGCCCAGTTGGACCGCTGAACCCCAACGTTCTTACCGACGCGAATACTTTCAATACTGCAGTGGGAGCCGGAGCATCCTCGAATCACCCCAACAGCGGCGTATTTAATACTGCTATCGGGGCTGACTCGCTGCAAAATAACCTGAGCGGGCAACAAAATACTGCCGTCGGCTTCGCGGCCCTGGGTACGGTTTCCGCAGGCACTCGCAATGTGGCCCTGGGGAACGCCGCAGGCTTCAATCTCTCCAGTGGCAATGATGACATTTACATTGCCAACCAGGGAAATTCCACTGAGTCGAACACGATCCGAATTGGCAGTTCGCAAACGGCAACTTTCATCGCCGGAATCTCCGGCGTGAACGTTGTGAATGGCACGCAAGTGGTGGTTGACCAGAACGGACGTCTGGGCACGATCGCTTCTTCGCGTCGCTTCAAGCAGGACATCGAAGATATGGGCGATGCCAGCAGCCGGCTGATGCAATTGCGTCCCGTGACCTTCCGCTACAAGCCGCAATATGACGGCGGATCGGGCGCCTTGCAGTATGGACTGATCGCGGAAGAAGTGGCCAAAGTCTATCCCGGCCTGGTGCAATACTCCGCCAAAGGAGAGCCGACAACGGTGTATTACAACCTGCTCACTTCAATGTTGCTGAATGAAGTGCAGAAAGAGCACCGTCAGATCGAGTCGCAGCAGCAGCAGATCGATCAGCTCACCCAACGTCTGTCGCAACTGGAACGGCAGAGCGACGCTCGTGTAGCGGTGGCATTGCCGGAGAGAAGCAATAAGCAGTAAGCAATAGGCGATAAGCAAAACCAGGCAGCGGGTAATCAGGCGGAGAACGCCCAGCGCGGGCATTCTTCCCGTGAGCACCCGCTGCCTTTATTCTTGGTCGATTGCAGCTTTGCTGGTTGCCTTCGCCTATCGCTTATTGCTTATCGCTTATTGCTTCTCTCCGCAAATGCGTTCGCGTGATGCGGTCGTGCCAGCAGAGCCGGTCTTCATCGATGAAGGCCCAGGCAAAGCCCATGCCCAGGGTTGCATAGCAAAGAACAATGGCGAGCGCGCGCCAGCGCAACAGATTTCGGCTGGGAGCTTCGCCCGCGAAAGTGCTTAGCCGCAGCCCAGTTGCTCGCATACCCAGTGTGCTGCGCGCGCATGACAGCGACAGAAAAAAATAGCAGCCGAGCAACAGGAACACACAGACCGATCCGTCTGCCACAAGCGACTTGTTCAGCACAAATGCCCCGGCAAAGAATTCCGCGCACTCGGCAAAAATTCCTACCGCCGCTGCAAGCAGCACTCCATCCACCAGTGCGGCACAAGCCCGACGACTGAGCGGAGCAGTCTGCAACGGAAGATCCAGATCAGACGCCGCAATGTGCGCTGGCTCTTCCGGAGCAATCTCAATTTCCGCTAAATGCGTTGGGGGGGGCGGCGGAAGCTCTTCAACCTCGAAGATTCGCAGTTGGTCCGAAATCGGCTCCGCCAGCTCATATTGCCTGGAGACTACCTGATTGCGGGGAAACTGGATCACTTTCCGCACTTGCGTGGCAATGCGCGGAAAAGGAGCTAATGGCAGACGCTCCTGCGGCATGGCTTCGAACTGCTCTGCCGGAGACTGATAGGGCGATTCATTCTCATGCCACTTCTCCTGGGCCTCTGCTGCCGCAGGTTCCTCCACAGGAGTAATCGTCGAACTCGCAGGCTGCAACAGATCCTGATCCCATCGCGAGTTCCGGGCCCGCATGGCCGGAACGGATGTCTCATTCCCATCCGTTAAATCATGGTCTTGAAAATCCAGTTGCGGAGCACTGGGATCCGCCTTGCGGCGGCGCGCGCGATGCGCGCGCACCTGCATTGAGACTTCGCGCCGCCAGTCGTTCGGCAGCGGATCTCCGGAACAGGCACAATTGCAATCGGTCCCGCAACGCGGACAAGCCATAGAGATATAAACGCCTCAGAGCGGCGAGAGAGTATCGGGTGAAAACGATTTTGCACGCCGCGCATCGGCATGCTAAGGTCGGCGATTCGAATGAAATCCCGCCGTCATGTTGTTATCACGGCAGTACTCGGTTGTCATCTGCTACTGCTCGTTCCAGTGTTGACGAGCCAGCTACCACCACGACTTGCAAGCGCGTTGGCCGCACCGGTTGCGCAACGAACGCAACAGGCTGCGCGCGCCACCGCGGCATTGACCTTTCATGGCGAGCCCATAATTATTGAGGCCGACCAACTGGAGAAATCCGCCGACATCTACAAATTGCGCGGCGCAGTCGTTATTTTTTTTCGCGATTACACGCTGCATGCGGATGAGATCACCTTCGATTCCGACTCCGGCCAGGCTACCGCAACCGGGCATCTGCAGCTCGATGGCGGAGACTACAACGTCCACCTGCAGGCATCGCACGGGAATTACGATGCCAACAATCAGACTGGCCAGTTTTACGATGTAACCGGAACTACCGGAATGAAGTTTGCCGGCAAGCGCGTCACGCTCACCACCTCCAGTCCATTCGCCTTCAGCGGCAAGGAAGTGGACAAGGTCGGACCGGACCGTTACATCGTGCATCATGGCACCATCACTTCCTGCGAGCTGCCAAAACCGAAGTGGACCTTCAACGCCGAACGCATCAGCTTCGATGTAGGAGACGTCGCGCGGATCTATCACTCCACCTTCCGCGTGCGCGGACTGCCGATCGTGTACCTGCCATTCGCAGAACATCCGGTGGAGCATCTGGGCAGACAGTCGGGATTCCTGGTGCCTACATTTGGGCAATCGTCGGTGAAAGGCACCATCGTCGGCGATTCTTTTTTCTGGGCCATCAATCGCAGCATGGACGCGACGCTCGGCGCCGAATACTTTTCCAAGCGCGGCTTTGCCGAACATGCAAATTTTCGCGCCAAGACGGCTGACGATTCCTTCGTCAACATGAACTATTTTGGCGTGCTTGACCGGGGCTTCGGACCTACGCACATCGATGAAGGCGGAGAAGACATAAAAATCCAGGCCGAGCAGTATTTCCCCGACAATGTTCGCGCAGTGGCAAACGTCGAGTATCTCAGCAGCTTTTTATTCCGGCTTGCATTCGCGGAGACGTTTACCACCGCGGTGAATTCTGAGGTCAAGTCTGATGTCTTTGCCTATCGCAATCAGGATGGATATTCGCTGGGCATTCTGGCGCAGCGCTATCAGAATTTCCAAAGCACCAATAAGGGAGATTATTTCAGCATTCTCCACGTTCCCAGCATCGACGCCTCGTCGGTAGACCGCGCACTTCTGGGCACGCCGCTGAACTTCGGATTTGATATCTCCGCGACCGGGCTTTCGCGTCGCAGTCCAACCTTCAGCTCCGCGAACCTGGTGGGACGACTAGATGCGCATCCCCGCATTGCCTTGCCTGTCTTCTTCAAAGGCTGGACCTTACGGCCGGCCGCAGCCGTGCGCGATACTTTCTATTCCCAACATAAAACTGCAGAGACTCAGTTTGACGTGGGCTCAACCCTCAATGACCCGCTTAATCGGCGGGCGATTGAAGGCGAGATTGAAGTCCGTCCTCCGCGCCTGGAGCGAATCTATGAGAAAGGGTTGTTCGGACACTCACTCAAGCACACGCTGGAGCCGAGCGTTGATTACCGCATCGTGAACGGAGTCGATAATTTTCTCAGCATCATCCGCTTTGACAGCGCCGACTTGCTGACCAACACGAATGAAGTCGAATATGGCGTAACCAATCGTATTTATCTCAAACCACGCAAGCCGAAGTGCGATGAATCGGCGGCATCCAACGCAGACAAAGCTTGTGTGCGGACCTCAACCGAGTTTCTAAGCTGGGAAGTTGCGCAGAAGTATTTTTTTGATCCTAACTTCGGCGGCGCTGTCGTCCCCGGAGTGCGCAACGTCTTTGAAACCACCGCCGACTTTACCGGAGTTGCTTTTTTGACCGAGCCGCGCAACGTTTCGCCGGTGATCTCGCGATTGCGCATTCACACCAGCGCTCACACCGACGTCCAGTGGCTGCTGGACTATGACACCAAGAAGGGCTTTATCAGCTCCAGCGATGTCTTCGTGGACTATCGCCTGGGGAGCTATTTTTTCGGAGGCAGTCATGCGCTGTTGCGTTCGCCTGGCGAAGTTTTCCTTTCCAGCACACTTCCGGCAGTGGAGAAATTCAATCAATTCCGTCTGATTGCCGGCTATGGGAACCCCTCGAAACGCGGACTGAACGTGGCAGGAAACGTCGGTTACGACGTCAATCTATCGTCCATCCAATATGACGCGGTGCAGACTTCGTACAACTGGGATTGCTGCGGCCTGAATTTCGAATATCGCCGCTTCGTGCTGGGACCGGTGCGAAACGAAAGCCAGTACCGATTCGCCTTCAGCCTCGCGAATATCGGCACTTTTGGCAATCTCAAAAGGCAAGAACGCTTGTATTGACTGCACCCTGGGGCCAACACGAAGGGTGACCTTCGTGCTAACCCAATGTTTCACAACGTGCGATAATCAACTCATCGCTCCGTCATTCGAGGTACTCTGTTTGTTCAAGATCCGACTATTGTTTATCTCTACCCTTCTTTTCGCGCTAGGCTGCGCCGCCCAATCCAATCAGAGCAAGCAGGACCTTAATGCTTTGAACCGGCGCATTGAGCAAAAGGTCCGATTGACCTTTGACCTGCCGTCTGCAGTGTCGGTCTCCGTCGGCAGCCGGGTAGCAAGTGAAATTCCCGGTTATGACAAGGTTCCCATCACGCTGTCGAGCCAGAACCACTCCAGCACGCACGACTTCCTGATTTCCAAGGATGACAAGACGCTGATCGAATGGGAAAAAATCGATCTCACCAAAGACGTGATGCAGTCGATCGATCTGACTGGGCGGCCGGTACGCGGCAACAAGCAAGCTAAGGTGGTGATCGTCAACTACGACGACTTCGAATGTCCCTTCTGCGCGCGCATGCACCAGACGCTCTTCCCCAATCTGCTAAAGACCTATGGCGACGAAGTGAAATTCGTGTACAAGGACTATCCCCTGATCGAGATGCACCCCTGGGCCATGCACGCAGCCATTGATGCAAATTGTCTGGCCGCGCAGAATAACGACGCTTATTGGGATTTCGCAGATTACGCGCATAACAACCAGAAAGAGATCAACGGTGACAAACGAGACATCAAGCAAGCAGACGCGCGCCTGGACAGTCTGACTCACGATATTGGACAAAAACGAAGCCTCGACCTGACCAAACTCGACGCCTGCACGAAAGCTCAGGATGAAACTGCCGTAATGGCATCCAGAGCCGAGGGGGAAAAGATTGGTGTGGAAGCGACGCCGACGATGTTCATCAATGGCGAACGCCTCTCTGGAGTGAAGTCGGAGGAGGAGATGCGAGCCGTAATCGATCGGGCGCTGAAAGATGCCGGCGAGACTCCGCCCGCGAGCGCGACTTCGGCGGCAAAAGCAGATCGGTAGTGTCAGGCTCTCAGCCCGGCGTTCATCGCCTGGAATATGTACTGTCAGGCACGATTCAGCGTTTTCAACACGCGGTGAGTCAGGAATCCAAGACTCTATCCATTTCCATACGATACAATTCCGCTCATCTGCACTCTGTGAATCCGCGCTTGTGGGAGCTTCTATTTTGAACACGCCGCGCCGCCTGTTCTTCCCGGCACTGTTTCTTCTCTTTACGTTCATCTCTGGCTACCAGCATTCCCGTCCGGGTGCTGACGTCATGGCCAAGGTCAACGGTCGGGTCATCAGCAAGTCTGAATTGGACAAGTACTACGCGAACCAGGAGCTCGCTGCCGCGCAGAAGCCGAGCGGTGAGCAGGCCGAGAGCCTGCGCCTGAACATATTAAAAACGCTCATCGATCAGGAGATCATGATGCAGCGCGCGGAAAAACTCGGACTCCTGGCCACTGACGAGGAAGTCGATCGCAAACTGAACGAACTCAAAGCGCCTTACACTCAGGAGCAGTTCGATCAGAAGCTGAAGGACAGCCACATGTCTCTCGACGATCTGAAGCGAGACTTGCGGCGCAATCTGACCATCGACAAGGTATTGAACAAAGAGATCACCTCCAAGATCAGCATCACCGACAAAGAAATTGCCGACTACTACAACCAGAACAAGGCGCAGTTCAACCTGATCGAACCGCGTTATCACCTGGCGCAGATCGTGGTGAGTTCACAGCCCGCCAGGCAGGTCAGCAATCTCAAGAATGACAAAGCGCAGAATGACGTCGATGCGCGCAAGAAGATCCAGATGGTCGAGAACCGGCTGGAGAGCGGCGACGACTTCGCTCAGGTGGCGATGAACTATTCCGAGCAGCCCGATACCGCGGGCAACGGCGGCGACATGGGCATGATCTCCGAGTCACAACTACGCAACAATCCGGAAATTTATGCGGCAGTATCCAAGCTCAAACCGGGAGAAACTTCACCGCCACTCCCGGTAACCGACGCCAGTAAACGGGTGATTGGATACAGCATTCTGAAGCTCATCGCCAAAGAACCCGCCGGGCAGCGTGAACTGAACGATCCTCGCGTGCAGCAGTTTGTTCGCCAGCAACTGCGGGAAAGCCGCGAGCAACTGCTGAAGGCCGCCTATTACGACACCGTCCACAACGAAGCCAAGATTGAAAACTACTACGCCGACGACTTGCTGAAGAACGTAGGCAAATAGAGGGTGGTAAGAACCTGACGCGGATCACGCGGATAGGAAGCGGATAAAATCTCAAACTCTGTTTGTTGTGCAGTAGGTTCTCAAAATCCGCGTCTCATCTGCGTGATCCGCGTCAAGTTTTCTCCTATGTGATCACAGCCAATACGTCCCCTGCGTTAACGGGCGCGCCTTCTGTGGCAAGCACCTTCGCGACCGTGCCTTTTTTCGGCGACTTCAATTCGTTCTGCATCTTCATGGCTTCGATCACGATTACAGCCGCGCCCTGCTCGATCTCGCTTCCTTCAACGGCGATCACGCGCACGACCTTTCCCGGCATAGGAGCGACAATCTTCCTTGGTCCATCGCCGGCGCCGGCACGAGCGTGCCGCGTTCTCCATGCGCGCGGGTCGCGGACATCGACCGAGTAACGGCGGCCGGAAATCGCCAGTTGCTGCTGCCCTGAGCTCTCGAGGATCTCGTACGATTTGCCGCCAAGGATGAGAGACAAGACGCCGGGGGCGGTGGTGGTCGCATCCAGAAGAATCTGTTCGCCGTTCACCTCACATTTCCATTGCGCAGGCGATTCTCCGCGCTCGAGCTCAACGCGATAATCCCGGCCATCGACGCTGACCTCGAAGATCATCGCTCGGCCAATCCCTCCTGCCGCGCTGCCATCTTCCATTTTCCAGGTGAAGCATCGGAGTTAGACTTGCCCTTCCCGTTTGCCGGCTTCCCATTTCGGTTCGCCTGCAACAAAGCGGCCGCGATCGCAGCGATCTTCTCTGTGCTGCCGTCCATGGCCGCGGGCGCGGATGGCTGGCGTGCGGCCAGCAGGCGATCGAGATAACCAGTGTCCATGCGCGCGACGATGAAGTTTTCGTCTTGCAGAATTTCCCGGAACAAACCAAGATTGCTCGCGATGCCGCCGATGAAATACTCATCGAGTGCACGACGCATACGCCGGATTGCCTGTTCCCTGGTGGGGGCATAGGCGATGAGCTTTGAGAGCATGGGATCGTAGTCGAGTGGCACCGTCCAGCCTTCGTAAATGCCGCTGTCCTCACGGATGCCGGGACCCGACGGTTGAAGCAATCGCGTGATCTTGCCCGGAGAGGGAAAGAAGTTGTTGTCAGGATCCTCGGCATAGACGCGCACTTCGATGGCATGGCCGCGCAACTGCAGATCGTGTTGCGTAAACGGCAGCGGCGCACCGGCGGCGACCAGGAGTTGCAGATGTACAAGATCCAGGCCGGTGACAAGCTCGGTCACCGGATGCTCTACCTGCAACCGCGTGTTCATCTCCAGGAAATAGAAATTCTTCTCTTGATCTACCAGAAACTCAACGGTGCCGGCGTTGTAGTATCCAGCAGCGCGGGCGAGGGCGACCGCCGTTTCTCCCATCGCCTGGCGCATGGCAGCATCGACAATCGCCGATGGCGCCTCCTCGATCACCTTCTGATGACGGCGCTGGATCGAGCATTCGCGTTCTCCGAGATACACCACGTTCCCTTGCTCGTCTCCGAATACTTGAACTTCGATGTGCCGTGGGTTGACGATCAGCTTCTCGATGTACACGTCGCCATTGCCGAAGGCGCGCAATGCCTCGCTCTGCGCTGCGGTAAAGGCGGAGGCAAGCTCATCCGGAGTGTCCACCCGGCGCATGCCCTTTCCGCCACCACCGGCTGCGGCTTTGATCATGATGGGATAGCCAACACTCTGGGCAACTTCTCTCGCTTGCTGTGGCGATTCCAGGGCGCTCACCGATCCGGGCACACGCGGCACTCCCGCGCGATCTGCCGCTTGGCGCGCCCGCGTCTTGGATCCCATGGCTTCCATCGCCGCCGCCGAAGGGCCAATGAATTTCACTCCGGCTTTCGCGCAGGCCCGCGCGAACTCGGCATTCTCTGAGAGAAATCCGTATCCCGGATGAATGGCATCTGCGCCGCAGCGCTTCGCCACCTCCAGAATGCGGGAAATGTTCAGATATGATTCGCGCGCCGCCGCCGGACCAATGTGGTACGCCTCATCGGCCTTCATCACATGCAAAGCCGCGCGATCTACGTCGGAATAAACGGCGACGGTGGAAATGCCAAGCTCGCGGCAGGCGCGAACCACGCGCACAGCAATCTCACCGCGATTGGCGATCAGGACCTTCTTGAAGATGGAAGAGTTAGGCACTTGAGGGCTTGGCGAATCGGGTGATCGGGCCATCGGGTCATCGGGCAAGTTAGATCATCCGATGACCCGATGACCCGATGGCCCGATCACCCGATTACCTTTGCATTCCATTCGGGTACAGCAATATCTTGCTTGCCTCACCGGTTTTCAGCCGTTCCATGCCTTTGCTGAAATCTTTCAGCGGCATGCGGTCGGTGATCACCGGAGACAAATCGAGTTTGCCGGCCTTGAGCAGCGCTTGCATCTGGTACCAGGTCTTGTACATCAGCCGGCCGTTGATGCCCTGCACAACTGCACCCTTGAAAATCAGGTCTTCGGCAAAGTTCATCTTGATGGGAACGGAAGGAATTCCCAACAAGGAAACGCGCCCGCCCAGCCTGAGGATGTCGAAACCGGTCTTGATTCCGTCGGGATGGCCGGACATTTCCAGCACCACATCGACTCCGGTGCCGTCGGTGTGTTCGAGCACAAACTGCTTGACGTTGTCTTTGCTGGGATCGCAAACGTGGTCCGCCTTCATCTGGCGGGCCAATTTACGCCGATGTTCGTTTACCTCCAGCGCAAATACCTGTGAAGCCCCCACCGCGCGCGCCACGGCAATGGAAAACAAGCCGATCGGCCCGCAACCAATGACGGCAACGGTTTTTGCGGCTATTTCTCCGGCGAGAACGGTGTGTACGGCGTTGCCCAGGGGGTCGAGAATGGAGGCGTAATCGGCGGGAATGGAAGGGTCGAGCTTCCAGATGTTCGATTCGGGAATCTTTACGTACTCGGCAAAGGCGCCATCGGCGTCGACACCGATAATCTTCACAAACTGGCAAATGTGAGCTTCGCCCGTGCGGCATTGCAGGCATTTGCCGCAATTCACGTGCATCTCGGCGGAGACGAAGTCTCCTTCCTTGACGCTGGTGACCTCGCGGCCCACGGCGGCAACCGTTCCACAGAATTCGTGTCCGGGCACCAGTGGCGGATGAATGCGCTTCTGCGCCCAGGCATCCCACTCGTAAATATGCAGGTCGGTGCCGCAGATGGAAGCCACTTTCACTTTGACAAGAACGTCTGTAGGCCCAATTTCCGGTCGCGGCACTTCGCGTACTTCCGATCCGGCACGCGCCGCGGGCTTCACGATGGCCTGCATGTTTTCGGGCATAAATGGGTATGGCCTCGGCGCCGGCCAATTGCGAGCGCCGGAGAGTGGGACCAAACTTCTCAGTCTATCACTCGAATTCCGGGCGCGCGGGCAGAGGCGCCGGCGGCTGTAGAGCCGATACTTGCTGGGGCGGCGGAGCGCTTACGGCGAGAGTCGAGAGATCGAGTTCGATCTCAATTCCGCCGACTGCATGGGAAATAGCGTTGTAGATAAAAGCGATCAGTCCGCCAAAGATGAATCCGAAAAAGGCGTAGAAAAACGGCACAAACGCAACAAACAGGATTACTCCAGCCAGCGACCGTCGCAACTCCGGCGCACCCACCACTGCCAAGCCAGGACCTATCAGGAAGAATGGAGCCAGGATCAATCCGAGAATGCCGTACAAAATAGCATTCACTTTCGCCACGGAAAACACGCGGACAGAACGAAGCTTAATCATGGATCCCTCAGTTCACGACGGCATGGAATATCTGGTGATCGGGCCATCGGGTGATCGGGCGAAGTCAAATCATCCGATCACCCGATGACCCGATTATGTCCCCAACCGCCGCCGCCGGGCGACTCGATCCTGACGCGATCGCCGCGTTTCAGCCGCACCGAGCCTTTTGCCGGAAGCGGCAGCTCTGAGCCGTCGCTGCGAATTGCAATGTTGCGTCCCGGAGCGCCATCGCTGCCGCCCTCTAGTCCGTATGGACCGCGTTTGCGCCGGTCGGCCAGCAGTGTAACCTCGGCATCGCACAGCAACTCGAGTTCCCGGACAATGCCGTCGCCGCCGCGAGTTGAGCCATCCCCACCGCTGCCCCGACGCAGCGAATAACGTTTCACGCGAAACGGATACGCATACTCCAGCGCCTCGGCCGGCGTGTTCAGCGAATTCGTCATATGCGTGTGGACACCGGAGATGCCGTCCTGCGTAGGACGCCCGCCCATGCCTCCGGCGATTGTTTCGTAGTAGGCAAATGGCTCGCCGGCGCGCGCGTGACCGGCAGGAAAGAGCCCGCCAATCGTCAAATTGTTCATGGTGCCGGAAGAGGCCGCCGGAACCAGATCGGGCGCCGCTTGCGCGAGAGCGCGAAATAAGGTGTCGACAATGCGCTGCGACATCTCGACATTCCCGCCCGCGACAGCTGCCGGCGGACGCGCATTGACCACCGTGCCCTCCGGCGCGATTACGCGAATAGGACGCATGATTCCTGCGGCCGCGGGAACGTTCTCCGCCAGCAAACAACGAAAAACATAGAAACACGCGGAGTAGGTTATCGCTTCGACTGCATTGATGCTGCCTTCGACCTGCGCATCGCTGCCGGTGAAATCGATTGTGACCAGCGAATCGCCGTGAGCGGATCGTCGGCGAGCGGAGCGGGATGCAATCCTGATGCTCACCGCAATCTTTACAGGACGGTCCCTTATGCCATCGTCGTCAAGAAAATCCTCAGCCGCGTATTTACCGGCAGGAAGTCGAGCCAGCAGGGCCCGCGTCATTTGTTCCGCATACTGCTGCAGTTCTTCCGTCGCGCGATGCACTCGCGCAAGCCCATATCGGGAAGAAATATCTTCCAGCCTGCGAATGCCAGTGTTGCAGGAAGCAATCTGCGCGCCCAGATCTCCTTCCCGCTCCTGCGGCGTGCGGACATTCGCCAGCACTAACTGGATCACGTCCTGCTGAAGTTCCCCGCCGCGCACCAGCAGCACCGGCGGAATCCGCAGGCCTTCCTGATAAATCTCGCGGGAAAGTCCCATCGATCCTGCGAAGGCGCCGCCGACATCAGCATGATGGGCGCGCGAGGCCACATAGAAATCCGGCGACCTGCTTCTGCTAGTCCGCTGGCCGATGTACACCGGCGCGACCAGCGTGATGTCGGGCAAATGGGTGCCGCCGGCAAAGGGGTCGTTCACCATCGCGATGTCGCGCGATCCAAGCCTCAGGCGATCAATCGCCGCTCGCACCGACATCGGCATGGAGCCGAGATGCACAGGCATGTGGTCGCCCATGGCTACGACTTGCGCATGGCAATCGAAGACAGCGCATGAATAATCGCGGCGCTCGCGGATGTTGGGGGAAAAGGCGCTCCGCCGCAGCGATGCTCCCATCTCCTCGGCGATGGAGTGAAACAGCTCGCGAAAAATCTCCAGCTCAACCGGATCGGCCATCGCTGGCGATTATAGGTGCTCTGGCATTTTGAAGTTCAAAAAGCAAAAGCTTTACCACGGATTTCACGGATGTCACGGATTGCACGGATAAACCATGGGCAGCCGAGAAATCAAAAAACAAGAACAAGAAAATCCGTGAAAACCGTGCGCCATCCGTGGAATCCGTGGTTGAGATTTTGCTCTTGATGTTGCGTTTCGGTGAAATTTCTATTGACACGAGCAACAACTCGGCCCAATATCTGGTGGTAGCAGTTTGGGCCCCACGATAACTGGAGTACCCAATGCGGGGACTCTGCAACCCAAGGGAGAACGTTCCACAAGGAGGAACATAACCATGCCAATGAAAAAGAAGGCCACAAAGAAGAAAGCAGCGAAGAAGAAATAACTGCTGCTGTAACGCAAACCTGATTTGCGGCCTTCGCACCTGTCGAAGGCCTTTTTATTTGGGCTTCGCAGCTACGAAGCAAATTCGTTGCGCAATTGACTTTAGAGCGCCAGATGGTCACCGCTGACCCCAGGCCCTAGCTTGATCCTGTTAAGAGCGCAGAACGAATGTGCGAGGTCGCACAGGGTTGTTTAGAAAGAACTACCCCACCCCTCCAGAGCCCCAAACCATCCTGGAGCTTCGCAGCTTCGAAGCTGCGAAGCTTATTGACCCCGCGATTGTGCCCGACATACCATTCGCTTCGTGGGCACCAAGAAGGCCGTCAAATCCCGAGGCAAGAAGAAGCCGACCGGCGAAATTGTCATTCCCGACAAACTGTACTTCCGCATCGGCGAAGTCGCGAAGCTGTGCTCGCTTCCCGCTTACGTTCTGCGTTTCTGGGAGACCGAATTTCCGCAGTTCAAGCCCAACAAGAGCAATACCGGACAACGCCTCTATCGCCGCAAGGACGTCGAGAACATCGTTCGCGTGAAGAAGCTGCTCTATGAAGAGGGCTACACGATCAACGGCGCGCGCCAATTCTTGAAGTCAGAATCTCGCAACAACCGCTCCCAGGCCGCACTTCCCTTTCAGCCGGTAAACAATCATCGCAGCGAACTGCGCGAAATTCGGCAGGGACTAAAGGATGTTTTGGGAATTCTCTCGTCGAAGAAATAGCTAAATTTTCGCTTAGAAGCTCAGCAGCTCAGAAGCTGCCTTCAAATCCCCACTCCGTATTCCATACCGTTCATTATGCGATCTTCTCCGGCATGGCTATAGCTTTCGTAGGGAGTGTGGCTGGCGAGGCGTTGTTTGCGGAGTTCGTTGCCGAGGTAAAGCGCGCCGGCGACGACAGCCAGGCCTACGCCGGTCCACATCAGTGCAAAGAGCGGGCGTTTGATAGACGAAGTCATACGGGCGATGGTCTCCTCAAATCCTTCCGGAGATTGCGATTCAACCACTTCGAACCGATGTTGGCGAGCGTACATCGAAAGGCCCCTGGGTTACTTGACTATGGTAGGATGCCCCGATTCTCGCTGTGTTTGCCGTAGATTTTTCGGAACGAAGTTACTGAGGTAATAGATGGCTCTTAGGCTGGTAGCGATTCGCCGGCTTGCTGGGCCTGCCCGCCGGCGTCGCGCATCTCCCGCACCCGCGCTCCTACCTCATATTTGAGCCTTTCGATTCCTTGTCCGCTGACCGCGGAAATTGCAAGAAATGGCAGCTTGCGACGCGTGCTCATCCGCTTGAGTTTTGCGAGCTTCTCGGGATTGGCTACATCAATCTTGGATGCAACCACGATCATCGGCTTGTCTTCGAGGCCGGTCCCCCAACTGGTGAGCTCGCCCAGGATCACTTTGAAATCCTCCACCGGATCGGGACGCCCGCTGCTGTCGGAGACATCGACCAGGTGCAGCAGCAGCCGCGTGCGCTCAATGTGCTTTAGAAACTGCGTTCCCAGCCCATGCCCGGCGCTCGCTCCTTCGATCAATCCTGGAATATCGGCAACCACGTAGCTGTCATCATCCGGCGGTTCGCCCACGGTGACCACTCCCAAATTGGGCTCCAGTGTCGTAAACGGATAATCGGCTATTTTGGGACGGGCCGCGGAAATGCGCGAAATCAGCGTGGATTTTCCCGCATTGGGAAAGCCAACCAGGCCGACATCGGCCAGCAGCTTCAACTCCAGGCGATAGCTGCGCTCCTCTCCCGGCCGTCCCAGCTCGTGTTCGCGCGGTGCTTGATGTGTGGGAGTAGCGAAATGCTGATTGCCACGGCCTCCGCGACCGCCTTTGGCGATGACCACGCGTTCATCCACATGGGAAAAATCGTGCACGCGCTCGCCCGAGTCCGCGTCGTACAGAATGGTCCCCACCGGCACCTTCAGAATTACCGGCTCGCCTTCGCGTCCGGTGCGGTTTGAGCCCTCGCCATGGCGGCCGCGCTCGGCTTTGTATTCGGGATTGAAGCGAAAATGCACCAGCGTGTTGTGCCGCTCGCTGGATTCCATCACGACGTCGCCACCGCGTCCGCCGTCTCCGCCCGAGGGACCACCGCGTGGAACGAACTTTTCCCGACGGAATGCCATGCAGCCATTGCCGCCATCGCCGGCTTTTACACGAATTTTGGCTTCGTCGATGAACATGAGCTTCTGGCTGCTAGCTGCTGGCTGCTGGCAAAATCAAAAGCCTTACCACGGATTTCACGGATAGACACGGATCACACGGACAAAAATGGAACAAAATAGATTATCCGTGAAATCCGTGCTGATCCGTGAAATCCGTGTTAAAGCCTTTGATTTTGCTTTTGGTTTTTTTAGCTAGCAGCCAGCAGCTAGTAGCTAGCAGCTAAACCCGCTAGATCGCGGGCTCGACGCTGACAAATCGGCCCATATTCCCGCGATCGACGAAGCGCACTACGCCGTCGATTTTGGCGAATAGCGTGTCATCTTTGCCGCGTCCGACGTTCTTGCCTGGCTTCAAACGCGTGCCGCGCTGACGCACGATGATCGATCCGCCGCTCACCAATTGTCCGCCGAAGGCCTTCACGCCCAGCCGCTGCGCGTTGGAGTCGCGCCCGTTTTTGGAACTTCCTAAACCTTTTTTATGTGCCATATAGCTCCGCAGCTTCGAAGCTTCGCAGCCTCGAAGCTATTTTTTCTTTCCTTTTTGCGCGGCTTTGGCAGTGCCCTTGCCGCTCTTCGACTTCGAACTCTTCGACGCTTTGCCTTCGGCGCCGGTGCGTGCCTTCTTTTCCGACTTCTGTTCCGTCTGCTTGCTGGCCATTTCTTTCTTCTCCGCTTTCGGTTTAGGGGCGGATTCCTGCTCCGGAGCTTTGAACGACTGCCCGTCAAAGGCGATTTCCGCGATTCTTACCGAGGTAAACGGCTGCCGGTGTCCTTGCAATTTCTTGTATTGTTTCTTCCGCTTGAAGTGGAAGACCAGGATTTTGTCGCCGCGTCCCTGCTCCAGCACGGTGCCGACGACGCGCGTGCCCGCTTCCGGACGCCCAATCTTGCCTTCTTCGCCGGAAACAGCCAGCACATCGGTGAATTCAAAGTTGCCGGGAGCGAGCTTTTGGTCGACTTTAATCACGTCTCCGGGCGCGACGCGAAACTGTTTCCCCCCGGCGCGGATCACCGCGTACATAGGCTTTTCCTCGAGAAAACGCGCAAAAGCAGCGCACTTTCGTTGAAATTATTGACGCTTGCTGGTTCCTAACGCCGCTCAGAGCACGGCAACGGCCCTCAGACGAGGACATCTAGGACAGACAAACTGAACGTTATTCTAGCTTCTCGCAGACTTTAAGGTCAACGGAGCAACGACTTTATGCTGTTTCCCCGAATTGGGTAATTGTGTAATCGGGTAATTTTGCAATTTGAAAAGCCGACGTCATTTGCAACTTTGCTCTGGATCTTCAATTCCTCAATTTCAAATTTCTCAATTACTCAATCTTCGAGGCTCTTGACGCGATCAATCCCCCGATTCTCTTCACAAATTCCGCCACTTTGACGTGCCCTTCATCGCCTTTTCCGCGGGTTCTCACGCTCACTTCGCCGGATTCTACTTCCTTATCGCCAACCACCAGCAGGAATGGCACCTTCTGCAGAGTGTGTTCGCGGATCTTGGCGTTCATTTTTTCGTTGCGCGCGTCGACATTTACGCGCACTCCGGCGGACTTCAACGTGTCCGCAACCTGCTGCGCGTAGGCCGCATGGCGCTCCGAAATGGGAACCATGACGACCTGCACCGGCGACAACCATACCGGGAAATTGCCGGCATAATGCTCGATCAGTACGCCGAAGAAGCGTTCTATGCTGCCGTAGAGCGCGCGATGCACCATTAAGGGCTGCTTTCGGCTGCCATCTTCCGCGACGTATTCAAGGTTGAAGCGCTGCGGCAGGGTGAAATCGAACTGCACGGTGGACAACTGCCACAACCTACCAATCGCGTCCACCAGCTTTACGTCGATCTTTGGCCCATAAAAAGCCGCCTCACCGGGGATGGTTTTATACGGAATGCTGCGCCGCTGCATCGCTTTCTCGAGCGATGCGATCGCGGCTTCCCAGCTTTCTTTGCTGCCAACGTACTTTCCCGGCTGATTCGGGTCCCAAATCGAGAGCTCAACCTGGTACTGATCGAAGCCGTACGTGGTCAAAACCGCCAGAGCAAAGTCAATACAGGCGACAATTTCGTCCTCGATCTGCTCCGGAGTGCAGAAGATATGCGCGTCGTCCTGGGTAAAACCGCGCACGCGGAGCAATCCATGCATCACTCCCGAGCGCTCATAGCGATAAACCGTGCCCAATTCGCCCAATCGGACCGGCAATTCGCGGTATGAACGCAGCGCATCCTTGTAAATAAGGATGTGTCCGGGGCAATTCATCGGCTTCAATTGGTAGTCCGCATCGTCCAGTTCGATGGGCGTAAACATGTTTTCCGAGTAATAACCTGAGTGTCCTGAGGTCTTCCATAGGTCCAGACGCGCCACATGCGGCGTAAAAACGAGCGAATAGCCGCGTTTCAGGTACTCGGCGCGCATCCAGTCTTCCATTTCCTTGCGGATGAGGCCGCCTTTAGGATGCCAAAATATCAGACCTGGACCCGCAAGTTCCTGAATGGAAAAGAGATCTAGCTGCTGCCCCAGCACGCGATGATCGCGTTTTTTGGCCTCCTCAATGGCATTTAAGTAGGCATCAAGGTCCTTTTTAGCGTAAAAAGACGTGCCGTAAATGCGTTGTAGCTGCGGATTGTGCTCATCATTGAGCCAATACGCCCCGGCAATGTTGAGCAGCTTGAAGGCTTTTATGCGCCCCGTAGAGGGGATATGCGGCCCGCGGCAGAAGTCCACAAAGCCGCCATTGCGGTAAAACGAGACCTTATCCTCGCCTTCGGTGTGCTTTTGGATGAAATGCACCTTCATCCAATCGCCTTCCTGGTCGTATTTCTTGAGCGCCTGCTCGCGCGGTTCGTACTCGCGAACGAACTTTTCGTCGCGCGCGACCACCTCCGCCATGCGCTTTTCGATCTTCTCGAGGTCGTCGGGAGTGAACGGAGTCGGGCGATAAAAATCGTAGAAGAAGCCCGATTCGGTCGGCGGACCGTGTCCCAGCTTGGTTTCGGGGAACAATTCAGTCACGGCGGTAGCTAAAACGTGGGCGGAAGAGTGCCGGAAGACTTCCAGACTCTCCGGATCTTTTTCGGTAAGAATGCGAACTTCGGCGTTTTCTTCGATCGGACGCGCCAGATCGACAACCTTCCCGTTGATCTTTGCCGCTAGTGCCGCATCCGCCAGCCGCGGCGAGATCGATTTGGCGACATCCCAGGCATTTGTTCCACGTGGAACATTTTTGCTAGTGCCATCGGGGAGGGTGATGTTGATCGTCTTATCGGCTTGTGCAACATTCGCCATTGCCTAAACAGTATAATGCCGCGCATTTATGGACGAGAGTGGACGTTATGGACGTGGTGGACTGAGTGGACAGAAGCGCGAAGCGCTGATTCCGAAGCACGGTGGCTATCGCAACCTGAAGAGCTTTCAAGTTGCGCAACTGGTCTATGACGTAACCGTGCGCTTCTGCGATCGCTATGTCGAAAAGCGCAGCCGCACGCACGATCAAATGGTGCAGGCCGCGCGAAGTGGCGTTCAGAATATTGCGGAAGGAAGCCAGGCGGCAGGTACTTCGAAGAAAACCGAACTGAAGTTAACAAATGTAGCCCGCGCTAGTTTAGAAGAATTGCGCCTCGACTACGAAGACTTCTTGCGCCAGCACTGCCTCCCAAAATGGGAACGAACCGATCCACGCCGGGCCAGCTTAATAGCTAGCCGCTGCGCCAATGCCGATTGTGTAGCGCAGTGGGCCCGCGAACAGCACGATGGACGAAGTAGACAACGTGGACTGAGTGGACCCAGTGGACAAACCAGATCTACAAAGTCCACCTCGTCCACAAAGTCCACCTCGTCCACTTACCCCGAAATAGCCGCCAATACCGCCCTCGTGCTAATCGCAGTAGCCGCCAGCCTGCTGGACCGCCAACTAGCGGCCCAAGCCAAAGCCTTCGAGCAAGAGGGCGGCTTCACCGAACGTCTCTACCGAGTGCGCAAAAACGCTCGCGAAGCGGGCGAATAGGCAAAACGCTTCGCACCGCTTGCAAACTCTTGCATCTTGCCAAGCACACCTGCGTTGTGGTCAGATTTCCGGCTCACAGTTCGTTTCGGAGGCGTTCGATTATGAATATGATTCGGAACATAGTAACGGCATTCGTCCTTCTGTTTGCAGGCGTTGCGTTTGCTCAAAGCAACACGCCAAGTAATCCCACCTGGTGGAGCAAGTATCTGTATTTATCCACTCACGCTGCGGGGGCCAACTCCGGGGCCGGGACTTCGACTTCGGTGGGCGCTAATGTTGATGTTTCCAACGAATGTGGGCCGCAGAGCGAGACCTATATCACCCTGAACACCAGCAAGCCTAAGAACTTGGCGGGCGGCTCCAACGAGATTTTTCGCCTTCCGATGCGCGCCTATGCATCGTTCGACAACGGCAGCTCCTGGACCGGGGTTGATGCGCCGCTTCCACCTTCCCTAAACGGCACCAATGACGGCCGGTTTGCTTCCGACCCGAGCCTGGTTTTCGACAGCCGCGGAAACCTCTTTTATAGCTACATCGTCGTCTTTTTCGGGAACGGCAATGGCTTCAACGGCAGTGAATTGGCAGTGGCAAAGTCCAGCGATGGCGGCAAGAGCTTCCCCGGTGCCACATTCTTCAGCTTCGCCAGTGGCGGCGACCACTTCAATGACAAGCCAATGATTACTGCGGACACAAATCCCGGCAGCCCATTTCGGGACAACATCTATGTAGCCTGGGACGCGGCCAGCGGCGGCTCCACCGGCGGCGGCATTCGCGTAGCGCATTCCAGCGATCACGGCGCCACCTTCACAGTCACCCGCGCCGATAATCCCTCTGGTCCAGGCAGATCCATTGCAGCAGTGCCGTTCGTCGGCCCGAACGGCGAGTTGTTCGTCGCCTGGAATGACTTCTCCGCAAACGCCATCACCTTCAATCGCTCATTCGACGGCGGCAATACCTGGGGAACTCCGGTAGTAGTCGCAAATAAAACACTGGCATTCGATATTGCAATTCCTGCAATTTCCTTTCGCGGCGCGCTGGAGTACCCGGCCTGCGATGCCGATCGCAGCGGCGGCGCGCATAATGGCCGTCTCTATTGCTCCTGGATGGATCTCACGCCCGCCGGCGTGACCGACATCTTTACTGCCTTCTCGGATGACAACGGGGCCACCTGGTCTGCGCCGGAAACCATCACCGATCCACTGGGTTTTTCGGCCGACCGCTTCTACCAATGGCTCTCTGTTGACCAGACCAATGGCAGCGTAAATGTCAGCTTTTATGACACCCGCAACGACATCACCGGCGCGCGCTTCATGACCGACGTTTACTTCACGCAATCGACCAACGGCGGAGTGACCTGGCGCCAGCCCAACACGCGAGTGTCTTCGGCCAGCTCCAACGAACACGATTGCAACGGAATCTTCCCCTGCTCGGCGATCGACTATGGAAATCAGTACGGCGACTACGAGGGCATCGTTTCTTACGGCGGCACCTCTCACCCCATTTGGACCGACAGCCGCAGGAACCAGCAGGCTGCGACCGGCTGCCGTACCAACGAACTGATGGAAGAGGTGTTCACCGCGACCGTGAAGTAGTGGACTTGGGCTTCCTCAGCAGCTAGCCGGGTAAGAAGTCGTAGCCCTGGATGGAGGCGGCGACTCCGATTTTGCCGCTTGCTTTGTCTTCGTGCACGCGCAGAACCGTGGCTTTGCAGCAGACCTGGATGGCTGCGGTCCGGGTCAGCTCCGGGGGAAGAGTCATTGTGAACTCGAGTTGGGAGTGTTCCTGCAGCGTGCAGTTGACATAGAAGAAGACGCCGTTCGCGCTTACATCGCGCGTCCTTCCATGGACCGTGGCCTCGGATTCGGGGATTTTGAGCCATAAGGGAATCTCCAATGGAAATCTCGGGAGCGAGCGTTTTTCTTCTGTCTGCACGTACTTCTCTCCTGGAGCGAATGTCCATTCTCTGGGACACCTGAATGTCCGCAGACACGGAGGGCTGCTCCATGGCCGTCACTGGCTGCTTCGAAAAGATTGTGGTTGGACCTATCTCGGGAACGTGAGAGAAATCGCCCTCATTATGCATCAGGATGTCAACACTTGCCAGCGATGGAAAGCTCCCGATTTTCACGAGCGCAACGCTGGAATCCACGGGCATCAGCCGCGTTTTCCACAGCTTGCTGCAAGAAAGCAATTTTGAGCGTATCCAATCGGGCGCCGCCGGACACCGACCTCCGTGCCGGGAAATCAAAAGTCAGCCGGAATCCGAAATTCCTCTTGCCAGCGTTCTCAAAGGCGTAGAACATCATTCATTCCTCCTCCACTCCAAAAGCAGGTGAAGGCATTCGTGTCAGCTAACGCATTGCCAATGACGAATCGATACAGACTGGGAGCGATCGTTCCCTTCGCATTGCTGCACCTGGGAGTGCTGGCTGTGTTCCTGGTGCCCTTCGCCTGGAAGTGGGTGGGGTTGATGCTGGCGACGTACTTCCTGCGCATGTTCGGCGTTACCGCGGGATACCATCGCTACTTCAGCCATCGCTCTTACAAAATGGGGCGCGTGCCGCAATTCCTAATGGGACTTCTGGCGCAGACCTCGTCGCAAAAAGGCGTGCTGTGGTGGGCAGCGCACCATCGCGACCATCATCAGAATTCCGATTTGGAAAACGACGTCCACTCGCCCTGGCAGCGGGGATTCTGGTGGTCGCACGTGGGCTGGGTGATCTCCAATGACTTCGACGAATACGATCCGCGGCGCATCGGCGACTTTGGAAAATTTCCGGAGCTGCGCTGGCTAAATCGCTGGCACTGGCTGCCGACGGTGATTTTCGGAGCGACGATTTACCTGCTGTGGGGAGCCAGCGCATTCATCTGGGGATACGTTGTCTCCACCGTCATGCTCTTCCACTGCACATTCTCCATCAACTCCATCGCACACATCTGGGGATCGCGCCGTTTCGAGACGCCCGACCAAAGTCGAAACAATCTTTTGCTCGCGCTGATCACCATGGGCGAGGGCTGGCACAACAATCATCACCAGTATGCCTACAGTTGTCGCCAGGGACTGCGCTGGTGGGAGGTAGATTTCACCTTCTACCTGGTCAAGGCGATGAGCTGGCTGGGAATTGCGCGCGAGATTCGCGGATGGCGTTTGCCCTCCGAGGCGACGGAAAAGAATAGTTTTCGTTATCTGTCATCCTGAGCGCCGACGCCGCTTTGGGGGTTATGAGGCCAATGAACAGGAGCAGATCCTTCGTCGGGCTGGGCGACCTTCACTCCTCGAACAAATGTTGAATTCGTCCAATCCGTCTGGTTCGTCTCATCCGTTCGGTCAGTTGGTTTCTTGAGCGAAAGAACCACAGCTCGCACGGATGAGACGGATGGAACGGATCGGACGGAATATTTTTATTGATCTCATTTGACTTAAAAATCTGTTCATTGGGAGCGCCGCGTAGCGGCGGAAGGATCTCCTGCGATGGTATACGGGCCAATGCAGTGAGTAGCGCTTTTCAAGCGATACGCGGGAGAAACCAGATTTGTAATGGAACAGCCGCGCAGCCGGCGTCGAAGTCCGACACTTTTGCAGGAGATCCCTTCGACAAGCTCAGGGCTGCGCCTCAGGATTACATTTCATAAATTGATGACAAATTGATGAATGATGCAGGCCCACAACGCATCGCGGTGATCGGATCGGGAATCTCCGGACTCGCGGCCGCATACTTCCTCAGCCGCAAGCACGAGGTCCATCTCTTCGAGAAGGACTGCCGCCTCGGTGGACATACCCATACTCATTTGATTGAAGACCCGGCAACCGGCCGCATCCTGCCGGTGGATACAGGGTTCATCGTGCACAATGACCGCACCTATCCCAATCTGGTGCGCCTGTTTGCCGAATTGGGAATTGCGAGCCAGGCGAGCGACATGTCGTTCGGGGTCTCCTGCCGGCAAACCGGCTTCGAATACTCCAGCCGCGGACTGAGTGGGTTCTTCGCACAGCGCAGCAATTTGCTGCGTCCGTCCCATTATGGGTTCTTTCGCGAGCTGATGCGCTTTAATCGCGAGGCGCCGAAATTGCTGGAGTCTCCGGCGCACCCCAGCATCACCTTGGGCGAATACCTCGAGCGCGAGCGCTTCAGTCGCGAGTTTACCGAACGGTATCTGTATCCGATGTCGGCTGCAGTGTGGTCCACGTCGCCGGGGCAGATGCGGGACTTCCCTGCCGGCACACTGATTCGGTTCTTCGACAATCACGGATTTCTCGGCATCAACACCCATCCCAAATGGAAGACGCTGATCGGCGGCAGTCACACCTATATTCCCAAGCTGACCGCGGCATATTTAGACCGCATTCACACCGGCGCGCAGATTCGCGCAGTGCAGCGCAACGAGCATAGCGTTACACTGCAGTTCCAGAATAGGACAGCGCAGGAATTCGACCAGATTGTCTTTGCCACCCATGGAGATCAGGTGCTGCCCCTGCTCGATACTCCGACCTCAGCGGAGGGCGAGGTGTTGGGCGCATTTCGCACCAGCCGTAGCCGCACCTGGCTGCACACCGACAATTCCGTGCTGCCGAAGCGGGTTCCAGCTCAGGCTTCGTGGAATTATCACGTGCATACCGAGAGCACGGCTGACCTGGCCACCACCGGCGTGACCGTCACCTACGATATGAACCGCCTGCAGGCCATCGATTCGCCCACACGTTTTTGCGTCACCCTCAACGCGCTGGAAGGGATTGACGAACGCAAGGTTTTACGGCGAATGGAGTACGCGCATCCTCTCTACACGATCGAGAGCGTGCGCGCGCAGGCGCGCTGGAACGAGATCAGCGGAAAGAACCGCACCCACTTCTGCGGCGCGTACTGGTTCTATGGATTTCACGAAGATGGCTTGAACTCGGCTCTGCGCGTGGCCCGAGCTCTGGGGGTGGAATGGTGAACCTCCATCCCGGCATTTACGTCGGCACGCTGCGCCATCGCCGCTTTGCGCCGGCGCGTCACGATTTCACCTATCCCATCTTTATGGTCTCTCTCGACATCGATCGCATTGCCGAGATGATGTCGGTCTCGCCCTTGACCAGCCTGAACCGCTGGAATGCCGCTAGCTTCCACAGCGAAGACCATTTCGGGAATCCTTTGCTGACGCTCCGGGAGCGCCTGGCGGCAGATGCGGCCGCGCGCAGCTTGGGTCTGCCGCCAGGCAAGATTTTCCTGCTCACACATCTCCGCTATTTCGGCTACAACTTCAATCCGGTTTCGTTCTTCTACTGCTATGGCCGCGAGGGGGATTTGAAGACCATCGTCGCCGAGGTGAACAACACCTTTGGCGAAACGCACAATTATTGGCTGGAGAACGACAGGGCGGGCGAGGCGCTGCACGCGGATTTCGCCAAGGAATTTCACGTTTCCCCATTTCTGGGAATGGAACAGCAATATCAGTGGACCTTCGCTTCAAACGGCGATTCGCTGATCGTGCAGACAAATTCCCACGAAGGCGCGGGCCACATCTTCGACGCGACACTAAAGCTCGAATTCCGGGAATGGAACCGGAGAAACCTGCACTCGGTGCTGCTGCGCTATCCGTGGATGACGTTGAAGGTGATCGCGGCAATCCACTGGCAGGCAGTCCGGCTGTGGGGCAAGAAGGTTCCCGTCGTGCATCATCCGGGGGCGGGAAGGTTCGCCAAATCTGCGGTGCAGCACTTCGGGGCTTCGTGGCGGCCGGGGAGAGTTCTACCTGAGGGGCATGGCGAAAGCGGCGGTGGCCGTTTGAAGACGAACTGCTAAAGAATGTACCAATTACAGGAGACGGAACATGAACCCAGGCTGTCCGAACTAATCGCCATGCGTAAAGATGAAAACAAAGTTTCCGCGCCGGAGCCGTCAATCGTGCGTGGCGTTTGGTCTGAGGTTCTAATCAGCACGACTTCATCTGCATTCGGCGACTCCACAATTTACAGATTGTCTCCAATGTCAAGATGTCATCCTGAGGCGCAGCCGAAGGATCTCCTGCAACATTGTCGGACTGAAACGTCAGTTGCGCGGCTCTTCAAGCAAAAATCAGGTCCTCAAGCACGGTGGCCGAGGAGCCCTACTCACAGCAGCATCTTATACACTTCGCAGCAGGTCCTTCGGCTGTGCCTCAGGATGACACTTGAAGATGGATGCTGAGATGTTGAAGCATGCAGGTGAAGTTCGCGCCCTGATAAAACCACGCAGGCCCGGTACACAGTTTGTTGGAGGAGGAACTAATTTGGTCGCCTCTGCATGCCACCTCTTTACCGGACTTTTCTTGGAGACCAAATGAAATTCGCTCACAAATTCGTATTGCGGATGCTCGAACGAATACGGGAAGGAAATCTGGAGCTGGTCTGCAACGACCAGACTTACCGATTTGGCACTCCGTCATCGGACCTGCGCGCTGTGATTGCCGTTCACAACGAGCGCTTCTTCGAGCGCGCTCTCTTCGCCGGCGACATCGGACTGGGTGAATCCTACATGCAGGGGGAATGGTCCTCGGCCGATCTGGTTGCAGTGGTGCGGCTGGCGATTCGCAACCTGAGCCACATTGAGCAGGGCAACCGGCTATTTTCGTTGCTGAGCCGCATTGCCAACATCGTTCAACACCGCATACGCGGAAATACTCTGAGCGGCAGTCGCAGGAACATTCATCATCATTACGATCTCGGCAATGAGTTCTACAGGCTGTTTCTCGATCCTTCGCTGGCCTACTCCTGCGCCTATTTCCTGAAAGGGGAAGACCCACTCGAGCAAGCGCAGTTGCAGAAATTCGATCGCATTTGCCGCAAGCTGCTGCTCTCGCCTGAGGACCATCTGCTGGAGATCGGCACCGGATGGGGAGGCTTCGCGGTCTATGCCGCAAACCGGTACGGATGCCGCATTACCACGACCACCATTAGCCGCGAGCAGCATGAATACGCCGCAGCCTGGCTAGCAGAGACCGGACTCAGCAGCGGCAAGCATCCGCAGGTGCAGTTGCTCTTTCAAGACTATCGCCATCTCGAAGGCAAGTACGACAAGATTGTTTCCATCGAGATGTTCGAGGCGGTGGGACTGGCCCACTACGACGATTACTTCGGCGCCTGCGATCGTCTGCTGAATACAGACGGAAGCATGCTGCTGCAGACCATCAGCATGAACGAGCGCACGTTCCCCAGCTACGTGCGCGGATGTGACTGGATCCAGAAATACATCTTTCCCGGCGCCGAACTTGCTTCGTTGATCGAAGTGCAAAGATCTCTGCGGCGCTGCACAAAGATGTCACTGCACAACGCGGAGGACATCGGCTGGCATTATGCGCAGACGCTGAAACTCTGGCGTGCATGCTTCCTCGAGCGCCTGGCAGAAGTCCGCGGCCTGGGCTTCGACGAGGTATTCATCCGCATGTGGGACTACTATCTCGCCTACTGCGAAGCCGCATTCCGCGAGCGCCACATTGGCGATTTCCAACTGCTTCTGGCCAAGCAACACCATTCTGGTCCGCTTATGGATGAGCCGTGGGAAGAGGCGACACAGCCAGAAACATCGACGGTCGGGCCTTCTATAACTGATCTGTCATCCTGAGCCCGTCGTGACGGGCGAAGGACCTCCTGCAATGCGTCGTTCTCAAGATCACAAGAGCTCGTCGAGAGGGTGCGTCTCCCCTTGACGATGTTCTCGTTCGGCCTCTTCAGCCAGGCGTCTTAATTTCTCCGGACTGCGCGACAGTTTTTCCTTCCAGATGGCTTCGTCCTGCAGTGTTTCGATGATCTGGGAGGCGATGGCGTCCTGCTCCTGCGGCGGGAGCGTGGCAATTTTCTGCAGCGCCTTTTGAAGCATCTCCGTCATGTCCGAAGCCTGGCAAAGCCGGATGAGACGTACAAGGGATCAAGCGCTTGCGAACGTCACGGTCTCTACCGCAGGCCATTCTGAGCTGGCGTGAGCGTCTGCAGGCGTTTTTTGTCGATCTTGAGCACGATGCCGGCGTTGCGGTCGGCGACCTCGCTCACCTTGTATTCCGATGAAGTGCCGAGCACCTGCGCCAGCTCCGACGCGGTGAGCTTGTATTCGTCGACGAGCCAGTCGGCCATGTTGGCAGTGGCGGCGCGGAAGGCGTCGTCGAGCGAGCCGCCGAGGCCCATCGCCATGAGGTGCGTTGGCGATTCCATTCTGGGACCGTGCAAGCGCTTTCCCGGAAGTACATCAACGGTGAATTCCACGTCCATGGAAGTTTCGAGCGCGTTGCCGTTGAGCTCGCCATCGCCCTGCAGCGCGTGTCCGTCGCCGACATAGAGCAAAGCTCCGGGCACATTCACCGGCAGATACACGGTTGCGCCCTCGATGATTTCGTTGAAGTCCATGTTGCCGCCGAAGCGCCCGGAATCGCCGGTGCCGGGCGCCGCCTGTGCCGAATTGGGAGCGACGGCGACGCATCCCAACATGGGCCGCAGTGGTACGGTGTAGTGTGCGAGGTGCTCCCCGGGCTTCTCCGGAGTGGCCACGCCGCGCTCGCGGTCGAGATGCCAGCGCACGTCCTTGCCCGCGTCTTTCATCTTGACGGCGAGATCGCTGTCGAGTCCGCGATCGACGATGGCGTCGTCGCTGATCGCCCAATCGCGATTGAGGCGCAAATGCGTCAGATGCACCACCAGCGTGTCTCCGGGAACGGCAGTTTCAATATAGAACGGTCCGGTTTCGGGATTCCCGCCCAGCACGCGGCGCACGCCTTTCTCGTCAGTGCCGCCGGCATCGACTGTAGTCGTGTGCACCGTGTCTCCGGGGGCGATGGTCAGCGCCGGCTTATTGGCGGCGGAAAACTGGCGGTAAAACGTCGTTGGCGTGAATTCGTGCCGCTGCGGCGTTCCCGCTCGGCGCTGCGGCGCGAGGGTGGCGGTGAACTGGTGCGTCGTGGGATGCGCGGCGTCGCCGCCATTGATGAAGACGATGCTGCCCGCCATCTCCCCGGCCTGCAGCGTGGCATTCATTTCCTCGCTGCCGCCCTGCTCGTCTTTAGCAAGAAAGTGGACGGCATTCCCGCTGACGGTGCCATCGAGCTTGTCTCCACTGAAATCGCCGGTGAGCTGCTGCCCGTGCTGCTCCAATTTCAAGGGAAAATAAAGTGGCGTGCCGAAGAAGTCGGCCTTGACCACCCAGCGCCCGGAAAGATCGCCGGGCGCAGCCTGCGCGAAGGCTGCGGGCACAAGTGCCAAAATGAGAATCGTCAAGAAGGTAGCGGCGAAGCATGCTGCGCCACTGCGAGGGTGAGCCATCATTGCCTCCAGATGGAAGCAGTCATTGTAGAGGAACGGCGCCCTTAGAATTTCTGCAATATTCTAGAGACCGTTGAGTTCTATAAGCCCGGGATCTGGCGCTTCGCGCACTCAAGAATTTCAAGAACACGCGACATTTTGCGAATATGCCCAAGCTCGATCCTGTCGAACTTGGGCAGAGAACGGTAGGTTTTATCTTTGTACTGAATGACTCTGCTGTGCGTGGCGAGTCGAACCGTCGCTCCAGGCGCACAGACCTTGAGCATTCGTTCTACGTCGCGAAGAGCGCAGTGGCCGACATGCCTTTAGGCGGCCTTTGCCACTGTGTCCTTTAAGTTGTCTTTCGGCGTGAACTTCCTCTTCGCGGCAGACAGTTTTTCCACGGTGACCTTCGGCGGCGCTTCTTCCGCTTTCATTCTGTCCAGTTGAGAGAATGGCTCCGGCGGCGGGCCGGAGCTTGCCCGCACGAGTTGGAGAGCATCGTTCCAACTGCGTTCCTCTTCTTTGTCCACTTCTTTGGCGAACCTTTCCACCTCACGCTTGAACGCTGCGAACGTTCTGGACTCATCAGCTATGTCGAAAAGCACCTCTTTGTAGCGATTCCGAAATCGAGCGAAGCTCTCTTGCGGCGTGCTTCCGCTTTCCGCGATTGCGCCAGGGCGGACTCCATAGGTCCACCATTTTCCGTCTTCTTGCACCATCAGCGCCCGCCCAGACAGGGTGATGCCAGCCAAGAATCCCTTACCTGAAACGGCGTCGCGCAAAGTGAACAGCAGGGGATGATGGGTCATCTCGGACATTACAAACTCCGCGTTAACTTCGAAAGCCGATGAGTATATGCAGAACCGCACGGGGGAATGAAAGTGAGCCGGTCTTGCATGTAGTTATGGGGGTGGATGCAGCAGAGTTTACCATATCTGGATTTTAGCTCTGGCTAAGACTATTGGCGACAGAGTACAGAAAGACATGTCACTTTCGGTTCAGTGGTTGCGCCGAAGTGATCGGGCTGCCTTTGTCGTTCCGAGCGGATTCTCGTTTACTGAAATCCGGTGGTTTTCGCAGGCGGAAATTGCGTCGTTCAATGATCAAATCGTCGCAGCGGGGACTCGGGGCAAGGAGCAGGGCTTTCAAGCTGGGGCGTGGCGACTTCATAACTAATCTGCACTTGATTTTACCCGATGCTCAATTCGACAGCTCCGGATAACTTTACCAGCTCTGCATCTAAGAGCACTTGGCGGTTTACACTAGAGATTCGCCCTCACTATGCAGACCATCAAATTCGGGACCGACGGATGGCGCGGCATCATTGCCGACGATTTCACCTTCGCGAACGTTCGTCGCGCCGCTTCGGCGATTGCCAATTACGTGCTCAAGCACGAGGACGCGCGCCGCGGGCTGGTCGTCGGCTATGACACTCGCTTTGGCTCGCGCATGTTTGCTCAGGCCGTCGCGGAGGTGCTCGCCGGCGCGGGAATTCCTGTTCGCCTGGCCAACGACTACACGCCCACTCCCGCGCTGTCATTCGGCGTGAAGCACTTCAACGCCGCCGGCGGGGTGATGATTACCTCCAGTCACAATCCCTGGAACTGGAATGGAGTGAAGTACAAGGCGGGTTACGGCGGCTCGGCGCGTCCGGCGATCATCGCCGCCATCGAGAAGGAGCTCGACGCAGCTCTTCCCAAATCGGGAACTACGGCGGCGATCGCCGAGACCGACTTCAAGCAGCCCTACATCGCCGCCATCAAGAAATTCGCCGACATCGACAGGATCGCCGGCGCCGGCTTCAAGTTCCTCATCGACTGCATGTATGGCGCGGGACGCGGAGTGCTGGCCGGCATCTTCGCCGAGCGCGGCATCGACTTTGTGGAGATTCGCGCCCAGGTGAACCCGCTGTTTCCCGGCATCAATCCCGAGCCCATCGAGCCGCACGTGCGCGAAGCGCAGGAGGCGGTGGTGCGCGAGAAGTGCCACGGCGGCTTCATCACCGATGGCGACGCCGACCGCATTGGCGCGGTCGCCGAAGACGGCAGCTACGTGGACTCGCACAAAATCTATTCCATCCTGCTGCGCTGGCTGCTGGAGCGAAAGCGCTGGCCGGGCGACGTGGTGCGCGCCTTCAACACCACCAAGATGCTCGACCGCATCGCCGCGCAGCACGGACGCAAACTGCACGAGTGCGGCATCGGCTTCAAGTACATCTGCGACCTGATGCTGGAACAGGAAATCCTGATTGGCGGCGAAGAATCGGGAGGCATCGGCATCACCCGGCATTTACCGGAGCGCGACGGCATTCTCAACGCGCTGCTGCTGGCGAATGTGATGGCGGAGGAGAAGCGCACGCTGGCGGAACTGGTGCGCGATCTGCAGAAGGAATACGGCGAGCACTACTACGCGCGCCTCGACATGCATATTCCGAATGACGTGAAGGAATCGGCGATCGCGCGCGCCCGCAACGGCGTGCGCGAGATCGGCGGGCACAAGGTGCTGCGCGTGGAGACGCTCGACGGCGTGAAGTTCTTTCTCGATGCGCCGCGCGGAAGCGCTGGACGCAGCGCGCCGCCGGCGGAATCGTGGCTGCTGCTGCGGGCGTCAGGAACGGAGCCGCTGCTGCGCGTGTATTCCGAAGCTGGCTCGCCGGGCGTAGTGAAAGAATTGCTGAGCGCGGCAGAAGCGTTTGTGAACGAGCGGAGCTAAAAAGGAGCGCGGCGGCCCTCCGCCGGATTTTTCTTAATTAGAGAGAAAATTAGAGTCAAATTTCGCCCGAGGGCGGCCGCGCTCCGTTTCGGATGTTAACTTGAGAGAATGTTGGAGACACCAAAATCCGGCGGAGGGCCGCCGCTCTCCTTGGCCGACACTCCCGAGGCGCGGCAGTACAGCCGCATTCATCGCTGGCTTTCGGTCATTGACACTGGCCTGGGCATCGCCTTGCTCATCGTGCTGGTTGCCGCTGCGTGGACGCGAAACTTGCGCGATATTTCTTTCCGCTGGTCGGGCGATCATTACGTGCTGGCTCTGTTTTTCTACGTGCTGCTGCTCACGATTATCACCAAACTCATCAGCCTGCCGCTCGACATTTACAGTTTCCGCCTGGAACACCGCTTTCAGTTGTCGAACCAGAGCACAGGAGCATGGCTGCTGGACGAGGTGAAGGGATTCGCGCTCGGGCTGGTCATCGGCGCGCTGCTTGCGGAATTGGTGTACTGGATTATCCGCAGCTCGCCGAATTTCTGGTGGATCATCGCCTGGGCCGCATTCACCGTGCTTTTCGTGGTCTTCGCGCAACTCGCGCCGGTGGTGCTGTTTCCCATTTTTTACAAATTCGTTCCACTGCAGGACGACGAGCTTCGCCGCCGGCTGGTGAACCTGAGCGAGCGCGCGGGCACGCGGGTGCGCGGCGTCTATGAATGGAAGCTGTCGGAGAAGAGCAAGAAGGCCAATGCCGCGTTGACCGGATTGGGAAACACGCGGCGCATCATCGTCGCCGACACGTTGCTCCAGAACTATTCCCATGATGAAATCGAGGCCGTGCTGGCGCACGAACTCGGACATCACGTCCACGGACACATCTTCAAGAGCATCCTCATGCAAATGGGAATCACGCTTTTCGGATTCTGGGCGGCGAACCAGGCCCTGCGCTACGCCACCTTCGATCGCCACATGTTCGTCACGCTCTCCGACTTCGCCAACCTGCCGCTGCTGGCGCTGGTTTCGGCGGCGCTGTCGGTACTTCTGATTCCCGCGCTCAACGCCTACTCGCGCTACAACGAGCGCCAGGCCGATCTCTACTGCTGGAAGTCGGTGCCGCGCGTGGATCCGTTCGTCACCGCAATGGACAAGCTCAGCGCGCAAAACCTCTCAGAAAAATCTCCGTCAAGATTGGTGGAAGTGCTCTTCCACTCGCACCCGCCAGTGTCGAAGAGGATTGCGGCGGCGAAACAATTCGAAGCCGCGCAGTAAAAAACTTTTCACCACGGAGACACGGAGAACACGGAGGAAGATGGGGAAATTGGCGCGAATCTAATGGCGGTACTCGATATGGGCAGGTGAGGTATCCCAAACTCGAGCTTGAACCGGCGTCCCGTCCGCGCTATCCACGTTTTGTTTTATCTTTCTCCGTGATCTCCGTGCCTCCGTGGTGAAAAAGATTTTCCACTTTCCGCAAATCCTCTTCCGTGTCCACCCCCACCGTGTCATACGGCGTTTCCGCCACATAGATCTCGATGCCGTGGTCGAGGAAGCGCAACTGCTCCAGGCGCTCGGCGCGTTCGAGTTCCGATTCGGGCCAGGCGCAAAACTGCTCCAGCGCTTCGCGCCGATATCCGTAGAAGCCGAGATGCTTGTAGCGCGTGACTGCTCCTGAATTGTCGCGGTCGAAGGGCACGGTGGCGCGGGTGAAGTAAAGCGCGCGGTCCTCAAGATCGGTGACCACTTTCACTGCATTGGGATTGTTCAGGTCGGCGGCGCTGCAGCGGGTCTTGATCGTCGCGACCAGCACGCGCGCGGCTCTATCCCGCATCGGCTTCAGCAGCGCGGAGATGTGCTCCGGACGCGCCAGCGGCTCGTCTCCCTGCACATTCACGTACACATCGGCGGCAATGCGCTGCGCCACTTCCCACACGCGATCGGTGCCGCTGCGGTGCGCCGGAGAAGTCATCTCCGCGTGCCATCCGTTCTGGTTGCACAACGCCAGAACCTCCTCCGAGTCGGTGGCGACAATCACCTCCGCAAGCTGCGGACAGCGCCGCGCCGCCTCGACCACATGCGCCAGCATGGGCCGTCCGGCAATCTCGCGCAGAACTTTTTTGGGCAATCGGGTGGAAGCAAGGCGCGCGGGGATGATGGCAATAGCTTTCATAGCCACGAAGCCACGAAGTCACGAAGCTTCGAAGCTTCGAAGCGAACTGCAACAGCAAATTCAAAATCTTACACTTTAGTCCAAGCGTCGCGGCTTCGCTGCTCCTTGGCGTCGTGGCTTCGCGGCTCCGTGGCTTCGTGGCTTCGTGGCTTTGATATGATTTCTACAGGTGCAAGCTGAATAGCTTCGAAGCTTCGCGGCTTCGTGGCTTCGAAGCTCCCGACGGCGGTGTAGCTCAGGTGGTTAGAGCGACGGTCTCATAATCCGTAGGTCGTAGGTTCGAGTCCTACCGCCGCCACCAATCAGGTAGTTGGCACAACCCATAGCGGAGTGCCAATTATGCACCACAAGCAGCAGCTTTCCTCTCCTACGAGCCACGGATTGAAATCCGTGGGTCACGATTCCACGCAAAATTCAACAACTCAAAATCGCGCTGACACCCAGCGTTCATGCGGCTCTGCGCAGGATCCTGCCGGCGGTCTCGCCGGCGCGGCACGGCCAGAAGAACGGCTCGCCAGACCGCGAGAGACGGCGCTTCCACAGTGGCGATGCGAAGCCCTGCGCTCGCCTGGACCTGACCCGACCGGCGAAGCCGCAATCGCCTGCGGAGCGCGCGCGGACGTCGTCTGCGAATTCTGCGGCCCGCTTTGCCTGCACTGCGCGGAAGAGACGTTTTGCTTCTCCGGAGAGCACAGACTCAGCTCCGTCGAATCATTGGGCCGCGATGCCGGCCAGATCGTCGCGCCCAAGCCACTTTTCAAAGTGGTTTATGTCCAGCTCTCATGCGCAAACTGCGGCGATGTGCGCATGGCCTTGCCTGCAGCCGCGAATCCCACATCGGGAATTGAGCTGGCTTGTCCGGAGTGCGCCGCGCCGGGGGTCTGGCGCTATCTCGCGCATGGATTGACGCAGCGCGAGCTGCCGTTTTACGAGAGGTTCACGCTGGAGGAGGAGGAGGACCCGGAAAAACCCTTCAAACCTCGAGTGCCTTGGGACCGCCGCAGCCGGCACTGGGAAGAGTAGGCCTGCAACCAAAAGCTTTTTTCACCACAGAGGACACGGAGAACACAGAGAAAAGCTGGATCAATTTTGAATTGTTGAGTTTTGATTACTGAATAGCGGACCTCGTCAATAGGTCTTGCATTCATAATTCAAAACTCACAAACAAAATTCCCATTTTCCTCCGTGCCCTCCGTGTCCTCTGTGGTAAGAGGTCAACTTTTTCCACAGGCACTTTGCTCTTGACGAAAACGCAAATCCGCCGTAGCAGAGAACATGTAGTCAGCGTTGAGCACCAAATCGGCGAACCGGCTCAACGGAACTCAAGCACTTGCGCGTTCCAGATCGCGCGCAACCGGCAGGAGCGGCGCTGCCACACTCCATCCGCCTCGGCGGACTCGCCTGGAGTAGCTGTACCCGGCCTTGCACCCAAACACTCTCATGAGCACTCGTGTGTCTAACAACTGGGTCCCCGTGTACCGGCTGCATCAGAGCTGCCACAGCGAAGCGCCGGCTTATTTCGTCAAACGCGAGCAGGCCCTGCGCATGGTGGAGGAGGCGGCGGCGACCTTCGTGAATCGCGGCCGCGCCATCCGCTTGACCTTCGAGCGCCCCGCCGATTTACGCGGGGAGTCGTGCCGAATTGGGCCGGGCACAATTGTTGCTTACGCCTGCGGGGTAAAGCGGGCGGTGGCCGCTGTGGAAGCGTGGAACCATTTCGCGATTTCGTGATTGCAACAAATTCACCACAGAGGACACTGAGGGCACAGAGGAAAGCACAAAAGGCGTTTCGGGTTTCAGGTTTCGAGTTTCGGGAAAGGCTGGATCCATCGAGCCCACAATCAACTCGAAACCTGAAACTCGAAACCCGAAACTCTTTTCTCTGTGCCCTCTGTGTCCTCTGTGTCCTCTGTGGTTACCCTTCACCGAACCACAACACAGACCGAATGCTATGACCAAATCAAATTCAACTCCCAAGCGCAAACGCACTTCCATGCCGCCGATCGCATCGGCGACGCGGCGCATTCTCAAAAAGAAACCCGACGGCCTCGCATCCTGGAGCGACCGCCTGGTCGAGAAGCTGCTAACCATCGCTACCAATCCGAAAACTCCGGCTGCAACCGCGATGCAGGCCATTCGCATTCTGATCGAGCACTCAAACGGCGCTCCTCACAATGGCGATCTCGACGCAGCATCGCTTGAAGACGGACTGCCGTCGCTGGCCGATATCCGCAAACAGTCGCAAGCCGAGGTGGAAAAGCGCATTGCCGAACTGCTGGGGAGCATCGGCTCGATCCCCGGCGTGCAAAGCCAAACTGAAACGGCTGCGACGACTGAAGCGTGAACTGAGTGGGGCAGGCCGTTCAGGCGAGGGCATTTTTGCCGTTAGTCTAGACCAGTGGCGTGAGTTGAGAAATTGTCATTCTGAGCGAGGGCGAACGCCCGAGCCGAAGAACCCCAGCGCTCGCTCTTCCGCGATTCTGCTGACTTTCTCAACAAATGCGCATTAGAGCTGCACTATCCACATTCAAACTCGACGCACCCTAGGGGTCCTTCGGCGGGAACTATCATGTGGCCGCAGGACGACTGCAGGATGCGGGACTGCTATCACAATATCCATTAATGGTGAGCAGCGGCCAGCCAGTTCAGACCAGGCGAGAAGAACGACCGAATCGATCCGTCGGCAAGGGGACACGGAAATCTCAGTCGGCAAATCTTGGCGCTCACCTGCCGGGGGATACAATCTTTTCGTTTTGACGATTAGAGACTCGAATTTCGTTCACATGCACAGTGGAGCCGGGGCATGCCACGTCTCGACGCGCGATCTTCACTAATCCGCTTCTCTATTCAAGGCGCGCTGGATTTACACTTCTTCTCTTATGCGCCTGCTCCGCCTGTTTCCTCTCTTAGTCACTCTTTCCACACTCTCCTTCGCCTCCGCTCCCGCCGGCATTCCACGTGAACTGGCGCGCGAGCGCGCGGCGCTGATCTCCGACCTGCAGTACCGTTTGCAATTCACTCTGGTTCCGCACGCCTCTTCCACTTCCGGACACGCCGAGATCTCCTTCCAACTGAAATCTGCCACGGCGCCGCTGCCCATCGACTATCGCGAGGGCTCGGCGAGCAAGCTCGAGATCAACGGCAGCGCGGTTCCGGTTGTCAGCGAGAACGGGCACATCATTTTGCCGCAAGACAAGCTGCGTGCGGGCGAGAACCAACTCTCCATCGATTTCGCTTCGCCGGTAGCTCCGGCGGGCAAGGCGATCACCCGCTTCGAAGACAAAGACGACGGCAAGGAGTACATCTACACGCTCTTCGTTCCCATGGATGCGAGCATGGCCTTTCCGTGCTTCGATCAGCCGGATCTGAAGGGACGCTTCACTCTCGAAGTCACTGCGCCCGCGAGTTGGACCGTGATCTCCAATACACAGTCGCAAGGTGCAGGATCGGCCTCCTTCGGCCAGCCGCTCGACTTCGTGTTTGCTGAAACCAAGCCGATCAGCACCTATCTGTTCGCCTTCGCTGCCGGACCGTTCAAGAAAGTGAACGACACCTCCGGACTGCCCGGTGTCTGGGTGCGCTCATCGCAATACCAGCGAGCCATCGCCGAAGCGCCTGAGCTGCAGGAGATCACCGCGCGCGGCATGAAGTTTCTGGAGCAGTACTTCGCGCAGCCATTCCCATTTCCCAAATATGACCTGGTGCTGATCCCCGGCTTCGCATATGGCGGCATGGAGCACGCCGGCGCGACCTTCCTGCGTGAGGAGTCGGTGCTGTTCCGCACCGCGCCCACGCACAGCGACCTGATCGGACGCGATCTGCTCACACTTCACGAGCTTACGCATCAGTGGTTTGGCGACTTCACCACTATGCGCTGGTTCGACGATCTGTGGCTGAAGGAAGGGTTTGCACAGTACATGGCCTATCGCGCGCTCTCCGAGCTGAAGCCCGACGAGCACGTGTGGCAGCGCTTCTACCTGGCAATTAAGCCGGCGGCATACGCCATCGATTCCACTTTGGGAACGACGCCGATTTATCAAAACATCGACAACCTCCAGAACGCGAAGTCCGCCTACGGCGCGATCGTTTACTCCAAGGCCCCGGGGCTGCTGCGGCAGCTCGCCTTCATTCTCGGCGATGAGCATTTTCGCGATGGCCTGCGGATTTACCTGCGCGAGCACGAATACGGCAACGCCACTTGGGAGGACCTGGTGGGCGCCTTCGAGCGCGCCTCGGGACGCTCGCTCGATGAGTGGGCGAGCGCGTGGATCAAGCGCCGCGGCATGCCGCAGGTGGATGTTTCCTGGAGCTGCTCCGCGGGCAAGCTGCGAAATTTCAAGCTATCGCAGCATAACGTGCTCAACGAAGGCGGAGTATGGCCGATCGCCATGCAGGTGCTGCTGAGCTACAACGATGCGCCGCCGGCGCGGCTGAAGGTAGAGATGACGCGCGCGACGGCCGATGTGCCGCAGGCGGACGGGCGGCCATGCCCCTCATTCGTCTTCGCAAACGATAACGATTACGCGTACGGCAGATTCCTGCTCGACCGCGAGAGCCGACGTTCGGTCGAGAACCATCTGGGGAGCATCGAGGACCTTTTCGAGCGCAGCCTGCTCTGGGGATCATTATGGGACTCGGTGCGCGAAGCGCAGCTTGCGCCCTGGGACTATCTCTCGCTCGTGCGGCATTTCGTTCCCGCGGAGAACGACGAATCGCTCTCGCAGTCGCTCGTCTCGCACACGGTCACGGCTCTGCATCGCTATGTGCATCCGCAAACGCGGGCCGAATTTGTGCCGTCGTTCGAAACCATTGCGGCGGATCGCATGCAGCACGCGCAAGAGCAGGGCCTGCGCATCGTGTGGTTTCGCGCTTATCGCGCGCTCGCGGAAACCGTCGGCGGGCGTGAGCGGCTGCAAGATCTTCTCGACGGAAAGCTGCAGGTACCCGGAGTGCAACTGCGTTCGCTGGACCGCTGGCGAATGGTCACGGCGCTGATCGCGCTCAATGATGCACACGCCAATGAGATCTTCGCGGCCGAGCGCCAGCGCGACCACACCGGCGACGGGCTCAAGTACGCCTATGTCGCCGAAGCCGCGAGTCCCGATGCGGCGACGAAGAAGAAATATTTCGACGATTATCTGCACAACGCGATGCGTCCGGAAGACTGGGTGGAGCAGAGCCTGGGAGCATTCAACTACTGGAACGAATCGGAGTTGACGCTGCCCTATTTGCGTCCGGCGCTGGAAGAATTGCCGCAAATCAAGCGCGAACGAAAAATCTTCTTCGTCCTGGGCTGGCTGGGAGCATTCATCGACGGCCAGCAATCCGCCGAGGCCGATAACGAAGTGCACCAGTGGCTAAACACGGCCACAATCGATTCCGACCTGCGACTGAAAGTGCTGGAGTTCTTGGATGATCTGGATCGCGCGGTGAAGATTAAGAAAACATTTCCGTGAGATGGGCCGTTTCACGGCAAGCCTTCAGTAATCAGTCTTCAGTCCTTAATCAGCGGGCAGTATTCAACCAGTTCGTAGTGTTCATCTCCAAACAGGCAATCCGTCTGGCCAGAAACTCTTCCGAGAACTAATCACTGAAAACTGATTACCGAAAACTTGCTGTGTGCGCGAAGGCCTTAACAGTGCCTTTCTTAGAACCACGGATTATGAGACCGTGGGTCGATGCGGGCTGATCCGTGGGTCGATCCTGACTTTCGCCGAATCGAGGTAGCTGGTCACCGGCATCATACGCCTTTGTTTCGCCTTGTCAACCGGCGAGTTTTGCGTGTTTGCATCGTGTTGTAGTTCTTTCTCGGCAGTCTCCCATTTCTCGGCTACTCTTAGCCACATGGCGCAACAGCATACGCATGTTCTGCATGTGGAAGGGCACTTCGGGTCAGGAGACCTGGTGCGCGACATCGTCATTGGCATGGCCGACGGGCTGACGGTCCCGTTCGCGTTGGCGGCGGGGCTCACCGGTGCGGTGAGCGTGACGCGGCTGATCGTGCTCGCCGGCCTGGCGGAAATTGCCGCCGGATCGATCGCCATGGGGCTCGGCGGATATCTGGCGGCAAAGGGCGATGCGCAGCATTACGCGAGCGAGCGCGAGCGCGAAGAGCGCGAAGTCGTGGAGCGAGTTCACGATGAAGAGCAGGAGATCTACGAGATCTTCCACACCTACGGCGTCAGCGACGAAGAAACCACTCCTGTATTGAATGCATTGAAGCGCAATCCCAAAGCCTGGGTGGATTTCATGATGCGTTTCGAATTGGGACTGGAAGAGCCGCAGGCGCAGCGCGCGCGCAACAGCGCGGCGACCATTGCGGCTTCATACATCTTTGGAGGTTTCATTCCCCTTGCTCCGTACATGATCGCCGGCGACATCTACACGGCGCTGAGCTGGTCGGTGGTGATCACCATCATCGCGCTGGCGGTTTTTGGCTGGATCAAAGGACGGGTGGCAGGAATCTCTGCGCTACGCAGCGCGATCCAGACCACGTTGACCGGAGGCGTCGCGGCAGCGGCAGCGTTTGGACTGGCAAGGCTGCTTTCGGCAAAGTGAATCGTTTCACCACGGAGGCACGGAGTACACGGAGAATCAGAAACAAAACACAACGCGGATTACGCAGATGTGACGCGGGGCAATAAGAAATTCTTGATTTTGATGGCCGTGGCAAATCACACATCACTCGAGCACAAACAGCAATTTAAGTCATTTTGATCCGCGTCACATCCGCGCAATCCGCGTCAGGTTTGTTCAGATCAGCTTGTTCAGCTTGCGCTCTGCGAGTTGCTTTACCACCTTGCCAACGTCCTGCGAGTGCTCGCGGGTGGTGATCAGCAGGGCATCATCGGTTTCCACTACGACGACGTCCTTTACGCCAACGGCAGCAACGAATTTTTTCGGCGAGTAGATGTAGTTGCCGGCGGCATTGAGCACGAAATTGTCTTTGGCTTCAATTACGTTGCTGTTCTCGGCGGCCGGGGAGTTCGCGAGACGATGTTCGAAGAGCGCGGTCCAGGAGCCGAGGTCATTCCAGCCGAAATCCGCGCGCAGGCAGTAGAGATTCGAAGCTTGCTCTCCCTTGGCCGAGCGCGGCTCCAGCACCGCGTAGTCGATGCTGATGCTTTCGCATTTCGGGTACACGCTCTTGAATACGCGGCGGAATTTCGGTGTGCCCCAGGCGCCGGCGATGTCTTCGAGGAGTGGGGCGGTCTTCGGCAGATGCTCGCGAATCGCGCTAACCAGCGTCCTGGCCGACCAGACGAAGATCCCGCCATTCCACAAGTAATTTCCCGCGGAGAGGAACTGCTGCGCGCGCTGCTGATCGGGTTTTTCGGTAAAGCGGCGCACGCGGTAGAGTCCGTCTGAGAGCTGCTCGCCGGCTTCGATGTAACCGTATCCCGTTTCGGGACGAGTCGGGGCAATGCCCATGACCACCATGTTTGCGCCGGACGCCGCAAGTTTGATCCCCTGTGACAGGACTGTGCGAAACGCCTTCTCGTCCTTAATGACGTGATCCGCGGGAAACATGCCAATCACCGCATTCGAATCCATGCGCTGCAGGATGAATGCAGCCAGTCCGATCGCGGGCGCGGTGTTACGAGCGGCGGGCTCGGAGACGATCTGTCTCTTGGGCAGCCCCTTCAATTGTCTTCCAATCACGGCGGACAGGTAGTCATTCGTGATCACCCAGAATTTTGCCGGATCCGATAAAGGAAGCAGGCGGGCGACGGTCTGCTGGATCATCGAGCGATCGCCGTCGAGGTTCAGCACCTGTTTGGCCATCTTGCGGCGCGAACGCGGCCAGAAGCGCGTGCCACTGCCGCCGGCGAGGATCACGGGATAGAAGTGCGGGGTCAGGGGCATGTTGAGGTATTACAAGTTATCAGTAGTCAGTTATCAGTTATCAGTCGGTACGTCAGGTTTGATTCTATTGTCCTGCTCCGCGCGCTTTGCCGCGCTCACCATCAATTTTGGTGATTAATGCCCACAGCATCTTCTTGATTTCGACAACTGGTTGGTTTAGCAATTTGTACTCATCCGGGCTCAGATACTCCAAATCGCGAGCGAGTTCGAAGTGATTTTCCAGTTCACTAGATGATCCTGCGGCGATCCGCAAGAAACGAGAAAAGTCTCCGGGATCTCCTCGACCGCATCCCTCTGCGATATTGGCAGAAATCGAACCCGCACAACGCCGGATTTGACTGGTCAAACTGAATCGTTCGTCATCTGGGAACCGCTTTGTTGCTTTGTGAATGGCCAGAGTGAGGACATGTGCTTTTCTCCAAACCAGCAGGTCTCTGAAATTTTGCAATTGGCACTCCACTGGAACGATGCACTGGCTACTGATTACTGAATACTGAAAACTTGCACAAATTTGCTCAGGTGATCGGCTTCGGAACAGTTTCAGGTTCTCCGACCTTCTCGCCTGGCAGCATCGCTCGCACGCACTCGAATTCCCATTGTGGGCGGATGCGATAGTCGCGCAACGATGCCGGAATCACTGCGGCCTCTCCTCTTCCTACGCTGATCGCCGGCGCGCTGTCGCATTCGATAATTCCGCAGCCGCGCAGACCCACAATGCAGTGCGCTGAAGAGAGCTGAGGGTCGGCTGCGGTGGAGAAGGCTTTTTCCTGTTTCAGCAACATTTTGTCTACTTCAAAGCAGGGCGATGAGACCAAAACGACTCGTCCATTTCCGCCTCGGCTTTTGACCTTGCCTGCACGAGTGACCTCTTTCATAGCGCCGAGCCCGCGTTCGATGTGCAGTTCGCGTGGACGGCCATAATCGTACAAGCGATAGGTGGTGTCGGAGTTCTGCTGAGTTTCGAGCAGCACGCAACCTGGTCCGATGGCGTGAATGGTGCCGGCATCCACATAGATGAGATCGCCGGGCGTAACTTCGATCCAATTGAGCAGCTGCTCCATGGTGTTGTCACGAATCGAGGCTTCCACCTGTGCACGGCGCGTTCCGGACTTCAAGCCGAGGGCTACCCTGGCACCGCGTTCGGCGCTGAGCACATACCAGCACTCGGTTTTTCCGCAGGGCAGGGAGGCCCTTGCCGCTGCATGATCGTCGGGGTGCACCTGCACCGACAGCTTGTCCTTCGGAAAGATGATCTTCATCAGCAGCGGAAAGCGGCGATCGCGTGCGGCGCTGCCGTTCAGCTCTGCGCCAAATCGCTCCGCCACTTCCCGCAATGTACAGCCCTGCAAGTTGCCGTTGGCGACGCGGCAACCGTCTCCCGTAAGCCAAACCTCTCCAATCGGCTGATTGCCGATCTGGTGTGACGGATAAAAATCGCTGAGATCGTGCGTTCCCCAGACGCGTTCATAGAATTCGGGGAGCAGAAGCAGTGGATAGAGTTGTGACATCAGTCCGAGGTTTAAGTGTGCGGAACAGGATCGAAGAACCCGCACGACTTTAGATGTTTAGAAGCAGCTCTGACCAGAGATGTTGCAGCAAACGATGAACCGTACGGCATGCCAGCGTTTGCCGCAAGAAACATCTAGAGACGCAGCCGCCGAGGCGGGCGTCTCCAGTTGACGCTAAAACGGGATCATCTTCTTGAGGCCTTTTTTCTTCTTCTTCTTACTCGAGGAACTGCCCTGATCCTCCTTTGAGGCTGAGGATGAGCTCGCCTGAGCCGTAGCTGCAGAATCGGATTGCCCGTTCTTGATTTCGTTTACCTGTGCAGGCATTTGCGGTGGGTTGTCGGCTGGAGCTGCTGCAGTACCGGCTGAAGCTGGAGCTGCCGAACTATCAGCTGGAGCGGCTGCGGCAGGTGCAGGCTGGGCACTCGCCCCTGGTGCCGGAGTTGCTGTCCCGGCGCTGGGCGCTGTGTTCGGCGTCAACTCACCGATTCCAGTGTCGTTGGGCGCAGAGGCGCTGGGAGCCGTTGGATCTACCGTTGCTGCCGGCGCTGGGGCTGTGCTCGTGCTTGCATCCGACGTTGCGGGAGTGTCGGAGCGTGGCAGAGCATCGCTGGGTGGCGGCCCTTCCGGTCCAACCTTCTCCACGCTCACGGCGCCAGCTTTGCTCTTATCGTCAATGCCTAACAAAGTATTAGTCGCGGAGCGAACCAACTGCGGAGCGCTTGCGGGTTGCGGATCGACCAGAGTCGGATCGCCAACCTTGGAAGCGCGCACTACATCTTCCGGGCCGCGATGGAAGGTCGCCGTCACACTTCCGAACCTGCCCACCTCGCCTCGGCTCGCCTCCTCCGCTTTGTTCTCGGCAATGGCTTCTTTCGTCGGGGTGGGAATGGGACGGCCAAGCGCCTTCAATCGCTCGCGGGCATCATTTGCCCGGTCACTGATGGGGTAGCGTTCGATCAGGTGCGAGTAGGCTTGCGCTGCATCCGCCTGATATTCCTTAACCAGTTTTCCTTTGAAGGTCTCCGCGACCTTGCTATTTTTCATGAACTCGGCTTCGCGTTCGTAGGCGTTGCCGAGCATGAACATGGCATCGTCAGCCTGACTGTACAGAGGATAGGTGTCGGTAAGCGTTTTCAGCCGAGCGACGGCAGCGGGGTAAGAGTCGCGCAGATAGTAGAAGCGCCCGATGCGGTACTGGCGTTCTGCGAGCACTTCCTGCACATCGCGCAAACGCTGCTTGGCCTGCGGCACCAACTTGCTGTCAGGGAACTGTTGAATGAGCTGACGGTATTCATCTTCCGCACGCATGGCATGGGTGTAGTCCCGGTCGGGCTTTTCCATCTGCTTGTAATGCATGTTGGCGATCTTGAGCTGCGCCTCGGCAGCTTCGGGCAGATTGGGGAAGAACGTGATGAAGTCCTTGTACTCGACCTCCGCCTGCTGATACGCGGCGGCTGTACCTTCCGCGTACCAGGAGTCTCCTACCGAAAGCTTGGCGCGAGCGATGTATTCCGAATCCGGATAGGTGTTGATCAGTGTCTGCAGCGTGATGCGGGCAACGTCATATTTGCCGTGCTTCATCGCGTCCATGGCGCGATCAAAGAGCACCTTGTCAGGCTGCTTGGAATCGAGGTTGGCGATCGGATTGGTGACTTTGTTGTGATGGCAGCCGGCAAGAGCGGTCGCCAGGATGAGAGCGAGGACGAGTTTTTTACTGCGGAGAATCATGAGTACCTTTAAGAGTCAATTCCGAACGTAGTGAGGAATCCCTTTCCGAACCTGTGTGGCGTCCATAGGGATTCCTCGCTGCGCTCGGAATAGATTGCGCTTCACACCATCTTCATGCCCGCGCGCTTAACTTCCGGAGCGGCATCCTGGGCGGCCTTCAGCAGGTTGCGTGCGTTGCCCGTGATGTCGTGTCCGTCAAAGACGGCGCTGCCGGCAACCAGTAGTTCGGCTCCCGCGCGGACCACGTCGGCGACGGTGTCGTGGGCGATTCCACCGTCGACTTCAATGCGGAAATTCAGTCCGCGTTCTTTGCGGATGCGCGCCAGATTAGCGATTTTGTGCAACGCGCCGCGAATAAACTTCTGCCCACCAAAGCCTGGATTCACTGACATCACCAGCACCAGATTCACCATGTCGAGCACTTCGCTGAGCGTCTCGACCGGTGTAGCGGGATTGATGACCACCCCCGGCTTGCAGCCGTGATGCTCAATCAACTGCAGCGTGCAATTCAGGTGCACGCAGGCTTCCTGGTGGACAGAAATCCAGTTTGCCCCTGCGGCGGCAAAATCCGGGATGTAGCGATCGGCGTTCTCGATCATCAGGTGCACGTCAAAAATTGCATCGGTGATCGGCCGCATCCACTTGACGATTGGCGGCCCGAAGGTGATGTTGGGGACAAAGTGCCCGTCCATCACATCGAGGTGAACGATCGTCGCTCCACCTTTGATGGCGGCCAGTACGTTGTCCGCAAGATGCGCGAAGTCGGCGGAAAGAACTGAAGGTGCAAGCTCGATCAACATAGGCGCTGCCCCGATTGTCAGGAGACTCTCACAATTTTATCAGCTTCTGGGCCGTAAGAGCTTCTAAGCTGCTAAGCTTCTCAGCTCAGATGTGCCCGTCTCGGGGCAGACGGAGGCAATCTCGGTGCAGGTTTTTAGCAGCTTAGGAGCCAGGCAGCTTATCCAATCCTCTGGGCAAGCAAGCTTCTCCGCTGGAAGTGAGCCCTTTTGTGGCAAAATCGGACGCACTTTCACTACAAAGGGTCAGCAGCTTAGGAGCTCAGCAGCTTAGAAGCTTCAAAACCTCATGCATGAAGCCTCCCAATTGATGCAGTTTCTGGCGCGCCACGGGTATTCCGTGTTGTTTCTCTGGGTGCTGGCCGAGCAGGGCGGCATCCCCATTCCTTCGCTTCCGCTTTTGATTGCCGCCGGCGCACTGTCGTCCTATGGAAAGCTCAGCTTCTCAGTCCTGCTGCCGGTCACGATAGTCGCGGCGATGATCAGCGATTTCATGTGGTACCAGCTCGGGCGGACGCAAGGCGGGAAGATTCTCAGCCTGCTCTGCCGCATCTCGCTCGAGCCCGACTCCTGCGTCAAAAACACTGAAAACCTGTTCATGAAGAAGGGAGCCAGTTCGCTGCTGGTCTCGAAGTTCGTTCCCGGGCTGAACACGGTAGCGCAGCCGATGGCCGGCATCGTGCGCCTATCCTGGGCGAAGTTTTTTATCTTTGATTTTTGCGGGACGCTGTTCTGGGCGGGAAGCATTCTAGTGGTGGGCAGAATTTTTCACCGCCAGGTGGAAGATGTTTTGGCGCTGCTGCATCGCTCTGGCCTGTCGCTGTTGGGTGTTGTCCTATTCGCAGCTGCGTGCTGGGTGATTTACAAATACGTGCAGCGCCGCCGCTTCTTGCACAAGCTGCGCATTTCCCGCATATCCCCCGAAGACCTGCACCAGCAGATTGAAGGCGGCAAGCCGGTGGTGGTAGTCGATCTGCGCAATGAATTCGCTCTCGACCAAGACTCGGTGCAGGTGCCGGGAGCGATTCGACTTACGCCGGAACAATTGGAGGTGCGCCATGAGGAGATCCCGCGCGATCGCGACATCATCCTCTATTGCACCTGACCGAACGAGGCGACAAGCGCCCGGGTGGCGCTGCAACTGCAAAAACGGGGCATCACGCGGGTGCGTCCGTTGCTCGGCGGACTCGATGCATGGACCGCGCTGGAGTATCCCGTAGAGAAGGTCGCGATCACGGTAGAAAGCAGTCAGCACTCAGCAGTCAGCACTCAGTAGGGCAGATGGCAAAGGCAAAAGGCAAAGGCCAAACCACGGATTACCCGGATCGGCACAGACTCTCACGGAGTACCAGAACAATAACTTCGCCAAAGCTGACCCTTGATTGCCGAAAGCTAAGTGCTGAATGCTGACTGATGAATGCCGATCCCTGCCTGTAGAATTCCCGGATGCGATATGTTCGTTTTATCGCGCTCGGGTGCGCGCTGCTGCTTTTCGTTTTTTTCTGGGCTTGCGGACGAAGCACCAAAGTTTCCGGATCTCTAGATCCCGCCACGCTTACTTCGATTGCGGTTACCCCGGCCAATCAGACTCTTGCATCGGGCAACACCCAGCAATTCACGGCGACCGGATCATTTAGCGACGGCAGCACCCAGAACCTGAGCAGCTCGGTGACCTGGAGTTCGACCAATAGCGCCGCGGCGACAATCGCGCCCAATGGGATAGCGACGGCGGTTGCAGCGGGCAGCACAAGGATTCAGGCGGCTTCGGGATCAACGAGCGGAGCTACGAATCTGACGGTGGTTACCGCCGGAACGCCCAGCGCGAGCGTCGATGTGCTCACGTATCACGATGACAACGCCCGAACCGGCCAGAATCTGCAGGAGACGATCCTCACCCCCGCAAATGTGAATGCAAATGCTTTCGGAAAGCTGTTTGTCATTTCAGTCGATGGCAAAGTCGACGCGCAGCCGCTGTATGTCTCAAACGTGAGCATTGCCGGCGGTACTCACAATGTGCTGGTGGTTGCCAGTGAGCACGACAGCGTGTATGCCTTCGACGCGGATACCGGCACGAAATTGTGGCAGGTCTCGACGCTCAAGTCGGGAGAGACGACCTCCGAGCCGCGCTTCGGATGCACGCAAGTGGAGCCCGAGATTGGGGTGACGGCCACGCCGGTAATTGATCGCAATGCCGGCCCGAACGGTACCATTTACGTCGTTGCCATGAGCAAAGATGCGTCCTCGCCGCCAAATTATTTTCAGCGGCTGCACGCGCTCAATCTCGTCACCGGCGCTGAGCAGTTTGGCGGGCCGAAGGATGTGCACGCCACTTTTCCCGGAACAGGAGACAACAGCAATGGAGACTCTGTCGTCTTCGCTCCCGCCGCATACAAAGAACGTCCCGGCTTGCTGCTGCTGAATGGAGTGGTCTACACCACCTGGTCGTCGCATTGTGATATCGGTCCCTACACGGGCTGGATCATTGGCTACGATCAGAGCACGCTGGCGCAGACCAGCGTCTTCAACATCGTTCCCAATGGGAGCGAAGCTTCGTTTTGGAACAGTGGCGCCGCGCCGGCTGCCGATGCTGTCGGCAATATTTACCAGCTCGCCGGCAATGGCACCTTCGACGCCACGCTTAATGCAAACGGATTTCCCGCTCGCGGCGACTTCGGCAATGCGTTTATCAAATTCTCGACAATCAATCGGCAGCTTGCGGTCGCCGACTACTTTGACATGTTCAATACTTTGAGCGAGTCGGATGCCGATCAGGACCTCGGTTCTGGCGGCGCGCTGGTTCTGCCCGACCTTACGGAGGCGTCCGGCAGTGTGAAGCACCTCGCAGTCGGCGCTGGTAAGGATGGCAACATCTACGTGGTCGATCGTGACAACATGGGCAAGTTCAAAGCGCAGGTCAACAATGTTTATCAGGAGATCCCCAATGCGATTGGCGCCGAGTTTGGCATGCCGGCGTACTTCAACAACACGATTTACTACGGCGGTGTGAGCGACAAGCTGAAGGCCTTCTCCATTTCGAACGCGAAGCTCAGCGCAGCGCCTTCGTCGCAAACGAGCAATACTTTCGCGTATCCCGGAACAACCCCGGCAGTCTCCGCGAACGGGTCAAGCGATGGAATCGTCTGGGCAACCGAGAACACCGTTCCCGCCGTGCTGCACGCCTATGACGCGACCGATCTGTCGCACGAACTCTACAACAGCAATCAGGCAGCCGGCGGTCGCGACCAATTCGGGACGGGCAATAAGTTCATCACGCCAACCATCGTGAACGGCAAAGTATATGTTGGCACGACGAACGGCGTTGGAGTGTTTGGGCTGATTCACTGAAATAATGAGAGTTCAAAACATGGAAGATCAAAAGCGAATGCTGGCGGAAATCGACAAGCAGACCTTCAGATCAAGAACGGCCACTACATTGACTATGACCAGATCAAGCGATGGCTTCTTTCCTGGGGAAGCGATCGCGAACTACCGCCACCAAAATGCGCCTGTGGTAAGGAACATGCGGACGAGGGTCTCTGGCGTGGATCGAGCCATTCAGCCCGCTGCGCAACAACGGACTTGAAAAGCATCTGCGATAATTCCGCGCATGGCTTATTCCGGACAACCTGCCCACAACATGGTCTCCACCACTTTCGAGCTCGCGGGGTATCGCGTGGTGCGCACGCTTGGGGTGGTGCGCGGCATTGTGGTGCGCTCGCGCTCCATCTTCGGCACCATCGGCGCGGGACTGCAAACTTTGGTCGGCGGCAACATTACCCTGCTCACCAATCTCTGCGAGAAAACGCGCAACGACGCCTTCGACATTATGCTGGAGCACGCTGCGCAATTGGGAGCGAACGCCGTAGTCGGCGCGCGCTACGACGCGACCGAAGTGATGCAGGGTGTCACCGAAGTGTTGGCGTATGGGACAGCGGTAGTGGTGGAGCAAATTCGATAGAGCAGTTCCGGAGCCAAGAGCAAAACCTTTACCACGCATCACACGGAAGAGCGCGGATTCCACGGATTTCTTCAAACGATATCTCTATGCTTCCTTAATCCGTGGGGATCCATGAGCATCCGTGAAATCCGTGGTAAGGCTTTAGGTCTTCTTTGCAGTTCAGGTTGGATCGGCCCACAAAATGGAGAACGCCAAAGCTGGTTAGCCCTGGCGTTCGGTTTTGGTCCGCTAATGCAGACCCAAAAGTTGTCCATTGAGGCCGCTGAGCACTCCCCCAAATGCCTTCACAGCCTCGCAGTTCGCCTAAAAGCAATTGCCACACCAAACTGAGTGTTCGCGTAAGTGCCTGATTTTGCTTAGGCGCGCATGCCGGTTTTCCAGCGTCCAATCGTCAGCAAATGCAAAGCTTTGCACACTTTTCCACCGGATTTGCCATTGCTACCCAGGGACATACTCCTTAGAATCGAAGTTGAGCCCGTCTGACCATTCATGAAGGAAATCAAGGCGATCTATCCCGGCTCGTTTGACCCTTTAACCAACGGTCATCTCGATCTAATCGAGCGCGGCAGCAAGATTTTCCATGAACTGGTAGTCGCCATTCTGCGCAATTCCGAGAAGCAGCCGCTGTTCGAGATCGAAGAGCGGCAGAAGATGCTGATGGAAGCGACGGCACGCTGGCCGAACGTCCGCGTGGACACCTTCTCTGGATTGCTTGTCGATTACGTCGTGCAGCAGAACGCGCAAGCGGTGTTGCGTGGCATTCGCGCGATCAGCGACTACGAGTACGAACTGCAGATGGCATTAATGAACCGCAAGCTGAACGCTTCGGTGGAAACTGTTTTCATGATGCCGGCCGAAGCTTATTCGTATCTCAGCTCGCGTCTGGTAAAAGAAATTTTTCGGCTGGGCGGATCTGTGAGAGAGTTGGTTCCGCCGCAAGTAGAAAAACGTTTGCACAACAAAGTTCGGCCCATCAAGGCGGTCGCGAAGCGATAAGGTTCAGGAGGAGAGAAGGCATATGGCAACCACGGTAGTGAGCGCTCCATTTTCCGCGCGGGTAAACCGCATTGAGATTTCCGCGACCATCGCCATGACCGCGGAAGCCGCCAAGCTTCGCGCCAAAGGCGCCGATCTTGCCGATTTGGGGATGGGAGAGCCGCACTTCAATACTCCGCGGCATATCAAAGATGCTGGCATCGCCGCGATTGAGCAGAACTTCACCAAGTACACCGCCGTGGGAGGAATACCGGAGCTGCGCAAAGCCATCGTCAAGCGTCATGCCCAGGACTTCGGCTCCGACTACAAGCCCGAGGAGGCGGTCGCCTCCACCGGCGGCAAGCAGGCTCTGTTCAACGCCATCCAGGTGCTGGTGGATCATGGCGATGAGGTCATTATTCCCGTCCCATATTGGGTCTCATTCAAAGACATCGTCGAATACGCCGGCGGCAAATGCGTGTACGTGGAAGCCGACGAAGCCCAGGATTTCCGCCTCACCGCCGACATGATCCAGCGCGCTATCACTCCGCGCACCCGCGCGATCATCCTCAACACGCCATGCAATCCCTCAGGGGCGGTGATGCATCCTGACGATCTGCGTGATGTGATCACAATGGCCAGCCGCCGGGGAATTTACGTGATCTCCGACGAATGCTACGTCTACCTGAACTATACCGGCGACGTGCAGTCGGCGGCCTCGATCGCAGAAGCGCGCGAGCATCTGGTGATTATTGGCTCCTTGTCAAAGACCTACGCGATGACGGGATGGCGCTCCGGCTATGCGCTAGGACCGGCGCCCGTGGTGGCCGCGCTCAACAAACTGCAGAGCCAGTCCACGTCGAATCCCTGTTCGATCGTGCAGAAAGCCGCCATCGCCGCGCTGGAAGGACCGCAGGATTGCATTGCGGAATTCCGCACTGACTACATTCGCCTGCGAGATTTCGTGTTGGAGCGCCTTGCCCAAATTCCCGGAGTGCATTGCGCGCGGCCGGAAGGGGCGTTCTATGTGTATCCCAATGTTTCAGCGTATTTCGGACGTGGGGGAGTGCGGTCGAGCGCCGACGTTGCCGATCGGCTCCTGCACGAGGCGCATGTGGTCACTGTGCCCGGAGAAGGTTTTGGAACCAGCGAGCACATCCGCCTTTCGTACGCGACCAGCCGCGAGGTTCTGGGCAAAGCCCTGGATCGAATCCAGCAGTTCTTCGCGGCGCTTTGATGTTGAGTCGGCCCCGCTTAAAGTTCCTGATCTTAGGGCTGGCGCTCGCATGCGCGGCGCTGGCCTTTGCCTTCGATTACAAGCCGCCGGATATTCCGCCGGCGGGTCACGCCGATAAATATCCGCTGCACGAAACGCATAAGGATGAGGGCGTCAGCATCGCCCTCGATCCCTATGGCGCCGGCAAAGATTCGATCTTCCACGTGAAATTTCGCGAGCACCACATCCTGCCGGTGCGGCTGATTGTCAGCAACGACACCGGCCAGCCCATCTCGCTGGCGAATGCCGTAGTCGAATATACGACCGCGAAGAAACAGAAGGTCGAGCCGCTCACCAAAGCCGACCTAAAGCGCATTCTCGGTAGCGCCTCGGAGCCACATGATAACGCTGGTACCCGAATCCCACTGCCATTGCCTCTGCCCAGGCACAAGTCACGTCTGCCCAAAGGCACCGACGAGGAGATCGATTACCTGCAATTCAAGGCCGAGGCCGTAGAGCCACACAACACGCAGGCAGGTTTTATCTTCTTCAACGTGAGCGGGGTACCTCAGCCATTGGTGGGCACGCACGTTCTGTTCACAGGCATTCGCAACGCCGATGGGCAGGAGCTGTTCTACTTCGATATTCCGCTGTCGAAATAGGTGGCACGGCGATGCACCATCTGACCCTGTCCCTTCGTTTCACACACGCCGCGTTGCGATCCGGAAATCACTTTAGAATTTAGGAATGCGCAAGCTGCTGGCGTTCCTCATCCTGGTCCTGCTGGTTTTTTCGGCATGGCTGGTCTTCGCCTTCCTGGTCCCCGCCGGACCTCGCCAGCAGACTTTTGTCGAATTCAAGACGGGCTCTTCTGCGCGCAGGATTGCCACAGAACTCAAAGATGCGGGCATCATTCGCAGCCGAACCGCATTTCTCCTCTTGCACTTGATGAAGCACGGATCGCTGAAGGCGGGCGAGTATGCCTTCTCCCATCCTGACAACCTGAGGGACGTCTACGGCCGAATCGTTCGCGGCGACATTTACACCCGCGTGCTGGTGGTGCCCGAAGGCTACAACATGTTCGACATCGCGGCCGAGGTGGAGCGGCTGGGCATCGATTCGCAGCAGAATTTTCTGGAGCAGGCGCGTACGCAGACAGCGATAATACGCGATCTCGATCCGCAGGCTCCAACGCTCGAAGGCTATCTGTTTCCGGATACGTACCGGGTGTCCCGCAAAGAAAAATCGCCTGACGTGGTTGCCGCGATGGTGAAGCGCTTTCACCAGGAGGCGCGCGCGATTGGCCTCACCGGCGACGTTCATCGGATCGTCACCATGGCTTCGATCGTGGAGAAGGAGACGGCGCAGCCCGATGAGCGTCCGTTGGTCGCCGGAGTCTTCTATAACCGGCTGGCGCAGCACATGCCGCTGGATACCGATCCCAGCGTGGTTTATGCCGCGCTGCTGAACGGCAGATACCGCGGAAGCATCTATGCCTCGGATCTGCAGTTCACTTCGCCTTACAACACTTACCGCAATGCCGGACTGCCGCCTGGACCGATCTCGAATCCGGGACAGGCCTCGTTGCTGGCGGCCATGCACCCAAGCCAGACCGATTACCTCTATTTCGTCAGCGACAATCAGGGACATCACCGTTTTTCCCGCACGCTTGAGGAGCACAACCGAAACGTTGCCGAATACCGCAGAGCGAGCGGCGCCGGCGCGCGCTGAGCAATCCTCCGGGCGAAATCTGCACGTACTGCTCTTATATACTGGATGGTTCCCTGTCGTTCGCCCTCTTGCATGGTCAACTTCCCTTCGGCTCGATTGGTCGCGCTCGCTGTTCTCATGCTCTCGTTATCCGGCTGTTTGTCACGCACGCGGACGGTTAACCGCCGGCTGGTGAACCCCGCCAACCTCAGAATCGCCACCTTGCCGGAACTGGTGCAGACCATTGATTCGGATGCGCGAAAAATCCACAGCCTTACAGCGACCGTAGAGATCGCGACCTCGGTGGGTGGCGCCAAAAAGGGCAAAGTCACCGAATATCAGCAGATCAAGGGCTACATCCTGGAGAAGGATCCCGACATGCTGCGCATGATCGGTAAGGTGCCGCTGGTGGGCACCACCTTGTTTGACATGGTTAGCGACGGCAAGACTTTCAAGCTTTCCATTCCTGTGACCAACCGCTTTATCGAAGGACCGGCGGAGGAGGGCGCGGTACCTTCGACGAACACGCTGGAGAACCTTCGTCCGCACGTCTTCTTCGATTCGTTGCTGCTGCACGAGATCGCCGCCGATGAAATTCCCGTTTTGGAGCAGAGCACGCAAATCGTGACCGATGCGAAAAACAAGAAGAAGAGTTGGGAAGTGCCCGACTACGTAGTGGACATCATCAAGAAAGACGGCGAATTCTGGTACATGGAGAGAAAGATCGAGTTTGACCGCATCAATTTAAAGCCATATCGGCAGCTCATCTATGATCAGACAGGCCAGGTCGCGACCGAAGCCATCTACGAGGAATACCAGGATTTCAACGGAATGAGCTTCCCCTCGATCATCCAGATCAACCGGCCAAAAGAGGAATACTCTGTGCGGCTGATCATCGAAAAATTACAGGTGAACACGCCGATGACCGATGAGCAGTTCGTGCTGAAGCAGCCAGAGGGCTCGCGATTGAAGGTGCTGAAATAGGCGCAGCCGGATGCGGGCCCCTTACTGCGTGTCCTTCCATTCCTCGTACCATGCCATCTGAATCGCTTCGAGCTTGCCTTCATTGGAAGCCGCGGGATCGTCGTTGAACGTGGGCAGTTCAGTCACGTAGCGATGCAGGTCGGTGAAGCGGACCGTCAGAGGATCGGTGTCAGGAAACTTCTCCGTAAGCAGGATGCCGATTTCTTCGGCATCTTCCCAACCAAGGTCAGCAGGCATAGAACTCCTGGTAAAGCGTTCAGGAAAAGCGTTTCAAATGAGGCGTTTCAGAAAAATCGTTTCAGTAGAAGTGTTGAAAGAGGCATTCGGAATGGTCCACCTTCTTGCTTTAAAACGCCTTTTTGAAACGCTCTAATTGAAAGGCTGTAGCTGAAACGCTTCATCCTACTCCTTTGGCGCGTGTCCTTCCGAGACGTAGTTGCGGTTCCATTCCGGAATCTCGACCACCAGTTCTCCCGGCTTGGTGATTACCGCCTGGCACCCCAGGCGCGAATGCAGCGTCAGGCCGGCGGCCAAATCGAGCTTGTCGGCCTCATCGTCCTCCATCTCGGACAGCAATTCTTCGCCTTTGTGCACGATGACATGGCAAGTGGTGCAGGCGCAATTTCCGCCACAGGCGTGATCGAGAAAGAAATCATTGGCCAGCGCGACATCCAGCAGCGACTGCGGCTTGCCGTGGTCGGCGTAGGGAAGCTCGCCATTCTCAAATTCGAACGTTTTGTTCGCCGGTTGGAAAGTAACGCGGACCGTATTGGGCCCCGGCGCTTCCAGGGTCGCCGTACTTTGATTGTTGCTCTTGGTTTCGTCAGACATAAAGATGCGAACTGCGTTTCAAGTTTCGAGTTTCAGGTTTCGGGACCCACCCGCTACCGCGGGCGGTACAGGTTTCGGTCGCGAGCCAAATGAGGCATACACCGGAGTTCCTGAAATGACGGTTTTGCTGAAAACTTGAAACCTGAAACTTGAAACGCTCTTTCAATTTCAATCTCCTGCTTTGTCGAACTCCGCGGGCGCGATCGGATGCGGAGCACTCGGACCTTCGCCTAGTTCGGTTCCTGCGCTGGCCATGGTCTTCCCCTTGACCGCGCTGGCGACTGCCGAATCCATCATCAGCTCCGCCAATTTTGTGGTGGCCCCGTTGAGATCATCGATCGCCGAGCGAATCTTGCGATAGTCCTCGCCTGCTTTTTTGTTTTTCAGTTCGCTTTCGAGCTGCGCGATCTGCTGCTGCTCTGCTCCGCCGAGAGCGCTCCAGGCAGCGTTCTTGCGCGCTTTTTCCAGCGCCAGGAGGATATTGTCCGCCTCCACACGAGCTTCGATGACCTGACGCTTGTTGAAATCTTCCTGCGCGAAATCGAAGGAATCGAGAATCATCTTCTCGACTTGCTCGTCAGTGAGTCCATAAGTCGGCTTGACTTCGATCTGGGCTTCTTTGCCGCTGCGCTGCTCGCGCGCGCTGACGTGCAGAATGCCATTGGCGTCGATGAGGAACTTTACTTCGATGCGCGGTAATCCGGCGGGCATGGGAGGAATGCCCTTGAGATCGAATCTAGCCAGTGAGCGGCAGTCTGCCGCCAATTCGCGTTCGCCTTGTAGAACGTGTATTGCGATGTTGGTTTGCCCCTCAACCGCGGTAGTGAATTGCTCGGTAGCCGATGCAGGAACCGTGGAGTTGCGGTGAATGATCTTCGCCACCACGCCACCCATCGCCTCGATCCCGAGCGACAGCGGAGTCACGTCGAGCAGCAGCATGTCTTCCGTAGCTTGCGATCCGCCCGCCAGAATGTGCGCCTGCACCGCGGCTCCGAGCGCGACCACTTCGTCAGGGTTCAATTCAATGTGAGGCTCACGCTGGAAGAGATCTTTCACCAGCGCGCGCACCCGGGGAATGCGCGTTGAGCCGCCGACGAGAACAACTTCGCCGATGTCATTGGGCTTGATTTTGGCGTCAGCGAGCGCCTGCTTGCAGGGAGCGATCGTGCGCTGCAGGATCGGCTCAATGAGCTGCTCGAACTGTTCGCGAGTGATTTCCCGCTGGTAGCGTTTTCCGTCGGGCAACTCGATGTCGAGTTTCGTTTTGACCTGCGAGGACAGCGCGATCTTGGCGTCGATGACCGCGTTCCGAATCGCCTGCACGGCCTCTCCATTGCGTCGGAGATCGAGCTTCAGGTCTCCAGAGATGTCGTCGAGCGCGATGGAGATGAGCAGATTGTCGATGTCGTCCCCGCCCAAATGCGTGTCGCCGTTGGTGGAGATCACTTCGAAAATTCCTTCGTGCAGCTTGAGAATGGAGATGTCGAACGTCCCGCCGCCAAGGTCGTAAACCGCGACAATGCCGTCCTTCTGTTTGTCCAGACCGTACGCCAGTGCGGCGGCGGTTGGTTCGTTGACCAGGCGAAGCACGTCGAGCCCGGCGATGCGTCCGGCATCTTTCGTTGCCTGGCGCTGGGCATCATTGAAATACGCGGGAACGGTTACGACTGCTTTGCTGACTGGCGCGCCGAAATAGCGCTCTGCATTTTTTTTCAGCTGCAGCAGCACGTACGCGGAAATTTCTGGCGGAGTAAAGGTCCTCTCGCCCAGGCGGATGCGCAGTAGCTCGCCGCTATCGGGTTCGGCAAGACGGAAGGGGAAGAGCTTGAGTTCGTCCTGAACATCGTGGATGCCCCGTCCCATCAGCCGCTTGACGGAGTAGATCGCGTTCTTCGGAGTTTCAATCAGGTGTTTGCGCGCCCGGTTGCCAACGACAATGTTCTCCCGGCCGTCGCCGGTGACCAGCGCGACCACTGAGGGTACGAGGTTGGAGCCGTCCTCGCCGGGGATGACGACGGGGGAGTCGCCTTCCATGTACGCGACCAGCGAGTTGGTCGTGCCTAAATCGATCCCAACAATGCGCGGCTCAGTCATTACGCCGCCAGCGCCTCATTTACGTCGCGCACCAGATTTCGAACATAGGATCGCCGGTTCAGCAGGGCAACCATCTTGTCGCGCACCGCGATTCGCAGCGGATCTTCGGCGTCGGCGCCGGTGGCGATCACCTGGTCCCACTCTTTCCAGAGTTGGTGGAGATCGCTGGTTGAACTCGCGAGCATAGCCTCGAATCGATCTTTGGCTGTCGATAAATCTTTTTCCACCTGCTCGTCGCGCTCGCCCATTTTCTTGCCCATGCGAGCTTCTTCGAGCTGCATGTTCAGCTCGAACACTTCTTCCAGCAAATCCGCGGGAACGACCTGCTGTTTTTCTTTTCCCTGCGCTCGCGCAGCATCAGTGGCCGCGCGTGACTGCTCTTCCAGCTTCACACCCTCAAGCTCGAGCAGATATTCGGTGCGCGCAATCGGATCGCGCAGCGTGCGATAGGCGTCGTTCAGCAACGAACTCTGATCGGTGCTCCAGCGCTGCTCTTCTGCGCTGGCGCGGGCGTACAGGTCGGGATGCACCTTGCGGCTGAGCGAATAAAACTCTTTTTCCAGCGCATCAAGATTTATGTTCAACCGGCGTTGCAGCCCAAAGAAGGTGAAGTAATCAGAATCGGCGGGCGGCTGGAGCTTGGAGCAATGCGGGCAAAAATGTGCCGCCTTCTCAATCTCCCTCAGACATGACCAGCAGGCCTGGGAAGCGAGCGTCTCGGGATTGGGAACGACTGGATGCATTCCAAAAATCTTTCTAACCACGGAGACACGGAGTCACGGAGAAAGCTCTGTTAAATGTGTGATTTGGCATTTGGGAATCGATCACAAAGCAAATCACTGATCATCCAATTACAAAAATTCCCGATTTTCTCCGTGTCTCCGTGCCTCCGTGGTGAAAAGGTTTTACGCGGAGAACGAACTGCCGCATCCGCACGATTTCGATGAATTGGGATTGATGAAGTTGAAGCCTCGCTTCATCAGCGACTCTTCCCAATCGAGGATCATGCCGTGCAGGTAAATGAACGATTTGGGATCGACGAACAGCCGGACTCCCTCGAATTCGTACACCCGGTCGCGCTCGCGCGGCTGGCTGTCAAAGCGAATCTGATAACTCAGTCCGGAGCAGCCACCGCCAGAGACCCCCAAACGCAATCCCCCCTGCTCGGGAGACACGTTCTCCTTGACCATCGCCGTGCGCACCTTCTCGAGCGCGCGCTGCGTGATCTGGATTCCTTTGGCTCCGGGCGCGGCGCCATCGGAGCTGAGGACCGGACTGTCGATTGCGAGTGGCATATCTAAGAAAGGCGTTTCAAGTTTCGAGTTTCAGGTTTCGGGCAAAACCATTCTGCTCGTTATTTGGACCAACCTGAAACTTGAAACCTGAAACCCGAAACGCCTTTTGCTTATCCCTTTACCGCTTCCACCGCCGCCGGGGCAGTTACCCCCTGCTTCTTCTTCCAATCGCCGATTGCGGCGCGAATTGCGTCTTCGGCCAGCACCGAGCAGTGAATCTTCACCGGCGGCAGCGCGAGCTCCTTCACGATATCGGTGTTCTTGATCGTGAGCGCATCGTCCACCGTTCGGCCCTTCACCCATTCCGTCGCGAGGGACGAGGAAGCGATGGCCGAGCCGCAGCCGAACGTCTTGAACTTGGCGTCTTCGATGACCTGCGTCTCAGGATTGACTTTGATCTGCAGACGCATGACGTCGCCGCACTCCGGAGCTCCGACCAACCCGGTGCCCACCTGTCCACTGCTCTTGTCAAGCGTGCCCACGTTGCGAGGATTGTTGTAGTGATCGATTACTTTGTCGCTATAAGCCATTTCACTCTCCCAAAATGTTTTCCAATTTCGTGATTTTGTGATTTCGCGATTTCGTGATTTTTGAATCACCCGATCACCCGATCACGAAATCACCCGATTTCTTTAGTGTCCTTCCGTAGCCCATTGAATCTTCTTCAGATCGATGCCTTCCTTCACCATCTCGTAGAGCGGTGAAAGCTCGCGCAGCTTCTTGACCGTGTCGATGATCTTGTCAGCCACGTAATCCACTTCGGCTTCGGTATTGAAGCGGCCGATGCCGAAACGGATGGAGCTGTGGGCCACGTCGTCTCCCAGTCCAAGAGCCTTTAATACATAAGATGGCTCAAGCGTCGCCGAGGTGCATGCCGAGCCGCTGGAAACCGCGATGTCGTTGATGCCCATCAGCAACGACTCGCCCTCCACATACACAAAACTCATGTTCAGGTTGCCCGGCAGACGGTGCTCCATCGTGCCGTTGATGTGGATCTCATCCAGGTTCTGCTCCAGCTTGCTCTTGAGCCGGTCGCGCAGGAATGCCAGACGCTTTGACTCCTCCGGCATCTCTTCCATGGCAAGAGCGCACGCTTTGCCCAGTCCGACGATGCCCGGGACGTTCAAAGTCCCGGAGCGCATGCCGCGCTCGTGTCCGCCGCCATCGATTTGCGCGGTAATCTGCACCCGCGGGCTCTTCCGTCGCACATACAGAGCGCCAACGCCCTTGGGCCCGTAGATCTTGTGCGCCGTGATCGACATCAAATCGATGTTGTCTTTGATCACGTTCACCGGGACTTTGCCGATGGCCTGCACGGCGTCGGAGTGGAAGAGCACGCCCTTCTCGTGACAGAGCTTGCCGATCTCGGCGATCGGCTGGATGACGCCAATTTCGTTATTGGCGTACATGATCGTGACGAGAATGGTCTTGTCATCGATGGCGCGTCGCAAGTCATCCAGATTGACCAGGCCATCGGCGCCGACCGGCAGATACGTGACCCGATATCCGTACTTCTCCAACCGCTTGCAGGTGTCGAGCACGGCCTTGTGCTCGGTGGCCGCGGTGATGATGTGATTGCCCTTCTCTTTGTACATCTCGGCAACGCCCTTGATGGCCAGGTTGTCGCTTTCGGTGGCGCCCGAGGTGAAGATGATTTCTTTTGAGGTTGCGCCCACCAGTTTCGCGATCTGCTCGCGCGCATTCTCGACTGCCTGCTCGGCCTCCCATCCGAACTGATGATTGCGGCTGGCGGCATTGCCGAAGCGGCCAGTGAAATAGGGCAACATCGCCTCCAACACGCGCGGATCGACCGGCGTGGTGGCGTGATTGTCCATGTAGATGGGTAATTTCACGGAAGCCTGAGCATTTCCGTTGCTGTTCGTCGCTACTGCCGTGGTGCTCATCGGATTCGTTCTCCTTCATCCCCTCTAATAAATGCGCTCAGCGTAATGTCACTAATTCCAGTGGCTGTACTGGCGCTTCCTGTGTAGTCGCGCTCGCTGGACGCGAGTCCCGCATGTCGGAAATCTTGATGGCTGCGAGCAAAGCCCTGATGCTCTCATTCACCTGCCGCAATGGCTCGCGCACGGTGCAGCGCTTGCTCTGGTCGCATCCGCCACTCTCATGCGGCAAGCACGAGGTAATAAACAGCGGCCCATCGACCGCGTGGATCACCTCAAGCGCGGAAATTTGCCGTGCCTCGCGTGCCAGAGCGTATCCCCCGTTGGTGCCATGGTGCGACAGCAGAAGCTTGGCCTTCGCCAGCTTCTGCAGAATCTTGGCCAAGGCCTCTTGCGGAATGCGGTAAGCGTCGGCGATATCCTTCGCGCTGCAGGAGCCATTCGCTCCCAGCTCGGCCAAATGCCGCACCGCGATCAATCCGTAATCGGCCTTCTTTGTAAGCTTCAGCATTCCAAAGGGCTCACTGCGTGTAAGCCATATCCGACCTATTCAGTCGTATATTGATTTTAGAACGCTGAGCCAGGTAAATCAACTCAGGGCAGTTATTGGGCGGTACAGATTGGTGAACGGCAAGTCTATTAGGCCGAATGGTTTCGGCCGCTGTGCACCCAGCGTTCATGGGCCCGACATCGCAGCTTGCGTACTGACGCAGGAAATTGCGGAGAGCGCCAGAGGCAGCCTGCCCGCCTTTACCAGACGCGCTGGGCCGGTGCATGGCTCCTTCGCAGCTCGAATTAAGGCATTGGCTGGATTGAGTTCTTTGCATGCGGGGTTAAGCTGAAAATAGTGACGCCACTCACTAAGTCCACGATTGCAATCATCGTGCTCGCCCTCTCGCCGATTGGACTGTCTGCGGGCGGAGATTACGAAAAACCCGACCTGCCGCACAGCATTCATGCAGTACGCAGGATGGAACCTACCTTCAGCGTCACTGCGGGAATCCATGGTGATGTCTTCCCCGCATTCGCGAATTACGCTTCTCTGCAAAATCCAGATCAGCGCAACTGGAGTGTCGTTTCCGTTAAGGCTTCCAATTCCTCCAGCAGCGAGCAGCGTTATCGCATCAGCGTGCGCGTGCCAGGATGGAGCGACGAAGAGATTCAGGTGGTGAGCGTCGCCGCCGCTTCTTCCCACAGCTTCAGTTTTGCCCCTTCGTTCTTTCCTCGGCTTTATTCCAACCACGAGATTGCGGCCGCGACCGCGCAAATCAAGATCACCGACCTGGCTGGCAATCCGGTTTATCACAGCACCGTTCCTCTGCGCCTGCGCGCCGTCGAAGACATGCTCTGGGGCGCGCACTTCGAATACGCAAACTTCATTGCGTCGTGGGTCACTCCCCACGATCCTCGCGTGGAAGAGGTGCTGTCGAAGGCCAAGGAGCTGATGCCGGGACGGCGTCTTCCTGGATACGAAGACTGGAAGGATGCCGCAGGCCAGGAGATCGAGACTCTCTTGCAGGCGAAGGCGATTTATCTCGCGCTGCAGCGGCAGCGGCTCTCCTACGTGAAGAGTTCGCTGACCTTCGGCGCCAATGCCGGAATCAGCGAGCGCATTCGCACTCCGCGCGAGAGCATTCGCGAGAGTTCGGCGAACTGCATCGATGGCTCTGTGTTGTTTGCCTCCGCTTTCGAGAACCTGGCGATGGATCCTGTGATCGTTCTCGTTCCCGGTCATGCCTATGTTGGAGTGAAGCTGTCAGATAAAGCCGACGACTATCTTTACATCGACAGCTCGCTGACTGGCCGGGTCTCCTTCGATGCCGCAGTGAACATTGCGCAACGCGCATTGGCGAAATATCAAGCTTCGCAAGTCGATCGCATCAGCATTCATGACGCTCGCCAGGCGGGCATCTACCCGATGCCGGAATTGCAGTAAGTTCATCCCGCGAAATCACCTCACATTAACAACTCTTAGGGCCAATGCCGGGTCAGATTGCTTTGAAGGTGCGTTGAACGTCCCATATAATTGAGAATTCCTCCACGAATTCATAACTGTGGTAGAGAGGCATCTTATTTTTAATACCCATCAAGCAGCGGACCGGCGCTGGTCGGGCGTTGTTCGACGATTGCTCTACTTCACTCTTCCTCTGCTGCTGACCTTAATCAGTTCTGGGGAGGCATTCGCTCAGCAGGCCCTGGTTTCAGAGATTCTGGTCCACGGCAATCGTCGCATTCCGGCCGAGACCATCAAGTCACGGATGTTCACCCGCCCGGGTGACGTCTACGACACCCAGGCCCTGGAGCGCGACTTCAACTCTCTTTGGAACACCGGCTATTTTGACGATCTCCGTTTCGAGCGGCAGGACACCCCGAAAGGAATAATTCTCGAAGTCTATGTCACCGAGAAGCCGACCATTCGCGAGATCAAATACATTGGCCTGAATTCGGTTTCGCAGAGCGACGTTCTCGACCGCTTCAAGAAAGACAAAGTCCCGCTATCGCAGGAAAGCCAATACGATCCCACCAAAGTAAAAAAGGCGGAGGTGGTGCTCAAAAACCTGCTGGCAGAGCACGGCCGCCAATTCGCCACCATCCGCACCGAAGTGCACAAGATTCCTCCCGCAGCGGTGAGCGTGGACTTCATCATCAAAGAAGGTCCCAAGGTCAAAGTTGGGAAGATCAGATTCGACGGAAACAAAAAGGTCTCCAGCCGCCAGTTGCGGGCGGCGATGAAGAACAGCAAGCCCATTGGCATCCCGCACTCGTTGATCTTCGAGAACCTGTTCTCGCATACCTTCGACGCCAGCAAGCTGGATGAAGACGCCGAGCGCGTCCGCTATCTTTATCAGACGAAGGGCTACTTCAAAGTCCTGGTAGAGGATCCCAAGACCAAGATCCGCGATACCAAGCCGGGATTCCCGTACATCGGGCGCCATGGCGGCAAAGTCGTGGACATTACGGTACCAGTGCAGGAAGGCGACCGTTACCGGTTGGGGACAATCACCTTCAGCGGCGGTAAGGCGATTACTAACACCAAGCTTCTGCGTGCGCAGTTCCCAATCAAGGACGGAGACATCTTCAATCGCGAGCTGATCGGCAAGGGCCTCGACAATCTGCGCAAAGCTTACGGCGAACTTGGATACATCAACTTCAGCGCGGTGCCGCAGACTGACGAAGACGATCAGAAGAAGGTCGTCTCGTTGAAAGTGGATCTCGATGAAGGCAAGCAGTTCTACGTACGCCGCATTGAGTTTGAAGGCAACACGACCACACGCGACAAAGTTATCCGCCGCGAACTGGCGCTCGAAGAAGGCAACGTTTACAACAGCCGTCTTTGGGAACTCAGTTTGTTGCGTCTGAATCAGCTGAACTACTTCAATGAATTGAAGGTGGACCAGGATTCTGTCGCCAAGCAGAACGTGCAGGACGGCACGGTCGATCTGACGCTGAAGGTCAAAGAAAAAGGCAAGAACAGCATCGGACTGCAGGGCGGCGTCAGCGGACTGGCCGGCTCGTTTATCGGCATTAATTACAGCACCAACAACTTCCTCGGACTGGGAGAGACGCTGAGCGTTTCGGCCAACGTCGGCAATCTGGAGCGCAGCATTCTCTTCAGCTTCACCGAGCCGTATGCATTCGATCGTCCATTGCAACTCGGATTCAGCGTCTTCACCAGCCGCTACGATTTCAACGCGGCGAAAAACTACTCCATCCTGACCGGCCAGAATCTGAATCTTCCGCAAAACGTGCTCAACACATTGCAGAACTTCAGCCAGTCGCAAACCGGATTCACCTTGTCTGCCAGCTATCCGATTAAGCGCTCTTTCAAGCGCGTGGGATTGCAATATTCCTACCAGGTATCGAGCATTCAGACCTTCAGCGATGCCTCGCAACAGTATTTCGAGGCGGTCAACTTCGACGGCGTTACCGGGCCGAATTCCCTGAGCGGGATCAAGACCAGTTCACTCACGCCCAGCTTCACATTTAACAGCATCGATAGCCCTTACCATCCGCATCGTGGGACCAGCCTGTTTCTCGGCGGTGAGTTTGCTGGAGTGGGCGGAAACGTAAATACGATTCGCCCCATCGTGGAGTACAAGCATTGGATTCCCGTCAATAAAGGGCGCAACTCGCTGGGCTTCCGCCTGCAGGGTTCGCTGATTACCGGATATGCCGGCAAGGTGGCTCCGCCTTACGAGCGCTTCTATCTCGGCGGTGAAAACGACGTGCGCGGCTTCGATATTCGCACCGTCACGCCCTACGTCTTCATCGCAAACCGCGTGAACGTGCCGTTGCAGAACCCCGACGGCACGACAGTCCCGATCGATCCGACGAATCCACGCCGCGGCAGCGTGACCGTTCCGATCCCGGCGGAAACCATCATTTATGCCGGCGGAGACACCAGCCTGGTCTCTAACGTGGAGTATCGCATTCCCATTGCGGGACCAGTGACGCTTGCCGCCTTCAACGACATCGGCATGAACTTTGTCGCGCTGCCGGGACAACTCAAGCTCAGCCCGCAGAACATCAGTTTGCTCAACGGCACTCCTTTCGGGTGCCCCTCGCTGGACGTGAATTTCAATTGCGTAGGCAGCAAGTCAGTGACCTTCCAGCAGGACCTGAAGCCGATCGCGGGCACCAATTATGTGCCGCGCATGTCCACAGGCCTGGAGCTTCAGGTCATCCTGCCAATCGTGAATGCTCCCTTCCGCATCTACTACGCTTACAATCCGCTGATCCTCAACACGCGCGTCAACAACGCCTCTCCCATCACTCGCGACATGTTCCCGGTGGGAGCTGCCGGCGATTTCACCTTCCAGCAGGCGCTCGCAACCTACGGACTGAACTACCAGTTGCGAGAGCCGCGAAAGACCTTCCGCTTTACTGTGGCGACTACGTTCTAGATACATGCAATTGCGGTCATCGGCTCTCGCTGTTGTGGATACCCCATCGAACAATTATTGATGGCCGCGAGCAAATCCATCGAAGTGATCCGAGGCCACATCGGCACGGATTCCCTTCTCTGCTGCTGAATGCCTGAAGCGCGCGCTCCGCCGACCGCGAGAGGACCAACTACTCACCCGCGGTACTATGCCGGTAACTATCCGACGCATGGGTCGACGTGAAAGATATTGAGCCTGCGACGCCTCGTAACAAAGAATAACAACTCAGCATTGACATTATTTGTTATAGAATGTATGATCCTTTTGTTCTGAAAGGAAGGACACATATGGGATCAGCAAGTGCAATGAAGTTAAAGGTGGCCGACCAGGTGTGGGTGGCGACCGCGCTCCTACATCGTGAGAACCCGGACAGGATGGACTTCTCGAAACAGGAAATCAGGGAGCGTGCGGAAGAAGAATATCTCGAAGGCGCAAAACGGCCTGGAATTTCTCAACACATTTCTACGCATTGTGTTGCGTCGAAGCCGCCTACGCCGGCTAAGCATCGGATGCTGAGCCGAACTCGAAGTGGCAGGCGTCGACTATTCCGGGAGGGGATTGATGCGGAGCATCCCGACCGCAAGGAAGGGAATACGTGTCCGAACCGCGAGGATCTTCCCGACGAATACTGTTCCTTGCTGGATTGGTATGAAAACGAATATAACCGGAAGGAGTTGCCAAAAGTCGCCCGGAGAACGCGTGGTGCAACGGCCGAAGTTATGATGAAGATGATGGGAAGGATCAGTCAGGAAGATGCGAACGAGTTGATTCAAATCATCAATGAATGTTGCGGACAAATAGATGCCAGTGAGTGGTGATTTCCTCATTGACACCAATGCTTTGATCAAGCTGCTCGCGAGAGACCCTAGCCTGCGCTGGCACATGGGCCACGATTTCAGGTGCTCGGTAAGTTTCATCACGTTGGGGGAGCTTTGTGCGGGTGCTCATCAGTCCAAGCGAGCAGCTTTTAATTTGGCTGAGGCAAGAAGGATCGCATCCGAGATGCCAGTTTTGGGGTTCGACTTCGATACTGCCGACGAGTATGGACGAATCAAAGCTTTCCTTCGAAAAAAAGGTAGACCGATACCTCATAATGACCTTTGGATCGCAGCGACAGCTGTTCGCAACGGACTGACGCTTATTACTCTGGATAAGCACTTTTCTTGGATTGATGGTCTTGCGATAGAGATCTGGTAATTCAAATTTCCAGCTCCTCTTACGAAACGTATGACTGAGAAGCAACACCCAAAACTGCAAAAGAGCAATCCCGATCCCAAACAATCTTCGGGAGAAGCGTTGATGCGATTCTTTGGGATTATGCCTCGCGAGCGTGCAGAGAAAATGCTCCGAATCATCGACGAAGAATGCGAGTTCATCGATGAAACAGGCGATCTTCCAAAGAGAAATGGCTAGAAACGCGGGAAAGCCAACAGGCTTGAATCAAGTCGACCTTCTATAATTCCCCTCTCATGAACTTGGAACAGAAGCTTGAGGATCTGCAGAAGCGCAACACTGCCGCCGAGGCGGGCGGCGGGCCGGAGCGGCGCGCGCGGCAGCATAAGGAAGGCAAACTCTCGGCGCGCGAGCGCATTCAATTTCTGCTGGACGAAGGCACGTTCGAGGAGACCGACCGCTTCGTCACCCATCGCTGCACGGATTTCGGAATGGAGGCGCAGAAGCTTCCGGGCGACGGATTCGTTACCGGTTATGGCCGCATCGAAGGCCGCCTTGTCTTCGTCTTCGCGCAGGACTTTACCGTATTCGGCGGCTCTCTCTCCGAAGCCAACGCCTCCAAGATCGTGAAGATCATGGACATGGCCATGCGCGTTGGCGCGCCTTTGATCGGGCTGAACGACTCTGGCGGCGCCCGCATTCAGGAAGGCGTGATGTCTCTGGCCGGCTACGCCGACATCTTCGTGCGTAACACCCTGGCCAGCGGAGTGATTCCGCAAATTTCCGCCATTATGGGTCCGTGCGCCGGCGGAGCTGTGTATTCGCCGGCCATCACCGACTACATCTTCATGGTGGACAAGACTTCCTACATGTTCGTCACCGGTCCGGACGTGATCAAGACGGTCACCCACGAGGAAGTGACCAAAGACCAGCTTGGCGGAGCTGCGACCCATAATGAAACTTCCGGCGTCGCCCACTTTCTGGCGCATGACGATGCCGAATGCCTCTCCATGATCCGCGAGCTGATCGGCTTTCTGCCGTCGAACAACCTCGACGATCCGCCGCGGCGCGCAACCAGTGACCCTGCCGATCGTGCCGACGCCGAGCTCGACAGCGCCATTCCGGCTGCTTCCAATCAGCCCTATGACATTAAGGACGTGATTGCGCGCGTGGTCGACGACGGCTATTTCTTCGAAGTGCAGGAGATGTATGCCAGGAACATCGTCGTCGGCTTCGCGCGGATGAACGGCCGCTCGGTAGGAGTTGTCGCCAATCAGCCTGCTTTCCTCGCCGGTGTGCTCGACATCAATGCCTCTGATAAAGGTGCACGCTTTGTGCGCTTCTGCGATGCGTTCAACATCCCACTGATTACTTTCGAAGATGTTCCCGGATTTTTGCCCGGAACGCAGCAGGAATACGGCGGGATCATTCGTCACGGCGCCAAGCTGCTGTTTGCCTTCGCCGAAGCCACCGTGCCCAAGCTGACGGTAATCACGCGCAAAGCGTATGGCGGCGCGTATTGTGTGATGTCGTCCAAGCACATCCGCACCGACGTGAACTACGCCTGGCCGACGGCGGAGATCGCCGTGATGGGTCCGGAAGGCGCGGTGAACATCGTGTACAAACGCGAACTGGATCGTGCCGCGCAGATGGGCAAAACCGAAGCCGAACGCGCCGCCATCCTGGAGCGTGAGCGCGGCAAGAAGATCGAGGAATTTCGCGAGCGCTTTGCCAATCCCTACGTCGCGGCAGAGCGCGGCTACATCGACGCGGTGATCCGTCCGCGAGAGACGCGCAAAAAGCTGATCGACGCCCTGGAGATGCTGGACAGCAAGCGCGACAAGAACCCACCCAAGAAGCACGGGAACATCCCCCTATAACGATGACCTCCCGACCGCTGCTGCTGGGACATCGCGGCGCATCCCGTTATGTGCCGGAGAACACCTTCGCGGCATTCGATCTGGCGCTCGAGCACGGATGCGATGGCTTCGAGTTCGACGTGCGTTACACCAGCGATGCTCGCGCAGTGGTTTGCCATGATCCGCAGGTTCGCGGAATCAAAATTGAAAGCAGCGCGTATTCGAATCTTATTGGCCAGGACGGAGTGAGTCTGGCCTGTGCCGACGATGTGATCCGCCGCTACGGGCCGCGGGCGTTTCTTGATATAGAGCTGAAAGTAGCCGGCGAGATTGGTCCAATTCTGGCGGCGCTGGGCGATGCACCGCGTGCCGACAGCTTCGTGATTTCCTCTTTTTTGCCCGAACTACTCGATAGCGTCTATGCGCGGATCCAGGGTATTCCGCTGGGGTTGATCTGTGAAAACGGCGCCCAGTTGCGGCGCTGGTCGACGTTGTCAGTAAGCTTTGTGATGTTGCATCACAACCTCGCCTCAGCCGCGCTGATTGCGGAACTGCACGCCGCCAAAAAAAGAACGTTTGTCTGGACCGTGAATGAGGAAAAAGAAATGCGTCGCTTTGCCGAACTTGGCGCAGATGGCCTGATTTCCGACGACACCCGTCTCCTGGCGCAGGCATTCTCTTGAGACAGGGCCAGGAATGGCTCCAGGGCATGGCTTAAGGCTGTCCAAAACTGGCGGATGAAAACGCCGGCGCACCTGCAATCGCTGGGCTGTGGAAATGCCGCGGCTTTCCTGTTCGTTTCCTGTTATTTAAGAGCAGCTACTGGCTTCTAGCTGCTAGCTGCTCGCAAATCAAAGACTTATGTCGAAAATCTGGCCTTTCCTGCTCCTATCCTGTTCGTTTCCTCAGGACAAGACGAAAATCGCGGATTTTGGGCAGAATTTGAAGATCCAGCCCGCCAACGGCGAATTTTCCCTGCTATTTTTCCCTGTTCTCAGGAAAGCCCGCCGGCAAAAAGTGGGAAGACTTGGCGCACCACCGAACCGTCGCGCTGTTACCGCGTACTTTCGAGCAATGGTGAAGCATCGATGGGCAGCAGCGAGAACATGCCCGCGACGCCTTCGGGGTGAAGGAAGCGCTGCCTTTCTTCGGTGAAGCTCGCAATTTCCGCTCGGCATTGATGATCGCTCCAGCCTGCAGCGATGCCAATGCGTTCCGCGGCCGTGCGGGTGCATTCGCTGTCCCAGCATGGTCCAAGCGCGACCGGCACGCGGCGCAGCAGAATGTCGCCGAGAGTCACAGCTGACTCATGTTGGATTGCCTCCACTGCCTCAGCGACAATGTGATCTGAGTGCGGACACAACGTCTGCTGCAGCCTGGGATCTCCGGCGGCCATGCGTGCGATGCACAGGGCTTGCCGTCCGTGCCATTCTGCGATTGCGGAGGCCGATTGCGCCGAGATGCCGGCAATCTGGGAAACGGCGCGCGACCACTGCGCCAGTGTATTTTCGATTCCCGCCGCCCGCCCGATGGCGACCATGGTTGCGCGCGGCTCCGGAACTCGCACTCCCATCATGCGCGCGCAACTCCGCGCCAGACTGGCAGCCGTGGTGAGCTTTCCTCCAATCACGGTAATCAGGCCGGCAACGCCATCTTCCAGATGATCGTGCAGCCTGTGCCCGCGCGGGATTGCGCTCGAAGGTTCGCCGGGACTGTAGGGCAGAGGCCGTACTCCCGCATAGGTATAGCGAATGTCGGCGACAGTGACTCCGGCGCGCGGGAACAAGCGCCGGACCGAGTTCAGCAGATAAATAACTTCCGCGCTCGATGGCTCGGCGGTTCCAGGGTCGCTGGTCTGCGGCACTTCGGTGGTGCCGACCAGGACTTGACCTGCCCAGGGGATGACGAATATCTGACGGCCATCACTGACTTCCGCGTACAACGCCTGCGACGGCGCCCCAGGAAACAGCGGCAGCACGATGTGCGCGCCACGCACGCCGCCAATCAGCGGCTCCTGTTCCAAGTTGGAATCGCGCAGGACCTCATCTGCCCAGGGCCCGGTCGCGTTTACGATCCAGTCGGCCGAAATTTCGAACTCCTGCGCACTGAGGCGATCGCGAACGCGCAATCCGCGGGCTTTGCCGTCCTGCACCAGGATTTCCAGCGCCTCGGTGTGATTGCGGAGCACGGCTCCGGACTGCATGGCTTCCGCCATCCACTCAGCCACCAATCGCTCGGGAAACTCGCATTGCGCATCTTCGTAAGGGAACAGATTGAGTTCAAGTCCGCTGTCCAGCGCTGCCTCGAGCGTTGCGAGATCGTTGCCTGAGGTGCGCGTGCGCGAGCCCGAGGCGCGCCGGTACAGCCACAGCGCGGCGCGGATCGCCAGGGCATTTCGCCGCCCCAAACTGTGCGGCGGCATGGCCAGCACAAAATCCAGCGGCCTTACCAGGTGCGGGCGCTCCTTCAGCAGGCGTTCGCGTTCACGCAGCGATTCGCGAACGAGCCCGATTTCTCCGTGCTCGAGATAACGCAGGCCGCCATGAATGATGCGGGTGGCTCGGCTGGTAGTGCCGCTGGAGAAGTCCGCCTGTTCCACCACCAATACCCTGCGACCCGCGCGCGCACACTCCCGCGCAATCGCCACTCCATTGATGCCGCCGCCGATTACGGCAACATCGAAGTGCTGTCGATCCAATGGCTCGCGAATGGGATGCAAGTAGCTCACCTAGCGAAGTAAGATGCAGAGTAGAACACTCGTGTGTTGACTTCCTACAGCTTTCTCGATGTCGGAACGAGGAAAATTGCTGCTATCGAGGAGAACGCCAATGCCAGAAAAGCGGTTCAAAGCGGGAGACGGCCCATTTCGGTTCAAAGTGAAGCTTAAGGGCGCCGAAGGAAGCGAAGTCGCGGCCTTTCACCCTCCTTTCGCTGTGCCGGAAGTTTTTGGGACAAAGGCTCGTGTACCCGTGCGGGGCACTATCAACGGCTTTCCTTTTCGCAGCTCTCTGTGCAATATGGGCAGCGGGCACATGATGGTCGTCAACAAAACCCTGCGGAATGGAGCGAAGTGCAAGGCCGGAGACGTGGTGGATGTCGTCCTGCAACGCGATCGCGAGGACCGTGTCGTTGACGTTCCCGGATACCTCAGCAAAGTGATTGCCGCCGATAAGGCAGCGCAGGCAACCTGGGATTCGCTGTCATTTACCCACAAGAAAGAATGGGTACGGGCCATCGAAGAAGCCAAGAAAGAGGAGACACGCCAGGCGCGTATTCAGAAGATGATGAGCGCCATGAGAGCCGGAAAGCGGATCGGGGCCTAGGAAGGCATGCCCCTGGCCGTCATTGTCAGCACCGCTTGTTTGTACCACTCGACGGTGCGGCGCAGGCCTTCTTCAAATCCAACCGTTGGCTGATAACCAAGAGCCTGATGGGCTTTCGAGATGTCCGCGAGTGAATGCTTCACATCTCCGGCGCGCGGCTCCTGATATTCCGGATTGCGGGAATATCCAATGATCGCGCTCAGCATTTTGAACGTCTGATTCAATGAAAAGCGAGTGCCTGTGGCAACGTTGAAGACGCGTCCATTCACTTTTTCCGCCAGAGCGGCGCAGGCCAGCAGGTTGGCATTGACGGCATTATCAATGTAAGTGAAATCGCGACTTTGCTCGCCATCTCCGAAGATGGTGCAAGGTCTGTCCGCCAACATCTGGGTGATGAATTTTGCGAGGACGCCCGAGTATGGCGAGGTTGGGTCCTGTCGCGGGCCGAAGATGTTGAAGTAGCGCAACGACACGGTTTCCATGCCATAAACGCGCGAAAACGAAGTTAGGTAGAGTTCCCCGCAGAGCTTCTGCACGGCGTAGGGTGAAATCGGGTTGGGCATCATGCCTTCGTGCTTGGGCAATGCCGGAGTATCTCCGTAGGCGGAAGATGAGGCGGCATACACCACGCGTTTTACTCCGGCATCTCGCGCGGCGATCAGCAGGTTGAGCGTTCCGGTGATGTTGCTCTCGTGGCTGGTGACAGGATCCAGCACTGATTTAGGAACCGATGGAATGGCGGCCTGGTGTAGCACGTAATCCACGCCGCGGCAGACGTCTTTCACTCCTGTAGCATCGAGCAGGCTCAGTTCGCGAAACTCGATCTTTCCCTTGAGCTCTTCCAGGTTTTCACGCTTGCCGGTTTGGAAGTTATCGAAGCCGCGCACCGTCTCTCCGCGACGAACGAGTTCGCGGGCCAGGTTCGATCCAATAAATCCGGCGATTCCCGATATGAGATATGTGGCCATGAATTGTCTGTTCCTGAAGCTTGCGAGTAATCACATTCGCTCAAACTAGCTTAGCAGTGAGTCTCGAACGGGAGCAGGGTTTGGGGAGACGGGAGACGCAGCCAGCCGCGGCGGGCGTCTCTACCAGCGTTGGTGAGACACAAAAGAGGCCAAAAAAATTAAAGGCGCCTCAGACCCGAGGGTCTCGAAGCGCCCGGCAGCCCTCCCCCAGAACTGCCTACGACCGGAGAATAGTAGGACTCACCAGCCCTGTAAAGAACCCTCTGGTAACTTTGAAGTAACTCAATTTCAGTTACCGATGAGTTCTGCAAAAGCCGAAGATTCAAGGGTTTGCAGCCCTGAAGCTGCGCAGCTTCGAACTACGAAGCTTTCAAGTCAGGATCTCACCTGGAATTCGGCCAGCAAGGGCAGATGGTCCGAGGCGATCAGGGATAAGCGGGTGCGAATTACCTGAAAGCTGATCGGCTCCAGCGCCTGATCGTAGTACACGTGGTCGAGATCCAAAATGGGAAGCGGGCCGGGAAAGCTGCCCTTGCGGCGGTAATAATCGCGCATGTGAATGCGTTGGAACTGGCCGGCCATCAGCTCCGAAGTCAGTCCGCGCATCCACTCGTTGAAATCTCCGAGGATGATGCGGGGGCCCGTGTGAGCAGCGGCGTTCAGCATTCGATCGCTCAAGAGCTGCGGTCCCTGCCGCTGTCGTTCGCGGTAACTGGTTCCCAAGTGGACGTTGAATAGGTGCAATAGCTCTCCATTGGCAAGCCGGAGATCGGTGCGCAAGCATCCGCGCGGCTCGCGCCGTGCCCAGGTGAGGTTGTAGTTCTCACTGCTCGCAAGCGGCAGCCGCGTGAGCGTGGCATTGCCATAGTGGGCGCCGCGCAGATCGCGATTGCGGCCAAAGACAACCCGATATTTCCCGGGAAGATTGTCGGCTATGGCCTGCGCCTGGTTCGCTCCCCGCAATGGTGAGGCGTCTACGACTTCCTGCAGCGCGATGCAATCGGCATCGAGTTCCGCCAGCACCCGTGCGATGCGCGCGGGAGAGACGCGCCGGTCCCATCCCCGGCATTTGTGCACGTTGTAGGTGCAGACACGAATGTGTGCCGACATCTATTGCTGGCGCTGGAAAAACCAGCCGACCGACTCGAACGCCCGTTCCCAAATTGGGCGATGTTGCCAGTCCTGGTAGGTGACGCGGCGACTCTGGGACAAATCCTTCTGAAAATCCTGGGTAAGCCGCGCCGCCAGCTCCGGACTGCGAGCCGCCAGGTTCACTTCGTCGTTGATGCCGAAGGAGCGATTGTCCATGTTGGTGGAGCCGACCACCGCCCACTGGCCGTCCACGATCAGGATCTTGGCGTGAATCATCGTCGGAGTGTACTCATAAATTTCCGCGCCCGCCTGCAACAAATCGCCATAGAGCGCGCGGCCGGAGTTACGCGTCATCATGTGATCGCTCTTGTGCCCGGGCGTGAGGATCTTGATCTCGACTCCGCGTTCTTTGATGGCCTTAAGCATTTCATTGCGCAGAGAAGTGTCGGGCAGAAAGTACGGAGTGGTGATGTAGATCGATTTGCGCGCCGAACCCAGCAGCGCCTGAAACAGGACGTGAGCGCGAGTCGAGCCGCCCAGCGATGGACTGCTATCCACCACGAGCGTTCGCGCGTTTCCATCACTTGGCGGAACCGGGAAAAATTGCGCTCCGGCGAGAATCTCTCCGGAGGAATTCAGCCAGTTTTCCAGAAAGACGCTCTGCAGTCCTTCAACGGCTTCGCCGTGGACGCGGCACACCGTATCGCGCCACCGAGGCTGCTTGTGCTTGGGAAGGAGCCACTGATCGTCAATGCCGGCGCCGCCGATGAATCCAATCTCGCCATCGACGATGAGCATCTCGCGGTGCGTGCGGTTGTTCACGCGTGTCCAGTTGTTCCAGCGCAGCGGGTGGTACCACTCCATTTTCCCTCCGGCATCGAGTATGGGCTTGAAGTAGCTCTTCGGAGTGCTGAAGCTGCCCATGGCATCTACGACTACCCGCACTTCCACTCCCGCGCGCGCCCGCTCGCTCAACGCAGAGAGGAAGCGTTGCGCCACCTCGCCGCGATGGAAAATGTAGGCTTCCAGATTGACGTTGTGCCGAGCGCTACGAATGGCCTCGAGTTCAGCCTGATAGAAGTTCTCGCCATTGTCGAGGACGTCGATTGCGCCGGCGCCTTGCAGTTTGGTGTCGGTCATGGCCTCGAGCTGCCGGGCAAACTCGCCCGAATCAACGGAACCATCCGGTGACTCTGCCAGGTGATATTTGGGCGCCGGCTGCAGCAGGACGATCAGCGCCCAGGCAATTGCGACGATCAGAACGACGATCCCCAATGTGCTCATGTGATGACGCCGCCGGAAGACTTTCTGGGTCTTGTGGAGTTTGAGTCCGCGATGCGCCCGCTCGTGAGCTGCCGGATTGGCCGCGGGCATTGGCATTGCTGGTTTGATGCCGGCCAGAGCGGTCGAGTTCGATTTGTCCCCACTTCTACTCTTCCGCAGAACGGAGTGACTCGTTACACTTAGGTGCTCAGCAAGATTCGGAGAATTCATGCGAATTGTGGTTTTACGGGAGACGCTGCCAGGCGAAGCGCGGGTCGGGCTGGTGCCCGAATCAGTCAAGAAGCTCGCAACGCAAAAGATCGAGATTGCGATTGAAGCGGGCGCGGGTGAGGGCGCAGGATTCAACGACTCCGATTACCAAGCCGCCGGCGCCAACGTCACTACCGAGCGCTCGCAACTTCTGCCTGCCGCCGACGTGCTGATTGCGGTGCAGCGGCCGTCAGCGTCATATATGGCGGCCATGCGTCCGGGCTCGGTGCTGATCGGCTTCCTCCGCCCCCTCGACGAACCCGCGGAACTGGCTCCGGCAATCGGGCTCAAGCTCACGACATTTGCGGTCGAGCTCATTCCGCGCATCACGCGGGCGCAGGCCATGGACGCGCTGTCTTCTATGGCAACCGTAGTTGGCTATAAAGCAGTATTGATTGCCGCCGAGCATCTGCCGCGCATGTTTCCCTTGCTGATGACTGCTGCCGGCACCGTTGCGCCGGCGCGGGTTCTGGTCCTGGGCGCGGGAGTTGCAGGCCTGCAGGCAATCGCAACCGCACGCCGACTGGGAGCGATCGTAGAAGCCTACGATGTGCGGGCGGCCGCAGGCGAGCAGGTGAAATCTCTCGGCGGGAAATTTCTCGAAGTGGACCTTGGCGGAATCGCCACCGAAGATGCCGGAGGCTACGCGCGTGAACTCTCTCCGGAGGCGTTGCAGCGCGGGATTGAGTTGGTGACAAAACACGCGAAAACTGCTGACGCCGTGATCACCACGGCCGCGGTTCCCGGGCGGCGCGCGCCGCTGATGCTCACCGCCGAAGCTGTAAATGGCATGCGTCGCGGATCGGTAGTAATCGATCTCTCTGCCAGCACCGGTGGAAACGTGGCCCTCAGCCGGCCCGACGAAGTGGTGGTCACAAACAACGGCGTCACCATTCTTGCGCCGCTGAACCTTGCCGCCACAGTCCCGTATCACGCAAGTCAGCTTTTCTCCCGTAATATGACTTCGTTCATTCAACTGCTCAACAAGGATGGACAGCTCAATATCGACATGACCGATGACGTGGTCGGCGCTTCGTGTGTGACGCATCAGGGGCAGGTGGTGAACCCGCGCGTCGCTTCGGCGTTGTCGGTGTCGGCGGCGAAATGAAGTAGCTGGACCAGCTTCGCCCGGCGCTGCGTAGCGTAAGCTGGAACCCGATCAGGGATTTTGATCGGGTGATCGGGTGATTTGAAATCACGAAATCGCGAAATCACAAATCGTCCACGCTGATTGCGTGCCAAAAAATCGAGGTTCTTATGATCTCTCGCAGGCGTTTTCTTCAATCGCTGGGGGTTGGCGCGGCCGCGGGTGCGGCGCTGGCTTCTGCGCCGTTCTCATTGGAGGCCTTTGAGCCATCACGGCATGGGCAGGCCGTGGACGCGAAGAGCGCGCTGGGCGCAAACCGCGCATCGGCAGTCCTGCTCAACAGCAACGAGAACGCGTATGGTCCGCTGCCGAGCGCGAGCAAGATCATGCAGCAGTCGCTCGCCTGGGCCAATCACTATCCCGACTTCGATTACGACGCGCTGGTGCTTGCCATCGCCGATTCCCATAAAGTGAAGCCGCATCAGGTGCTCACTGGCTGCGGATCAACTGAGATCCTGCGCACTTCTGCGGTGACGTTTCTCGGGCCAGGCAAAAAGCTGGTCGTGGCTTCGCCAACGTTTGAGGCCATAGGAGAGTACGCGCGCGTAACCGGAGCCGAAGTAGTGAAGGTGCCGCTCACCAGCGGCTACGCGCACGACCTCGACGCCATGCTGGCGCAGGCCGCGAGCGCCCCTTCGCTGATTTACATCTGCAACCCCAATAACCCGACTGCCAGCCTGACGCCGCGCAAGGATCTGGAGACCTTTGTGGCCAAGCTGCCCGCCAACAGTTACGTTCTGATTGACGAGGCTTATCATCACTTCGCCACCGAGTCGCCGGAGTACGTTTCATTCTTAGAAAAGCCAATCGATGACCGGCGGGTGATCGTTGCGCGCACATTTTCCAAGATCTACGGAATGGCGGGCATGCGGCTAGGGTACGGCGTCAGCGCTCCCGAAACGGCACAAGTTATGCGCCGCTGCCAGTTGCAGGACAACGTGAACATGGTCGCAGCGCAGTCGGGGCTGGCATCTCTCCAAGATCCCGAGGCAATGCATTCTGCCGCGCGTCGCAATGCCGCTGACCGTCAGGAATTCTTCTCCCAGGCTGCTCGCCGCGGGCTGAAGCCGATCCCCTCTTACGCGAATTTCGCGATGATGGACGCCAGCCACCCGGCCACGCAGGTTGCAAGTTATTTCAAGAGCAAAGGAATCCTGATCGGCCGCCGCTTCCCTCCCATGGATAATTTCGTGCGCATCTCATTTGGCCTACCTCAGCAAATGCAGCAATTCTGGAAGGTCTGGGACGGAATGAAGACGACCTGAGTTCTTGGTCATTGAGACTCTGCTGTATCGGGTGATCGGGTCATCGGGTGATCGGGTCATTGAAAAACAATGCACCTCAGTGTTCCTGGCATGCCAGCAAAGGCATCAGCAATCGCGTGAACTCGGTTTCACTTCGCCCGATGACCCGATCGCCCGATGGCCCGATTTCTTCCGTGCTCGATTCTCGCCTTAGCCTGTCATCTCCCCCAATTGCCCACTCATCCTAGTAGCAACGAAAGCTTCCATCTGGGAGGAGGGAACCATGCATTTTCTGTGGTGGATTATTGTCGGCTTAATTGCCGGCTGGATTACGGGCAAGATCATGCGCGGGGCAGGATACGGCGTGCTCGGCGACATCATCCTGGGCATCATCGGCGGAATCGTGGGCGGCTGGATCATGCAGGCCGTCGGCTTCTCTGCACAAGGCGGCACCGTGTATACCATTCTGGTTGCGATTCTCGGCGCCGTAATATTGACCGCACTCTTCCGCCTGATTACGGGTAGGGGCAGAGGCAGAGGCGCCGGCACTGGCGGCACAAGCAATCTGCGCAGAGTAGCGTGACAGTGTCGGAGCTATACGGTTTTGTGGTTGGTTAGCCAGCAGCTAGTAGCTAGAAGCTAGCAGCTATTGTGGCGTTGTGGGCTGTCTCAGGGCGGCCCGCTTCGTCCATAACGTCCATTACATCCACTTAGTCCACGAAAACAGCTCCCTCAACGAGGCAGTTGCAGCACCGGCTTCCTGGTGACCACCATGCGTGGCCAGCCAGATCATGCCCGCCACAATCACAGCCGTGGCAAAGGTCTTGATCGCCAGGGAGCGGCCGCTGAAGTTTTCTGACAGCCAGTCCGATTTGAACTTAGTCAAAATAAGCGCGCCGGCAAAGATAATGACGAAGCGCACGCCGGAAATTGCGTCCACCAGCGCCGGGTGCGTGAGGCTGATCGCATAGAAGATCAGGAACGATCCCACGCCATCAATGAAGCGATTTATGAAATACCAAAACTTGCTGCGGGGATCGGCCTGCTCGGAGTGCCGGAAGATTTGTCGCCGCCAGCCCTTCGGAATCAGCAGGCAAAGCGCTCCCACGCACGTGCCAATGGTGAAGAAAACGTAGCCGCTCACGAAATTGGTTTCTTTGAAGACCACCCGTTGCAGCACATTGACAAGGCCCAGCAACCCCGAAGCAAATAGCACGGGAGCGATCATGCGGCGGAAATTCATCTCTTCCGAGAGAAACATCAGGAAGCCGCCGCCAGTGAGCAGGCCAAAAGAGATCAATCGGCCGCCGGCAAACGATTGTCCGATGAGGAAGAAAGCGATGATCGCCGTCGCCACCGGACTGAACCCGCCCATTGCTGCCAGTGATTCCGAAGCTTCTCCGCGCTTGAGCGCCGCGTAATAGAAGTAGATTCCCGCAAGGTGCAACACGCCCGCCAGGAATCCCAACCCGGCCACCGAGAGCCGAGGCATTTTGAAGCCGAAAGGAATCAGCGCCAGGCCGAAGACGCTGATCGCTCCCAGCCAAAAGACATAGTTCACGAGGTTCTTGGTTTCTGGCTGCTTCAGCAGGACCTTGTCCCAGACGAGAGAAATTCCGATCAGGGAGTGCGCGATAAGTGCGATGAAGATTCCAGATTTGAAGACGGCAAAATGCATCTGCGGGCAGGCAGTTCCCTGTGTCAGATGCGGGAAAAGCAGCTGCCGAGAAGGCAGCGGCTAAGCTTCTAAGCTGCTGAGCCTCTAAGCTGCTACTGGGAAATATTGATGAGAACATATGAAAACGCTGAGTACGCTGGAGGTCATAAATTGTCATTCCGAAGCGCCCGGGTGTTGGCGCGAGGAATCTGCTGTTCGATCACGCTCAAAACAGCAGATCCCTCGCTTCGCTTGATTACATAACCACGACGGCTTCTTGTGACCTGCCACTAAGCCAAGGCGACTTCGCGGTCGAAATTCGGTTTCTTTTCGGCGTGAAGTTTTAGGGCCACGCCGCAGGCAGTTGCGATCCGTTCCAGCATCGAGAGCGAGTGTCCTGCGTATTCAGCGCCCTCGAGGCGGGCAATCACGGATTGTGTGGTGCCAACTTTCCTGGCTAGCTCGGTCTGAGTCATACCCGCATCCTCTCGCATCTCGCGGACTAGCAGAGCGAGATCAATTTGATGCAGGGTGCGCTCGAAGGCCTTGCGGTAGGTTGCACTCTTGCGTGCGTGCTTCTCGACCACTTCACTGTGTCTGTCGTGTTGAACAGCTCGTTTCATAGGCCCAACTCCTTCAGGATCGCTTCTCTTTCCCTTTGCGATCCCGAGTAATGGTTTCGATACTTCAACCAGAGTTTCCTGAGTTTCTCGGCGCGTATAATCTGGGCCGGCGGCGTTTGCTCCGTTTTCTTTTGAAACCCGGATGTAATCACGATCAACATTCCCGGCTGAAAGAAAAACAGGACCCGAAAAATCCGATCGAATTGCTTTACCCGCAACTCGAAGATGTCGTCCGTCAGCTTCTTTACAAATTTGCCCTGCATCCGATTGCCATACATCCGCAAACGCTCAATGAACGCGTCTATTCTGGCGGCGGCCCCGTCATCCAGGGAATCCACGAACTCACGCGCGGGTAGCCGCCCATTTGGCAACTCAACATACTCAATCGTGAATTCACCGTTCACGTTCTTGGAGTATCGCATTATTGCGATAGCAGAGTCAAGGCGGCTCTCCATCGGCAGTGGCCGAAACCCTCCTGTGCGAAATCGTACGGATTCCCGCGGCTACAGACGCGGGAAAAGCGGCTCCTGAGCTGATCCTGGGAAATATTGAGGAGAACGTATGAAATCGATGAGTGCGCTGGAGGTTATAAATCGTGATCCGAAGCGCCTGGTCTTGGCGCAAGGGATCTGCTGTTCGATCATGCTCAAAAAAGCAGATCCCTAGCTTCGCTTCGGGATGACAATCTTATTGGGTTCGCAAAGGCAAGAAGTTGGCGATTCCAAGCTTAGAGGCTTAGCAGCTCAGAAGCTCAGCAGCTTTTTCTTCAATCCTGATCGTTGCTGGCGCGCTTCCAGTTCATGATCTCGCCCAGAGTGGTGGTCGAACTGGAGACTGGCTGTTTGTACGCTTCGACATCGGCGCGGCTGGCTTCCTGTCCCACCGCCCGCAGGCTTAGCCCGACCTTCTTTTCTTCCGGATTCATCTTGATGATCTTGAAGTCGTGTTCCTGGCCGGATTCGAGCTTCATCGGGGCACCGTGAGAATCGGTGGCTTCGGAGTTGTGGCAGAGACCTTCCACGCCGTCCGCGATCTCCACGAATGCTCCGAACTGCGCGGTGCGCAGTACTTTGCCGTGGACCACATCGCCGAGGCGATGCGTATCGAAGAACGTCTCCCAGACGTCGGGTTGTGTCTGCTTGATTCCGAGTGAAAGACGGCGATGGTCCGGCTCGATGGCCAAAACCTGCGCCTTCACCTTCTCACCCTTTTTCAGAACTTCAGACGGATGCTTCACCCGCTTCGTCCAGCTCAGATTGCTGACGTGCACCAGGCCATCGATTCCGTCTTCAATCTCGATAAAAGCGCCAAAGTCAGTAAGGTTGCGGACTTTGCCTTCCACCACGCTGCCCACCGGATACTTCTCGTGCAATTGCTCCCAGGGATTCTGTTCGAGTTGTTTCAAGCCGAGGGAAATGCGGCGCTCCGTCGGATTCACGTTCAGCACGACAGTTTCGACTTCGTCACCGGGCTTCACGATCTTTGACGGATGCTTCATCCGCTTCGACCAGGTCATCTCGCTTACGTGAACGAGACCTTCAATTCCCTGCTCCAGCTCCACGAAAGCGCCGTAATCGGTAACGCTGAGTACGCGACCCTTCACATGCGCGCCGATCGGATAACGTTCTGCCGCGTCGAGCCAGGGATCGGGCGTGAGCTGCTTAAAGCCAAGCGAGACTCGCTGCTTGTCCTTGTCGAACTTGAGCACCTTCACGTGGATTTCATCGCCCACATTTACCAGGTCGCGAGGATGCGTCAGGCGTCCCCAGGACATGTCAGTGATGTGCAGCAAGCCATCGAGTCCGCCGAGATCGACAAACGCGCCGTAATCGGTGAGGTTCTTCACCGTTCCGGTAAGGACCGCACCCTCTTCGAGGTGATCGAGGGTCTTGGAGCGCTTCTCCGCCTGCTCCTCTTCCAGCAACTGCTTGCGCGAGACCACGATGTTGCCGCGTTTCTTGTTCAGCTTGATTACGCGGACTTCGAGCTCTTGTCCTTTGAACGCATCGAGGTTGCGAACCGGCTTGAGGTCGACCTGCGATCCGGGTAGAAATGCGCGCACTCCGCCAACATCGACGGAGAGACCGCCCTTTACCCGGTCCACAACGTAGCCCTTGATCGTGGCCTTATCGTTGTAGGCTTTATCCAGGTCGTCCCACACCCGCATGCGCTGCGCTTTTTCGTAGGAGAGAAGGATGTAACCCTCTTCTGTTTCGCCCCGGTCCACCACCACATCGATGCTGTCGCCGGCCTTGAACTTGGGCTGGCCGTCGCGTCCTAGCACTTGCGCGATCGGTACCATGCCTTCCGACTTGAAGCCGACGTCGACCACGACGTGTTTGTCGGTGAGCTTCACTACCGTGCCGTGGAGGAGGTTGTCCTCTGCGGGAGCGGCAGCTTCGGCGGCAGACTGCTCAGCCTCGAAGCTCTCCAGCGCCGCGGCAAAATCCATTTCTTCGCGGGGCGCTTCAGCTTCCGAGGGATGGGTTTCAGACGCGTTCTGCGTCGGGTGAACGGTTTCGTTGTCGCTCGCAGGTGAAGCGGCTTCGGTTTCGAGGGCGATGGATTCAGGAGTTTCGGTTTTCAGGGTTGTAGTCTCGCGATTGGAATTTTGAGAGTCGCCGGTTCCCGCGCCTTCTCTGCTCGGATCGTGGGAAGTGGAGCTTTCCGAACTGGAGCTCCCCTCGTCCATGATGGGATTCAGGTCGCGGGCTGTACTCTCGTTGAACGACATTTCTCTTCTCGGTCAGCCCATGTTCGCGGGAAATCGTCCCGGAAAAAGACAGAGGGTAAAACCCCGGCTGCCCACATGAGCGGACTTGTGGCTGCATAAGCTCTCTTGAGTTGGGGCCCGCGTTGCGGGCTAGAGGAAACTCTGCGGCCGGATCGACAAAGAACGCAAACGCCCTGAGCCGATTTCCTGACTATAGCAACGGGTCAGAGAGGGTGTCAAACCTCCGCGCGTACCGCTTTGAAACCAGCTACTAGCTGCTGGCTGCTCGCTGCTAGCCGAAAGGCAAAGGCAACAGCCTTACCACGGATTTCAAGGATGAGCACGGATTTCACGGATCAAATTTGCATTAGCTCATCTCATCCGTGAAATCCGTGCCTATCCGTGAGATCCGTGGTAGAGCTTTTGCAGTTGATGTTGCTTTTGCCTTTAAGCTGGAAGCCGGTAGCCGGAAGCTGGTAGCTTCTTACGCAAATGGATTATCTCTGGACGCCATGGCGTTACGCCTATATCACGGGCACAAAAACAGGCCATGAGTGCGTATTTTGCGGCAAAGCGCATGCGAATCACGACGAAAGCGCCTTGATCGTCTATCGCGGCTCGCACTGTTACATCTGCTTGAACGCGTTTCCCTACACCTCGGGCCACGTGATGATCATTCCTTACGAGCATCTCGATGAACTCCAGAAACTGCCCGCGATCACGGCCGGGGAAATGATCGCACTATGCCAGCGCACCGAGTCCGTGCTGCGCGATCTTTACCACCCTGACGGCATCAATCTCGGCATGAACATCGGTGCAGCCGCCGGAGCCGGCGTCGCTGGACATGTCCACATGCACGTGCTGCCGCGCTGGGTCGCAGACGCCAATTTCATGACCGTGGTAGGCGAGACCAGGGTGCTGCCGGAATCACTGGAAACTACCTGGAAACGCTTGAAGGAAGCGTTCGGCACAGTGAAATCCTGAAAATTGTTCATTATCTTGTCCAGTCTTCAAAACCTGTCATCCTGACGAGGAGCGATCCCGCCCTGCGGGATCATGACGAGGAAGGACCTCTGCAAATGTCGAGGCCGCCCCTGCAGATTGCGGCTTCCAGGCCAACGATCGTCGTTGAAGAACCTGCACCCGCACTTTTGTTCGACGCATCGCAGGGGTCCTTCGGCCGCTGCGCGGCGCTCAGGATGACAAAAAAACACGAGATCACCAAATCACCCCATCGCGAAATCACCCGATCTCTTCTCACTCCGCCCTGAGCGCCTGCATCGGCTCAATACTTGCCGCGCGGCGAGCGGGGAGCAAAGTGGCCAGGAGCGCGCACGCGCCGAGCACCGCAATGGCTGCAAGGAGGATCAACGGGTTGTAAGCCTTTACTCCAAACAGCAGGCTGGCCATGAAGTGGCCGACGGCGAAGACCAGGGGAATGCCGATCAGCAGTCCCAGCCCAATTTGGGAAAACGCCCCGCGCAGCACCAGCTCAAGAATGTCCTTGCGATTGGCGCCCAGGGCCATGCGAATGCCGACTTCTCCGGTGCGTCGCGCTACGCGATAAGCGGTGATGCCGTAGAGTCCTATACAAGCCAGCGCCAGAGCGAGCGCGCCAAACCAACTGCTCAGGCGCGCCATCAACGTGTGATTGCTGGTCTGGATCTGCAATTGTTCGGCGAAGCTGCGAATATAGAGCGGCGCGAGGTTGGGATCGATCTCTTTCAAGACCCGCTGAATCTGCGGCGCGAATGCGTCAGGGTCGCCGGCGACATGGAGTTCAATGCCGCCCATGTACCTCGATGTAAGTTCGAGCCGGCGATCGATTGGGCTGTCATAGTGAACAATTTGCGGCAACGCCACAAAGAAACGCGGATCCACTTTGTCGGCAGCGTCGACGTATTTCGCATCCTCGGCTACACCCACGATCTCGTAATCGTTGGCGTGGCTGGGCTGGTCTTTGCCGAAGTGCTTGCCGATCGGGTCCTCATTCGGGAAGTACTTCTTCGCGAATGCCTCGTTGATGACTGCTACTTTCTGCGATGTAGCCGTGTCCTGCTCTTCGATTCCCCGACCGCGTACGATGGGATTGCCGATGGTCTCGAAGTAACCCGCGCCCACACGCAGCCAATTTGATCCAAGGTTTCCAGTGCGACCAGGAATGAAGATTTCTTCTCCCCAGTTATTGCCCTGTTGCACCGTGTAGAGGGAAATGCTGGCGCTGATCACGCCGGGCAAATGCGAAAAGCGCTCCTGGAGTTGCTGATTCAATCCGGTCAGCCGCTCCTGCGTGTATCCGGCCGATTGCGGATTGATGCCGACAAGAATCCGGCCCTGCCGTTCGTAGCCGAGTTGCTGATTGTCGAGATTGCGCAGGCTTTGCGTGAGCAGACCGGCGACGGTCAGCAGGACCAATGACAGAGCCGCCTGCAACACCACCAGTGACTTCTGCGGCAGCGCCGAGGCATCGCGCGTTCCTCGGCTGACTCCACGCAGCGCCTCGGCAGGGTCGGAGTGTGAGGAAATCCATGCCGGGCCGACACCAAAGATCACGCCGGTCGCCAGCGAAACCAGGAAGGTAAAAAACAGAACCGGCCAGGAAAGCGAGGTCGAGACCGGCACGGCGTCAGAGCCGCGAAACGCAATCAGCACCATAGCTCGGGTGGCATAGACGGCCAGCAGCAGTCCGGCCCCACCTCCGACAAAGGCGAGCAGAACGCTTTCCGCAAGCTGAGCGCGCAGGATGCGGCCCCGCGATGCACCGACGGCAAGCTGCAGCGCTGTGCGGGCGCGGGTGACGGTCCCGCGCGCGAGCAGCAGATTCGCCAGATTGGCGCAGGCGATGATCAGGATCACCGCGGAAAGCGACATCAGCAGGATGAGTCCCTGCTGATAATCATCCTTCATCGAATTGAATCCGCCGGCTCCAGGAGCGAGATGAATGACCTGCTTATCGATGTTCTTCAGGTTGATATGCGAGCTGGCGTTTCCGGGGGTCAGGTAAAAGCGTCGCAATTGCGCCGTTAGCTCTGCCTGCACCTGCGACGGCTGTGCTCCCGGGCGAAGGCGTCCGAAGATGTAGAGCCAGGCTTGGGATGGCATGTGAATCATGGAGTTGTCGCCGGACACCCGCGGCTCGAGCGAAATTGGCATCCAGAAATCCGGCGGATCGCTCTCCAGACGATCGCCGAAGAACCCCGGCGGGGCGATGCCGATCAGCGTCATCGGAATTCCGTTGATGAAAACAGACGAGCCGACCATCGCCGGATCTCGCCCATACTTTTGCTGCCATGCGCGATAGCTCATCACCGCAACCGCTGGAGCTCCAGCATGATCATCGTTGGGCGAGATTAGGCGTCCGGAGTAGGCGGGAACGCCGAGCGTGGAAAAGTAGTTGCCCGACACCAGTTCGCCGTGGAAAACCGCGGCAGGAGCATCCGTCCCCAGGCGGCGCACGCTCAATGGCGGACGATTGGTCTGCGAAGCCGCGACCTGCGCAAAGCCAGAGTTGTGGTCACGCACCTCTTCATAGAAGCGGTAGGAGAAAATGCTCCAATTTCCCTCGAGATCTCCCTGGGTACAGCAGTTATATTCGTCTCCGAGCAGGTAGAGTCCGCTCGGGTCAGCTACCGGCAGCGACTTCAAGAGCACGCCGTCGACCAGCGTGAACATCGCCGTATTTGCGCCAATGCCTAAAACAAGCGTGAGGATGGCCGTGCAGGTAAGTCCCGGGGCCTTGCGCAACTGCCGCAACGCATAGCGAATGTCCTGGAAGATGCCGTTCATTGTTGCCTCGCGAGGAGTGTAGTCGCAATTGCCCTGCCAATATGAATTGCAGCAACTAGCTCTAAAATCACACGCTTAGCGTTTAGAGAGGTGAGCCAAGTGTCCGAATCTGAACGCTGGGTTAACACGAAGGCCACGAAGGCAACTTCAAGGTCACCGAGTGCGGCTCCGTGACCTTTTCAGTTGCCTTCGTGACCTTCGTGTTAACCCCACGTATCACAAATCGCCTTCCTCTAAAATAGAAGCTTCCATGAATGCGAATCCAAGCAAAGACGCCGCGGCGGCAACAGCTCCCGAGCAGCCCACCAGCCCCTCGAATTTCATTCGCGACATCATTGTCAGCGACCTCGAAAGCGGCAAATATGCGGGCCAGGTGCACACGCGCTTTCCTCCAGAGCCCAATGGATACCTTCACCTCGGCCACGCTAAATCGATCTGCCTGAACTTCGGCCTGGCGGCCGAGTTCGGCGGGCTCACCAATCTGCGCTTTGACGATACCAATCCTGAGAAGGAAGAGCAGGAGTACGTAGATTCCATCATTCGTGACGTGCGCTGGCTGGGCTTCGATTGGGAGACGCGCCTCTTCTACGCTTCCGATTACTTCCAGCAGCTTCACGATTGGGCGGTGCAATTGATCACTGCGGGCAAGGCCTACGTTGACGACCTGACAGCCGAGGAAATTCGCAAAGGCCGGGGCACGCTGACCTCGCCGGGTGTGGAGAGTCCGTATCGCAATCGCTCCGTGGAAGAGAACCTCGGCTTGTTTGAGCGCATGCGCGCTGGAGAATTCCCCGACGGTTCGCGCACATTGCGCGCGAAGATCGATATGGCTTCTCCCAATTTGAACCTGCGCGATCCGGTGATGTATCGCATCCTGCATGCCGACCATCACCGCACCGGAAGCAAATGGTGCATTTATCCGCTCTACGACTTCGCGCATGGGCAGTCCGACTCGATTGAGAAGGTCACCCACTCAATTTGCACGCTGGAATTTGAAGATCACCGCCCGCTCTACAACTGGTTCGTGGAGCAGCTCGGGATCTTCCATCCGCGGCAAATTGAATTCGACCGCCTTAGCCTCACCTACACCGTCTTGAGTAAGCGCAAATTGCTGACGCTGGTAAACGACGGACACGTACAGGGCTGGGACGATCCGCGCATGCCCACACTCTCCGGCGTTCGCCGCCGGGGATACACGCCGGAAGCGCTGCGCAATTTCTGCGCGGCCATCGGCGTTTCCAAGACGAACGGAACCATCGAGCTGGCGATGCTCGAACACTACTTGCGCGAGGACTTGAACAAGCGGGCATCGCGCGTAATGGCCGTGCTGCGTCCACTGAAGCTGGTGATCGACAACTACCCCGAAGATAAGGTCGAGCAGATGGAGGCCGTCAATAATCCAGAGGACGGGGCGGCAGGCACGCGCACCGTGCCGTTCTCGCGCGTGCTCTACATCGAGCAGGACGACTTCCGCGAGGATCCGCCCAAGCAGTTTTACCGTCTCTCTCCCGGACGCGAGGTGCGCCTGCGCTATGGATACCTGGTGACCTGCACCAGGGTTGTAAAAGACGCGAGCGGCAATGTGATTGAGGTGCACTGCACATACGATCCCGCAACCCGCGGCGGCAACACCCCCGATGGACGAAAGGTGAAGTCCACGATCCATTGGGTCTCGGCCGCGCATGCCGTGAATGGCGAGGTGCGGCTCTACGAAAACCTCTTCGCCACCGAAGACCCAAATTCAGTTGAGGAAGGCAAGGACTTCACCGCGAATTTGAATCCGAACTCGCTGGAGGTGGTGTCGAGCTGCAAGCTCGAACCGTCGCTGGCGCAGGCTGGTGTGGGCGCCCGTTACCAGTTTGAGCGCTTGGGCTACTTCTGCGTCGATCCCGATTCGAAACCCGGAGCTCCGGTCTTCAACCGCACTGTTCCATTGCGGGACACATGGGCAAAGATCGAAAAACGGGTTAACACGGAGGTCACGAAGGAGAACATGAGGTCACCGAGAAAGCAAGCACAATAGATTCAATCCATCAGAATCAACCATCATTAAGTCTCCGTGTACTTGATTTTCAGCCTCTGTGTCCTTCGTGTTGACCCCAGGTGTTCAGATCGACGGAAATTTGTCGCGCACCAGCGTTTGCAGTTCCTGCGTTCGCTCGTAGGAGGAGCGCACGAGTTCCTCGGTTGCGGGCGAGAGATGCAGTTCTTCCCGGGTCAATAAGACTTGCAGCTTGGCGTGCAGGAGAACGATCTGGCTGGCGCACTGCTCGTGGAATCGATTCAGGGATTCCGCCAAGTGCCGGTAATCGCGCTCGCGCTTGTTTCTCTGCCACAGCAGCCAGCCCAGAAACAATCCGAACAGGATGAACAGCAAACGATAGAGCAGCATGCCCGGGTGGGAGGACAACTCCGCCGCCATACTATGGTTTCCCTCGCGAGCGTCGATCGCGGTATCGAGGATGGCGGCGCCTAGTCCGAAGATAAAACCGTAGAAAATCTCTTTGTATTCGTCGAGCATTGGTTCTCCGCAAGCAAGTGGAACGCTGCCAATACTAACAATCGGCGAGCACATTTGGCACAGCCTCAATCAGCTTTGCTGATGCTGCAAGGTGTGTTCTAATCTCCCGTTCCGTAGATTGCAATTTTCGGAGGTTGGATGTTGCCATCGCTACGCACACGTCTCCTGCTCCTCGCAATTGCTGTGCTGTTCACCAGTTGCCTGTTCGCCCAAAGCGCTCCTCCGGCCGACCTCGATCAATACGTCGCGCGCGCGCTGAAGACCTTTGATGTTCCCGGAATCTCCGTGGCCATCGTCAAGGACAACAGGGTAGTCCTGACCAAGGGCTACGGTGTGCGCAAGCTCGGCGAATCGACTGCGGTGGACGAGCGCACGATGTTCGGCATCGGTTCGAACACGAAGGCGTTTACTTCAGCGGCGCTGGCATCGCTGGTGGATGCCGGAAAGATTTCCTGGGACGATCCCATGTACATGCGCGAACCCGAGTTCGTGATGTACGACCCGTATGTTGCGCATGAGATGACCATTCGCGACGTGCTGACCCACAAGAGCGGCATGGGACTCGGCGAAGGCGACCTGCTCTTCTTTCCACCCACGACTTACACGCGCGACGAGATCATCTACAAATTGCGCTTCATGAAGCCCGCCTCCAGCTTCCGCAGTCATTACGCTTATGACAACCTGATGTACATCGCTGCCGGGCAGCTCATTCCCGCAGTTACCGGACAAAGCTGGGAAGACTACATTCGCGAACACATTTTTGTACCGCTGGGAATGAACAACTCCACGCTGAGCAATGCCGCGTTCAAGCCCGGCGACGATTACGCCTTCCCGCATGAGCGCGTCGACGGAAAGCTGCAGGTGGTTGACTTCCAGAACCTCGACAACGCAGCGCCTGCAGGTTCGATTAACTCCTGCGCCGTGGATATGGCCAAATGGGTGCAGTTGCAACTCAATCACGGCAAGTTCGAAGCATCCAATAACCGTCTATTCAGCGAGAAACAGTCGCATGAAATGTGGTCGCCGCAGACCATCCTGCCGATCGGAAATCCGCCGCCGGAGCTGGCGCCGCTGAAGGCCACGTTTGCCGATTATGCGCTGGGCTGGGGCTTGCGCGATTATCGCGGACACGAGCTCATCGGACACACCGGCGGAGTGATTGGCTTCGTCTCACGCGTGATGCTGGTGCCCGACGAGAACCTGGGAGTGGTGATTCTCACTAACGCCGAAGAAGGCGGGGCATTCGATTCCATCCTCTTCCACATCCTCGACTATTACTTCAAAGCGCCGGCGACAGACTGGATTACCGCCTTCCGAACCGCCGAAGAAACACAAATCCAGAAAGCGGCAGCGAAGACGAAATCGAGCGAAGCGGCGCGCGCCACGGATTCGCGTCCATCGTTGCCGCTGGAAAAATATGCCGGGACGTACAAAGATGCGTGGTACGGTCCAGCCACCATCCGCATGGAGGGAAATGGGCTGACGCTCAGCTTCGATCACACTCCCAAAATGGTCGGCGACCTTCAGCACTGGCAATATGACACATTCAAGGCCCATTGGCGAGAGCGCACGATTGAAGACGCCTTCGTGACCTTCTCCCTGAAGCCAGACGGCTCGATCCAGCACTTCACCATGCTTCCGGTATCGCCCCTGGCAGATTTCAGCTTCGACTATCAGGACCTGCTGTTCGTGCCGGAGGGTAAGTAAAGCGTTTCAGGTGAGGCGTTTCTGGAGAACCGTTTCGGGAAACCGTTTCGGGAAAAGGCGTTTCAAAAGAAAGCGTTTCAAAGAAACCGTTTCGAAAAGAACGTTTCCGGGGAAGGCGTTCGGAGAAGGTGTTTCACTATCAACGCTAGCTGTTTGGGCACGACGTTGGTTGCGCCGGGATATTTCGTAGGAGCCGTGAAAGGTCTACCCGAAACGCTTTTCCCGAAACGGTTCATCTGAAACGGTTCTTCAGCCCTCATCGCAATTCCGGCGCGCCTGCCGCCAATCTCTCATACTGTGTTAACTCGACGCGCGAAGCAGAATCGGCAAACTGGAATGCCAGCAGCAGCCCTGTGTCGCTCAGCCAGATCGTCGTGCCTTCGCTGGTTTTGAATTTCCTGGCGCCAATTTTGCGATGGAGCACCGCGATGTCCTCGCGGACCAGATAGGAAACACTCTGCTGCTTGTCGAACTTAAGGGCGATCTTGAGTGGATCATCCTTACTGTCGTCGAGCATCGTCGCCGCAAACTGGGTTGTCACTCCAGCCTGAGCTTTGGCTTGATTGGCCACTCCGGCGAGGAACCAGGGAAAATCAAGTCCAGAGAATTCTCCGGGAAAGAACAGATAAGGCGTGGCCACATCGATCGCGGCGGACGATGCATCGCCCTCAAAGTTCGCCGCGCAATTGACTTTCTTCTCTCCCAGCTTGCAATCCACGTGAATCAATCTTTCTTTCGATCCCGGCTCAAGCGCCGGCGCGGTCGCTTTCAGCGCGTAAGAGATGGGCACAAACTTCGGCAAAAATCCGAACTCCTGCACAATATGCGCGCCGTTGGCGGGCGCCGCGCCGGGCGAGACTTTGACCAGGTAGTTGCCTTCGTCGTCCTGTTCCAAAGTCCAGCTATCGAGCTGCCGCTCGCTCTTCCCGTTTTCGGAAATGATGGAATATTGGCCGTAGGCGAGATTCTTCGCCGTTTGCGCGAATGAGACGACAGAAGTGGAGAACAGAACCGAAAGAACAACTGTTTGCCGCAACATGAGAGATGAGACTTTAGCAGCACCCGGCAAGGAAGCCAAAGCCTGTCTTCGACAAAATTTAATTGCGCTTGGCTGGTCAAGATCGTCCGCGTTGGAAATCGCTGGACGGCGGTCAACTACTAGAATCTCCTCATGCTGCGTTTTGTTCAGCTCTGTGAAGCGGTCTCAAATACGACTAAAAAGCTGGAAAAGCGCCGCTTAGTGTCAGAATATTTCGCTTCCCAGGCGCTCAAAACCGCCTTACAAGCGGCTATTTTCCTCTCCGGAGACATCTATCCCGCCTTTTCCGAGCGCACGTTGAACGTTGGCGGCGCGCTGTTGTGGCAGGCAATTCAGCAGGTTACTCACAAAAGCGACGACGAAATGGCGTCTGCGTACCGCAAATATGGAGATTTGGGCGCAGCGGCGCACGATCTTTGGCCCTCCGAGTTCACCAGTTCCGTTTTAACTCTGCCCGATGTGGCACAAATGCTCGACGAAATTGCGGTCGCACGCGGCCAATCGGCAAAGCTGGAGCGGGTGATTGCGCTGCTAAAACAGTGCTCCGCGCTCGAAGCCAAGTACGTGGTTAAGATTATTTCCGGCGATCTGCGCATTGGAATGCGCGAAAGCCTCGTGGAAGAGGCCATCGCCGAGGCCTTTCAGCGACCAATTGCGACAGTCCGACGCGCCAATATGTTGCTGGGAGATATCGGCGAGAGCTTGCGGCTGGCGGCAGAAAACTGTCTTGATCAGGCGCGAATGCGCCTCTTCCATCCCATAGGATTCATGCTCGCGACTGAAGTAAAGTCGAGCGCGGAGGCCATTGCATGCTTCAAAGAAGCGCAAGATGAATCCCAAATTGACGCTCAAATCGAGGACAAATACGACGGAATTCGCGCGCAGGTGCACTGTGGAAGCGGTCAGGTGCGCATTTTCTCTCGCACTCAGGACGAGATCGGCGCCTCCTTTCCCGAACTGGTTCCCGTATTCGCATCCTGCCAGGACGCAATCGTGCTCGATGGCGAGATCTTGGCATGGAATGCCGAGGCGGCTACTCTCGGCGAGGGCCGCGAAATGGGAAGCTACGGCGCAGCATTGCCGTTCTCCGCGTTGCAAAAGCGGCTCGGACGCAAGCGCGTAAGCCCCAAAATGCTGCAGGAAATTCCCGTCGTCTATGTGGCTTTTGACGTTCTCTACGCGGGTGGAGAGCTCCTGATCGATCTTCCCCTCCGCGAACGTGGCCCGATTCTCGACGAGATTGTCATCAACATCGCGGCGGATGCCACTACAAATCCCATTACGGGCGCAGACCAAGCCAGTCTGGCGTTTGCTTGCGAAAACGAAATTGCGAGGTTTCCACGCATTATTCGCGCACCCGCGTTTCGTGCGCACACCGCCGAAGCCATCGACAGCATCTTTGAGCAGGCTCGGGCACGCGGCAATGAAGGCCTGATGTTGAAGGATCTCGCTTCCAGCTATTTTCCCGGACGTCGCGGCGGCGCATGGCTGAAGATGAAACGCGAACTGGCGACCTTAGACGTCGTGGTAACCGCGGTGGAATACGGGCACGGCAAGCGTGCCGGCGTGCTTAGCGACTATACATTCGCTGTTCGCGGGCAGAATGGAAAGCTAATGAACGTGGGAAAAGCATATTCCGGGCTCACGGACGCGGAGATTCGCGAGATGACTGACTGGTTTCTCGCACACACGCTGACCGATTACGGCCACTCCCGGCTGGTAGAACCGACAGTAGTTCTCGAAGTGGCGTTCAATAACGTGATGCGTTCGGAGCGCCACGAGAGCGGATTTGCCCTGCGATTCCCCCGTATTGTCCGCTTAAGACGCGACAAACCAGCCGATGAGGTGGACACGGTGCAGCGGGTGGAGGAGATTTATAGGACGCAGCATGGAGCCGAGTGAGGCAAATTTTGCGATTTCGTGATTGTTGATTTCGCGATTTCAAATCGCAAAATCGCGAAATCGCAAAATCATACTTTGTGCCGGTGTGCTTCTTCCGCTCCCACCGGCATCACGCAGCCGTGGGCAATTTCGCAGTGTTCGTATTCAAATTGAATCGTAGTGTGACGGATCTGGAACTCATGAGCGAGCTTTTCGTTCACTTCGCGCAGGATGGAATCGCTGGCGGACGGTGGAATATCGGCAATGGCGATGTGGCAGGAAAGAGCGTGCGTCTCCGATCCGATGCTCCAGACGTGCAGATCGTGAACATCGTGCACGCCATCGACCTCTTTCATCGCGCTGGCGAGCCGCTCCATGCTCACGCCGCGCGGAGTTCCTTCCAGCAGAATGTTTAACGTCTCGCGAATTATTCCAAATGAGGACCAAAGAATCAGGGCGCCAATGCCGAATGACAGCGCCGGATCGATCCAGCTCCGGCCCGTCCACACAATCGCGATGCCGCCAATGATCACCGAAGCGGTGGACAAGGTATCGCCCAGCATGTGAATGAAGGCGCTGCGGACGTTCACGTCGTGGCTACTGCCGTGCAACATGAACGCGATTGCCCCGTTCATGAGCACTCCAGCGGCTGCGACTACCATCATGGTGCCGGCTTGAACGGCGACCGGAGCAGCCAACCGGTGCGCCGCTTCCACGAATATGAATATCGCTACGACAACTAAAGTGAGCGCATTGATGAACGCCGCGAGGACTCCAGCGCGATGATATCCGAAGGTTTTGGTCAGAGTTGGCGGGCGGCTGCCGAGATAAACCGCGACCCAGGAAAGCAGCAGCGCAAGAAAATCAGACGCATTGTGCCCAGCCTCTGAAAGCAAAGCCAGGCTGTGCGCCCGGATTCCGAAGACCACGGTCGCACCGATATACGCCAGCGTGAGCAGCAAGGAAACGCGCAATAGCTTCGAAGTGCGCGCCGTGGGCCCATGAACGTGCGCGTGCATGAGCATAGTTTATACAGCTTCCGGGCTGCTGGGCTTTTAAGCTGCTGAGCATTTGTTGACCATTCATGCGAGGGGCCTGCGACACCTGCCACAGAGGTCGCTCGAGAGGCTCAGCAGCTTAGCGGCTTAGAAGCTCAGCAGCTTGTGTCGCTCCAACCTGCTACTCACATTTCGCATCTAATTCTCTTGCCTAGGTCTGTTCGATCCTGCCCCAAGGAGACGTTCCGATGAAATTCACCACCGCATTCATAACAATGCTGGCGCTTGCTCCTTTCGCGATTGCGCAAACCACGCCGGGAACACAGCAAAACGCCGGTTCCTCGACCCCCATGACGAGCTCGGGACAAGCCGTCTCCTCCAATTCCGGCGAATCGAACAGCACCGACGCGCAGCAGATGCAACAACTACAGTCGCAATTCAGTCAGGATCCGGCATTTGAAAACGTCCAGGTTTCCGTAACCAATCACACTGCGCTGCTGACCGGTACGGTAGCTTCCAAGAACGACCGGGCACGCGCGGAGAAAGTGGCAAAATCGCTGAAGGGAATTCGCGACGTCAAAGATGAGCTCACTATCAATGCCAGCGCTGGCAAGCCAAACAACAATCCAACCACGGCCAGCGGAACCGTCACGCCAAACGGCGCTTCCGCTGCAGCAACTACAAGCTCCGCGAAGGGTGAAACCAGCACTGAGCAGGCGAGCAGTCCAAACCACGGGATAAACGCCACAACTCAAAGTCAGGCGGCCCCCTCCGCACCAGCGTCGTCAGGCACTCCAGCTACTTCCGGCGGCGTGACGGGAGCCATCGCCGGCGCTCCTGCGACCAATAACGCACCATCGGCAACGGCTCCGGGCGCGATTGGCGCAAATGCCGCGGCGGCAACGCCGAATGCCGGCGCTTCTTCCAACATCGAATCCATCGAAAATGCCGGCACGCTCCAAGGACAAATCCAGAACGCGCTGCAGAATGAACCCACTCTGCGCAGCGATTCGCTGAATGTAAACGTTACCGACAGCACCATCGAGTTGAGTGGCGCTGTGCAGACCGGCAAGGAGAAACAGACGGCCGACCGCATTGCGAACTCATTTGCCGGCAATCGCCGCGTACGCGATCGAATCACTGTGGGAAAGGGTGGCTCTGCCGGATTTAACCCGAATTCGAATGACTTGGGCAGCAATCCGGCGCGACGCAGCCAAACACCCAGTTCCCAAGCCAATCAGAACAGTCAGAATCCCAGCAATAATCAGAATCCCAGCGCGAACAATCCGGCAGCCAATGGAGATGCATCCAGCAATCCCAGATAGCTCCAGGATGGATAGCTCCATTGCGTTAAATTTCCCCAGATTCCGTGTAACCGGACGGGGTATTGACGACTCTGTTGTAGAAAGAGTGAAATGATTGCTCGTAGTCGCGCCAGATCGGCGTGGACAGGAGAGGACACGAAGATGAAAGTACGCATCAGCAGAGTCGTAGCATTCGCAGCAGCGGCCGCATGCGCTGCAAGTTTTCAACCTATCGCGCAGGCACAGGGCGCGGCGCCGACCGATCCACAGATTGCGGGCATTGTGGTTGCGGCGAACAACATTGACATCGATTACGCCAAACTTGCTCTTAAGAAATCGAAGAACAAGGACGTGAAAGCCTTCGCCCAGCAAATGGAGACCGATCACACCGCGCTGCAGAAGGCGGTCTCTGACCTGGCAGCCAAACTCAACGTTACTCCCGAGGACAGCGATACCAGCAAGTCGCTGAAATCGCAGTCTGACGAGGAGTTGGCGAAGCTCAAGAAATTAAAAGGCAAGGCCTTCGATAAAGCCTATATCGACAACGAAGTGGCGTATCACAAGGTCGTAATCAATGCCAATGACAACGTGTTGATTCCGAACGCCCAGAACGCAGACCTCAAGTCGGCGCTCGAAGGCGCAAAGCCACTCTTCCAAGGCCATCTCGAGCATGCCGAGAAGGTGCAGTCCGAGTTGGAAGGCAACAAAACCGCCAGCAAATCCAGTTACTGAGCCAGGAGTCAGCCATGTTTCTCCCATCGAGCTTGCGATCGGCAACCCTGTTGCTTTCAGCATCGCTTTGTCTGATCGCATGCTCGGGAGGAACGAAATCCGCGCCCGAGCAGGCCAAACCTGCCGCCGCGCCGCAGACCTCGGCAGCCAGCACACCGGCAAAGGTAAACACGATCATGATCAGCGGCTTCAAATATCAGCCTGAGACCATGACCGTCAATGCCGGAGAAACCGTGGAATGGAAGAACGTCGATATCGTGCCTCACACCGCCACATCCACCGATGGCAAGACCTTCGATTCCGGCAGTATCGCCAAGGGAGCGTCGTGGCGCTTTACCCCTAAAGAGAAAGGCACGTTCGACTACATCTGCACGCTGCACCCCAACATGAAAGCCAAACTGATAGTGCAATAGCTTTAGTCCAGACGCTCAGGACAACAGGAGAATTGTGCTCATTCCAGCTCTGTCATTCTCACCCGACCACATCCATCCCATCCTGGTGAACTTCACCGCGGCGCTTGTGCCGGTATCGTTTGGCAGCGACATCCTGGGACGCGCGTTTCGCAAGCAGTCGCTGCACGATGCCGCATGGTGGACGCTGCTCTACGCCACCGCAATTACCCCATTTACAGCACTTGCTGGATGGTTGTGGAAGAGGTCGATTGGATCCGCCTTGCCGGCGGAAACGATCCAGACTCACCAATGGCTCGGCATCTCACTGGCCGTTGCTTTTGTGATTCTGGCGTTTTGGCGCTGGAACATTTATTCGCGTAAACAGCTTCCCGGCGCGCCTTATCTCGTAATCGCGTTGATCGTGGTTCTCGGCCTGGTTTATCAGGGCACCTTGGGCGGAGCGATGGTTTTTGGCTCGTAATCTGTTTCACTAATCCCCGCCGTGCGAAAGCGCGGCGGTCCGCTCCAGCTTCTCCCAGGAAAAATGACGGCCGTCAATCGCGCGCTTCAGCGTCTTGAACAGCACCACGGAAAATACCTGGCGATAGGTGAAGCGCTGGAGCCAGATGTCGGCGAGCAGCCAGTAATCCTCATGCTGATGCGGTTCGCGTCGTTCAAGAGCGAAGGCCAGCGATGAGGCGAGAAAGTCGATAACCAGGAAGCTGATGAAATAAATCACCAGCTTGTAAAACGTTGCCGGATTGGCCGCGAAAGGATGGAAGTGACGGTCGAGAAAATACCATACGGTGCTGACCACGAACATGACGTCAATAAAAGGCGAAACCAGCGGCAGCAACATCTGAAAGATCACGATATTCGGTAACGCAAACCATCCAAAGCTTCCGCGACGCAGAAATGCTCCGCGATGTTTCCACACCGCCTGCAGAATTCCAAATGACCAGCGAAAGCGCTGCCGCATCAGCCCACGCGCATTCACCGGAGCTTCGGTGTAAGCCAGGGCGCGATCTTCATAGATGACTCGATACCCCTCGCGCAGAATGCTCATGGTGAGGTCGGCATCTTCAGCAACCGTGTTGACGTGGTATCCACCCGCTTGCCGCACCAGGTCCGTGCGCCACGCGCCCAGCGCTCCGGGAACCACGGTCACCGAGCCCAGCAAGTCGAGGGCGCGGCGCTCGAAGTTCTGGCTGGTGATGTACTCCAGCGCCTGCCAGCGCGTCCAGATATTCACCCGGTTGCCCACTTTGGCGTTGCCGGCTACGGCGCCGATTTCCGGGTCGGCAAAGTGTGGAACCAGGCGACCGATTGCCTCCCGGGCAATCACCGTGTCGGCGTCGATTCCGATAAAGAACTTCTCCGTCACATGTTTCAAGGCAAAGTTGAGGGCGTCGGCTTTTCCGGAATTGGGCTTTGTCAGGACCGTGACCTTGCCCGAAGCGATCTCGGCTGCAAACTTCTCCCGCGCAATTGCCAGCGTGCGGTCACGCGAGCCGTCGTCGATTACGATCACGCGCAGCTTGGGGTAGGTAGAAGCCAGCACTGAGCGCACCGTGCGCTCGATTACTTTTTCCTCGTTGTAAGCCGGCACCAGCACCGCAACCGGCGGCTGGAAATTGGGATCGAGGTCCTGGCTGGACGAACCGCGAATGCGGTCGATCGTCGCCAGCGCCCCGATGATCAGCAGGCGTCCGCTCATCAGGATGTCGCCTAAGAAGAAGATCACCTGAACGCCGATGAGAACGAAGCTGAACATCCAAAAGGCGAGATTATCGATGCGGGCTCCCCAGATTTCTCTGCTGGAGACCAGAGGCGGCATCACCTGGTCCCGAGTCTCGCCCATCAGTTCGGAAACGGGAACGATCTGGTATCCGCGCGCGCGCACGCCGTCAATGATCATCGGCAGCGCCGCCACCGTGTGCGAACGGTCGCCGCCGCCATCGTGCAGCAGAATAATGCCGCCGTGCCCGAGCTGCCGCATCACGCTGGCGACGATCTCTTCAGCACTGGGACGAGGATTATTTTCCCAGTCGTTGGGATCGATCTTGTCGCCGACGGTGATGTACCCCATATCTTGCACTTCCTGCAGCGGCTTTACCTCGTCGGCAGTATCGGGTTCCTGATCGATGGAGTACGGCGGGCGAAAAAACAGGGGCTTTACGCCGAGCTTGGCGGTGAACAGGCGCTCGGTAACGTTGATCTCCTCCTTAAAGCGCCAATCGGATACCTCGCTGATGTCGGGATGCGTCAGCGTGTGGTTCCCAATTTCATGTCCCTCCTTATATATACGTTCCACCAGTCCCGGATTATTTTCTGAGGGAATGCCGATCAGGAAAAACGTAGCCTTCGCGTTCTTACGCTTGAGCACGTCCAATATTTGCGGCGTGTAAGTGGGATCGGGGCCATCGTCGAATGTAATTGCGACCTTGCCCGGCTTGTCTCCATACGCCTGCAGCTCGTAAGGATTGGGTAGCTTGGTGAAGTGTTCTGAGGTCACCAAACCGGTCTGCGGATCGACGGTGACCGAGCGCGTTCCCGAAGTGGGATGCTGAGTAATCCGCAGAATCGCCCCATCACCGTCGGTAGAAACATCGGGTCCAGGAGGCACCACGGCCAGCGCCTTCACCGGATCAGTGAGGCGCGGCTTGTCCCAAATCTCCCACAGCGAGCGGTCCTCGGAGCCCAGGCGCCACAGCGCGAAAGTGCGAATGCCAAGATTTCGCGCTGCTCGCATCTGATTGTCCGCAGTTACAGCATCGAGCATCCATACTTCGTGCTTGGTCCCATCCTCGTCGTCGAAGGCGAAATGAGGATTCAGTGAATCGGGATCAAGATCGATGGGCGCCTCCGAATCCGACGAACGGATCCAGGCGTCCTGCACTCCGAGATTGCAGACCATTACTTTGTGCGCGTCAGGACAATCGATCGGCTTGCTGCCCCACTCGTATGCGTAGTTGCCGATGGCGACGATCAGCTTGTCTTTAGGCACCAGCTTGAGCGCCTTTTGAATGTTGCCGACGAAGAAGCCATGACTGGCGATCGGCCCTGCCTTGCTCTCGGTCTGGTGCTGGTCATAATCCATCAGGATCAGCCCGTCGGAGTTGACGGCGAGAAGCCGGTAATTGAAGTCATCGTCATCTGCAGGGACGTTGATAAAAATCTTCATCCCCTTCGCGTGCAGGTCGGCGGCGAGCTCCGCGATAAGAGCGTTGAAGCCGGGCTGCGAGCTGCGCGGGAAATCTTCGAAATCGATGGAAACGCCGCGAAAATTTTTGTCGGTGGCGAGAAACCGCAAAAGTTGCCGGCGAAAATTCGCGCGGCCATCGGGATTGTCAAAGAAGTCGCCAATCGAAGGCAGCCATTTGCCGGCAATCGGATCGAAGTTGTTGACCAGCGGAAATACTTCGGTGTCTGCCTTCTCGTTGCGGATCAGCGGCATCACCTCGTTGTCCACGGAGTGAACGCTGTTGCCGCGCACCACGTCAAACGGCTGGTTCACCTCGTTCAGCCCCTGGATTCGGCCGTCGGGCGTGAGCACGTGCAGCCACTCCGGGAAGAGCAGGTCGATCTGATGCACATACTCTTTCAGCGAGGAGTAGCTGCCCTTGTCCCAGGTGACGTAAAACGCAGCGCGGATGCCTTCGTCCGCATTCAACGCGACTTGCGAAGGCCGCAATTTGCTCTTGCGATGAGCGCCTTGCCGGAAAGCGTGCTTGTGCACATCGCGCAAGGGCTTGTAAGCGCGTCGCGTTTCCGGCAGCACCGTCTTCGGCAGCGTCTCGCTGCGCAAAGCGGTGTACGCGAAAATCACGATGACTACAGTGATTACGACCCCGGAAATCTGGAGAAGCAGCCGGAGATTCTTCCAACGCTTCAGCTCTGGGTCATAAAAGACGGGATTGGACATGCAGGAAGAACTAAGTCAATCGTAAGCCGCTGGGGTAGCAGCGTCAAACAGGGCTTTCGGCTTCAGCGTCGAAAATTGTCATCCTGACGAGGAGCGATCGAGTCCGCGCCAGCGGAGTCGATCGTGAGGAGGAAGGATCTCTTCGCAATCTTTCATTCGCCTTTGTACATAGGAACTCTTCGGCCACGACCTTGCTGGCGGAGTCCCGATTTAACCCAGTTGTGCGACCTCGCACAACGGCGCTGTGCTGTCGAAGACTCGAAGGTGAGGCTTGAGCCCTTCCGCCGCTCCCAAAGGGCTTAAATCAGCCATGTAAGGTAAAGTTTCTAGATTCCCAGCCCGTACCGCTCTCGCAGAATCTTGCGATGGTGCAGTTCGTGGCCGGCGATGATGTAGGCGAGAGCGCGCACGCTTACCTCCACATTGCTAGCCATGCCGCGACGCTCCCACGCGTCGGCATCGAGGTTGCGGAAAAGAGAGATAGTCGCCCGCCGGATGTACTCGAATTCGATAGAGAGGCTGGCGATGCTGCGTTTGTCGAAGCCGCCGGGCTGGATGTAGTCGTTCTGTTCAAAGCCGGCGAGCGGGGTGCGATCTGCGCGGGCAATGCGCAGCGCGCGATAGCTGAAGATGCGCTCGGTATCGTTTACATGTCCAACGAGTTCCTTCACACTCCATTTGTCGGGCTCATACCGGAACAGCGCATGCTCGGGCGAAACGCCGCGCAGCAACGCCTGGGTTTCCTGAAGTTGCTGCTCCATCGCGGTGAGCACGTCCATTTCGGGAACCAGCGAAATATATTTCCCATAATAAGGATCGTATTCGGATTTTGCCGGACGCACTGTGGCTACGGGCATAGTTTTGACCTCACGTGTGCTTGTAACTAACAGCTCTTACCAGATCTCGCACTTCTCGTTCGCCGGACGCACCATCGGATCTCCAGCCTTGCATGAAAACGCTTTGGCAAATTCGCTCATGTTGCTCATGGGGCCGATCACGCGATATTTCCCGATGGGATGCGGATCGGTCAATGTCATCTGGCGCTGCGTCTCCGGACGAATCTCGTCGCCGCGCGCCTGTCCCCAGGCGATGAAATACTCCTGCTCCGGAGTGAAGCCGTCCGCGCTTACCGGACGCGGCTTGCCTTCCAGCGACTTCTCCAGCGCGAGATATCCCAGGCGCAGGCCGCCGAGGTCGCCAATGCTCTCGCCCAACACCAGCTTCCCATTTTCGTGCATGCCGCCGGCGATGGTGTAACTGTTGAACTGATCGACTACGCACTTCGCCCGCTGTTGAAAAGCTTTGTAGTCGGCCGGAGTCCACCAGTTCTCGAGTTTGCCGATCGAATCGTATTGGGACCCCTGATCATCAAAGCCATGCGAAATCTCGTGGCCGATAATCGGCCCGATCGAGCCGTAGTTCACCGCGTCATCGGCTTTCACATCGAACAGCGGCGGCACCAGAATGCCGGCGGGAAAGACAATCTCGTTCAGCAGCGGATTGTAATAGGCGTTGGACGTGGGCGGCGTCATGCCCCAGCGCCCGCGGTCCACCGGCTTGCCGATCTGGTTGAGATCGTCGCGCACCGCAAACTCCGAAGCTGCGATTACGTCGCCCATGTAATCGGTGCGCGTGACTTTCACGCTGGAGTAGTCCTTCCATTTGTCCGGATATCCTATTTTGGGATTGAAGGTCGAGAGCTTCAGCAGCGCCTTCTGCTTGGTCTCCGGACTCATCCAGGCGAGGTGCTCGATATCGTCGTGCAGAGCGGCGAGGATATTCTTGACCATCTCCTGGACACGGACCTTTGACTCTGGGGGGAAGACCTTCTCGACGTACTTCTTGCCCAGGGCTTCGCCCAGCAGCGCGTCTTCCGATTCGGCGCAGCGCTTCCAGCGCGGCTTCATCTCCTGCGCGCCGTTTAGATATTTCTGATTGAAATTGAAGTCCTCATTCACGAACGCCGACGAGAGAAACGGCGAGGCGTTGCTCAACACGTGCCAGGTAAGATACGTCTTCCAATCCTGCAGCGGCGCGGTTGCCAGTTGTTTGTTGAACTCGGCCAGGAACTTTGGTTCACCGGCGTTGAAGGGAACGCTGGGGTCGAGCTTCATGTCAGAGAAATACTCGCGCCAGGCAAAGTCCGGCGTTAGCTTCTCGACTTCGGCAACCGTCACCTTGTGATCGGTGGCTTTGGGATCGCGCAACTCGACATTGGTGAGCGAAGCTCCGGCCAGCGCGGTCTCCATCTTCATCACGGTCTGCGCGCCGGCTTCCGCGGTCTGCTGGTTCCAGCCGGCCAGCCGGAAGACATTGGCAACATGTTCGAGATACTTCTGCCGCGTCTCCTTGGATTTCTCATCGTCTTTAAAGTAGAAGTCGCGGTCGGGCAGACCGAGCCCACCGGCCTCAACATCGGCTATCACATGCGTGGGATCGTGACGATCAGGGCTGGAGCCGAAGTTAAACGGCACGAACAGCGCTTCTTGATTCAGGCGGGTGATCACGCGTTGCAGGTCGCGTCGCGAATGCATTCCCTGAATAGCATCAAGCTCCGGCTGCACCGGCTCCAGGCCGCGCTGCTCGATCGCCTTCTCGTCCATGCATGCGCCGTAGTAGTCGCCGACGAGCTGGTCGGTCGAGCCCGGCTTCGCATTCTGCGCTTCCTTCACCGACTCCTCCAGGATGCCGTGCAGAACATCCTTGTTGGTTTCACCCGACTGCCAGCGCCGGCTCCAGCGCACCTGCTCCGGCGGAATCGGATTCTGAGCGCGCCAAGCCCCATTGGCGTAATCGAAGAAGTCCACGCACGGGTTGACCGACTTCTCCATGTCGCCCACATACACCCCGCGCAGTGGCGGATTATCGGCAGCAATGGCAAGGGTCGAGCACAAAGCAAACGCGGCAACGGCCTGGAAAAAACGCATGGAATCTCCTGGGTGCGAACGGATTGAGTGAAAGAACATCTTACCCTGCGTTCGACGTGAATCGCCTCCGTCGAGCACGAAAGCAGGGGTCTGCTCTCATTCGACGCGCACCGAAGAATTAGGTCATTGCAAAATCCCAATCACCGTGGCCATGCGGCTGGACTACCTGACATGCCGCGGTGCTAGGAAGTGCCTTGCATTGACCGTTTCTCCGCTTCTTTCCTAGAATCGAAGATTCTCGTCACCCATTCCGCACCGCATGGCACTTGAAGTCTTCAATACATTGAGCAACCGTCTGGAGCCGTTGCAGCCGCTCGAGGACAAGCGCATCCGCATGTATTCCTGCGGGCCCACCGTGTATGACTACGGCCACATCGGCAATTTTCGGACGTTCGTTTTCGTCGACCTCTTTCGCCGTTTCCTTCGCCAGAGCGGATATCGCCTCGACCACGTGATGAACATCACCGATGTCGACGACAAGATCATTCGCAACGCCTCGCAAAGAGGTGTCGGCGTGCGCGAATATGCCGAGGTCTATGAACGGGCTTTCTTCGAGGACATGCGCATGCTCTCGCTGCAGAAGCCGGAGCGCATCGCCCGCGCCACCGAACACATTCCCGAAATGGCCCGGCTCATTGCGCGCCTGGAGCGGAAGGGCTTTGCTTACCGAACTGAAGACGGCTCTTATTACTACCGCATCGCGAGCTTTCCCGAATACGGAAAGCTGTCAAAGAAGGACATGAGCGGCATCACAGACGGCGCTCGCGTGGATGTCGATGAATATGAGAAAGACAATGTTCGCGACTTCGCGCTATGGAAAGCTCCCAAACCGGGAGAAGCGCAGTGGCAGACGGAGATCGGGCCCGGCCGCCCCGGCTGGCACATCGAGTGCTCCGCGATGGCGATGGAATATCTGGGAGAAACGCTCGACATTCACCTCGGTGGGGAAGACCTGATCTTTCCTCATCATGAAAATGAGATCGCGCAATCCGAAGCCGCGACCGGCAAGCAGTTCGCGCGTTATTGGATGCACGTGCGTTTTCTGCTGGTCGAAGGGCAGAAGATGTCAAAGAGCCTGGGCAACTTCTATACCTTGCGCGACCTGATGCTGAAGGGACACAAAGCTTCATCCATACGTTATCTGTTGGCTTCGGTGCCGCACCAGAAGCAGCTCAACTTCACATTCGACGGGCTGACACAAGCGGCGCATGCGGTCGAGCGGCTGCGCAATTTCAAGTTGCGGCTGGAGACTGGACACTTTCCTGCGGGAGACACGCCGGAGATCAATGCGCTGGCGCAATCCACCCGCGAGAAGATGCGCGTGGCGCTTGAGGACAACATGAACACCGCCCAGGCACTGGCAGCCATCTTCGACATGCTGCGCGAGAGCAACGCCGCCGCCGACGCCGGCAAGCTCTTGCGCGGCGACGTAGAGGCACTGCAACCGGTGCTGCAGCAGTTCGAGGAAATTTTCGCCGTCCTGCAGGATGACGACGCCGAGAAAACACGGCAAGTGCTGGAGTGGGCGAGAGCGGAAGGCAAACTTGCGGACGACACGGCTGCCCTGCCCAAGCTTTCAAAGGAAGAAGTGGAACAGAAGATCGAGCAGCGTCAACAAGCGCGACGCGCTCGCGATTTCGTACGCGCAGACACCATCCGCCGCGACTTAGAGCAAGCCGGCATTATTCTCGAAGATACCAAGGACGGGGTGCGCTGGAAGTACCGCTGATTCCGAATTCCCGCGCTCACATTCGAAGATCGACCCGAACCCGCTCGGCGATGTCAGGCATGTCGCTCACCGCAACCATTCGAATCCCGCTGCCTTCGAGGGTCTCCGCCGCGAACTGAAGAACCCCGTCTTCGCGATCGATTCCGTTTTCTACAATGGCCATAAGTTCCGTTTTGGCTTTTCGCGCGCGCAGGATTCCCTGCGCCAACAAGGGATAAGTGAACGCCAGAACCTTTGCAACATCCGGCTCGCTGGAGAGAGCCACCGCCTGGAAGAGATGCACCACTCCATTGGGCTGATAGCCGCAGTCGATTTTCAACGGATCGCCCGGCCGGGTATAGAGCGACGCGGCGATGTTCTGGTCAAGAGCTTTCCAGACCCCTGCCTGCTCGAAAGCAGACCGCATCTCCGACAGGATCTCCTGTCGCGCAGACAGACGCGCTTTGCGGCTTGGGCGTTTGCGGTCCAGATAGTATCGCGCCAGTGTCTCCAGTTCTTTTTCGGGAGATTCGGTCAGTAGCGGCTTTGGAGTAGTGATCTGCAGCGTATTGGAAAGCGTGTCTTCGAGCTTTCCGACGATCTCGCGGGCGGCGGCGCCGTTGGCCAGTCGCCGCTTGAAATCGCTTTCCAGCGATTGCAGCACCTCGAGGTCAGCCTGCGAATCCAGACAGCGCACGCGCGCCCAGTCACGCGTGAAGCGCAGGCCGGCGTACCCAGCGTTTGCGCCCAGCAACAAAATCCCGATGTTTACAAATTCATCTTTGACGCTGTCTGGCACATATCTCAGCACAAAGAACTCGTATTGCGTTGCCGCTTCCATGCGTCCATTTTAGGGCATGTTTCAAAAATGAAGATGCCTTGATCAAAGGTGCTGCGTTTTCAGCCTGTCATGCTGTGCGAGGGCGAATGCCCGAATCGAAGGACCCCAAGGAGGTTATTGTCTGTGCGCCCTTCAGGATTTTTGGCGCGTAGTCAGCAATAGCGGTGTAATTTCTTTCCGAAACTTAGATCGGATTCATAGTAGGTGTATCCAGTTTTGGAAGGTGGGAGCCCTCGCATTTATGCGAGGGAAGCTGCGCTTCAGCGCAGCGGGAAGGGGCGTTTCTAAGATTTTGCGCTTTAGCGCTGGCATAGGAGTGGCAGTGGCCGGCGCTAAAGCGCACGTCTTTTTCACGCTATTTCCCGGCGATGCTAAAGCATCGCTTCCCCCCGCATAAATGCGGGGGCTCCCACCTTGAACAAACTGGGTACAGCAATTGTGAAACCGGCTTGGATCGGTACTCCTGGCAGAATAGATGACAGCGGTCCTTCGACTCGGGCGTTCGCCCTCCCTCAGGATGACAGAGTATGAAAAAGAAACAAATAACGGCAGAGATGAAGATTCATCTCTGCCGTCAAACTCATTACACAGCAACTCAGTAATATCGAAGGCTCATCTTGTCCACCCAGACCGAGTAATCAGTCTGGTGGGAATTGCCGTCCATCTGGAAATCAATGCTGACGGCGTTGGTGTTGGCGCTGTATTTCGAATTGACGTATTTGTTCGTGTAGTGCTTCACTCCGTTGTACGTGAACGAAACAAAGTGAAGCTGGTCGCTGGTTGTGCGCTCGACCTCGATGATCACATGGTTCCATTTATAGGCGGTGAATTTCGGACAAGCCACACCGGTGGAAACCCAATGCCCGGTAATCTGGTTCCAGGTGTCCCAGGTTTTATTATCGAGCGAATTGCACTCATTCCCGAAGACATAGTAGCGATGATTGTAGGCCACGTTGATGTCGAACTCTAAGGCCTCCGCAGCGCTGGGATTCGTGAGATAGAAATATAAATCGAAGATGAAGTGTCTCGCGGTGCCCACGGAACCGAGACCCTTGAACCAGAGTGCGTTCGAATATGGGGTGCTGCCACCGATCCAGAACTTGGTCGATTTACCGTCCATCGAAGGCGAACTCTGGCCCCGAGTCATGGAGTACTGGGCCACGTGATTGCCGGCGCAAAGTGTGCAAGATCCCCAGCCCGACATCTGGTCGATGCTGTTGAACACGTTGCCCCCTGTCGGTATCGGACCCGGGGAGCTGCCTACGTTGAATGAAAGTGTATGCGTATAGACCGTTCCGGAAGCGTTCCAGGACTTGATCACGGCAGTGTGCCCGCCGGTACTAAGGCTCAAGTATTTGTCGAGATGATTGGAATACACCGTATACATCGCTTTGTTGTCCACATAGATCATCATGGACGTGATCTTCGCACTGGTGCTGGAAGTGGCAGAGGCGACAAAATGTACGGGAGAGGAAGTCGTCGCGCCCGAGGTTGGGGAGGTAACAGTAACGCCAGCAAATGCGGAAGCGCCTGCCAGGATTGGGAGAAGTGCAGTTCGTATGAGTTTAGATAACATCTACTCTCCTTCTGCGATTGAAATGGATCGGCGCCCTGGGGCTGCGCCAATCAGCAGACACAACGGTAGAGAAGCATCTATTCTGGATGGATTAAGGGAAGCCCTTAATGGTGCGGGAAATACTTACGTATGAATTTATTTCACGCGAGCATGAACAAACTTCGCACTTACAATGGTGCGTCGTTGCTTCCCATTTCGGATTTGTTCAGGAGTGACAAAGCTTCACGCTGCTGCGAATCTCAATGAGCCGCTGAGCTTACCCAGTTGTCATTCTGAGTCCGCCTAAGGCGGACGAAGAACCTCCTGCGCTATTTCGGACTTAACCGCTGCGTCGCGGCTCTTCCAAACTGTGCTCGAAGAGCCGCGACGCTGTGTTTGAGAACGACGCATAGCAGGAGGTCCTTCGGCCGCTACGCGGCGCTCACGATGACAGTTTTAGGAGACTATGCTCTGCCCAAAATAAAAAACCGGCAGAGATTTTGATCTCTGCCGGGAAGTCTGAGTATGGGGGAGGAAATCAGTAATACGTGAGACTCATCTTGTCGACCCAGGTCGAATATGGAGTCGGCTTCGAGTTGCTGTCCATTTGATAGTCGATACCGACGCCATTGCTGTAGCTCGTAGCCACGGAATTGAAGTATTTGTTCGTATAGTGCTTCACTCCGTTATAGGTAAACGAAACGAAGTGCAGTTGATTGCTGGTCGTGCGCTCCAGCTCGATGGTCACATGGTTCCACTTGTACGCCGTGAAGATCGGACAAGCGACTCCGGTGGAAACCCAATGATCGTCGTTCTTGTCATAGACGTCCCAGGTGTGTGTCGAGAGCGGATTGCACTGGTTGCCGAAGACGTAGTAGCGGCCGTTGTAGGCGACGTTCACGTCGAATTCCAAGGCTTCGGAAACTGCGGGGTTGGTGATGTAGAAGTACAAGTCGAAGACAAAGTGCCGGGCTGTACCCGGATTTCCCAGGTGCTTGTACCACAGCGCATCGGCGTAGGGCAGAGTGCCGCCAATGGAAAACTTCATCGAGTTGCCATCCATGGAGGGTGAGCTCTGGTTCTGCGCCATGGACATAGTCGCGACCGGCCCATTGCCGCCTTTTCCCGCGCATGCCGAGCACGAGCCCCAGCCGGTCATCTGATCGATGTTGCTGAAGACATTTCCGGTGGGTGGCAATGGCGAAGGCGATCCGCCCACATTGAACGAAACTGTGGCCGTGTAGAGCGTGCCGGAACTATTCCAGGATTTGATCACCGCGGTGTGCGCGCCGGTGCTGAGACTCAAACTTGTGTCCAGGTGATTGGAATAGATGGTGTAAAGCGCCTTATTGTCGACATAGATCATCATCGAAGAAATAGCGGCGCTGGTGCTGGAAGTCGCGGAGGCAACGAAATGCGCAGGCGAGGAAACTGTCGCGCCCGAGGTCGGCGATGTGACCGTTACGCCGGCAAATGCCGATGCGCTTGCGAGGAGGGGGAGAAGTACGGCTCGTGCGAGTCTGCTTAACATCTACTCTCCTTCAACTGTTGAATTGATCAGCGCCCTGGGGGGTATCCGCACCAATCAGCAGAGGTAACGGTAGAGATGCATCTACTCTGGATGGATTAAGGGAAGCCCTTAGTCTCGCAAGAAATACTTACGTAGAAATCTGGTAGCAACGGGATGAAGGAGGCAAAAAAGCGGCGCACAAGAAATATGCGCCGCTTTGCTGGTCCGAAATTTGCAGAAAAACTATTGGCCGCCCTTTACGATCGACCAATCGTTGAAGATCACCGGCTTGCCGCCGCGGACTACCGTCGCATAAACGTTGTGAAAACCTTTGTGGCTGGTTGCGCTGTAATTCAATTTCAGCTTATCTCCCAGCCCCACATCCATGTTGTGGATCGATTCGATTCCTTCGATGAGCTTCGGGCGCGTGGGCGATTTGCCCGCTCGTTTAAGGCCTTCGGTGAGGACCATTGCATCCACAAAACCCTCGAGTCCCACAAAGCTCGGCTGCACATTGGAGAAATATTTCTGCATCGAGCGGCGATACAGCGCGACCGTCGGCAGGTCGGTCATGTAATACGGCGGAACTACCTGGGTGATGATGGTGCCTTCTGCGTCAGGTCCGGCTTCTTTGATGAACTCGTCGGTGCCAACGAAAGAAACTGTCAGAAACAGCGGTTTCCATCCTTGCCGGTGAGCGCGTTTGACGATCTCCGCGACCGGGGCATACGGGCCGACCAGCACCACCGCCTCCGGCGAAGCTGTCTTCACCTTCGCGATCGCGTCATCGACGCTAAGCGTCTGTCTGGGATAGCTGCCGAGAGCGACCGGTTGAGAATTGTGCCCCTTCAATGCCAGCTTCACTCCATCCAGAACCGCGGCGCCAAATGCGTCTTCGGGATAGATGACGCCGATTTTCTTCATGCCGAGAACGTTCCAGAGATTGTCCACCTGCTCGCGGGTTTCGTCGTAATAGGAAGCGCGAACAGTGACCACCCAGTGGCGCACTGGGGTATACAGTGCCTGCGCACCGGTGAAGAGCCCCACCATCGGCACTTTGTTCTCTTCCACCAGCGGCGTGTACTTGAGTGCCGTCGGGGTGCCGACCATGAAGCCCAGCGCGAACGCGTTCTCCTTCATTTGGCGATTGAAACAGCCTTGCGCCTTGTCGGGATCATAGCCATCGTCATAGGGCACGAGCTTGAGCTTGCGTCCATTCACTCCACCCTCGTCATTGATCATGCTGAAATAAGCCGAGGCGCCGGTTACGGTGTCGGTCCCCAGCTTGCGCGCGGGCCCATCGAGCGCCGAGCACGAGCCGATGGTGATGTCGGTTGCGGTTACACCGGGCACGGTTTGTGAAAAGGCAGGCAGCGTCGGAAAAGTGAGAAGGCCCACCACGGCCAGGCAAAGAGACAAGCGTTTGAACTTCTGAAAATACATTTTGAGATTTTCCTCCAAGCGATTCCCGGTGGGGGTGGGATGAGACGGGAAATTGCTTCCATCTTGCCTTGTTCTCATTCGTTGGGAAGTGCATCTCTAGCGACCATGGCGAGTATGGTTCCGGTTACCATGGTCACTATGATCGCGGTAATCTCCGACCTGCATCTCGAGGAAGAGGCTTCTGACGTGGTCCGCGGCGATGGCGGCAAAGAAGTTGTCTTTCGCCGCAATCTGGATGCGAAGGCATATCGCAGCTTCGTCTCCCACATGGCCGACGAGGCGCAGCGACGCAAGGCGCGCCAGTTCGAGCTCGTAATTGCAGGTGATTTGTTTGATTTCAGCCGCACCACGCTGTGGTTCGACGACGATCTGCGTCCCTATGTCGCACTGAGAGAGGTCTCGCCGGAGCTGGAAGCGAAAACACTCAAAATCCTCGAGGCAATCGCGCGCGAACCAGCGGTAAAGGAAACGCTGGAAATTTTTCGCGCGCTCTCCGCCGGCAAGTACAACGTCTACGATGAGCAATCCCAAAAGTGGACGGAGAATGACTTTCCCTGCAAAGTGAAGCTCACCTGCCTCGCCGGAAACCACGATCGCTTGATCAATGCTTCATCACCGGTTCGCGAGCGCGTTCGCGAACTGTTAGGCATGGAAGGGAGCGGTGCCTTTCCGCACTACGCGCTCTTCGATGATCCCGCGGCACTGGTGCGCCACGGACACGAATATGATCCCAACAACTTCGCCGTCGACCTGTCAGGAGAAAAATCAATCCCGCTGGATGTGGATCAAGCCGGATACGCGGAAGCGAACTTCGGCGATTTCATCACCATCGACATCGCGGTGCGGCTTCCTCATCTGTTTCGCCGGAAGTATGGTGATCAACAAATCGTCGCGGATGACGTGCTGCGCGCCCTGTATCTGCGCCTGCTGCAGTTTGATGATGTGCGCCCGCAATCGGCCTTGCTGGATTACATGCTCGACGATTCCCACGGCAAGTTTTCCACTGAGCAAGGCTGGGAAAGACTAGTACCGGTGTTGCAAGACTTGCTGGCCGAGATCCACGACAACAAGTTCTTCCACGAGTGGTTGCGAAAGCGCGCAAAACCCTGGGCGCCAGTGGAGTTGGAGGTGGCGCGTGGTCTGCTCGAGCTCGGCGGCTGGAAGAACCGTCCGGCGCGCGAGGCAGCGCGCAAGATCACGCGCTTCATGATGGGTGGCGAGCCGGAAGGGCCCCAGCTATTCGCCATGCGCGAAGAGCTGATCGCAAACAATAAGGTGCGCCTCGTCCTCGCCGGACACACCCACGCTCCCGAGGTCTGCCTGGTCAAGAGCGATGAACACGGCGACTCGTTCTACATCAATACCGGCACATGGCGCGACGTAATCCCCTCCACTCCAGACGGACGCACCTTCGGCCGTATCCGCGCGCTCACCTACGTCGTCCTCTACGCCAAGACCGAACAGACAGGAACCAATTCGTTCGATTACTGGACAGGCCTGACCAAGGACTGGGAATAGTTTTAGAAGAATGCCCGCAGCGAGAGCTGCAATGATCGGGGGCCACCGGCGGTGTAAAGAGCGATCGGGCCTCCGGAACCGGCCAGAAGGGTCGTTGCAGCTCCGAACTTCGGGTTGAGCTCGAGTGGCGGGCCGAAGGATCCCAAGTCGCTGTCAATCGCGCCGAAGTTCGGATGGTTGAAGACGTTGAATGCCTCAATCCGAAATTGCAGCTTTGCCTTTTCCGTAATGCCGAACTGACGCCATAGCGCGAGATCAAGCTGGCTCAGAGGAAAGCCTCTCAGGGCGTTGCGGCTGAGCGTTCCCTGCCTCATATCGGTGGAAACGGTAAAAGCTGCGGGATTGAATCGCCGGCCACCTGCAACCGTCGGATCAGCAATGTAAAGCGGCACGCCAAGCACACGATCAGGCCTGACCTGCCCGGTACCAACATCAAGGCTGGGATCCGGGTTCAAATCTTCTCTGTCCAGGAATACGTTTACAGGCAGAGCTGTTCTCGCCACGAAGATATTTGCGATTGACCAGTTGCCCAGCATCGCACGCAGCGCACGGTTCGACACTGGCGCAGGAATTGCGTAAGTCAGAGCTGCGCTCAAGGAGTGGCGAATGTCGAAATCCGATGGTCCATGGTCGTTTCGCGGATCTGTCAGATTGTTGAAGCCTTCGTCGTCGGAGGTGTCATCCGTCGAATGCGACCAGGTGTAGGAGGCCAATGCCGCCAGCCCTCGTGCCATTCGCCGCTGGAACTGAAGCTGCAGCGCATGGTAATCGGACGATGAGGCATTGTTGGTGATGATAATTTCGCTGCCCATAAACAGAGGGTTGGGATCGAACAGCACCGTCTCACGCAGCAACTTTCGCCCAGCTTCTCCAACGTAAGAAGCGGACAACATCTGATTTGTACCGAACTTCTGCTCCAGCGTCAGATTCCACTGATAGCTGCGCGGCAGCGTATGACCGGGCGCGAACACGTTGAATGTGCCCGAATACGGCGGGGTGAGACTTGGAGCGGGAGGTGGCGCGGCTTCATCGGAGGACAACGGGTATGGCACCGGCCCTATAAATTTCCCGTTCAGGTACGGAAAAGAAGCGGCTGCACTGCCGATGTTGCCAATCCCCAGATCATAGAAAGTTCCGAATCCGCCACGTACTACCAATTCGCGACCGGGATGCTGAACCAGTTCGTAGGCTGCGCCAAACCGCGGCGCGAAGTTCGTGTACCTGGTTTGATATACCGGCATGCCGGGGGGAGCCAAAGCAATCGCGTTGAAGTCGGGGAATCCGGTCAAGGTCAGGAGTGGTTGCTTGCCCTTCGCGTAAGGCGCGGGATTTATCTCCCAGCGCAGGCCGTAATTGAAAGTGAGCCTTTGACGGGCTCTCCAGATATCTTCTGCGTAGAGCGAGATATCGTCAAAACCCACATCGACCGAATCGAATGACTGAATGGTGGCGTCGGAGGCTACGCCGTTGAGCGCGCGCTTCACGCTCCCGAAATCAACGTTCTGCCTGTAGTCAAACGGCCCGTAATGCGGGTCTAAGTACCGGTAATCGACGCCGAATTTCAGGTCGTGTGGCCCGACACGTTTCGAAGAATTGCTTACAAGATTAATCTGTCGCTGAATATCGTCAGCCCCACGTCCGACACGGAGATGCTCCTGCCCCCCCATGGTTATAAAAACCAATGAAGATCGCGACGACGCGAAGGATGGCGGAAAGAGCAGAGAATCTGGAGGCGGAATGGCGCCGCCGAAGGTGGTTAAGTCAAAGGCGTTATTGCTTTCACTGCGCGCATAGTTCACTCGCAAATCCGTGGTGAACGAGGACGATAGCGACACGGTCGCGCCAAGGGTAAGAGAGCGGTAATTCGATTGAGAAGTCGTAAATCCCATTGATTGTGTGCTGCTACTTGATCGCGCCTCCGAGAAACGGGCGAAGAGGAACACCTTCGAGCTGATGATCTGATCCAGGCGAATGCTGCCATTGTCCGATGTCGACTGCGTGAAGCTGGGTGCAATGAAAGGCGCGACCATAGTCGCCGCATTGGCCGGTCCTGTCGGAAGAGGGAAGGCATTCATTAGCTGCTGGATTGCGCCGGGGGCGGCCTGGCGTGCTTCTAAAGATGGCACCTGGGTGTTGACTGTGAAGGGAAGGTGCAAACGCAAGCCCTCATAAGATGCAAAAAAGAAAGTCCGGTCATGCAGGATTGGGCCGCCGAAGGTGCCTCCGAAATCATTCTGCCGATGCGCTGCTCGGGGCTCGCCGACGCTGTTTGCGAACCAATCATTAGCGTCGAGGGCTTCGTTGCGAAAATAATCATAGGCCGCGCCGTGGAAATTATTTGTGCCTGAGCGTGTGACGATCTCTAGTTGCCCGCCGCCTGCCCGTCCATAAGCCGCCGAGTAGGTAGAAGTCTGCAGCTTGAATTCCTGCATGCCGTCAATCGAAACTAGGTCATGTGTGGTACCCAGGACGGTGAGCGCGGGTCCCACTCCCCCAGCGGCAGAGCCTGGGAAAAACGCATCGGCATTGATGCCAACATTCGCGCTCACCCCGTCAATCGTGAAATAGTTCGACGTGCCGCGCTGTCCATTAACAAAGATGCCCGAGTGGTTGCTGGCGCCTCCATTCAGCGTGGTGGGGGTGACCACGCCAGGGGCAAGCGCAATAAGCGACTGAAACGTTCGGCCATTGAGTGGCAAATCGTGAACGAGCCTGCTGTCCACCTCTGTCCCGACGGCCGAGGATTCTGTTTCGATAGAAGAGCTGCTGCCGATCACGGTGATCTCCTGCTGGACACGCGCAGGAGCAAGTGTGAAATCAAGTCGCGCCTGCTGCCCGGGATCCAGCTTCACTCCGGATCGGCTAAGGATGCCAAAGCGCGTTGCCTCAACGCTGACGGTGTAAACACCGGGTAGGAGGAATGGGAAGCTGTAAAGGCCATCATGATTGGAGGATGTTGTTTGGCGAGCTCCCGTGTTCTCCCTTGTAAGCGCAACTCGGGCACCGACGATCACTGCGCGAGTGGAATCGGTCACAATGCCCGAAAGGTCTGCAGTCTGGGCGCTCGCAATGGGGTTGATCGAGAGCGCCAGGGCGAATGCCAGGAACCGGAGAAAGCGCATAGCTCGCTCACCTCCGTAGGTTCGGCAATAGTGCGCTCCGATTGCACTACAGTCAAGGAAAAGTCAAAGCATTTATCTTATATCTGAAATGAAATGTCGCTGAAGAACACTACAGATAGATTGGTGTAGGTTGACCTGAAAGTACGGGCTGCTTTGGGGAATTCTTATGGCTTACACGGGCTCCAACGATGCTAAGCCGTATTGGTTAGAGAAAGCCTTCCGCGTCTGCGCGTTTCTCCGAGCCTGCTGTCTGGTTGCGCTGGTGGTTGTAAGTGCGGGCTTCTCGGCTATGGTTTGGGCGCAAAGCGCTATTGAGCCGCTCCAGCTTGGGCATTCCGTCGAGGCCAAAGTAGCCGGTGGAGAGGCTCATGAATACAGCATTGCGGTTTCCGAAAATCAATTTCTGCGCGTAACCCTCGAGCCGAAGCTCTTCAATTCCGTAATTCGAATGACATTGTTCGACCCTGCCGGCAACCAGGTCGCGGAAACTGTTGGCCTGGTCCCCGCAGTCCCTGTGTATCTCATCGCGAAATCTGCGGGCACGTTTCGGCTGCAGATCGCGCTGGAGCAGGGCGCGGATGCTGAGACATACTCGCTTGTTCTGAACGAATTGCACGATGCCACCGATCAGGACAGAACCCGCACTGCAGCCGGCAAAACCTTCATGGAAGCGTACCGGCAGGACAACAATCACAGGGAAAAATTGCCGGATGCCCTGGCACAGAGATACGCCGAGGCCCTCTCGCTCTTCCGCGAGGCTGCTGATGAAGAGTCGCAAGCTGCGGTTCTCTTCTTCCTTTCATGGCGATTCTTTCGAGCGAAAGAGTTCCGTTCGTGCGCGGATTACGCCCGTCGCGCTCAGGAGCTTCGGGCATCGCTTAACCAGGATGCCAATCAGTTGGGGGCCCTGGACAGGTTGCGAGCATGCACTTTCAGCCTTGGCCTGACCGACGAGGCGCTCGATGCGACTAACAAGTCGCTCGCGTTGCTGCGGTCGTCGGGAGATGTTGCGGGTGAGGCCAGGGCGCTGTCGGACCGTGGCGAAATTTACGGAATCCGGGGTGAATTGCAGGATGCACTCACTGATAAGCAGCAGGCCCTTTCGTTATTGCGGCAGACGGGCACTCAGCCGGGCGAATACATGATTTTGTTAGACATTGGAGGCATCGAATCCGACATTGGCGAAACCGAACAGGCCATTTATTTCGCTGAGCAGGCTCTGAATCTGGTTCGATCAAGAAACGACCGCGAGGCTGAACCAGGCGTACTGGCGGCCCTGGCAAACCTCTACGCAGGCGAAGGCGACCTTCAGACTGCCCTCAGGTATTACCAAGTCGCCATACAGGCCACACAGGGTGACGCTTTTAATGAGGCCTGGATGAAGCTCAGGCTCGCGGATTTCTATAGCGTCCAGCAGGAATATGAGAAGTCGCTTCAGCTTTATAAGGCCGTGCTCCCATATTTTCACCAGAACCACCGTCCGGCGTTCGAGGCCGGCACGCTCTTGGGGATGGCGCTCGTCTTGCATAAGCAAGGCAAGCTAGATGAGGCACTTGCCGATTTGCAGCAAGCGCTGGCGCTCAAGCGCCCATTTCCTGGGCCGTCGTCTGACATCCTTCGCGAACTCGGCGCCGTGTATCAGGATAAGGGCGATAATGCCAAGGCTCTCGAATTCTACCGCCAAGTGCTCAATGACAGCCGCGCCAAGAAGTCTTTGATGTCTGAATCTATGGATTTGTACGGCATCGCCCAGGCTGAACACGCTCTGCATCAGGACCGGGACGCACGAAGGGATATCGAAGCTGCGCTAGGAATTTTTGAGTCGGTGCGCGCGGGTTTCTTAGCGCCGGAACGGCGTTCCAGTTTCTTTGCCCAAGGACAAGACGGTTATGAGTTCTACATCAGGCTGCTCATGGATATGCATGCCCAGCAGCCGCATGCCGGCTTTGACGCTGCTGCCTTCCAGGCCAGCGAGCGTGCTCGGGCGCGCAGCCTGCTTGACATGCTGCTGGAGGCCCACGCTGATATTCATGAAGGTGTAGACCCGGCTCTTCTCAGACGCGCCCGATTGGTCGAACAACGCTTGCGGCGCCGCTCACAGTACCAATTTGAACTGCTGAGCGGGAACCATACAGCCGAACAGGCAGAAGCAGTGGCGCACGAGCTGCAGAATCTTAATGCCGACTATGAGGAAATCGAAGGGCAGATTCGCGCTAGCAGCCCGCGATTCGCCTCTCTGCAATATCCGGAGCCGCTCAGTCTCAAAAAGGTACAGGAATCGGTTCTCGATTCGGATACGCTGCTGCTGGAATACTCGCTCGGCGATGACCGCAGCTACGTTTGGGCGGTGTCGCCCGATGGCTTGGCCAGCTTTGTTTTGCCGCCTCGGACTCAGATCGAAGCGGCGGCGAGAGCTGTTTACACGCTGCTGACGGCGCGCAATCAACATCCGCGACACGAGCGGGAATTGCATCGAGAAGCGCGCCTGGCCCGCGCTCGTGCCGAATATCCAGCCGCGGCATCACGCTTGAGCACGATGATCTTAGGGCCGGTGCAGTCGCTACTGGCTGGCAAACGCCGGGTCGTGGTTGTCGCTGATGGCGTGCTGCAATATATTCCATTTGCCGCACTGCCCGTTCCAGCTGCCCACAAAACATCCAGGAAAGCGGCGGTGCCGCTGGTTGTGAAGAGCGAAGTGGTTACGGCTCCTTCTGCGTCGACGATAGCTGTGCTGCGCCGGGAGCTCGCCGGCAGGCGGCCGGCGCCGAAGATGGTGGCCGTAATTGCCGATCCCATCTACGACCGAAGCGATCCGCGAATTTCCGCGGCTGGAGATCCAGTTCAAACCAGCTATAACGGCGCCGCAGCGAGTGCGGGCGAGCGGCATGTCACGTTTGCATTAGAACGCTCCTGGGACGATGTTACTTCTGGGAACGAGAATGGCTGGAAAATGTCGCGGCTGCCGTTTTCCCGCCGAGAAGCTGCCGCGATCATAGCGGCCGCGCCACCCGGCAGCAGCTTCGAGGCATTGGACTTTCGCGCTGATCGTGACACCGCGACCAGCCCGCAATTGGCTCAGTATCGCTTTATTCACTTTGCTACTCATGGCATGCTCGACAGCCACACTCCAGCATTGTCTGGCCTCGTCTTCTCATTGGTCGACGAGAAAGGACGCCCGAAGGACGGCTTTTTGCGCTTGTGGGACATCTACAACCTGCATCTCCCCGCGGAACTTGTCGTCCTGAGTTCGTGCCAAACCGGGCTAGGCAAGGAGATTGCCGGTGAAGGTCTTGTTGGCCTGACTCGTGGTTTTTTCTACGCCGGAGCCGCCCGCGTGATTGCCAGTTTATGGAAGGTCGACGATCTCGCCACCGCCGAATTGATGGCGCGACTTTACGACGGCATGCTGCACAAGGGCCTCTCGCCGGCGGCTGCCCTGCGGTCGGCCCAGATCGCGGTCTGGAAGCAAAAGAGGTGGGAAGGAGATCCTTACTTTTGGGCTGCGTTCGAAATTCAGGGCGAGTGGAATTAGCGCTCGCGGGAACAGCTGGTTTGCCGTAGAGTTAACCTGCCGATTGGCAGGCCGGTGAGGCGCGATTGGCCGGCGGCATTCAGCTGGGCACGATGGATCGTCTTACACAGGCTGGCTTTGATCTCCTGCTCGCATCGCTTGATTCCGATCGCCAGGAAGCAGGCGGTAAATACGAGCTGTTGCGGCGAAAACTTCTTAAGTTCTTCGAATGCCGCGGGTGTCTTGTGCCGGAAGGAGCCGCGGACGAGACCATCAATCGAATTGCCAAGAATCTCGAAAGCGGACAGGAGATTCGCAATGTCGCGGCCTACGCGTTGGGCATTGCGCATAACGTTCTTCATGAAGTGCTTCGCAGCCAGCGCCAGGACGAATTAACTGAAGATCTTCCTGCGGCCTCGGCTGCGCCCGATGAAGAGGCGGAGCACAGGATTGAATGTCTTGAGAGTTGCCTGAGAGAACTTGCTCCGGGCGAAGCCAATCTTGTTCTTCGGTACTACGCGAGCGACTCGCCGACCCACATTGCAGCCCGCAAAAAATTGGCAGAAGAACTCGGAATTCCATTGAATGCACTGCGCATCCGCACTCATCGAATTCGTGCGCGGTTGGAACGATGTGTTGAGCGCCGTATGAATGAAACCCGACGGTGAAAACAAATTAGCTGAAAACTCACTCTAGATGTGGAGACCGCGAGAACATCGAGCATGGAATCGGAACGAGAAAAGCAGATCGTTCGGTATCTCCTCGGCCGGCTTTCGCAAGAGCAGCAGGCGGAGCTCGAATCAGCGTTTATGAGCGACGACGCAGTTTTCGAGGAGCTTCTCGTCGTCGAAAACGAACTGCGTGATGCTTATGATCGCGGGGAACTCTCGGGCGCCGATCGTAGGGATTTTGAGCAGCGCCTTCTGCGGACACCACGGCAGCGCAAAGCGCAACAGTTCACGCAAGCCCTTCGTCAGCCGAGAACGCCCAGTACGCCGGCTGCCCGAATTGCTGTGGAGCAGCGCCGCTGGAAACTTCTTTCCCAGTTCGGGTTGAGGCCTCGAATATTTGTGCCGGCGCTCTCCCTGGCATTGCTGGTTCTGGTTGTGGCTGGCGTGTGGCTTGTGCGGTGGGAGAGCGCACGCCCTGTTCCCAACCAGACTGCGAGCGATCAAGGCGTCAAAACCGAAACTCCCCCTGCGCCTCAGGAGCCCTCGCCGACGGAGGAGAAGACAATTGCCTTGGTCCTGACGAGCGACCTGGTTCGCGGCGGCGGCGCCGGGTTGCCGAGCCTCGTCATTCCTGCCGGCGTGAGCGTAGTTCGACTGGAAGCGCCCGTTAAGCGAAATTTCCCGCGCTATGCGGCGGCATTGCAAACGGTGGAAGGGCGCAACGTGTGGAGCGGTGATCGCCTCACGTCACATCCCGGGTCGACTGGCGAAACCGTAATGGTACTCGTGCCGAGCGCTGTCTTAACTTCCGGCGATTACATCTTGAGCATCCGCGGAGTTCGCGCTAGTGCACATGCCGAAACCGTCGGTGATTACAGCTTCCGAATTCGTAAGCCATAACCCTTTGCGAGCCGCGACTCCTGATCTGCCAGACCTCCCTACAAATATTTTCTGAAATGTTTTTCTGACTCTTGTCACTTCGAGTAAACGTGATCACCTGAAGCGCGACCGCACTGTCGCATCGAAACCAGATTCGAGGGCAGAGACGGCCTCAGGGAGTAGCGCTTGTAGCAGCGCCTTCGGTCGGCGAGCCATTCGTTCTCGCCCTGAACGCAAGCCACAATTTTCGAGGAGACAGCCAATGAATAAGAAATTTCTTTGTTCCATTCTGATACTTATGAGCCTCACCGCACTTGCGGCAAAGACCGCTGATGTTCCTGTGACCAGCACCATTTCTGATTATGATTCCACCGGCGCTGCCTTCACAGTGCAGAGCGATGGGGCTGGCGCATACCCGAACGGACAGTTGTCGGTGGTATCCGTCCTGCAGACAAGCGCGAACTACGCGTGGGAATTGGATATGTATTCCAGTAACTCGCTGAGCGGAGGCCGCAATATTTTCCTAACCCTCAGCCCGGCGAATCAAGAATCGGCGACAGCAACCATGCCCGCGTTCTGGTCGTCGTGGGGCACTCATCTGGAACCGGCGCGGTTTATCACCCACGGCATAAGTTGCGATCTCGAGACAATTAAGCCAGGCAGTCCCTTGGCCTGTCCATTACTGATTCGTTTTGGCCCGGAGCTCGGTTCAAACAACCGAACAGCTATAAACTACCGGCTCGACATGGAGCCCGGCGATGTATTGCAGGAAATCGAAACTCAGGAGCCGCTGATTTCATGCAACGCGCAGAATGCAGCCGGCAACTGCATTGACTGGTCAATCGACTCGACACCGCCGACCAGCCAGAGCGGCGGGGTGCCGACGAATCGTGTGATCGCAAGGCTGGTACAGGTCGCGGTGAATGGCGCGACTAGAACCACTCTGGGCGATTTCTACCTGACATTCCATATTCGGGTGACGAATCCGTAGAACGCGTTCACGAACCTGAACTGGGAAACAAGCCGCAAGAGCAAAAGCTTCCCCGGCTCCTACCAAACACCTGTCGATCGACATGCATCAATGAGACGAAAAAACTGAACGGCGCTGAAGCGGTTGCAGCCGCCCAGCGCCTGGCCATTCAAGGGAGACACGCCAATGTCAGCCTTCAAGGCTTTGCCTATTGTACTGTTGCTTTCATTGTGCCCGCATGCCGCGGCGACACTGCACGTATTGGCAACGAACAAAACCTGTCCGGCGGTGAATCTCTTGATGGCTGAGATCAGCCAGGTTCCGTTCCCGGAAGATTGGACCATCGTCCTGGCTTGCACCCGGCTGGATTGGGAGAAGTTGCAGCGCACCGGTGACGCCCAAGCTGCCCAGCGCGCATTCAGTAATCTTGAAGGGAAGATCACAGTCGTCAATGGAGCGATTTTTTACAAAGATGATGTGGGTCGTCCGGTCCATCGCGTGTTGCTACACGAGACTGGACACATTCACTGCCGGTGCGGAAACGAGGACCAGGCGGAGCGCTGGGCGCTAGAGTACGAACGGATTAAAAGAATGCCAGCCGTCGCGGCCGCACCAGAGTTGGGAGGCAGCACGGGCAAGAAGCCAGATTGAGAAGCGCCCGAGCGGGCATTTTCACGCAATTTTCAAATACGATTGCCATACTGGAGGCACAGGTAAAATTGCGCCGTGAAGCAGCCGATCATGATTGTGGAGGCCGATCCGGATATCGCGCTACTCTTGCGAAATTCTTGAATGCCGCCATACCGCAACACAGGCGGAGTTCCACCAGAGAAAAAGATGGTAGGCACGAGGAGACTCGAACTCCTGACCTCTACCGTGTCAAGGTAGCGCTCTAACCAACTGAGCTACGCGCCTACAGCCAGAAAGGCAGTGGACGTCTTTATTCTAGTCATGCTTGCAGTTTGCGGCAAAGGGTCGCAGCTTTCCTGTTCGTTTCCTGTTCGTTTCCTGTTAATTTCTAGGATTTTCCATGAAATTTCCCGTAACGCTCAGATTCGGGGTGCGTTACGGCTATTTTGCCGGCTTTCCTGCTCCTATCCTGTTCGTTTCCTCAGCAAACCGCAAAAATCGCGAATTTTGGGCAGAATTTGGCGATTCAGCATACAGCCGGCAAATTTCTCCTGTTATTTTTCCCTAGTTCTCAGGAAAAGCTCCGGACAAAACCAGGGCTTGGCATAGACGCCAAGGATCCAAGTTTGGACAAGGTTGGGCAATGCCCTCTTTCCCCAGTTCTGGTGGCGCACTTATTGATTTCCTAGTTCACCGAATATGGGGGCTTTGCGGCGTTCCGTGATGACCTGTGCTGGCGCGCGCGACTTTCACGTCGAATTGCAGCGGGACGTTCTTTGGTGGGAAGCAGGCATTGTCGCTGCAGGCCTGGTAGTTCAGTTGGCCGTGCACGGTGAAATTGCCCGGACTCGCCTTCTTGTCTGCGCTGAGCTTGGCTCTGACCGTGAATTCGTCGGAATAGACGTTCAGTTTTTCGCTGGGGTCGAAGGGGAATGACAGATCTTTGCCCGGCGGATACATCACGCCTTCGCTGGCCAAATCGCTGGGCGGCTCCAGCTTGAGTGTGGTGGGAATCAGCAACTCGGATTTCGGCTTGTTCGAATTGATGTGATAGCCGTCTTTTACCCGGAAGCGCAACTCCACTTCTGAGGGTTTGCCGGGCACGACGGTCGCACTCGAAGCGCCTTCAAAGCTGACATACACGCGCGAGAGCTTGGGGTTGTCGTCGGCCGCCACGCAGGTGTAAGCCAGCAGGAGGGGGAGGAGCAATAGTGAGGATTTTAATCGCATATCGAAAACTCTAATCGGGTGATTTCGCGATCGGGTGATCGGGTGATTGAAAATCGCGAAATCACGAAATCGCAAATCACGAAATGCTTAGCGCCTTTTTGATGTTGTTCTCAATTTCTGCGCGGCTTACCAGGCCTTCATCAGCGTCCACGATCTTGCCGCTGCGGTCGATGAAATAGGTTGTTGGCCAGCCGATTACGCCGTAGGCGTCGCCTACTGCGTCGCGTCCTTGCAGGATGGTGTAGTTCATACCCATTTCTTTAGCGAATTTCTGGATGTTGGCTGGGCCGGAATCGTCAAGAGCTACGCCGACGATCTCCAGCCCCTGTGCGCGATATTGGTTCTGCAGTTCCACCAGCCAGGGAATTTCGACTTTGCACGGACCGCAGGTGGTTTCCCAAAAATCCAGGAGCACGGCTTTACCGCGAAAGTCGGAGAGCCTGACTTGCTTGCCTTGCAAATCTTTGAGCGCGAAATCGGGGGCCTCTTTGCCCCTGGCTTCGCTGGGCGTGAGCGCTGGCCCGGAAGGTCGCGGGCGATGCGAGCTGCGCACGCCGGCAAACAGCATGAGCGCGACTACGACGGCGACTACGATTATGGCGGCGAGATTTCGTTTCATGGTTAAGTGCTTCGCGGCTCTATGTCTTCGACGGTGTTGTTGCAGCCGTCTTAGTTGGCTGCATTCCCGCGTTGCCGCCTGCAGCCAGCGCTTTCTTGATGTCGCTTTCGATCTCGCTGCGCTCCAGCAGGCCCGATCCGGATTCTACGATTTTGCCGCTGCGATCGATGAAGAAACTTGTGGGCAGTCCCATGGCGCCGTAGGCATCGCCGACTGAGTCCTGACCTTGCAGGATGGTGTAGTTCACGCCCATCTCTTTGGCGAACTTGCTGATGACTTCCCGAGGGGAATCGTCGAGAGCTACGCCGACAATCTCCAGCCCCTGCGGTCCGTATTGTTTTTGCAACTCGACGAACCAGGGCATCTCCACCTTGCAGGGACCGCACCAGGTCGCCCAGAAATTCAACAGCACCGCTTTGCCGCGGAAGTCGGAAAGCTTGACCTTCTTGCCCTGAAGGTCACTGAGAACGAAGTCCGGGGCCTCGCGGCCGACCGCCTCTCCTGCGGTGAGCGACTGCGCGCCCGCTACCATCGCGGTGTTCTTGGTGGGGCGCGAACGCCATCCCGCGTACACCATCAATGCGATCATGACCACTACGATGATTGTTGCCCTACGATTCACTCGAAATAATCCTCTCTCCCCATGATAGAAGCACGCGCTTACAACGCAAAGCGATTCAGGAAGCCCAGATAACCCGAAAGTACAGTGAAATGCCGGGTTACGAAGAGCGCTCCAATGACGATCAGCAACACCCCGCTGGCGACTTCCACCGCGTGCAGATGACGGCGGAAGCGCCCGTAGAAGGCCAGAAAGCGATCAATGCCCAGGGACGTGAGCAGAAAGGGCACGGCCAGTCCCATGGAGTAAATTGCCAGCAGCACGATGCCGCGCGAGACCGTCCGCTGCGAGGCCGCAATCGCCAGAATCGTCGCCAGAATGGGACCGATGCAGGGCGTCCAACCGAAGGCGAAGGCAAAGCCGACGAGAAACGATCCCCAGGCCGTCTTGCCGCCGCCAACGTTGTGCATGCGTTTATCAGCGTAGAGCGCACTGATCTTCAGAATCCCGGTGAGATGCAGGCCGAAGAGGATGATCACGCCTCCGGCAATCTGGCTCATCAGGCCTTTGTACTCGCGAAAGATTTTGCCCACGCTGGTGGCCGCGGCGCCCAGGGTGACAAAAACGATGGTGAATCCCAAAATGAAAGCCAGGGATTTGAGCATCACCGCGCGCAGGCGGCTGGAATCAAAATCGGTGCGGAGTTCGTCGACGGTCGCGCCGGAGATCAGCGAAACGTAGCCGGGCACCAGCGGAAGCACGCAGGGCGATAGGAAGGAAACCACTCCTGCGAGAAAGGCCGCTAAGGCAATTGGGTATGTCTGCATAGGCAATTGCTCCACCCTGTGAACGAACGCAAAATCAAGCTGGATTTTTGCTCGCCAGACAGGCAGGATTTCAGGATATCTTTAAGATGATGTACTTCCCTCAAGGTTACAGGAGAACGCCAAGCAAAATATCACTTTTGCGGGGTGGAATGCACTGTAAAGGGATGAAGGTGATCGGTTAACGAGGGCTTGTCGTTTTGAGATCGTTGGCGTCTTTTGGGAGCTTACTGTTTTTAGCTTACTATCCAATGTGTCATTCTGAGTCCGCCACGGCGGACGAAGAACCTCCAGCGACACTGTCGGACTTCAACTCCAGTTGCGCGGCTCCTCAAGCACAAGTCAGGTTTTCGCGTGAAGTGGCTGAAGAGACTTAATCACTGCATCGTCCCATACACGTTTGCAGGAGGTCCTTCGGTCGCTGACGCTCCCTCAGGATGACACGTGATCTTTTGATGATTAGGTCGTGGTAAAGAAAACATTCATGGCAACTGCACCCAGTCCGCTCTCGATGAAGGAAGTGCTGAAGATCAACGGGTTTCGCCGGCTATGGCTGGCGCAGGTCGTCAGCATTCTTGGCGACTTCCTCGCGCTGTTTGGCGTGATCAGCCTGATTACCTTCCGCTGGCACGGCACTCCGCTGCAGGTGACCAACGTGATGATCGCGTACCTGATCCCAGTCGCCATCATTGGACCGATGGCGGGCGTGTTCGTCGATCGCTGGAACGTGAAGCGCACCATGGTTGCCAGCGATCTGCTGCGTGGCCTGTTGATCATTCTGCTGGTGTTCGCCACGCGGCTGGATCACATCTACGTGATTTTTTTCTGCGTGAGCGTTTTCTCCAGCTTTTTTGGACCCGCGCAATCGGTGACTTTGCGGACTCTGGTACCGGTGCATGGACTGCTCTCGGCGAACGCCATGATGTCACAGGCGTTTTACACCATGCGCATTCTGGCGCCTGCGGCGGCGGGCCTGCTGGTGTACTGGCTGGGTGAGAGCTCGTGCTTTTATCTCGACACGATCAGCTTCTTTTTCTCCGCCGCGATGCTCTCGACGCTGGTAATCCTCCGCAGCGCTCCGGCGAAGAGTGTGGGCGAGAAGAACGTGAAGTCCGTGCTGAACGACTTCACTGCCGGTGGACGTTTCGTTCTTACTCATCCCGCAATCTCGTTTGTGATGATTGCCATGATGACGGCGATGTTCGTGATGAGCTGCTTCAGTCCGCTGATCTCGGTGTATGTGCGCGACGCGCTCCACGCGGGTACCCGGTCATTTGGCTTGATCAGCGCCATGGTGGGCGTGGGACTGATCGTGGGAACGCAATTAGTGAATGCCATCGCCAAAAACCGCTCTAAGCGGCACGTGGCGCTATGCGGACTCTTTGGCCTATCGCTGGCAACGGCCGTATTGGGACTTTTCAAGCTGGCTTTTGTTGCGGGATTGAGCATGTTTGGCCTGGGTTTTGCGATTGCGTTCATCGTTGTTCCCGCGCAGACACTGATGCAGCAGGAGACGCCGCCGGACATGCTGGGCCGAGTGAGCAGCAGCTTTATGGCCTTGTTCTGCGTTTCGCAGCTTCTGGGACTGCTGCTCTCAGGCTCGTTGGCGGACTGGATTGGGGTGCGTCCGCTGTTTGTGTGGAGCGGAGTCGCACTGCTGGTGATTTCGGCGGCAGGTTATCTGTGGGTGCGTGGCGGAGAGGGTAAGGGCCAGGAGCTGGTGGCAGCCGCGGGGTAAAACTCTTGGGGTTAACACAAAGGTCACGAAGTTTGACTTCAAGGTCACAGAGAAATTCCAAGTCAGGTTTTTGAAAGCCTCACTCCGTGACCTTCAAATTCCTTCGTGACCTTTGTGTTAACCCCAAGTCAGAAAAGCTTGCTTTGGTTCTGCGCCGGAGCAGGGCGTTGCGGCGGTCGCGGGCGCTCGCGGCGTAGTGGCGGCGCGTCAGTGCGATGGATGCCGAGCACGATGGGCGTGCCGCTGTGCAAGCCGGTCCAGCGTTCGGAGACGACCATCGAATCGCCGGGATTCTGCGGGTTGTACTTCACCGAAGTGGGCACGCCAATGCGGCAGTTGTGCAGGTCGACATAATGCCGCAAATGGGTCACATCCTGTGACGCCTCATACTGCACCCCGGCGACATCGTAGTTGTAGATGAGAAGCTGCGCAGCGTTGGGCTCGTTCGGGTGCAGCTCGATCACGTCGAGCACGGTGCCATCGATAATGCGTCCGTGTAGGTCGAGGCGCTCGCGGCGCTCACGCTCGTGGTCCTGCGCCGTCTTCTTGCGACGAGTGGCAAGGCTGAGCGCAGTCACGCCGCAGGCGGCAACGATCCCGCCGGCGACAGCATAAAGACGAATCGACGCGAGCATGAACTTCCTTCGGAACACGCACACCGGCTGTGGCTTTCGGGCATGCTGAGCAGCAGCTTACCTTGATTTGCGCCGGATTACATATCCAGTGGATGCCTTATGTGAACTTCTAGCTACTAGCTGCTGGCTAAAAGCAACGGCCAAACCAACAGCAGAAGCTCAACACGGATCAAACGCATTTTACGGATCGGACGGATGAATATTAATGAATTTCACATCCCAGTAATCCGTGGAATCCGCTCCGTCCGTGTAATCCGTGTTGAGATGGTGATTTTGCTTTTTTGGGTTTTGGCCAAGGGCTAGGCTAGCAGCTTATAAACATGCAATCCCCGTACGAGAAGAAGCGGTACCCCTCGGCGACAGCATGCTCATACGCTCGCAGCACGCGCTCGCGTCCGGCTAAGGCACTGACCAGCATGAGCAGCGACGATCGTGGCAGGTGAAAGTTTGTGAGCAGCGCGCTCACGACACGGAACTGAAAGCCGGGATGAATGAAGATACCTGTTTCTCCGCTTCCGGCCAGCACCTTGCCTGCGCCTAGCTGGGCGGAATGCTCCAGCGTGCGCACTACTGTGGTGCCCACCGCAATCACGCGGCAATGATCGTCCGCAGCTTCATTGATGGCGCTCGCAGCATCTGCTCCGATCTCGTAGCTCTCGACGTGAAGTTTGTTGGCCTCGACTGCCTCCTCGCGCAGCGGCTGAAATGTTCCCAATCCGACATGAAGGGTCACCTCGACGACCTGCACGCCGCGCGCGCGGATGCGGTCGAGAATGTCGGCCGTAAAATGCAGGCCGGCGGTGGGCGCGGCGGCCGAGCCGACTGGCTTCGCGAAGACGGTTTGATAGCGTAAGCGATCCGCCGCGCGGTCTTCGCGCTCAATGTAGGGTGGCAGGGGCACGTGCCCGATTTGCTCCAGCCGACGGAAGAAATCCGGCGTTGGCGCAAAGCGCAAGCCGCGCTCGCCGAACTTCCCGCGGGCGATGATCTCAGCTTCGAGCAGCGGCTTCCCGAATTGGTCCTCTCCGAATCGCAGGATCTCGCCGACCCCGAGCTTGCGCCCTGCCCGCACCAGCGCCTCCCATTCATTGCTGCCCTGTTGGCGGGTGAGCAGCACCTCGACAGTCCCGCGCAGGAACTCGCGTGACGCCGGATTATGCGGGCTCAATGGTTGGGCGCGCCGGCCGGAGCGATGGCCGAACAGTCGCGCCGGGAAGACCCGGCTGTTGTTGAGGACCAGCACGTCGCCGGATTTCAGGCGCTCAGGAAAATCGCGGAAGTATTCGTCGCGGAACTCTCCGCTGTCCCGATTCAGGACCAGCATGCGGGAAGCGGCGCGGTCGGCCAGCGGTTCCTGCGCGATGAGCTCCCGGGGAAGATGGAAGTCGAATTCCGAAACGAGCACAGAGTTTGTTTACCACAGAGGACGCGGAGGACACAGCGGTAGCCGGGAGAATGACCTACCACAGAGGACACGGGAGGACCCAGAGGAAATCGGGAAAATTGCTTCAACCTTTTCGCTTCCTAGTGGTTCCTCCGTGCGCTTCTGTGTCCTTTGTGGTGAAAGACTTCGCTTTAGAGTTTCACTGCGCTCGCGCTGGTTTGCGGCTCGTCAACGGCATGGCGGGCGGAGAACCTTGCGATCAGATAATCGATCGAGATTTTTCCTGGGCCGAAGATCAGGATGATCAGCGCGGCAAACCAGAAGGTAAACGGATCGGCGGCATAGAACTTGCCGGGATCGGAGAAAATTGACTTCAAGGCTTCACGGTCGGCAGTCACATAAGCCACGCACATATCGATGAACAGCGGGATGGAAATGAGGCGCGAGGCCAATCCCAGGAACAGCAGGATTCCGCCGATGCACTCGAGGTAGCTGACGAAGTACGCATTAAAAGTGGGAAATGGAATTCCCAATTGAGTAAAGAAGTCGATGGGCTTAGAGATGTCCTGCACCTTGCCCCATCCCGATTGGAAGAACTGCCATCCCCAATACAGGCGCACAGCCAGAAGAAACGGCGACTGCAATGAACTTGCGGCCTTGATGAGTAGTCTGTATGCGCCGCGTGCGATACCGATTCCCTTGCTCATGTCTGCCTCTTGAAGCTGCTAGCTACTAGGCGCTGGCTGTTAGCAAATCCAAAACCAACAACCAGCACGGGTGAAACGGATGTTACGGATCGGACGGATTTCTCCTATCGATAATCCGTCCCTGTGGCATCCGTGTGAGCTTTTTAAACCAACAGCCCACATAGGAAAGCGTGTTCTGCTATCTGGCCCACAAAACAAAGCCGGGCGAGGGCGCCCGGAACCACACTAATCTCGGCTTTCAGCCAGGAGCTGCCTGCTTGTAGCCAGCAGCTAAGAAGAAAACCAGCCCGCTTCCGCCCACTGTCGAAACCAGGCTTGCGTCTGTTGAACGGCAGCAGACTCGGAGAGCTTGCTTCCGGCGAACGCGGCTTCCACCGCTTGCGACAGTGTCTTGCCATTGCGAAGGGCCGCGAGCATCGCGAATGCCTCCGGGTCGACTCGCTTGAAATATACCGAGAAATCGCTGCGGTGCACCACGATGAACAGGGGCTTTGGTTTCATGCTGCGCACGGACTTCAGGCGCGCGCGCTTGCGCGGCTCGGCAAAGGCGTTGCTGGCGTCGTCGCTGGCATCATCGCTTTCCTCGCGGATCTGCAGAAGCAAATCGTCAACCGGATACATCACATCGAGCAGGCGAAGATGAGGCTGCAAACGAAGGACGGGATCCATGCCCAGCTTCTGCACGGCATCGAGCGACAGCGGCGGATCGTCGGCGGCGTCAAACGATTCGGTGTCCGCCCATTCCAGGCGAACCATGTCTAACGCGAGGCGCTCGTGCGGATGGATCCACTTAGGATTTGCGCGCAGCCATTCCTCTAATCGCGATCCCAGATTGCGCAGCGTGTATGAGCGCGAAGGCTTCGCCGCAAGATATGCTTCGGCCAAAGCGTCAAAACGCTTGTCCCCGATGACCGCTCTGAGGCCGACGAAGTCCTCGTTGAAGCTGGAAATGATGCGGAACCAGTATGACCGGCTATAGATCTCGAGGCGTTCTACCGCGCTGAGGCGATCATTGGGTTTGATGATCTCGTCGACCACCTCGGCCATGGGCTCACCTTTGCTGGTCTTGTCGCTGATGAGTTCGTCGGAGGTGAGCGGCGTAGCCATGGCCTCGAACATGCGGCGCTGCAGCTCTACTAAGTTCATCGCGTCCCCGCCGAGAACCCATCCGCTACCGCGGATGGTACTGACTGGGTCCCCGCCAAGCCCGTGGACGGCACTTCGGCCGGGAGATAGCGGTTCGCTTTGAGCGCCTCGGCGTGGACTTCATCAAACGAAGGGATATGGTCATCCCACTCCAGAAGGGTTGGCGTGGGGCCGGCGAGCTCAATGGCGCGTGCGTACAGCTTCCACACCGGATCGATGACCGCGTGATCGTGGGTATCCAGAATGTACTTCTCGTACTTCGAATGTCCGGCGATGTGGATTTGCGCCACGCGCTCAATGGGCACGCTTTCGAGATAGGTAAACGGATTAAAGCTGTGATTCTGCGAGGAAACGTAGATGTTGTTCACGTCCAGCAGAATGCCGCAGTCAGCGCGCTCGACTACCTCGTTCAGGAACTCCCACTCGGTCATCTCCGAGACGTGGAATTCGGCGTAGCTGCTCACGTTCTCCACTGCGATGGGGACCTCAAGGAAGTCGCGGGCTTCCTTGATCTTCTGCGCGGTGACGCGCGCAGCCTCAAAGGTGTATGGCATAGGAAGCAGGTCGTGACTGTAGCTGCCGTCGACGCTGCCCCAGCACAGATGGTCGGAGAGCCACGGAGTCTTAGTCCGGCGGACCAGGTTCTTGAGCCGCTGCAGGTGCTCGCGGTTGAGGGGTTCGGCTGAGCCGAAGTACATCGAGACTCCGTGCTGGACTACCTGGTATTGCTCAAGGATCTGATCGAGAAGATGGAGCGGACGGCCTCCATCGATCATGAAATTTTCCGAAATGATTTCGAACCAGTCGCAAACCGGCTTCTTGGTGAGAATGTGTTCGTAATGAGGAATGCGCAGGCCGATGCCTACGCCAAGTTCTTTAAATGAATTGAAGCGATTGGCCGCCATGGGGATTCTTAGCTGCTAACTACTAGCTGCTGGCTACTAGCTTAAACCAACAGCAAAGGCAAAATCTCAACCACGGATTACACGGATGATCACGGATCGCACGGATGACATCGAATTACGATCAACCAACATCTGTGAAATCCGTGCCTATCCGTGGTAAAGGTGTTGGTTTTGCCTTTGATTTTGGTGTTCGCCAGCAACTAGTAGCTAATAGCTAGTAAAAAACGGGTCGGAATCTATATCAGACCCGACCCGCTGTAACTGTGTCAACTCTTACTCGGTCATCGGTTTGCCATCGGTACGGCAGCCGCCCTTGCCCTTGCAGGAGTTCTTGCCCTTGCAGCCGTTGTCGCTGGTCTTGCAGCCACCCTTGCCCTTGCAAGAGTTCTGGCCTTTACAGGCATGTTTGTCTTTCACGTGCTTGGAATGCTTTTTGGTGCCGCTGTCGGTGGCGTTCGAGCTTTGGTCACCGCTAGCCTGGGCGTTCATCCGAACGCTTGTACCGGCGAGCATACCCGCCAGAGCCGCACCCGCCATCAACGCCTTTACTGAGTTAGCCATGAGTTTCTCCTAGTTATTCTTCTGAATTCAGATTTTTACCACCTAGAACCAACTGCGCGTCTCAAGGGTGAACTCTCAAGCAACGCGGTTGCACAACAGGGATCCCTGTTTCGGAGGAAGCGGCATGACTCACTTCTCACGAAACATTGAAGACGAAAGCGCCACAACGAAAGACCCAGTCCCAATTCGCAAACAGTGCTTGCCTCAGTCCTTTAGCAAGGAAAGAGCAAGGAGACTGAATAGTTCGCAGATGGAGGGCAATTGTACCGGCTGCTCTCAACCGGGGCAATAGGAAAGTACGTGTTTTGCACCGCGTTCAAAACTACTGCCAACACAGGTACGGACCCTTTGCGGAAATGGATTCAGCGCGTTTGCTGCCCGTCCCCAGATTTCCCGTCCGGCGGCACTTGCACCGCGCCGCCGTGTACTGCCCAATCGGTGAACCCGTCAGGGGCGTTGCGGATCCCATACAGATTCGCGCCCTTAATGCTCTTAATCTGCTTCCAGTTCGTCCCATCGAAGTTTGCCTGTCGCAAATCGATGTTGTCGAGGCTGGCGCCGGAGAGATCGGCGTGGCTGAGATCGGCGCCGACGAGGTCGGCGTCATCGAGGGTCGATCCCTGCAGCTCGGCATTGCGGAAATTGCTTTTGCGGAAGTTTCCCGAGGACAGATTCGCGTCAGTCAAATCGGCTGACTGGAAGTTACCGCTCCGGGCATCGGAAGCGTTCAAGTCGGCCCGCACCAGACGCGCCCCATGCAGATCGATGCCGCGCAGAAACGCTCCGGATACATCAACACCCACCAGATCGACGCGATCGGTATTCAATTCCTGCAGGGCCTCAATCCTTCCGCCGCTGCCACCCTTGCCTTGCGCGGTGTTGATCACCTGCCACGCCTGGTAGTGCTTCTGTTTCAGGCGGCTGTCGGATTCGCTGAAAAATAAAATTACCGCCACCAGCACCGAGAGACTGCTCAGGTATTCCAGCACCTCGAGAAATGTCCAGTTGCTGAGCAGGAATGCCGCCCATTCCCACACCCATTCCAAGGCAAAGAAGGGTACCGTCCATCCGCGCCGGATCTTGCGCGCTCTCCACGGCAACGGACGCTCTCGGGGTTGATGCAGGATCATCGGTGCGTATGAGAATAGCGAATTGGCCGCAGCATGCGATGCCGATTTCCTCTAAGTGTTGCGCGTGAAGGTTCTCCCTCCGGTCTGAGTCCTGCGTTCGTCTCAGATCATTTCGCGCTTTGCTGTTCTGCGGCGTGCGCCTCCTGGCGCTGCTTGGCTTGGGCGATCAGCTTCTTTAGCTTGCCTTCAATGGAGGCGTCGCCGATGTGTTCATCCTGCAACACTCCGTCGGAATCGATGGTGAAGGTGTGGGGGATTGCGTTGACGCCGAAGATGCGTGCCAACTGCCCGTCAAAGCCGCCGTCACGGTACTGCAGCCAGGTCATCTCGTTCTGAGTGACGAAATCGCTCCACTTCTTCTCGTCGTTATCCAGGCTCACGCTGAGGACGACCAGCGGCTCGCCGGAAAATTTCTGCGCAATGCGTTTCATGTGGGAAGCGCTTCGCGGCACGGCGCGCACCAGGTCGCCCAGAAATCGATGAGCACGACTTTGCCGCTGAGGTCGTCCATCGAGATTCGCTGGCCGTTTGAAGCGATCAGCGCGAAGGCTGGAGCCATGCGAGCTCGCGCCAACTCCGGACGTTCAGCATAGCGTTGCGACCGCGAACGATCGACGCTGCCCGCGGCCGATAGTTCGGCGGCGCGCTCGAATTCTGTCTTGGCAGCATCGTCCTGCTTGAGATGGGCCAACGCCAATCCATCGGCATAAATAGATTTGACGTCGTTCGGGTTGGCACTTAATGCCGACTTGAGTTCCTGATCCGATTCGGCAAAGAATTCGCCTTTGTTCTTGGTTATGCCTTCACGCAACAGCAATGCTCCGCGCTCATAGTGCGCCTGTGCGAGCTGCTCCGGTCCCTGGGCGTGGGCGACGAGGTCGCGGCTGGCCGCATCGGCAGTCTTGAAGTCGCCCAACTCCGACGCCAGCTTCGCTATCTGCTTGAGACATTCACTGCATTGACCGCCGTCCTGCTTATTTGCCTTCTTGAATTTCTCAACGGCTTCGTTGTAGTGCCGAGCGCTGAGGGCTTGCAATGCTTCTGAATAAGTTTTTTGTGCTTTTGGGTCGGAAGGACCGCGATCGGATTGGGCCAAGGCTGTCAAACTGAACGCGACTGCGAGCGCAACGAGCAGGATCTTCATCGATGTCTCCTTCCCGGGAAAGAGAGTGTACTCCAGAGTTGCTGGTTTTTGTGCTGATATTACTGTGAAAGAGACGAGATCCTGAACGTTCGCGGCACGATCGCAGGTCGTTCCCTGATACTTGTCTGGGCGCCAGGCGAAATCACTTCTACCGCACCTGCAATCGCGACAGCCTTACTTCTGCGCCTTCGGGTTTCTTTCTGCCTGCGCCAGCAGTTCATCGGCTTTGGCCTGGATTTGATCAGGATCGAAGATGGGCTTCGAGCAGGTGCGTTCGGAGCAGACGAAAGCAGCGGCTTTGGCTTCATCTAGCGGCGGGTACTCGACATCCGCATGGGGCAGCGCGCCTTCGCGCTGGTCCCACCACTCGATGCGATTGTAGCCAGAGGGCATGCGCAGCGCGGCCTGAAAGAGCGTCTGGGCTGCGGGATCATCTTTGTGTCCAACGACGGTCAGGTGAGTGGGCGGATGGGTGAACTCGTAATCGGCAACCAATACGCCCGCTGCGGGGAAAACGCGCGCGATTTGGGGCGTGCCCACATAGCGCATGGCCTGCGCCGCCATCTTCCCATATTGAGAATCGCCGGTGTACTGATTGAGCAGGTTGGCGGTGCGCACCAGCAGAATGTTTTCCTCGCGCTCCGGGTGGGGCTTGTAGCCGGCGCCGGTTGCCACTTTCGCGGTCACGAATCCGGGAACTTCGCTCGATGAGAAGTTCGCAGCGATGAAATGCATAGCGTCTTCGCTGCGCTTCAGCCACTGGCGGTCGCCGGTGACGGTGTACAGAGTTTCGAAAGCGCGGGCCATCGCGAGCGAGTCGCCGAGATACGGTCCGGCAATGTCCTTGGCGCTGTGGTGGAACCCGCCACTGCCCAGCGCTCGATTGACGACGACCCAGTTCGCGGCCCGCACCGCTTCGTCGAGATAGGTACGATCGCCGCTGGCGGCGTACAACGACGCGAGCGCGTCGATGATCCACCCGTTCTCGCGAGCGTAAAGATGCTTGTCCACGCGCGGAATTCCCTGTTTGCGGCGGGCGGCATCGTCGACCGCGAAATAATCGGCGCTGTGATGGCCTTCGATGATATCGGCATCCTGGCTGACGTAAAAGGCGCCCTCCGGGCTCATCATGAAATTCTTGAGATAACGATGGATGTCTTTTGCAGCCTGCAAATACGCAGGATCGCGATATTGCGCGTACGCCAGCGCGTAGATACGCAAGTCATTGGCCTCAATGGACGCGATCTTCTCAAAGTGAGGATGCACCCAGTCACCCTCGGCCGAGTACTGGTATGCGCCTCCCCAAATGGGATCGATGTTGTGCTCGGCCTGCAAGCGCAATGTGTCTTTCACTTTCTTCTCGGAATCCTTGTCGCCCGTGCGCGCCTGCACTAGCGCCCATTCTGCCGAATCGGCCTCGAGAAACTTGTCATGGAATCCCCAGCCGCCTTGCTTGTCGTCATACTGCACCTGGTAATCGGCCTCGAGCGCTTTGCGCGATTCATCACTGAGCAGCGGATTGCTGGCAAACTGAATTTTCGGTTCCGGCTTTACGGATGGACCGGGCGTGGGGTCGTCGATGATCGCCTGCAGCAGCGACGCCATTTCGTCAGGAGCGAGATAGCCCTGGCGTTTCACAATCTCTTGTCCATCGCCATTGAAGACCACCGTTGCCGGCCATCCATAGTCTTCGTAGCGGTTGGACAAATCGGGTCGGGAATCCTGATCGACCTTCACGGTGATGTAGCGCGAGCGCAGCAGGCGGATGACGTTCGCATCCTTATACGTGTTCTCGTCCATCACGTGACACCAGTGGCACCACACTGCTTCGAGATCGAGCAGAACGAATTTCTTTTCGCTCTTGGCCTGCTGAAAAACGCCATCCGACCATCCCACCCAATTCAAGGCACTTGAGGACGACGCGCTCTTCACCGGCTTCGATTGCGCGAGCGCCGATAACGACAAGCCGAGAATCATTGCCAGAGGGAACACCGTTTTTTTCAGATATGTTTTTTTCAGATATGAAGTCATGGCAACCTCAAATTTTCAGTTGTGGTGATGAGTGGAATGAGCGGGAAATATGATAGCCCATTGGGAGTACGCGCCCGGAGAGCTTTGTGGTTGTGTAAGGTGGAGAAGCGATATTCGTATTTTGCGTTTGCTTATGGCTAATCGCTTATCGCTAATTGCTGACCCCTAGTATTCTAAGGACATGAAAACCAAGAACAAGCGCGACCTCGAAAAGCACTGGGCAGAACAAGCCAAGAAGGCGGCCAAGAAGGCAGACTCTCCGAAACCGGCCGATACAAAGCAGGAAACTGATCGAGCCGATCCCAAAAAATAGATGGCGTTTGCCACTGGGATTTGCCCTAAGGCAGGATCACTCAAACAACTCTCCCTTCCACAGCTTCCGTCCGGCGAGCGCGGTGTAGAAGGCCCATATCCCGAGCGCGGCGATGCAGGCATAGGCGAAGATTGGCGCGCCGATGAACCAACTCGACAGATCGGCGGTCCAGGGCACGTTGAGCAGGATGTCTATGCACGCAAGCCCCACCCCGAGGCTGATCAGTCCAAAGCGCACAGCCGCGAAGGCGATACAACCGTAGATGAGCGCCCAAGTCACGGTATCGATATAGGGATAATTGCTCCTCACCACCTGTTGTGCAGTCCATATCGCGACAAAAGCGATGGCGGCGAGCCAAGCCTTGCGCAGCACCACACGCAACAAAAAGAGCACGAAGAAGAACGTCAGAGTGCCTCGAATATCCTCGGGTACTTCATTCAAGATTCGTCCAAGCACATAGCGCGCACCGTGCAGATACTCCGCCGCTCCAAAAGCCGGAACATCGCCCAAGTGCTGGGTGATGGCGATCCGCGCTTGGAAAATCAAAACCCACAACAGTCCGATGAGCAGTCCGAAGAGAACATCCCGGCCTACCAGCGGGTCCCGCCACCGCCTCAGCAGCAACCGGCTCCAGGAAATAATGCTCTGGGGCCAGCGACGGCGCACCAGCGGTTCCAGCGCAAGATAAAGTACAGCAATAAAAATGGCTACGAATAGCCCGGCGCAAATCTCAATGATGAAAAGCCCGAAGCTTCCGAGCGTAGGAACGAAGTGCGCGTTGCAGACCCAGAGCGCGAGATGGGCGAAGAACACAAAGGTGGCGAGGCGAAATGCACCCTTTGCGTCGCCTCGCTTCTGAAGGTAGTTGTGCCGAGCCAGTAGAACTGCGGCAACCATAATGATCGCGAACAGTACCGCTAACAGGGCTAAAGCGGTCCTATGACCTGCTGTTACTTCTGAAGAAGCCTGGCGATCGGGCTGCGTCCACGGTCCGATTGCGTAGAAAAATACCGGCTGCCCATGCAGAGCGGCCGCTTCTATGCGCAAAGGACGGGTTGTGCCCGGCCATGTGCCCGTCCATGCCGCCCGCGTATCGGAACTGGCCAGCGAGTTCCAAATCGGGTCGGCCGGCTTTAGTTGTGCGGGATCGATTCCGGCGGCATCAAACAGCGGTTTCCAGTCCACCGGCTTTGCCAATTGAGCCTTGTTCTCAACTTGTGGAGGAATCGCCTGAAAAAAGGTAAGCCTTCCTTGCGGATCGAGGTCCACCTCGATCATTCCCGAAATGGTCGGAGCCGGATCGCTTGTGGTAACGATACCCGGCACCAGCGCATCGTTGTGGAATTCGGTTGTCACCATCGTCTCCGGGCTCTGCCGGTACCACATGCCGACGACCATAGGCGGCTGCGCCAGAATCCTGTCCCAATTTGGGCGAGGCTTATCCGTCCTCTCGATGTATCGTTCGAGATCGGTGTTTTCGTAGAAACCGTATTCGGAATCCAGAGCTGACGGATAGCCGAGAGCCCGCACAATCTCCTTCGCTTTGTGGGTGAGCACGTCTGGAGGCTGGTCGGCGTGGATTTTGTTAGCTCCACCGATCCTCACTCCGACGAAATAGCTGACGACTAACGCGACCAGCAAGGCGGCAATGCAGGGAACGGCAATCTTTGTCGCAAGGCCTTCCACTTCTCCCGCTGCTGCGACCATCTGCGGGGACGGCGTTTCGCCAGCCGCCAGCGCGGCCGCCAAGGGATCGCCGCCGGGAAGCGCAGCGGCCACCGCCAGCACCGATGCCGGACGCATCGCCGGGTCGGGTTCAAGACAACGCAGGATCACCCGCTCCACGCCGGGATCGAGGTCCGGGACCAGCGTCGATGGATTGGCTGGAGTCGGACTCGCGGTGCGCGTGCGCACAATTTCCGCCAGGGTGTCGGCCTGAAACGCTCGCTTGCCGGTAAAAATTTCGTAGAACACCAGGCCGAGCGCGTAGATGTCACTCCGGGCCGTGACTTCCTTTCCGGCTAGCTGCTCGGGCGCCATATAGGCGGGAGTGCCATAGCGCACCTGTTCCGGCGTGATGTTGGCGGCGAGGTCGGCGAGCCCGAAGTCGGTGATCACGACCTCGCCTTCAGCATCGAGCATGATATTTGCGGGCTTCAGGTCGCGGTGCAGCACGCCCTTGTCGTGAGCCGCGGCGAGTCCGGCGCAGAGCTTGCGCGCGATCTCCAGCGCCTTGTCCGCAGGCAGGCGGCCGATGCGTCGCAACAACGAGCCCAGATCTTCGCCATCGACGTACTCCATCGACAGGAATTGCAGGCCCTCAGCTTCGCCGATGTCGTAAATGCGGCAGACGTTCGGATGCGAGACTCGGCGGGCAATGCGGACTTCATTGCGAAAGCGCTCCAATGTGGCTTCGTCGCGAGCCGTGGCTTCAGGCAGGAACTTCAGCGCGACTGACTGGCCCAGCGTTAGATCATCGGCGCGATAGACTTCGCCCATCCCGCCACGGCCTAGCATGGCAACGATGCGATAACGCTCCGCCAGCAGCGTTCCCGGTAAGAAGCGGGACTGCATGAGCGAACTACTCGATGCGTGAGATCTCGGCGAGCTTCGACTGGAAGGTTTCGACAACGGCGGCTCAGCAGGAGGCGGGCCGGCAGTCGCCGTGGCCAGCGGGTCAGCATTGACGGCGGCTCCGCACGCATTACAGAAGCGGCTGCTCGGTGGAACTTCCGAGCCACAGGAAATACAGCGGATAAAAGAAGGCCTGGCCACAGGAAGGAAGATGATAACAACTTCACCAATCGGCAGGACACAAATGGGCGGGACGAAAAAACGCAGTCCACGAAGGACTGCGCTCGTTCTTAAAGTCTGGGATCAGGCGAACCGAAGCTACTTAATGCTGCACTGCTCCGAAACCATATCCAGTTTGTCGACGTTGAAGGTCCTGCCGCTGTTGCTTCCTGAAGTTGCGCTTCCGGACGGATTCGTTGTGCTGCTGGCGCTCGACGACGGGTTGCTGCTGGCGCTGGACGACGGGTTGCTGCTGGCGCCGCTGCTAGAAGAGGCGCTGGAGTTCGAAGCCTCACTCCAGGTTCCGTGCACTTTCACTTCATGGCCAACATGCTTGGAAAAGTCTTCCGAGCCGGACAGCATGGCCATCTTGCCATTCTTTTCCTGAAGGGCGTATCCGCCATTCTCGGATTGAATGCAGCCATGAAGTGTCTTCTCGCCGCTCTGGTTGGAGCTGTTCATAGCCGAGTTCTGATCGCTCTGGCTTGGAGTGGTGGAAGAGGGCGTGCCCGCTGCCTGTGCTTGGCTATTGCCGCTGGCAGTTTGACCGCTTCCTAGTCCCTGTGCAAATCCAAAACACGTGAAGGCCAAACTGAGGGCCATGGTCATCAACATTTTCTTCATAGGTTCTTTTTCTCCTCGAATTTCGAATTGGCGCAAGTGATGTGATGCCCACACAGTGGTGCGGGAGGGATGGCCTACGCGAAACTCAGAATGCGAGTTCCTTGCAATACAAATTCAGAGACTCACGAAAGTGCTTGCAATATGAAAGCAGAGTTGCCGAGCAGAGCTGGATTATGATCTTTGGCACTGTCTGAATTTTCGAATCTGCACACCGAGGGGCTTCACTTTTCCTTGCCAATTCCTTCTACTCTGTTTACCCTTCTCTGTTTCTTTGCAACGTCAGAAAAGAACCGCAGGAGATGACGAATGTCACTTCTTACAATGGCATGGCGTTCTTGCCTCGCCGTGCTCATCTTGATCTCACCGGGACTGGCGCAGAACGGGGACGCTCAGAGTTCCGGCACACAATCTTCCAGTTCTACGCCCGCGGTTTCCGCGCCCGACATGCTCATCCGCGGCGGCACCATTCTCACCGTCACCCACGGGGACATTCAGAATGGCAGCATCCTCATTCATAACGGAAAAATTGCCCGAATCGGGCAGAACATCAGCGCGCCAGCGGGAGCGACCGTCATTGATGCCACCGGAAAGTACGTCATGCCGGGCATCATCGATCCGCATTCTCATCTTGCCCTCGACGGCGATGTGAATGAAGCCACCAGCCCGATCACTCCATCGATGAATATGCTCGATGCCTTTGTCAACACCGACAAAGGCCTATATCAGGCGCTGGCCGGCGGAGTGACTTCGCTACTCTTGCTGCACGGCTCGGCCAACATGATTGGCGGCCAGGCGGTGGTGATCAAGAACAAATTTGGCCTTAGCCGCGATCAGATGCTGTTTCCCAACGCGCCGCGCTCGATCAAGTTCGCCAGCGGCGAAAACCCCAAGCGGGTTTACGGATCGCGGAATCAGCTTCCCTCCACGCGCATGGGCAACTTCGAAGTGCAGCGCGAGGCCCTGCAGCAGGCCAAGGAGTACATGCGCGAGTGGGACGACTACAACGCCAAGGTCCAAAAAGGTGAGAAGGACCTGAAAGCGCCAAAGCGCGACCTGAAGCTCGAAGCGCTCGCGGACGTGCTGCGCGGCAAGCTGCTGGTGCAGATCCATTGCTATCGCGCTGACGAGTTCCTCACCGAGATGGCCATGGCGCGTGAGTTTGGATATCACATCCGCGCCTTCCACCATGCGCTTGAGGCCTACAAAGTCGCCGACAAGATCGCTGCCGAGGGTGTCGCAGTCGCGACCTGGCCCGACTGGTGGGGATACAAGGATGAAGCTTGGGATGCGCAGCCATGGAACGCTGTGATGTTAATGCGGCACGGAGTGCGCGTCGCACTGAAGAGCGATTCAAATGACGTGGTCCGCCGCCTGAATCAGGACGCCGGAAAAGTCATGCGCTATGGCGGCGCCACCGAGGAAGAAGCGCTGAAGATGATCACTTTGAATCCAGCATGGATCATCGGCGTCGATGATCGCGTGGGCTCGCTCGATGTCGGCAAAGATGCCGACATCAGCATCTGGGACAAATATCCCCTCTCCAGCTACGCGAAGGTGGACAAGGCCATCATCGACGGCGAAGTGTACTTTGACAGTTCGCTGCCCGGGCTCGGACTGACGCACTGGAAGAATGCGCCGATGAGCGATGGCGGCTTTGAAGGCAACGAGATGGATGAAGAGATGATCGGGACCGGGGAGGCGCACTGATGAACCGCAAAAACGAAAAGGCGTTTCGAGTTTCGAGTTTCAAGTTTCAGGTTTCGTCAATGGCAGTTGCACGAAAGGCTTACCCGAAACCTGAAACACGAAACCTGAAACGATTTTCTTCGCTTCTATTCGTCGTGATGCTTGCGTCCTTCGCTTTTGCACAAAAACCAGCAAACACCAAGATCAAGCGCACGGAAGTTCCCGCTTCGAACGGCCCCATTGCCATCCGCGGGGGCAAGCTGCTCACCATAACTCACGGCGTTATCGAGAACGGCACGGTTGTAATGGAGAACGGGAAAATTACGGCTGTCGGCCCGGCAGGCAGCACGGCGATTCCGCGTGGCGCCACGGTGATCGATGCCAGCGGCTTGACGGTCTACCCCGGGCTCATCGATTCCGAAACCAATTTGGGACTGGTGGAAGTCTCGGCCGACCGCATGAGCAACGACATCAACGAGCCCAGCGATGAGATCATGCCGCACATGCACGTGGCCGACGCCTTTCGCGCGGAAACACAGCGCATTCCCGTAGTGCGCGTGAACGGCATCACCAACGCAATCGTCGCGCCGGGGACCGACGACAGCCTGCCCGGGCAGGATATTTTTATCCAACTCGACGGCAGAGACCGCGACGAGATGATCCTCGCCAAAGACGTCGCGCTACCCATGAACTTCTCTGGCGAGCAGCGCCGTCTGGGTCGCAGCTTCGACCAGCGCAAGTTTCCCTCGACACGCATGGGACTTGCGTCTCAACTGCGGCAGACGTTCATGGACGCCCAGGATTACGAAGCCAAACAGCAGGCTTTCGCGAATAAGAAGCCCGATACAAGCAAAGGCGGAGGCGGCGAGCCGCCCAAGCGCGATCTAAAACTCGAAGCTCTGCTGCCCTATCTGCACGGACAAAAGCCAGTCGTGATCGGAGCCAGCGACGCCTACGATGTCGAAAACGCCATGCGCCTGGCGAAGGAATTCAATCTCAAGGTCGTGCTGAATCACGTGACCCACACGCAGCGCATCCTGGACGAGATCGCATCCTGGCACGTGCCCGTGATCGTTGGACCGATCTACGATTTTCCCCGAGCCGACGAACGCTACGACGCGGTTTACTCTCTCCCTGCCGAACTCTACAAACGCGGCGTGAAGATTTCGTTCGCCACCTACGATGTGGGATTCAATCGCAACCTGCCCTACGCTGCGGGCTATGCCGTGGCTTTCGGACTACCTTATGACGAAGCTCTGAAGGCCATCACCATCAACCCGGCCGAAATCTGGGGAGTGTCAGACAAGCTGGGTTCGCTCGACGTCGGCAAAACCGCGAATGTCGTAATCGCCAACGGCGACCCCCTCGACGTGAAGACCGACGTGAAGCAAGTCTTCATCAACGGCCGCAAAATCTCCATGGAAAACCGGCAGACGCGGCTGCGGGACGAGTACGGAGGAGTGCCGCCAACACCTAGCAGTTCGCGATAGGCGGTTTCAAGAAATCGGGTGATCGGGCCATCGGGTCATCGGCTCATCGGGTGAAGTTGATCACACGATCACCCGTTCAAGGGTTCTGCCATAGTCGTGAAACTTGGCGGAGTTTGCCATCGTGATTTCTTGATTTTCAAATCACCCGATCACCCGATCGCGAAATCACCCGATCCGCTCGTCTGCTTGCCAGTCTTTCACTGCCACATTTAGACTGAATCGTTTACCGTTGCGTGCGGTTTGCGCCATCAGGAGGATCTCCGCTATGCCTGGGGTAGAGGACAAAGTAAAGCAAATCATTGTGGACCAGCTCAGCGTTGAAGAGAGCGAAGTCACGCCGGCCGCTTCGTTCGTCGATGACCTTGGCGCCGATTCGCTCGACCGCGTCGAGCTCATCATGGCATTCGAAGAAGCCTTCGATATCGAGATCCCCGACGAAGAGGCGGAGAAGATCAAGACCGTTCAGGATGCGGTCAGTTACATCGAGAAGAATTCCAAAATCGCCAAGCAGTAGTCGTACATCCCAACCTAACAGCGAGGAACGCACATGGCCGCAGTGGACGAGAAGGTCAAGCAGATCATTGTCGAACAACTCGGAGTCGATGAAGGCGAAGTAACACCCAGCGCGTCATTTGTGGACGATCTTGGCGCCGATTCGCTCGACACCGTGGAGCTGGTCATGGCCTTTGAAGAAGCATTCGATATCGAGATCCCCGACGAAGAGGCCGAAAAAATCAAGACAGTCAAAAACGCCATCGATTACATCAACGCCCACGCGAAAGGCGGCAAGTAGGCTTGAGTCGCAGAGTTGCCGTCACTGGCATCGGCCTCATTTGCGCCGTAGGCAATACCAGCGCCGAGACCTGGAGCAATTTGCTGGCGGGCAAGAGCGGCGTCTCTCCCATCTCATCATTTGATACCACTGGGTTCGCCTGCACCATCGCCGCGGAAGTCAAGAACTTCGATCCACTGAACTTCATCGAGAGAAAAGAAGTCAAGAAGATGGGCCGCTTCATTCACCTGTGCATGGCGGCCGCCGATGAAGCCATCAAGATGTCGAAGCTTGAGATCACGCCGGAAATTGCCGAACGCGTTGGCGTTCACATCGGATCAGGCATTGGCGGTTTCGACATTATCGAGCGCGAGCACTCCAACCTGCTCAGCGGCGGGCCGCGCAAGATTTCGCCCTTCTTCATTCCCGCAGCGATCATCAATTTGGCCGCTGGGCACGTGAGCATCCGTTACGGCGCGAAGGGTCCGAACGAAGCTACGGCAACCGCGTGTACTACCAGCGCGCACTCTATTGGCGATGCCTTCAAAATCATTGCCCGCGGCGCAGCCGACGTAATGATCGCCGGCGGCACTGAGGCGGCGATCACTCCGATGGGCGTGGGAGGGTTCGCCGCCATGCGCGCGCTCTCAACCCGCAACGACAATCCCGGACATGCCAGCCGTCCGTTCGATAAGGACCGCGATGGCTTCGTGATCGGTGAAGGCGCCGGAATCCTCATGCTGGAGGACTTGGATTTTGCCCGCAAACGCGGTGCGCCGATTTTCGCTGAGATCATCGGATACGGAATGAGCGCCGATGCCTATCACATCACCCAGCCCGCCGAAGAGGGCGAAGGCGGATATCGGGTGATGATGGCCGCGCTCAAGGATGCCCACGTCAGCCCCGAGCAGGTGGATTACATCAATGCCCACGGCACTTCGACTCCGCTGGGCGACGTGCTCGAAACCAAAGCCATCAAACGAGCCTTTGGAGCGCATGCCAAAAACGGCCTGGCCGTGAGCTCGACAAAATCAATGACCGGACACCTGCTGGGCGGCGCCGGCGGGCTCGAGGCAGGCATTACCGTTTTGGCGCTGCACGATCAAGCAGTTCCTCCCACTATCAATCTCGACGAGCCCGACGCCGAGTGCGATCTCGACTACGTGCCCAACCACTCGCGCCGCGCCAATCTAAATATCGCGCTGACGAATTCCTTCGGCTTCGGCGGCACGAATGGCTCACTGATCTTCAAGCGCTGGATGGAATAAGGCCGCAAAGCTTTGTAGTTTCGAAGCTTTGCCTGCCATTTCAAGAACAGCAGATGGCATGCGCCAAGTGATCCATGGCGGCTTGGCGCTGCTCTTGGCCTTCCAGATAGGACTGCCAATATTTCCGCAAAGCCATTTCGTCCTGGTCCCAATATGGAATTCGTTTATACATTCCGTGCTTATACGCATACGGCTGAAAATTCGGGTCCGTGGCGTGTAGCTGTTCTTGGGTCACAAATCCGGCGGTGAAGAAAATCAGCGCCTGGGCAAAGCCTTGGGGCATCTCCGAGTGGTACTTCGCGAAAGCCGTCGATAGATCGCGGTCCATCCCCTCGTCCATGGTATGCAGCGCTTCATGAAAAATAATCTCGAGTTGGGCGTCTCCCTTATCATCGCCCACGCTGCCGACTGTGGTGTGCGGCGGAGACGAGATCGTGTAAGCTCCCGCCCAGTCCGCATAAGTGACCACATCGACTGCTATCGGCTGAGCAGGCCATGCTGTGTTGAAGACGGTTGTCAAACGGCGCGCAATCTCCTGGCCGTGAGTAGCCAAGAGAGGCTCCAGCAGATGAATCCATGCTTCGTTCAACCTGCGATGATTGGGCCAGCAAGACTGACGATAAGCGGGTGCTGCCGCCTCAAGTTCGCGCTTCAAATCGCGGGGCAGAGTTGCGGGTAGGGCCTGCACGTCGCCGGCATCGCCCAGCACGTCATTAATGTTCGCGAAGTCCCGATCAAAAAGCATGTCGCGGGAAGCGTAGTTACTGGAGTAAAACTGCACTGCTTTCTTCCAGTTTTGCTCCGCGTCCGCCGAAGCAAATGCCCCACATGGCGCCTGCCGCACTGCTGCTTGTGCAGTCGAAATCCAACGAGCGTTCGCGCTGGTGGACCCGGCCAATGCCTCTGCGTAAAGAAAGTGATGCAGATTTATCCAGAAGCCATTTCGAAACCGGAAGAGCGCAGTTGGAACCGGCCGGCTTTGCGCCGGCACAGCAGAAATCAAGTAGAGGAGAAGCGCGAAGGACAACTTTCGTACTGAACGCATTACCGCTGAGGATATACTCTAACCTAAGTGGGATTGATGAGGAATTTTTCCGGATCTTAAAGACTGAGCTAGCTTCAGTACTCGCTGCGAATTCCCAGGACGCGAAAATCCACGAGGAAGCTCTTCATCACAAATACCACCCGGTTGTTGCTGTGGGGATCGGGAGGGCGCAGAAAAAATCCTTTGTCCATCACAAAGGGCAGCGAGTTATGCACGATTCCTTCGGTGGTTTCACCATCCTGGAATCGGATCTTGATCCAGAGGCCTTCGATTTGCGGATTGCGTTCAAAGAATTTCAGCTCGGTGTAATCGGTCCGGCCCTCGAAAGTTTTGACGAAAAACAATGCCTTGGCGCTGGTCAGATCCACAACTCTCTGCTCGCCACCGGCAAGCCGCAGAGCCACCGATGACGGCAACACCGCGCCCAATGCACCGGCTGCCAGAGGATCAAAGCTGGGATCTTCCGGGCAGAGGATGCCCTTAACCAGCGAACCATCCTGGAGATGCGCGACTACCCTGAGGTCTTCCCCACTGCGTTCGGGCATGAAGGCAGATTACCTTAATCCGGCACGTGTATCCGGCATTCTCGCAGGAACCGGGGGCACAATCTGATATTGCTTAATTTTGTACAGGAGGGCTTTATAGCTGATATTCAAACGCGCGGCCGCCATCTTGCGGTTCCAGTTGGTCGCAGTCAAAGCTTGTTCGATGGCTTTCAACTCGGCTTCATCCTTGAGTCCGCGAACTAAAGATTTGAGCCCACCTTCCGGTGCTCCCCCCAGCCTCGCGTCTTCTGCGATTGCGCCTTTGCTCTTGGCGTCGAGCTCGGCAATGGCCATGCTTTCGTCCTGCAGCACGAGATATCGCTTCACGAAGTTTCCCAGCTCGCGCAAGTTCCCCGGCCAGTGATACTGCATACAGCTTTGCAACAAGCGCTCACTGTAGCTCAAGGGTGTCGTGGCATAACGCTCCGCCAGGCGATTCATGAAATGCTTGAGCAGCAACGGAATTTCTTCGCGGCGCTCGCGCAATGGGGGGATCTGCATGGTGAAGGCGTTGAGGCGGTAATACAGGTCTTCACGCAGCGTCCGGTTGGCGATGGCTTCCTGGATATTGATATTGGTGGCTGCAAGAATGCGAACATCCACGTTCACGTTGGATCGACTGCCGAGGCGGGAAAATGTTCCGTCTTGCAAGACGTGCAGCAGCTTGGCCTGCAGTCCGGTGCTCATCTCCCCGATTTCATCCAGCAGCATAGTTCCCTTATTGCACAATTCGAACTTCCCCGGTTTGGAACGATTCGCTCCCGTGAACGCGCCGGCCTCGTAGCCAAACAACTCGCTTTCCAGCAGCTCTGCGGGTAAAGCCGCGCAGTTGACTTTGAGCAACGGACGATGCGCGCGGATCGACATCTTGTGAATCAGTCGCGCCAGAATCTCCTTGCCTACTCCGCTTTCACCCAGCAGCAGCACCGGCACATCGACTTTTGCCACCAGCGAAACCTGCGCGCGAATCTGCTTCATCTGCGGACTGGCCGCAAGGAAGAAGAAATCGTCTTCAAGGTTCTCAACCTGCACGTCGTCGGAAACGGTATACCGATGCGCTTCGACTGTCGCCTTCGCCGGCTTCTCGGTCTTTTCTGGCTCCAAACAACGCTTCAGCACCGCATCCAGTTCGGCTTTATAGAACGGCTTGGTGACATAGTCGAGCGCGCCCAATTTGATCGCCTGAACTACGGTGCTGGTGTCGCTCACGCACGACAGCATCACGATCTTCTGCTCGGGCCGAATCTTCTTGCACTGCTCCAGAGTTTGCAGGCCATTCATACTAGGCATGGCCATGTCGAGCAGGATCAGGTTGGGCGAGAGGCCGTCCTGCACCCGCTTCACCGCCTCCTGGCCGCTGCTGGCGGTCTCAACCGAATAGCGGTCTACTTCCAGCAGCGTGCGCGTGTATCGCAACATGCTGGGTTCGTCATCAACAATCAGGATCGTGGGATTTGCGCTCATGACTCTGCTGTCCTCATCGGTAGGAGCACGGAAAATGTGCTGCCACTGCCAACTTCACTTTCCACCCAGATCTTTCCCGAGTGCGCTTCGACCAAACGTCGCGCAATCGCCAATCCAAGTCCCATGCCCTGAGAGTCGGAGGTCTGTTGCAGACGAAGGAATTCGTTGAATATTTCCTGGTGATACTCCGGCGGGATTCCCGGTCCGGTATCGGAGATGCTGATGCGCACCGCGTTTGGGCTGTGATCTTTATCGACTGAGCGGCGTTCGTGCGTAGAGGAGAGGCTCTGGCGATAGCTGCGCCGCTCCCAAAGGTACGTGCTGGTCGAGACCCGAACCCGACCGCCAGTCGGCGTGAACTTCACCGCGTTGTCCACCAAATTCGAAATCACGTGCTGCAGCTTCAACGAATCAAACAGGATTGGAGTGAGCGTGGTCTCCGGACGAAAGTCCCAGCGCAGACGTTTCTGTTCGAAGCGGCCGGCCCAGTGCTCAAGCACTTCGGCAATACACTCATTAACGTCGCCCAGTTCCTTGCTGATACGGATCTTGCCCGACTCCAGCGCGCTAAACGCCAAGAAGTCCTGAACGAATCGTTGCAGGCGGAGTCCGCTCTGCTTCATTTCCTCCAAAACTTTTTTCTGTTGATCGTTGAGGGGGCCTAGCAGCTCGCCCAATAAGAGGTCGGTATAACCGGTCATTACGGACAGCGGGGTCTTCAGCTCGTGGGCTGCGGATGCGAGCGCAATGGTGCGCCGGAAGATGTCCTGCTTTAGGGAATCTTCGATTTCAAGCCGAGTTGGGGGCGCAGGCGTCGCGTCGACAGCTCGACCAGGGGAACTAGACACAAGTTACTCCCTCTCCGGCGGGCGCCGCCGGAAAGACTGAACTGCTAGATTTGTCGTGCAAATGGGCGATTCTCTAAGACTGAGGGGAGAATTCGAGCCTTAAAGACAATTCCACTCTGCCAATAACGTGGTTCTCACAATATCGCAAGATTTTGCGATGTTCAATAGGACAATTTGCAAACTATTGCACGGAAGTTACTGAGATTACTGGAGTTGGTAACATAATCGCAGTTACCTTCATCAGCAGGAGGCCCGAGATTGGAGGAAATAACTTATTAAGCCTTGCTTAAGCATCTCCAAACGACGAAGTCGCAGCTTGCGCAAGGAAATCGTAGCTGTGGATTGCGGCAGCTACGCCCACCTTGCCAGTGGCTTCATCGTTTTGTACGCGTACGACCTTTCCTTTGCATGAGACCTGGATAGCCGCTGTGCGAGTGAGTTCCGGTGGCAGGGTCATGGTGAATTCAATTTCCGAATCTGCGCGAAGCTCACAGTTGACGTAAAAGAAGACCCCGCTGGCACTTACGTCGCGGGTCTTGGCATGAACCGTGGCATCGGATCCAGGCAATCGCAGCCACACGGGCATTTCTAAGGGAAATCTGGGGAGTACGCGCTTTTCGTCCACAGTCAAGGTTCCTCGAGCTCCTCGATTTTTTGCACCGCAACATGCGCTGATCGAATACTAGACCGGGCGCCAGTCATCGTGTCCGACGAACGATGATGACTAACTGATCAACAACCAGATCCCGGCGTCATCCCATGTCTTGAACCGGAGAAAAGCAGCATCTCTGCACGGTTGTCCGGTCTATATTGCAGTTTCCGCGCCATCAACCAGTGAAGCTTTAGTGTATGAAGGCAAAGCACTTAGGACGGTAATTAAGAATCTTCCACCGATCCGTAGAGTGAAAGATTGTGCATACAATTGGAACTGATTAGTAACGCGGCTGTCGGTTCCAGTGCCATCCGACACACTCGCAAATGGTCCACTAGGTACGAAAAAGTTACTGCTACAATGCCGAAATCTATGCTCAGCCCTACTGCTTCTTCTCCAGCGCGCTCGCAAAGCTTTTTGGACAAAACCGAATCCCGCGAACTTCGCGTAGGCATTATCGGCCTCGGCTATGTTGGCCTGCCTTTGACCCTGCTGTTCAGCGAAGAAAAATTCAGAGTCACTGGATTTGATGTCGACGAGAGAAAGGTCAGCACCTTGACCGACGGCGGGTCTTACATCTATCGCATCTTGCCAGAAGAAATCGCGGCAGCCAGGAACTCTGGATTTTCTGCGACCACCGACTATGCCGGTCTTGCCGAAATGAACGCGATCATTATCTGCGTGCCCACTCCGCTGAACGAGCATCACGAGCCCGACCTGAGCTACATCGAAAACACCGCGCACGCGATCGCGCCGAACCTTCGTCCCGGACAACTGGTCATCCTGGAGAGCACGACTTATCCCGGCACTACTGAGGAAGTGCTGGTTCCAATTCTGGAAAAGGAAAACAAGCTGGCGCTGAAGGCGGCCCGTAGCGCAGATGACGGAGACAATGTCTTTCATGTCGCCTTTTCGCCGGAACGGGAGGATCCCGGCAACACCAGCGTCGCTCGCCGCGACATCCCAAAAGTGATTGGCGGTCTGGAACCGCTGGCCACCCAGTATGCAAGCGCATTATATAACTCGATCTTCAACCGGGTAGTGCCGGTATCGTCGCCGGCCGCCGCGGAGATGACCAAGCTGCTCGAAAACATTTATCGCTGCGTGAATATCGCGCTGGTGAATGAATTGAAGCTGCTGTGCCTGCGCATGGGCATCGACATCTTCGAGGTGATCCAGGCGGCTTCCACCAAGCCGTTCGGCTTTCAACCCTTCTATCCTGGCCCCGGACTTGGCGGACACTGCATTCCCATCGATCCGTTTTATCTCTCGTGGAAAGCCAAGGAATACGACTTCCATACCCGCTTCATCGAGCTTGCCGGTGAGGTGAACCTCAGCATGCCATATCATGTGGTCGCAAGCGTGGCCGCAGCGCTCAATCGACAGAAAAAGTCACTGAATGGAGCCAAAGCGTTTGTGCTGGGCATGGCCTACAAGAAAGATATTGACGACTTGCGCGAGTCCCCCTCGCTTACCATCATCGAACTGCTGCAGAGGGAGGGCGCCAGCGTCAGCTATAACGATCCCTTTTTCCCCACGGTCGGACGCGGGAGAAAATACGATCTGAACATGTCGAGCACTCCGCTCAACCGGATCGAGGAGTTCGATTGCGTGTTAATCGTGACCGACCACTCCAGCTACAACTACCCGGACATCGTCAAGAGGGCCAAACTCGTCGTCGACACCCGCAACGCCACCAAAGGCATTAAGGCAGACAACATCGTCCGCTGCTGATCGGAACCCGCTGCGGTGCGGGCAGTAGGTGTGGTTACCCCTGCGGCAGCGGCGGGCGTAGTTGCGAGTCACCGCGCCTTGGGCGCGCCGATTTGTCTGCGGTCATTTCCTGAGAACAGGGAAAAAATACAGGAAAAATTCCACGCCGGCAGCGCAATCCCGCATAACTTGTGAGTTAATGCCTTTGATTGCTAGTAGCTACAAACCAGCAGCCAGGAGTTGGCTCCGAAAGCTGAGGAAACGAACAGGAATTATCAAGGATAGGCGACAAAATTCCGTCTAATCGGACAGGAACACGAAACTTAACTCCATTTCGCAAAAGGATTCAAAAAAAGAACAGGAAAGAACAGGGAATTTTCTTTGTCGCGCTAATTTTCCACAGCCCAGTGCACACATTCGACTTGAAACTGGAGTCATGCCCCTCGGCTTGCTAGCGATCACCAGCCAGCAGCTATCGCACCTTGAGGCCCTACTTCTGCGTCATCGGCGGGACGATCCCGTTCATGCGCAGGTACTCCACCAGTTGCCCATAGTGATCGGTGACGTGCCAAACTGAGATCACGGAGATTCCCAGCTTGGTGTTTGGTCCGGCATAGCGTCCCTCAACTCGGTCCAGCGCGTTCTTTGCCGTGAGCGTAGCGATCACGCGATTCGAATAGTCGAACGAGTCCTTCAGGTATTTAATCAGCTCGGCTTTGGTTTTAGCCGGATCGTGTCCACCTCGCTCGCAATCGTCGGGCGGCTTCTTGCCTTCGAATTCCATGAAGAAGGCGAACTGCGCGCAAGCTACGTGCTTCACCTGCTCGCCAAAGCTGCGAGCGTCGTCGAACTTCCCCGATGTGGGAATGTAGCCGTATTTGTCCTCCGGCATCGCCTCGGCGAGGCCGAGAAAGTTTCCTTCAACGAACTGCAGCGTCTGCGAGACGCTGCCGGCAACGGTCGTCGGCACCTCGCCGATAAACGACCGCTGCGCCTTCTTCGCAACTGTCCCTGATTTCGTCTGCGCAACACACACCGGCACACACGCCAGCAACAGCAAAACGATTCCCTGCTTCATGCAGTCCTCCTCAAGTAACGTTGGCGCAGTTTCCCGTTGAGCGCGCCGTTCATGCTTTTCGATCAGAAACAGTAAATCTCTGGGCGCCGTGTAGCAATATCCGTGAGGTCAATCCCGTCCTGAGACTCATTCCTGAACGCCGCCTCCAACCACGCGGCCATGTACCCCGGTCTGTTACCTCTGTCATATGCGACTCTCTTCCATGCTTGAGCGCGGTTCAAGCCTGTGGTGAAGTGCAACGGAGCTCCGCGCTCATGGAGTAAATGGGATGAAACTCATGAACATTTCCCTGATGATTTTAATGGGGGCGTTGGCCGCGCAAGAGGGCGTCGATATCGCCCAGCACGGAGCAACTTCGCACAACGTAGTCTTCTGCCTGCTGTTTGCTGCGTTCTCGATTCGCCGCTTCATACTGCTGAAGAGCGGCTCCGGCGCCAAAATCTAGGCGCTCGCTCCTGGAACCAAACGCAGAAACCTAAGGCCATTCGTACCGCGATAGTCGGCACTACCTATGCCAAACAATCGGCCTGGATCTCAGGAGCCCCGGACCAGGATCCCCAGCGCCCGTCGCTGCTGTCCGCCGCGGCGGACTGGGTAGCGGCCGGGCCCCCAGCGAGCGCCCCTGTTGTGACTCGCAGCAGGCCGGAGCGCCGGAGGCGCGGCAGACGTTAGCCCAGGGCGCGAGCCGGGGTAAAGAAAAACAAAATTCATAACCGCGCTGCCGCAGGTCGGGGCGGAGCCCAGCGCGCAGAATGAAAAACATTGCGCCCGTGTTCCCAGCCGGAACCAATGATACCGATGAGCTTCGGGAGACCAGGACAGCCCATCGGCTTCACTCCCGAACATCCCTTTGCACGGAAAAACTCATTCGGCCCACGGCGTACAATGCCGCCCATGCAGCGGGTTGCCATGATCGTTCTACTGCTCGCCGGCATGGCCGCCTTCGGAGCGGATACCGAGCCGTGTTCGCTTACCTCGACAGTACCAGACGCGACTATCACGATCGCCATTTCGGACGGACGCACCTCGTTTCGGGAAGGCGAGATCATTCCGCTGACGTTGTCATTCACATCAACTGCCGAGAAGCGCTACTGGGCCGAGAATCGGAATTACGACCGTAGCGGGCGATTGATGACAGAGAGTTATTGCATTGAACCGGCAGCCCTGGACCCTCTAACCGATTATTTCCACGGAGGTTTTATTGGCGGAGGTTTGGGAAATGAGCAGCAACTTTCCGAAAAACCATTCACTGCGACCTCAGAGCTGAACGAGTGGCGGCAACCGGTGCCCGGACACTACCGGCTCTACGTTGTGAGCCATCGTGTGTGGCGCCCTCCTGACCCAGGCGAGCCAGCCGCGGGACGGCGTGCAGGTCACGCTCCGCTCCAACACAATCGATTTCGATGTAACCAAAGCCGACCGTGATTGGGCGAGCGAGCAATTGCGCGAAGCTCTGGCGGCGTATCAGAACGGAACTGCGGATCAGCAGAAGGAGGCCGCGCGGCAACTACGGTTTCTAAACACGGTGGACTCGGCGAAGATATTGGCAAGACTCTTCTGGGGATTGAACGATCAGCCGGGAGGTTCGGATTTGATGTTCGGTTTAGTCGCTTCCTCCTATCGCGCAGAGGCCATTGCTGCAATGGAGAGCGAGATCGGCGACCCCGCTCATCCGATCACGCAGGACTTCCTGAACGCGCTCGCGAAGTTGCAGATCAATGCCGATCCGTCATGGGAACCGCCGGCCTACGATCCCGCGAATCCGAAGGCATGGCAGGATTACTGGCATAAACGGCAGGAACACGAGCGCGAGTTAACCCAGCAGGCGCTCGCCCGCACGGCCGCAGCGCTGCCACAGAAAATCGGCCGGGCTCGTGCGCTGACCGTGCAGGGGCTGACCGAATCTTCAGATTTGCTCAATGCGACAACTGCCTCCGAGATGCGCAGGCAGCTTATCGCGGTGTGGAGCGAGCTCCCGGAGCAGAAAAAACTGGAGCTGATCCAGTACCAATGGCCGCTGATTGCATCTCCGGAGATGCTGCCCATATTGAAAGACTTTGTCTCCGGGCCGGCGCCTCCATTCCGGACCGAAGCATCCATGGCCCGCGATGCGGCGCTGAAGCATATTTTCGACTTGAGTCACGAAGACGGACGCGCGCTCATCCTCCGCGACCTGCGCGACCCCAAGGCGCAGCCCTCGGTTTCGCTCGTGAAGCTGTTATCCAGCGATGAAGTACGGCCGATTGTCGATGAAGCCCTTGCCCGCATCGAGAAGGAAGATGCCCGCGAGCTGGACTATCACTTGCTTGAGCTGTTCGGGAATCAGTCGGCAGCGGTCCCGGTGGAGCGCGTCTTCAATGCACATCTCGGAGAATGGGCGTGTGATGCACAGGACGCTATGTTGCAATACTTCTTGCGGGTCGACCCGGAATTTGGAACAAAGGCGGTGCAAGCGTCACTTGCTGCGAGAAAGACCACCGGCTGCTACCGCATGCTGCTGCAAGACTTGGGAAAATCGCTCGCGAAGGTAGAGCAGCTCGCAATCAGTGAGCTCGATGATGCCGACCTCGAAGTTGCGAACGACGCCGCATTGGCGCTAGGAAAATGGGGAACAGCGAAGGCCGAGGCGGCTCTCTGGGCACGGCTCAAGCGCTTTCATTAGGAATGGAAGGACCTCGCAGGCGAATTTAGCTTCACCCCGGACTATCAGAGTCCGATTGCCCGAGCAACGGCTCTCGAGAGCACGCTCGTTGATTCCATTGCCACCGGCACAAACTGGATGTGTGATCCTGAGAAGCTTGAGAAGCTGCGCGACATCGCTTCGCCGGGACAGCAGAAGCAGATTGCGGAGTGGACCAAACAATGGGAGGGCGGGGAGGCAGTGATTTCTCCCAACTGGTTTCCCGAGGACCAGTTGCATTTTACGTTTCTGCAGTATGTCAACCTCGACGAAGGGCAGTTCCGCGCGAAGTTGTCTCAGATGCACGGCGGAATGAAGCTGTACTTTAAAGTCTGGCAACCAGGACACATTTCGCCGGCGGTGACCCTGGAAAAACAAGAAGCGGAATTCGAAGCCCTGCGTAGCTATGCGGCGCAATTCGGAATAAACATCGAAGAAAAAAGCGACCCCTGAATGTAATTCAAAAGCCTTCCGCAGCTTGTCTCTTGACGCTTCTGTCCGCGCCCACCATTTCAACAAAGACAGCGCCATCGCTCTTTGCATGGCCTTAACTGACTGTTGAACGGTGACTGCTGATCGCTGAATGCTGATTTCTGAGCCCCGGAGGGCGCGGCAGACGTTAGCCCCGGGGCGGTGCGACCCAGCGCAGAAATTCTTCGCCGCTTTAGAAGTGATTGCTAGAATGCAAGATTCATGTCAGCAACCGACGTCTCTACTTCACACTTGCATGATCCTCTCCGAAAATATGCGTCGATTCAGGCTGCAGCTCAGCGAGCAAGCGAAACTCGCGCCGAGCTCGAGGATATTCTTTCTCGCGCGTTAGGCGAGTACACAAGCGAAGATGCAAGTCTTGTTGTGTTCGGCTCGCTGGCTCGCGACGAGTGGACCTCAGGAAGCGACCTGGATTGGACTTATCTGATCGATGGCCAGGCCGATCCGGCCCATTTGCTGATTACGCAAAGAATTCAATCCGTAATCGACGAGCAAAAAGATCAACAAAACAATCGAAAATTCAAGGGACCAGGCCCAACGGGGACCTTCGGCAACATCACATTCAGCCATGATTTGGTTCACCAAATTGGCGGACAGCACGACACGGATATAAATATGACGCAGCGGATCCTTCTGCTGCTCGAATCCAAGCCAATCGGCAAACGTAGCGATGCCTATGAGCGAGTCTTGAAAGCAATTATCAATCGATACTTGGAAGAGGATAATCATCTTCTCGCTCCCGATAACAAGTCATACCGGGTTCCGAGATTTCTGCTCAACGACATCGTAAGGTTCTGGCGCACAATGGCTGTCGATTTTGCCAGCAAGCAACGCGACCGAGGCGGGAAAGGCTGGGGCACTCGCAATGCAAAGCTGCGCATGTCGCGCAAACTCATTTTTGCTTCTGGGTTACTGATCTGCTTCGGATGTCAATTGGATACTGAATTGCACTCTAGGATTCCCGCAGACATCAGTGCTATAAAACTAGCTCTTGTGAATCATTTGCGCGAACGCGTCAGGTTGACTCCACTTCGAATTTTGGCGAACGCCATGCGGCTTTATAATGTGCCGGCGGAGATCATCGACGATTTGCTGTCCTCCTATGCAGATTTTCTTTCAATGCTGCATGACGCTTCGAAGCGGTCCATATTGGACAACCTTCGGGCCGAGGATTCACGCAAGGATGAGCTGTTTGCAAGTGTCCGTTCCATGAGCGGTAAATTCGAGCACGCTTTGGACAACATCTTCTTCGAGCGCGAGCCGATCTCTGGGCTCACTCGTAAGTATGGAGTGTTCTAGTGGGGCCCATCGGTTTCTCGACCGGCGCATTGGCTCTCGCGGACGTTCGCAGTGCGCTCGAAATGCTTTCGCGCACCGAACTCAAGGCGGTCGAGTTGTCTGCTCTCCGTCAGAACGAGCTCCGGCCACTCATTGAGAGTCTGGACTGTCTTGACCTCACCCAATTTGAGTACATTTCATTCCATGCTCCTAGCTGGATCGAACCGGAGTTCGAGAGCGAAGCTGTAAGGCTCCTATCCGAAGTAGTGCATCGAGGTTGGCCAGTGATCATTCATCCTGATGCAATGCACGACATCGAACGCTGGTCGGCCTTCGGCCACCTGCTGCTCATCGAGAACATGGACAAGCGTAAGCCGATTGGACAGCGGGCTTCCGACCTGCAGCTGTTCTGGGCGAGCCTACCGGGAGCGCGAATCTGTTTTGACATCGGTCATGCGCGTCAGGTGGATCCCACGATGAGCGAAGCGGCTGCGATTCTGGAACAATTCCGGGACCACATCGCGGAACTTCACGTAAGTGAAGTAAACAGCCAAAGCAAACACGATCCCATTACTCTCGCTTCGAAGATCGCATTCCAAGGAGTCGCCCACCTGCTTCCAATAGACACCCCGATCATTCTGGAAAGCCGCGTAACGGAAGACCGCATCCACTCGGAAATTCAGAATGCCTTGGATGCATTGCGGCCTGTGACGACGATGGCGTTAGCCGGCGATTAGCTACGCTGGTTTGGCAAACTAGATTTGCGAACATCAGGCTGTCACGTTTTCGTCTGACGCGGTGCATGCATAAAGGTGTGACGCACCCCGCTGTGCCGCCTCATGGTGGCCGGCCGAAGCCCGCAAAAATGCGGAGCTGCCGCCCGATCAAGTGCAATCTTTGCGCACTGTGATCGCGGCACATCTGTGTACCAAATGAAAAGATTGGCCGGTAAATCACTCGCGCCCAAGGCAGGCTTGTGGCGGACTGGAATGGCGGCCGGGGTCCCAGCGAGCGCGCCCCTGCTGTCAGTCGCAGCAGGCCGGAGCGCCGCAGGCGCGGCAGATAATAGCCCCGGGCGTGAGCCCGGGTGAGCGAGCAATAAAATCCTTTCTGCACTGCCGTAGGCCGGAGCGGAGCGCAAAGCGCGGAGCGAGAACAAGGAAATGCATTTTTTTGAGCGCTCCGCATCCGCTGCGCGCTGGCCTCCGGCAGGGTGGTTGGAAATTCGCGGATTTCTCGTACCCAGGGTTGCCAGATTGCGGTCACTCTCCACCCCAGCAGCCGCAAAATCGGCGTCTGCCGGGGACTATTTTCAGCCGTGCCGCACATGCGGCACTCTCCTACTTTCGCGCCGTTCTCACTTCCCTTCCGACGCTGCGGAACGGTTTGCAATATGGGCCGCAGATCGAGTCTGCTGACAGCCTAGGAGCTAGTAGCCGGTTTTTACCCATTCAGACAAGCTTTACAATCGGCATCGATGTCCGATTCTAGGCCCACCGCAACTCCAGTGCGGGTAACTGAAGCGTTTGTGAGCTATCGCCCAGCGGTCGACTGTGCCAGACTGACACAACGCCTGCTTTCCACCGTACCGCACAAATATCTGGTAGAGCTCGATAGTGTGGTCCTCTGCAGTCTTTCCGAGCAATCCCGCAGTGTGCGGATTGGAACTTTGCCGCGTCGGGGTAGAAGAATCAAACGAGATCGCGTTGCTGGGCTATACCATCACGCCAGTCGCGGCCAGAAGGCCTGGATACAGATTTTCGTCGATAACATCCAATTCCCGCCTTGGTATCTTTCCTGGATCGGCCCAACATCCGAAATGGCATTCGGAAGCGTGCTCTACCACGAACTTGGCCATCACGTACACACAATTCGCCCTGAATACCGGGAAAAAGAAGATGTCGCCGATCAGTGGTCCGATCGCTTTTTACTGAACCACTTAAAAAAGAAGTACCTGTTCTGGTATTCGGCACTGTGGTGTGCTGCGAAGCTTGGAAGGCTGCTGTTTACGTCCAAACTCAAATCCAGAATAGGAAGGCTGACCACTGTGACGCCAGGCGGGCGGTAGGGATATCTTAGACTGATCGCTGATTGCCGATGAGCGCAAACTAGAGCGCCGCAGGACCCGGAACAAGGCCCCCGGCGGGAGCCCGGGGAAACCGCACTGCCGTCGGCCAAAGCGCAGCGCAAGGCGCGCAGCGACAAAACAGATTGCTTTCTTTTAGAGGCGCTCCGCGAGCGAAAAGAGGGGACGGCCGAGCTGCTGTGTTTCTTTGAATATTTCAAACCGCATTTTTCCGCAGCCTGTACAGAGAAATCTAACAGTGCATTGCGGCACGACTCGATGCGGCGCCTATCGGCCCAATCCCGCGTTCATCTGGCGCTGACGCCGGTCGCGCGATACCAGGCCGTGCGCGGCGCGCAGGCTGCGCATCGCGCGCTCGGGCGAGACCGGCTTCTGCAGCACGAAATTCGCGCCAATCTCGAATGCATCCGTCACGCTGGTGATGTGGTTGGTGATGGCGAAGACGATGGATTTGTTGTTCGAGTTACCGGCGCGCAATTCGCGGATGACTCGGCAGCCATCCTGCACATCGTCGACGTCCACCAGAATGGCGTCGAACTTCCGCTGAGAGATCGTTTGCCGCCCCTGGCTCGTGCAGGTCGCGGTTTCCAGCTCCGCCGTGACCGCCTCCAACACACCGCGAACCACGCGCACGACCTCCTGGTCTCGCGTGAGGAGCAGGGCTTTCAACATAGGAATCAAATGTAGCTCCGCAAGGGCTAACGTTCAAATAACTGCCGTAACTGAAGATTGGGCGAAAGCACCAGAGCGGCGCGATTCTACTCTAAGATGCTGATTTTGGAAGGAAAAAAGCGATCGGGTGATCGGGCCATCGGGTCATCGGGAGAAGTAAGTACATGACCCGATCACCCGATGGCCCGATCACCCGATCGCTGTGCTGCTACCTCTTTGCCACTTTGCGCGTCTTCCCGTTCTTCTCTGAGGCGCTGGATCCCGCCTCTTCCTTCATTTGATCGATGATCGCGAACAGTTGGCTGCGGTCCACTACCTCGACGAACGGCTTGCCCGTGCTCTTGTTTGAGACTACGTAAATCGTGGGCGTGTGCTCGATGCCGACGCGCTGTCCCAGGGCAAAGTCGGCTTTTACCTCAGCCGCATACTTGCCATCTGGATCGATCACGAAAGGCAGGGAAGTGTTGTTGGCGGCAGCGTACTTCTCGGCATAGCTACGCAGATTTTCCGGAGTGATTGCCGGCTGGTTTTCAAAGCAATAGTCGCGAAAACCGTCGCCCAGCTTCTTCGATTTGGTGTCGAAGTAGCGTGCGATCACCGCCGCGTCAAATGACCAGGTGTGCTTGGGCAAAGGGAAATCATGGCGTACCAGCGGAATGCTATAGGTTTTCGCGGCTTCTTCCACCAACGGATTGGCATTGGCGCAGTCAGGACATTGCAGGTCGAGGAACTCCACGATTGCAACCTTGGAGCCAGGCGGCGGTTTCAATGCGGAGGTATCGGCCGAGTAGCTGAACGTGGCAAGCAGCATGAGCGAAGCGAGAACGAGAAAGGCTCTGGATAACATAGTGTTTAGACTCAAAAATGCGAGAAGCGCTGTGGGAATTTTATCAGCAACCGCGGCGGTAGCGGCGGGTGCTTTGCCATTGAACCTACTCGAACCCGGAAAAGCACCCGCCGCTACCGCAGCGGGTTCCGTTAACCCAGCCGGGGGTGCGTCTGAGGCCGATATCACAGGGGTCTACGTTGTTATGAAGGACTTTCTACTGGTTCCAGTCGCTCCAGGTGCTTGCGCTCACCGCCACGCTCCACCGTGAACACCAGTCGGTGGTTGCCGGGATCGCCGTCGGCGATCACGTGGTCGCCGTGCAGCACCTCGCCTTCCAGGATCTTCATCGCTAACTGGTCCTGCACCATGCGCTGGATGGCCCGCTTCAGCGGACGCGCTCCGAAGGCGCGGTCGTAGCCTTCCATGAAGATCATCTCTTTGGCTGCGGGCGTCAGTTCGATAGAAATGCGGCGGTCGGCGAGCAATCTGCGCAGGTCGGCCAGTCGCAGCTCGACAATGCGCGTGAGCTGCGCCTCGCCCAGCGGATTGAAGACGATGATGTCGTCCACGCGGTTCAGGAACTCCGGACGGAAGTGCTGCTGCACCATTGCCATTACCTGCTCGCTGGCGCGCTCGAAGGCTTCCGGACTGCTCAGGTTCTCTGACGTCAGATACATCGCGCCCAAGTTTGAGGTCATGATGATGACCGTGTTCTTGAAATCGACGGTCCGGCCTTTGCTGTCGGTGAGGCGCCCATCGTCGAGAATCTGCAGCAGTACGTTGAACACGTCTCCATGCGCCTTCTCGATCTCGTCAAACAGGACCACGGCATAGGGGCGGCGGCGTACCGCTTCGGTGAGCTGTCCGCCTTCGTCGTAGCCTATGTATCCCGGGGGCGCGCCGATCAGGCGGGCTACCGCGTGCTTCTCCATGTACTCCGACATGTCGATGCGCACCATGGCATGCTCGTCGTCAAAGAGAAATTCGGCGAGCGCGCGCGCCAATTCGGTCTTTCCCACTCCGGTTGGGCCGAGGAAGATAAACGAACCAATCGGACGCCTGGGGTCGCTCAATCCGGCGCGCGAGCGGCGAATCGCGTTGGCGACGCGCTCCAGCGCGGCGTCTTGTCCGATCACGCGCTCGCGCAAACGCGACTCCATGTTGACCAGCTTCTTGACCTCGCCTTCCAGCATTTTCGAAACGGGAATGCCTGTCCACTTAGAGACGATGCGCGCGATGTCTTCCTCATCGACTTCTTCTTTCAGCATGCGGCCTTGGGGGCCCGCGCCATCGCTCTGGGCGCTGACTTTCGCCAACTCGGTTTCCGCTTGGCGCAGCAGTCCATAGCGAATCTCGGCGACCCGCTGCAAATTGCCTCTGCGCTCTTCCGCCTGCTCTTCGAGCTTGAGCTTCTCGATTTTTTCTTTCAGCTCCTGCACGCGCCCGATGGATTGTTTCTCTTCTTTCCAGCGTGCTTTGAGTGCGTCAGACTGCTCGCGAATTCCCGCAAGTTCCTTCTCGACCGTGGCCAAACGTTCTTTGGAATTGGGATCGTTTTCTTTCTTAAGCGCCTGGCGCTCGATTTCGAGCGAAGTCGCTTTGCGTTCGAGTTGATCGATCTCGGTCGGCATGGAATCGATCTGGATGCGCAGTGAGGCCGCGGCTTCGTCCACCAGATCAATGGCCTTGTCGGGCAGAAAGCGATCTGAGATATAGCGGTGCGACAGTGTGGCTGCGGCCACGATCGCCGAGTCCTTGATGCGGACGCCGTGATGCACCTCGTAGCGTTCCTTCAGTCCACGCAGAATTGCGATGGTGTCTTCGACATTTGGCTCGCCGACGAAGACGATCTGAAAACGCCGCTCGAGCGCCGCATCCTTTTCGATGTGCTTGCGATATTCATTCAGCGTAGTAGCGCCGATCGCGCGCAATTCGCCGCGCGCCAGCGCCGGCTTCAGCATGTTGGAGGCGTCGATTGCGCCCTCGGCGGCTCCGGCTCCCACCAGCGTGTGTAACTCGTCGATGAAGAGGATGACTTGTCCGGCCGAGTCCTCGATTTCCTTGAGCACGGCCTTCAGGCGGTCTTCAAACTCGCCGCGATATTTCGCGCCAGCCAGCATCGCGCCCAAATCAAGCGAGACTACGCGTTTGTTCTTGAGCACCTCGGGAACGTCGCCGGAGATGATGCGGCGCGCAAGACCTTCGACAATCGCAGTCTTGCCTACGCCGGGTTCGCCGATCAGTACAGGGTTGTTCTTGGTGCGGCGCGAGAGCACTTGAACCACCCGGCGAATTTCTTCGTCGCGCCCAATCACCGGGTCGAGCTTGCCCTTGCGCGCGAGCTCCGTAAGATCGCGCGCGTAACGCTCCAGCGCCTGATACTTGGCTTCGGGATTCTGGTCGGTCACTTTTTGCGATCCGCGCACCGCGGTGAGCGCCTGGAGAATTGCGGCGTGGGTTGCGCCTGCACCGTCCAACAGCCGCTGTGCGGGATCATTGGACAGCTGGGAAAGCGCCAGCAGCAGATGCTCGGCGGAGACGTATTCGTCCTTGAACGTATCGGCCTGCTTAAAGGCTGCGTCCATCATCTTCTGGACCGCCGCCGACATCTGCGGCTGCGCCGATTCACCGGACACTTTCGGCAGGCGACTGATTTCAGAATTGGCGTCGCTCAGCAGTTTTTCCGGAGCGGCGCCGATGCGGCGCAAAACGGGAACCACAATGCCTTCCTTGTCCTCCAGCAGCGCCGCGAGGACATGGACGGGCAGCACCTCGGGATTGCCGTGCTGCGAGGCCATCTCGCTCGCTGCCTGCACGGCTTCCTGCGATTTCAAAGTTAATTTGTCCCAACGAATTGGCATTTTGGCTTACGGGTGAATAAACTTCATGGAGGGAGTGGACGTTAGTGGACCTCTGTCCACCACGTCCACTCTTTTGTCCATAACGTCCATTCTGTCCAGTACAAGTTCAGGCGGCTTTTTCACTCTTCGCGCCTTCCACCGTCTTGCCCAGCGCCTTGCCTGAGCCGATGTTCACTTTGATCTGCTTCGGCTTCGCTTCTGCACGCTTGGATAGTTCGATGTTCAAAACGCCGTGCTCGTAGTTGGCGCGAATGTTTTCTGTGTCCACGGTGTTCGGCAAGGTGAACGAGCGGGAGAAGCTCCCATAACGCCGCTCGATTCGGTGGAAGTTTTCTTCCTTCTCTTCCTTTTCGAACTTGCGTTCGCCGCTGACGGTGAGAGTGTTGTTTTCCAGGCGGATATCGACGTCGTCCTGGTTCACGCCCGGGATTTCCAACTTCAGAACGATCTTGTGCTCGTCCTCATAGACGTCCACGGCTGGAACGAAATTGCCGGTAGTCGTGAGTTCGTTCTGATCGGCGCGTCCATAGTCCTGAAAAATGCTGTTCACGCGATTTTGCAATGTAGTGAGCTCGCGGAAGGGGTCCCAACGAGTAATAACCATGTGATTTCCTCCAAACTGTTGATTTGCTTGAGAATTTGTGGCCATTGTCAGCCCGTTAAAGCGTTAGATGCTGAATTAGCGTAAATAGATAATATAAGTTGAGTGTGTCATTGTCAAGTACCTGAATTTTTTGAATCATGTGTCTCGTTTTCAATGTCTTGCGAAGATGTTGAGATCCAGCGCCGTACCTCCCGTCCAACACGTCCACGCCATCCACCAAACGGAACCCGAGGCAGACAACTCCCCCAAATGGCTCAGCCCGAGGGGTCACTCCAATTCCCTGCTAATTCCCTGTTTAATTCTGTAAGCGTCTGAGATGTGAACTTGATTCAGTGTTGATGCGGGTTCTGTGAATTTTCCACAAATTCCCTGCTAATTCCCTGCTCCCGAGCCGAATTTGCGATTTTTGGGCAGAACTCGAGCAATCGCGGGGCAGTGGCGAAAAATTCCCTGCAGATTTCCCTGTTATTTGCTCCATGCGTTTATAAAAGGCGCCTGAGACGCTGTGGGGTCTCACGTCCGCTTCCGAACAGCGGATTCCATGCGCGGTCAAGCTTCGCGGGGATCGCGGGATGAAATTTTATTCAATTTCAGTTACTTACAAATGGAACTGCGCGGCAACGGACGTGCGTATCCTTGACCGAAGCGCCGGTTTGGTCCACCGTTGTGAGGTAACCTCATGAGGCGATATCGCGATCAGATTCTTTGCTCCCTGGTTTTGAGCTGCATAGTGATGTTTTGCGGTTTTGTGGGCACGGAGCGCAACAGCGCCGTTGGCTCCCTCGATCAGAGCATCAATCGCCATATCGCGATGCTCCGCTCCCGGGAAGCGCAGCAGAAGGCGGCGGCGGCCTACTGGCTGGGCAGCAGAGGATTGGCGGCTGAACGCGCCATTCCAGCGTTGGTCGACCTGCTCGGCGACAGCACCCAGATCGCACCTTCCCGCTATCGCAAAGATGAACTGGAATCTTCTTCGAATATCACAGTAGGACAGGAAGCGGCCGCCGCGCTGGTGAATATCGGGCGCTCCTCAACCGATGCCCTGATCAAGACCCTGATCACCTCTCCGGAGCCGCATGCACGCGAGAACGCAGCCTGGGCACTTGGCGCGCTACATCGCAAACAGATGCTGTAACGCAAAAACCGTCGAGTTCGTCCCGCAAATTTCCATTTCTATCTGCTCAAATTCCTTTGGCGCAATTGGATCTCGTACGCGGATGTCGCGTCATGGCGTACACTGTTCCGTTTTCACTCTCATGACTTCTGAGGATCAGCAATGAAGCTCCGTCTCGCCTTCTTACTTCTGTGTATTTCTGCCACTGCATATCTTGCGGCGCAGAACTCTGCCCATAAAAAAGCGCCATCGACCTCGACCGAAGCCCCGCAGCTTACGAAGGAGATTCACGGCTTCGATCTTTCCGCCATGGACCGTACGGTTGACCCTTGCGATGATTTTTATCAGTTCGCCTGCGGAACCTGGAGGAAGAACAATCCCATCCCGGCCGATCAGGCGCGCTGGGGCCGCTTCAATCAGCTCGCCGAACGCAACCGTGAGATCGCGCGCAACATCCTGGAGAAAGCTTCGGCGAACGATCCCAAGCGCGATGCCATTCACCAGAAAATCGGCGACTACTACCAGGCGTGCATGGACGAGAGCGCGGTGAACGAAAAAGGCCTGAAGCCGCTGCAAGCTGAGCTCGACAAGATCGCAGCTATCAAGGACCGAAAATCGCTGATCGACGAAATTGGGCGTTTGCACGAAACCGGCGCCCGACCGCTGTTTGGCTTCGGGTCGAGTCCCGATCTGCACAACTCAAACCAGGTGATTGCGGTGGTCACCGAAGGCGGCCTGGGACTGCCGGATCGCGACTACTATCTGAAGGACGATGAGAAGTCGAAGGATGTCCGAGAGAAGTATCTGCAGCACGTTGCCAACATTCTGAAGCTGAGCGGTTCGCAGGAGCCGGAAGCCGACGCAAAGAAAGTCATGGACATCGAAACCAAGCTGGCGCAGGTTACGATGGACCGCGTGGAGCGACGCGATCCCAAGAACCGCGACCACAAGATGACGGTCGCGGAGTTCGAGGCGTCTGCTCCCAATTTGGAGTTTCAACGCTTCGTCAAAGACACCACTGCTCCGTCGTTCGATTCGCTCAATGTGACCCATCCGGAGTTCTTCAAAGCAGTCAGCGAGATGCTTGATTCAGTCCCGCTCGACGACTGGAAGACCTATTTGCGTTGGCATCTGGTGCACTCGGTGGCCGCCGTGTTGCCGCAGCCTTATGTCGATGAAAACTTCAATTTTTATGGCAAGTATCTGACCGGGCAGAAGGAGCTGGAAGCGCGTTGGAAGCGTTGCGAGCGCCTCACCGATCAGCAGCTTGGCGAAGCACTGGGACAGCCTTACGTGGCCGAAACCTTTACCCCGCAGGATAAAGCGAGAATGCTGCGCATGGTGAATGCGCTGGAAGTTGCCCTGAAGCAGGATATCCAGTCGCTGGACTGGATGACGCCGGAAACCAAGCAGCAAGCGCTAATCAAACTGGCGGCATTCCGCAAGAAGATCGGCTACCCCGACAAGTGGCGCGATTATTCCAAACTCAAGATCGTTCGCGGCGATTTATTGGGGAATGTGCAGCGCGCGAGCGAGTTTGAAACCAATCGACAGTTGGCCAAGATCGGCAAACCGCTCGATCGTACGGAATTCGGCATGAGTCCGCCGACGGTGAATGCCTATTACAGTCCCTCTTTCAATGACATCAACTTCCCCGCTGGCATTCTGGAGCCGCCATTTTTTGATTCGACGGTCGATGATGCCGTGAATTTCGGTGGTATCGGCGCCGTGATTGGACACGAGATGACCCACGGCTTCGACGACCAGGGACGCAAGTATGACGCGAAAGGCGATCTACGCGATTGGTGGACGCCGCAGGACGCAAAGGCCTTTGAGGAACGAGCCACCTGCGTCGCCGACGAGTACTCCGGGTTCGAGCCGGTGGACGATGTTCACTTGAATGGGCGGCTGACGCTGGGCGAGAACACCGCCGATAACGGTGGAGTTCGCATAGCGCTGCGCGCTCTTCATAACACTCAGGCTGAAGAGGGGAAAAGCGGCAAGGGCGGCTCGCAGGAAGCCAGCACGGAAACTATTAAAGGCTTCACTCCCGATCAGCGGTTCTTCATCGGCTACGGGCAGATATGGTGTGAGAACCGGACAGAAGAAGCATCGCGTCTGGCAGCGAAGACAGATCCACACTCGCCGGGCCGCTTCCGCGTGAACGGCGTGCTGCAGAACGACGACGACTTCGCCAAGGCGTTTAGCTGCAAGCCGGGATCGAAGATGATCAGCGAGAAGGCGTGTCGGGTGTGGTAGGTAGCTCCTGGCTGCTTGCTGCTGGCTTCTAGCACGGGAGTGCCAGCAGTGGAGTTCTGGTGGAGACGGGGCATACCCCGTCTCTGCCGTTGTTCCGCTGATTCATGCGGAATGTAACATCAGAAGCCTAACAATAGCCGAGGGCCGCCTAAAGCGAATGCCGCAGGATTCAAGCGCTATTCCTTCGTTGCTGTGCCTTCCTGCTTCGCCAGTTTTATCTTGGTGCTCTCCAGTTGCTTCTGGACGCGGGCCACGTCGTTGCTTTCGACGTCCGCCGGCAATGAGCGGTTCCATTCTTCCAGCGCCCGCTCCCACTGGGCGGCGGCGAGCTTCAAGCGTCCCGTTTTGGCATAGACTTCGCCCATATGATCGTGCACCGTAGGATCGGTGCCGATGTGGTCCATGGCCTTGCGCAGGTTTTCTTCCGCCAATTCGTAGTTGCCCGTTTTGAAATAGGCCCATCCCAGGGAATCGAGATAAGCGCCGTTCTGCGGCTCTTCCTGCACGGCTTTCTTGATGTAGTTCAGGGCTTCATCCAGACGAACGCCACGGTCGGCGAGCATGTATCCCAGATAATTCAGCGCCATGGCATTGCGCGGATCGCTGGCCAGGACCTTGCGGAACATCTCTTCCGCCGGTTCATATTTCTTCTGCCGCTCGTAGTAAGAGCCGCGTAAGAAATAGTCGTACTGCTTGTCGTCGGATTTGGTAGTCAGAGCGTCGGCTTTGTTGAGCGCATCTTCTGCCTCGCTCCAGCGACGCAAACGCGCATAGATCTGCGAAAGCGCAAGATAGACATCGCGATCTTCGCTGCCGCCCTTCAGTTCCGCTTTGGCCATTTCGATGCCCTGCTCGGCCTGGCCGTTATCGGCCAATTGTCCGGCAAGGACTAGGCGCATGGAGCGGTCTTTCGGCAGCGCATTTACGGCATCCTTCGCGGTTTGTGTGGCCTGGTTCCACTGCTTGTCCTCGCGCTGGCTGTCGATAACTTGGCTATATCCGCGTTCGGCGCTGTCATCGCCAAGGTCTAGCATTTTGCGGAAGGTCTCGATTGCCAGCTGGTTCTTGCCCGCCTCGCGATAGAGCGTACCCAGTCGCTCAAGAAAAACTGAGCGATTGTTGCGATCGCTGCTGCTGTAGTTGGCAAGCGGTTTCTCCGTCTTCTGCAGCAGGTTCTGCATAATGGAGATGGCATCGTCGAATTTGCCCTGCGCTTCGTCGATCAAAGCTTCGTTGTAGGGCACTTCGAGCGAATCCTGTACCAGCGAATCGGCTTTTTTGAGCGACTCGGTTGCTTGCGCGAAATTGCCTTCGCGACGATAGATCTCAGACATGCGCAGGTAAGCCTGGGCGTCCTGCGGATCCGCGTCGGCTACCTGTTTGTACTGCTCCAGCGCTGCGTCGATCTGATTGTCGCCGAGCAGGCTCTGGGCCAGTCCGCGCTGCGCATCGAGATTTTCTTTCTCCAGATCGACCGCTTTCCTGTATGCGGTGATTGCGGATTTGTAGTCCTTCTGCTGCTCGTACGTGTATCCCAAAACGGCATAAAGCTTGCTGCTGCGCTGGTCATCGGGAAGGGATTGCAGAGTTTCGACTGCGCGCTTGTTGTCCCCCTCTTCGTTGTAGAGGTACGCGAGGTTAATGAGGGCTTCCTCCGAGGTAGGATCGATTTGCCGCGCCGCCTTAAACTCCTGCTCGGCTTTGGCCAGATCTTTATTGATGATGTACAGACGCCCGAGCAACAGATGATCGTCAATGTTGGCAGGCTCCAGCCGGGTAATCTGGCTGAACTGCTCGATGGCCAGCTTGAGCACGTCAGAAGATTGCGTGCCGGCGGTGGTGTCTCCCAGAGAGCGCAGGTAGATGCGGCCGAGCAGCTTGCGCGCATCCAGATTGTTCGGGTCGCGTTTGATAATGTCCTGCGATTCCTGCACCGCGTCGCGAATGTGTCCCGTTTTGAAATAGAGCTCGGCGAGCCCGGCATTTAATTCTTCAGAGCCGGGGTCGTTCTGCAAGGCCAGCTTGTATTCGTCGATGGCTTTGCTGGCGTATTCCGAGTGCCCGTACACCGAAACCATTTCCTCGTAGGTATGCGCCAGTGCGTAATGGTAGTAAGCCTGCGCGCGGTCGGGGGTCGAACTGGACGGCGTGGAAGCGGGCATTGAAGACGAGGTCGGACTTTCAGCCTTTTTCGGCTTCGGCGCAATCGTCTCTGGCGGCTTTGTCTTTTGCGGAGATTCTGGCGATTGCGCTGTGGGAGTCGTGCTGGGAGTGCTTGCGCCCGGAGTCGCAGGGGATTGCGCCACGCTCGCTATTGCGCCCAGAAGTACAAAGGAAAAGAGACGAATACAAAGGCTAGTCATTTGGTTATTAAAGAGAAGCTTCACTCCCAGAACATTGGATGCGAAAGTGACGGCTTTGACGCCTCAAACGGATTAAAGCCGTCTTCGTTGGCGCCTGCTTGAAGCCGCACAAGTTTTGATGCAGATAAATTGCCCGCTTTAACCCGGATTCTTCACGATCACGAGAACGTTTGGTAGAGACGGTCCATTCTCCTTCCGGCGATGGCTGCCCCCCTAAGACCCGGCATGCCGCATTTCAACCCTACAGTTCGCTGATTGCGAAACGCCACCGACGTCTCTTCTTAGACGCACGGTCCACTAGATTGTACGCCGGGGAGAGTCAATTGGACCCGAGAACGTCTAGTGACGGAAGTGACGTACCCCCGTGAACATCATGGCTAATCCCAGCCGGTCAGCGGCTGCGATGACCTGAGGATCGTTCTTGGACCCCCCCGGCTGAATGATCGCGGTTGCGCCGGCGCGGGCGATTTCCTCTACTCCGTCAGGAAAAGGAAAGAATGCGTCGGAGGCGGCTACGCTGCCGTTGACTGGCAGCACGGCTTTGCTGGCGCCGAGTTTGCAGGAATCGACGCGGCTCATTTGTCCGGCTCCCACTCCGATCGACTGCCCATTGCGCGCGTAAACAATGGCGTTCGACTTGACGTGCTTGCAGATCTTCCAAGCGAAGAGCATATCTGCCCTTTCGTCCTTGCTGGGGTGGCGCCTGGTCACGACTGTAAGATCCGAATCGGCAAGCGGCCGCACGTCGGGATCCTGAAGAAGCAATCCGCCTGACACCTGCTTCAGTACGGATTTGGGAGCTGCCAGCCGGACCTCGAGCAGGCGCAAGTTCTTCTTAGCTGCGAAGCGCGACAGAGCACCCGGCGCAAAGCTCGGAGCGGCGATCGCCTCCACAAAGAGCTTGGCGATCTCTTCGGCGGCAGCCTCATCCACTTCGCGATTGATTCCGATTACGCCTCCGAACGCCGAAATGGGATCGGCTGCCAGGGAGCGCTGGTATGCGGTGAGCACATCGCCTCCTATTGCCGCGCCGCACGGGTTGGTGTGCTTAATAATCGCGCACATCGGCTGCTCGAATTCACGGCAGAGCTCCCACGCAGCATCGAGATCGACCAGATTGTTGTACGAGAGCTCTTTACCCTGGAGTTGTCGGGCATTCGCGATGCCAAGTTTGGAGCCGTCGGAATATACGGCAGCGCGCTGGTGCGGATTCTCTCCGTAGCGCAAGTCAGCAAGCTTGGAGAACGACAATCGCAGCGTCTGAGGAAACTCAGCATTGCGGGATGCGAAATCCTGCGGAGTTGGGATGGATTCAAGGGCCGTAGCGATAGCGCTGTCATAAGCCGCAGTAGTAGCAAAAGCTTTGCGCGCGAGCTTCCAGCGAGTTTCCAATGAGAGCCCGCCCGTGCTCTTCAATTCTTCCGCAATTCCGGCATAGCTGGATGGCGAAGTCACGACCGCTACATCTTGAAAATTTTTGGCGGCCGAGCGCAGCATCGAAGGACCACCGATGTCGATGTTTTCGATAAGCTCCTCGAAGCTCACTTCCGGACGCGCAGCCGTCTTCTCGAAAGCGTACAGGTTGACGACCACCATATCGATCGGCTCGATACCGTGTTCCTCCACGGATTGGCGATGGATCGCATTCTCGCGAACATGCAGGATGCCTCCATGCACCTTGGGATGGAGGGTTTTCACACGGCCATCCAGCATCTCGGGAAACCCAGTCAATTCCGAGATGTCTTTGACGCGAATGCCGGAATCCCGCAGAAGTTTTGCAGTGCCGCCGGTGGAAATCAGTTCCACTCCGGCTGCAGCAAGCGCCCTTGCGAAGTCGGCAATCCCGGACTTATCGGTCACGCTGAGGATAGCGCGGCGGATAGGCTTCGTTTGACCGGGAGTTGTTTGAATTTCCAGAGTTTCTGATTGAGGCACTTCGGCTTCCTTAAGATTGGGCTGTTCCTCGATTGTAAAAGGTTGAGTTGCCAGTGTCATTCTGCGAGCGCACTGAAGACATCATCTATCATGGCTGCAGGAGAAAAGCTTGCCGCAATGTCCAAGCTGCGGCCGCGAGTTGGCGGTCGCCAGCGATGGCTCGCCGTTTTGCCCGGAGTGCCAGCTCGCCCATCAGCCCAGCCGACGTATTCCGCATGGCTTGGTGGATTACTTCCAGCGTTTCCCCGTCACCTGCATTCTGATCGCGCTGAATGTTCTGGTTTACGCGGCGATGGTAATTGGACACGTGTCGCCCACGTGGCCAACTTCGGCGGCATTGGTGCGTTGGGGCGCCGACTCCGGCGTTGACGTCATTGCCCATCATCAGTGGTGGCGGATTCTCAGCGCCGCGTTCGTCCACATAGGTATCGTCCACCTGGCGATGAACATGTGGGCGCTTTGGGTGTTGGGAACCCTGGCCGAGGCAGTCTTGGGAACGTATCTCTACATTGGGATCTACATTGCCGGCGCAATTTCTGCTTCGTTGGCCAGCTTGTTCTGGCGGCCTACTGTGGTGGGGGCGGGAGCTTCCGGAGCGATCATTGGGATCCTGGGCGCCCTGGTCAGCGTGCTGAAGTTTGCGCGGCTGCCTCTACCGGAACCGGTTCTTCGTTCCACCCTGCGAAGTCTGGTGCAGGGGGCTGTTCTCACGCTCCTGATTGGCGTGTTTGGACCCATCGACAACGCCGCGCATATCGGTGGTCTGATCTGTGGCCTGATCATTGGATTTTCGCTGAGCTGGACTCGACGTGCCGATTACGGGATGCAGCGTCCCTTGCGGCTTGCCTGTCTCGTGATCCCTTTTCTGCTCATGGTGCCCTTGGCGATTGGAGTGCAGCGCCGCGGGGAGCCTCAAATACAGATTCGGCAAGCCGAGCAGTATCTGGACACCGGAGCCTACCCATTAGCCGAGCATCAAGCCCGCGAAGCCTTGAAACGGCTGCCCAACGACGAAGAAGCACTCGAGACCCTGAGCGCGGCGCTGGTGTACGAAAACAAGGACCAGGAGGCAATGAAGTATTTCGAAGAACTCCTTGCCCGCAATCCGCGAAATGAGTTTGCCGCAAACAATTTAGCGCTTGCCCATCTGCGCAGGGGCGACGCTTCCGCCGCCCGCGACGTTCTCAGCAGGACCTTGCCGCTGCAGACGCGAAATGCTGTTGGCCACGTTTATTTGGCGCAAGCTCTCAGGAAACTTGATCAGGACAATGCCGCCATGACCGAGTATCGGCGGGCAATAGAAATGGATCCGCAAATATACGATGCGCAAATCGGCCTTGCGCAGCTCTACGAGGAACACAACAAATTGGGAGAGGCAATGCTGTTGTACCAGGCAGCAGCCAAACTGCATCCTGCCGATCCCGACCCTTTGCGGGCTCTGGCGAGAACGTTAGCTGCCGCCGGAAAAAACCAGCAGGCAGAAGACGTGATGGCGCGGGTACAACAGATGGAAAAGCAACGAGAACAGCAGCAGAAGCCGGCTCCCAGAACGTCGAAGCCAACCACCTGAGAGACCTGCTGGATCAGTTTGGCTGGGCTTTTGCCTTGAGTTTTACCTGGCCGTTTTCGGTTTCCACCGAATACTCCACGGCGGTGCAGCCATATTCTTTGCGGAGCTGCTCGGTTTTCTTTTTCACGAATTGCTGAAATGACTCGAAGGTGCCGGCGGCAGTGCTGAGATTCGCCTGCTTGCGCGCCTGCATCATGGCTTCGTACAGGGACTGCACTTTGTGGCGTTCGTCATCGACATCGGCGCACGCAATGCGGAATGGCTCGCGCTCAGTGAGATCGATTACCTGTGGCGCTTCGTCCTCAAACTGCCGCACTCCCTGAATCGCCAGCAATGCATCCTGGGGACGGCGGTATCCTTCTTCTTTAATCCGAAGTTTCTGCTGCCACAGGCTGTTGTAAACCGCGTACTTCTGCATGATGCTATTGAAGCGGAAGCGCTGCCCATAATTCAGCTTGCGACCGTCGCTGAATCTCTTGATTGTCGATTGGACTTTCCACTCCAGATCATTGGGTGGCTTTTTGGAGCCGCCGCCAAAGAAGACGTCAAACTCGATCTTCAGACGTCGAAGGTTATCATCGAGCAAATTGAGTTCTTCATCTGTTGTCACGGCTGCACCGTTCCGAGGCTTCCAAACGCATTCGCTGCGGACTATAGCACAGGAAATCTCCGGAATTGCTGGTCGCAGTACCTTCGTAAGGGGTAACTCTTTTGGCGGGATTGTCAGGATCGGGAGTCTGGTAACCATGCGCGGATTCCATTTTTTCCCGCCAGTGTTGGCCTACTCTCGAAAGCGGGCTCGCATCTACTTAGTTGCATCTGGGAATGCCTATGTCTGAATTCGACGTGCAGAAAACTCGCATCGTGATTGCCGACGACCACTCTATCCTGCGGGAATCGTTGGCACTGCTGTTGGCAACGCAGGCGGATTTTCAGGTGGATGGGGCCGCTTCCAATGGCCAGGAGGCGCTGGATATGATTCAGCGATTCCGTCCTGACGTGCTGGTGCTCGATCTGTTTATGCCGGACTTCGATGGCTTCGAAGTGCTGCGAACTTTAGATCGCCACAGCAGCCGGCTGGCCACGGTGGTGCTTACTGCATCGGAATCGGATACCGACTACGCGCAAGTGGTTCGCCTGGGCGCTCGCGGACTTGTCATGAAAGGCGATGGCCCACAGCGATTGTTTGAAGCCATTCGCATGGTCGCGTCGGGAGAGCTGGCGTTTTCTGAGGAACTTGCCCGCCAGGTAGTCAGCAGTTTGGCGTCTGACAACCGCACACAGCCTCCGCAACAAGCCTCACTACACCGGCTTTCCGACCGCGAACGGCAAATCGCTTATTCTGTCGCGCGCGGCATGAAAAATCGAGACATCGCTCATCAACTCTCCATTAGCGAGAACACCGTCAAGCGGCACTTGCAAAGCATATTCGGCAAGACTGGCGCACGAGACCGGCTGGAATTGGCGGTGCTGGCGTTGAATGAAGCCAACCGCGCCGCGTAAGATTTCGTGATTTCGTGATCAGGTGATTTCGCGATTTGAGGCGCCGCTAAATCGCTATTGAAAATCACGAAATTGCGAAATCACCCGATCGCGAAATGTAATCCTATTTGCCCACGCCGGTGGCTAACTTCTTCACCATTGCCATTACCAGTTTTCGATCGCTGTCATTCAAATTGTTGGAATAGCGGCGAAATTGGGTGAGGAAGCGGACTTCATCTTCGGTCCATTGCGGCAGGTTTTTCCCGTTGGAGCTTTCCGAACCTTGATCGGCGAAAAACTGCGCCAACGGCAGGTCCATCGCGGATGCGATCTTGGCCAGTGTGTCGAGTGAGGGAATGGTGTGTCCGTTCTCAACTCGCGACAGATAACAGCGCAGCAACCCGGTACGCTTTTCGATATCGCCCTGTGACATCCCTTTTTGCAGACGATAGCTCTTGATGGTTTGTCCTATATTCATTTGGTGGGACTCTTTCAGCGTTGCACTCTGGGGGTTGCGAGCGAAATAGTAACCAGAGTAGAACTCTTCCGCAAGTGTATTTTTTGACACCCAAGTTAATGCCTGATTTGGTGCCTCCCTAAATGAAATTGCGCTGAACTTCTCCGGCGATCCGCTTATGGTGTGGGGCTTCATCGCAGCATTCGTGCTTGCAAGCGCCGCTGATTGGCCGAGGATGACAATGCCTGGCTGACTCCGATCCGCGGAGTCTTGCCGCCGAAATCGGACTGGCTCACCCGATTTCAGAACGGGAATCGACGTTCATTTAGCCGCGCTCGCTTGCCGTCGGGAAGCGCAGGCGGGCAGAAAACGAAACCACCAGGAAGATCGCGGCCCAAATTAGAACATTTGCGCAACATCCCGCGGTCTTGGCGGCGTTGGCATTTGCTCCATGCAATCCGGAAGGGAACCAGTGCGCGGTAGCGGCGAACCCCGGCAGCCAAAGAATCGCGGCGCCGTCTCCAAGCAATGGACGCAGCGCCCACGGCAGGACGGTGATCACAGCTCCAAACAGCAAGGCCAGCGAGATGCGTTTCACAGCGATTGCCGACTTCGGCGCAGCAGGCGAAGAATCGCGTAAATCACGACTGCGTACAGGAAGAAATTGACAATCGTGAGCACGCGAGAATTGCCAAATCCTGGAGCCGCTCGGCCGAGTATCCATCCTGCCGGACGAAGTAAGAGGGCGCCATAGTACGGGTGTCCACTGCGATCGAACAGCAGGGGAAGGACGAGCACGATTAAGAATGCGGTCCAGATGGCAATGCGCAGGTTCGTCGCCGAGCGACGTTGTTGGGGAACAATGGACATATTGCGCTGCGGGCGCGGGTAAAGTCGTGACAATACGATTTTACGGGCGGGTGGTTTCTCGCGCCACACTAAGCAGGGCCGAAGGCCGGCTTATGGGACGACAACCTACTTGGTTGCGGCTCTCTTCTTGTTCCTGGTACCGAGCACGATGTCGGCAAGCTCGAGATAGCGGTTGCCGGCAGCCTCCGAGGAACCATGAATGATGGTCTTTGGCGTGGTCTGAGTGTGCTTGCGCAGCAACTCCTTATCGACCCAGAGACCTACGGGATGGTCATCCGCAGCAGCAAGGATCGTGCGCTTGGGCTGAGGCTTCGACTTCTTTACCTTGGCCGGCATGTTTGTGGCTGAATGAGCTTGGCCCAGCATACAACAGCAATGTTACAAACACACCAACCAAAACTCACAACCCTGTGAATTGCCTGTGGAAAACTACATTCGTGCGCAAGTTGGCGCGCCAGGAACAATGCTGGTCGGCTTAATTCTGCCAGATTTTGCGGACGGGAACACTCCGCAGCGTTTTTGCATCTGCCGCAGTTCTGTTACACTGCCCGCCGTTCGCGAGTCGAATCCAGGAGAATCAAATTCATGAAGACAACTAGGTACTTCTCATTTCTGTTCGCGCTGATATTGGCGGCGACTCTGGGCTATGCGCAAAGCATTTCCGCCCAGGGCAGTTCGGACCAGGCGACAACCACTTCGACCACAACCAAGAAGAAGACCACCAAGCAAAAAACGAAAGACGCAACCACCGACGTAAAACAAGGCACAGAGAAGGCTGCAACGGCAACTGCGCATGGCACCGAGACAGCTGCAAAAGCCACGGCCCGCGGCACCAGGGCGGCAGCGGGAGACGTGAAGCGAGGCGTCAGCGGGCGCAGCGCAAAGCTCGATATCAACACCGCAACCAAGGACCAACTCGATGCGCTGCCCGGCGTAGGAGAAACCTACGCACAAAAGATCATCGACGGACGTCCGTACAACGCCAAGAACGACCTGGTGCGAAAGAACATCTTGCCGCAAGCTACGTACGACCAGATCAAGAACCAGATCATCGCGCATCGCGCAACCAAATCCTCAGCAGCAAAGAAAACCACTGCCCCAGCACCCAAATAGCACTGCCCGAGAGGCCTTCTGCGAGGAAGGCCTCTTGCTTGGCAACCCGTACTCCGTCTCAACAGAACTGCTGGAGCGGCGCCTCTGCCCCAATCTTCCCCGCAGCGGCAAGCGCATCATCGTAAATGCAGGGCTATAATCGTCTCCAGGTTTTCGACCGCTTTCGCCTGTGGGCATACCCTGGCTGGGCGGCGGCGCCGGCGTGAGATGCCGGCCGAGGGTGCAGCTGGAAACGGTTGTGCCTCCCGATTTGGAAAGAGAACCGCTTCCGGCGAGCTCTATCTCTCGTAAGCAGCCTTCTCCTTTCCAAACAAAATCTGATTTGCAAACGAGCTGCCGTGGCGTTGCGCGACAAATTCGGGCGAGCAATTACCGATCTGCGGGTCTCCATTACTGACCGCTGTAACTATCGCTGCGTGTATTGCCGTACCGGCAGCGAGGGTCCGCAGTATGCCGACTTGAAACTGGATGAGTATTTGCGCATCGTGCAGGTGTTCGTCGATCTCGGCATCGAGAAGGTGCGCGTCACCGGCGGCGAGCCGCTGCTGCGCAAAGGCGTGGTGGAATTCGTCAGCGAGTTGGCGCAGCTTCGAACTAAGTCCGCGAAGCCCCTCGATATCGCCATCACTACTAATGGGCACCTGCTGGCAGATCTCGCTCAGCCCCTGAAAGACGCGGGACTCAACCGCATCACCGTCAGCATGGACGCGGTGGACGCGGAGAAGTTTGCCCGCATCACTCGCGTCAACAACGGATTCGAGCGCGTGCTTGCCGGCATTCGGGCTGCGCGTCGTTGTGGACTGGATCCGGTGAAGGTGAACTGCGTGTTACTGCGCGGCTTCAACGACGACCAGATCGTCGAATTCGGCAAGTTCGCGCGCGACGAAGGCGTGATCGTCCGATTCATCGAGTTCATGCCGCTGGAAGAGGACCGCGTGTGGAGTCCGCAAGTGGTAGTCACTCTCGATGAGATCGTGAGCGCTCTCTCTGCGTGGAAACCCGTGCGCCAGCTTCCTCCCAACACGGCCAGTGAAACCGCGCGACGCTATACTTTTGCAGACGGAATCGGGGAGATCGGCATTATTGCGCCGGTTTCGCATCCATTCTGCGGCCACTGTTCGCGCATTCGCCTCACATCCGACGGCAAGATTCGCACCTGCTTGTTCTCCCTGCTCGATCATGACCTCTATCGAGTGATGCAGGATGGAGGTGACGAAGGTGCAATGTCTGCCTACATTCGAGCTGTGGTGGAGCAGAAGGAAGCGCGCCATCACATCGGCGAGTCAGGATTTGTGCCACCTTCCCGAAGTATGGTGCACATCGGCGGCTGACCTGATGTGGGTCTCCTCTCGGAGTTCCCGCTCAACCCAGCTTCTGAGCAACATCTCACCTTTCTTTTCCATCTATCTGTTAGCATTTCCGGTTACGCATGAGGTATCAATCAAACCAGCCCCACGGCCGCAGGCGCACGGATCAGCAGCTTTCGGCTGAAGAACGCCGCCGTTTACAGAGCATCCGCCAGGATGTCGAAGAAGATGAGACCGGCACGCTTCGTCGCTATCTCCGCCTCTCAAAAAAAGCACTGGACCTCGATACCAGTTCCCCTGCAGAGCCTGCGGACTTGCGCAAGACTGGTTGAGCTTTTCACGCAGTCATAATTCCGGTCCAGCAGATTGCGAATCCAGCTCGCCTCTGCCAACTGCTTCCTGCCTGATTTCATCCCATTTAGAACCGTTCACGAACATCTTTGCCGCTCACGCGCATCTCCGCGCGCGAGGGTTCGTGTCGCAAGTGACAGGAGGGAATGATTATGAAGCTACTGCCCAATTTAGCTTTAGGTGCCCTGCTGGTGGCGGGAGGGTCGGCATATGCAGCGGCGCAGGACGCGCAGCAAACCTATCCCACGTACCAACAAAACCAGCAGAACCAGAATCCGGACCGTGATCGCGACTACCGCCAAGACAATGACAATCGCGACCGTCAGGACAATCGCGATATCCAGACCTACAACAACGGTCAGGGCGACCAGACGAGAGACCGTGATCGCGTGAACGATCAATACAATTATCCAGATCAGGACCGCGATCGACAATACAACAACGATCGCCAGTACAACACTGACCAGGATCGCCGAGATCGCGACCGCGATTACAACAATGACCGCGACCGCGATCGTGATCACAATTACAACAACAGCTATGACCGTGACCGGGATAATGGCTACTATCAGCGGTACGGTTACGACATGAACAACATCGCTGCTCGCAACGGCTATCGCGATGGACTAAGCGCGGGACGCAGCGATCGTGACAGCCAGCACAGCTTCCGTCCGACCTACGGCGACTCATACGAGGACGCGAACCGCGGCTATACCTCAACGTTCGGAAATGAAAACCAGTACAAGCAGCTCTATCGTCAGGGATACGAGCAGGGGTATCGACAGGGCTTCTATGGGAACAACACCGACCGTGACCGCGATTGGGACAACCCCCAATATCCACGCTAACTGCGCGGTTGCTTTTTGTAGAGACGCAGCATGCTGCGTCTCTACTTTTGTCCTAGGCCCCTTCCTCCATGGATCTCCTTCTTGATGTCTCCCATATATTCCACCAGCTAGCGTGCCGCCAATTTCCAGTGCACCAGGGCCGTGGTTTTCACCGCCTCCTGAACCGGAGATCGACACTCCATCGGAACTGATCGACTGATTCCTCTTCTCGCGTTACTATTTGCGAGCATTCCTCAGCGCAATCAAAAATCCGGGAGGCGCCAGCTTGGCCCAAGAACCTGGCTGTTGTGGTACCACTCGTCTTTCAGCAATCTTCTCTGTTTTCGCTCTTGTTCTGGTTTCACTTGCTGCTTCTGCTCAGCAAAGAAACCAGCAGAAACCTTCGGCCACAAAGTCTGTCACCGGTTCAGAGTCTCGCGCCGACGTCAAAAAAGAAACGCCAGCGCCGCCTGCGGAGAAGCCTCCGCAGCCTGAGTCGCCATTCGCGAACCTCGAATACCGCTACATTGGACCGCCGGGAAATCGCGTAGACGCCGTGGTGGGCGAGCCGGGGAACCCGAATGTTTATTACGCAGGCGCGGCGTCGGGAGGAGTTTGGAAGTCGGTTGATGGTGGATTTCACTGGCATCCGATCTTCGACAAGGAGCCGGCGCAGTCGATCGGCTCAATCGCGATTGCGCCCTCGAACCACAGCGTCGTGTGGGTCGGTACCGGCGAGACTTTCATCCGCAGCAATGTTTCTATCGGCGATGGAGTGTACAAATCCGGCGATGCGGGCAAGAGCTGGCAACACATGGGGCTCGATGCCACCGGACGCATCGGACGCATCCTTATAGATCCGCACAATCCTGACATCGTCTATGTTGCCGCGCTAGGTACGTGTTACGGGCCGCAGCCGGAACGTGGTGTCTACCGCACCAAAGATGGAGGCAAGACATGGGAGCGGGTGTTATTTGTGGACGAGAACACCGGCGTCTCCGACATGTCGATGGACCCGAAAGATTCTGGCACAATCTTTGCCGGAACTTGGCAGATCGAGATCAAGACATGGGGACGCAACAGCGGCGGTCCGGGCAGCGGAGTGTTTGTGACCCACGATGGCGGAGACACCTGGAAACACATCACCGGCCACGGCCTGCCGGATCCGCCGTTGGGAAAAATCGCCGTCGCGGTTGCGCCCAACGACTCCAGCCGGGTATACGCGCTCATCGAGACCGGACAGCGCGGCTCGCTCTGGCGCTCCAAAGATGGCGGAGAAAACTGGAAGCTGGTAAACAACAGCCGCTTGCTGAATGAGCGCCCGCATTACTACACCCGCATGCTGGTGATGCCCGACAACGAAAACGAAGTCTATTTCCCCTCGAACAGCATGGGCGTGACCTACGACGGCGGGGAGACTGCCGACCTGGTGCGCTGGGGCGGTGACAACCACGACATGTGGTCGGACCCGCAGAATCCCAATCGCATGATGATCGGCAACGATCTCGGCGTGATGCTCACAACCGTTCGCGGCAAAGAATGGCAATACATCCGGCTGCCCATTGCGCAGATGTATCACGCTGCCACCGACAATCGCGTTCCCTACTATGTCTACGGCCAGATGCAGGATGGGCCGTCGCAGCGCGGGCCAAGCAATAATCTCGGCGGCGACTCGATCGATGCCAGCGACTGGACCACAACAGCCGGCTGCGAAACCGGGTGGAACACTCCCGATCCTGTGGATCCCAATATCGTTTGGGGCGGCTGCTACGCCGGAGTCACCGAACGCATCGACCTGCGCGACGGACACGCGCGCTCGGTAAGCGTGTGGCCCGACCGCACCATGGGGGCGAACGCCGGCCAGGTGAAGCTGCGGATGAACTGGACGTATCCCATCGCCATCTCTCCGCACGACCACAACACCGTCTATGTCGGCAGCCAGTTCGTGCATAAAACCAGCGATAGCGGGCAGACCTGGCAAACCATCAGTCCCGATTTGACACTTAACGACAAGAGCATGATGGGAGACTCCGGCGGGCTCACCGTGGATAATCTCAGCGTCGAATATGCCGGCGTGGTCTTCTCGATTGCCGAGTCTCCGGCCGAAAAAGGCCAGATATGGGCGGGCACCAACGACGGTCTGGTGCAGGTGACGCGCGATGGCGGCGCGCACTGGAGCAACGTAACGCCCAAAGGCATGCCGCCGAAGATGACCGTCGATGCCGTGGTCCCATCAAAGCACAATGCAGGAACGTGTTACATCGCTGTGGACGGACATCAGGTGAACATTCGCGATCCATATCTCTACCGCACCAACGATTACGGCAAGAGCTGGAACTTGATCGTCACCGGTATTCCCAAATCGCCACTCAGCTACACCGATTCCATTCAGGAAGACCCTGTACGCAAGGGCCTGCTTTATGCCGGAACGGAAAACGCGCTCTACGTTTCCTTTGACGATGGGGATCACTGGCAGCCATTGCAGAACAATTTGCCACATGCTCCCGTGCACTGGCTTACAGTGCAGGAGCATTTCAAAGATCTGGTGGTCGGCACCTATGGCCGTGGCTTCTGGATTCTCGATGACATCACGCCGATCGAGCAGTTCACCGATCAGATCAAGAATTCGACTGCTTATCTTTTCCCAATTCGGGAAGCCTATCGTTTTCGCGAGACTTTCCATCGTGAGATGGCGCCGGAAGGCCAGTCAGTGGGTGAGAACCCGGCCTATGGCGCTTCCATCAATTACTACCTGAAACAGGCGGCGAAAAAGGTCGAAATCAGCGTCGAAGGCGCAGACGGCACGGTGATTCGCACCATCAAGGGCGGGGACAAGCCAGGAATCAATCGCGCATATTGGGATTTGCGTTATCCGCCGGTATCAGACGTGGCATTGCGAACCACTCCCGCCGGCAATCCCCATGTCTGGGAAGAGAAACGGTTCCTGGGAAAAGAGTCGCGGCGCGTCTTCTACTACGGCGTAGGCAGCAGCCAGTCAGACCGTCCGCTGCGCTCGCCCAGCGGAGAGCCCACCCTCGGCCCGCTGGTCGCCCCCGGCACTTACACGGTGAAGCTCACTGCCGACGGACAGACGCTCACGCAGAAGCTGACCGTGGTTAAAGACCCGAACACACCCGCAAGCGAAGCCGATGCCACAGCGGAAAGCAAACTCGCGATCGCCATCTACAAAGATGCCAACCAGTCGGTGCAGATGATCAACCAGATCGAGTGGACACGCCGGCAATTGGAGGACATGCAGAAGATGCTGGCCGCCGCCAAAGCCGATAAGTCGCTGGTGGATGCTACCAAGGCGCTCGACGGCAAAGCCTTGGCAATCGAAGATCAGCTCCTGCAGCGCACAGTAGCGGAAGGAGACCTGAAGTCATTCCGTGGCCCCCTCGAGCTTTATCTCAAGTTCGTGTGGCTGGGCGCAGAAGTGGGAAGTGGCGGCGCTGACGTTTCCGGCGGCGCCGATTTTGCGCCCACGCAATCGGAAATCGAAGTCTACAAACTGCTGCACGGTCAACTCGAAACTGCCGAGTCCCAATTCGACAAGCTGTATAAGGCCGATGTTCCGGCCTTTAACGAGAGTCTGGCAAAACAAGGATTGCAGAGGATCATGATGGTGCCCGTGGCAAATCAATCGAGCGGTGGTGTTCAGAACTGAAGCCTAAAAAATCCTCACTCCGGCCGACTCGGCAGCTCGACGAAGACGGCTGTCGCATGTTGCCAGAGGGAGGTCGAGCTGTTGAGCAAGCGAAAGGTATGCCGCATCGTAGTTGGTCAGGCCATATCTCTGTGCGATGCTCGGCAAGCGAAGAATGTCATCATAGGATTGTTGAGGCGCTTCAATGGGAAGAGCTTTCAATCGGGTTAGAAAGGTCTCGATTTGATCGAGAGCAATGCGCTTCCGGCGAAAGCCCATCAGAAGCCCGTTGCCAACTTCATAAAACCACAGAACGGGAACCAGAGCGCGATTAGCAGAAAGGCTGGACAGGACAGCCAAGCCATATTCCCTATTCGCCTCATCCTCAAGAAACCATCGCAAAGCCAGAGAGGCATCGAGCACCAGGTCGCTCAAATGCTGTGGCCCTCATGAATCAATTCCTTAACAGAAATTCCTTCGAGCCGAACCCGATTTTTTTCGACGAAGTCCAGCATTTCGCGCACAGCTTGAGCTCGTGCACTAGGTTGAATGGTGCCCGACTGCTCACGCAAACTTTGCAGAGCTTCACTAATTACTTCCTCGACAGAGTGGAACCGGCCGGACTTCAACTGCTGCTGAATGATCTCTTGCTGTTGCGGGGTTAGATAGATGTTCATCGCCAAACTCACTGATCCGATGCTGTCATGATACCAGCGGCACATGAGGTCTATGCGGCGCCTTTCCAGAACCCATCCGCTAACCGCGGATGGTACTGAGTCATAGCCCGGGTTGAGCTTGGGCATTGCGCTCCCGCCATTTATGATTGAAATATGAATGCGAAAACTCTGGTGCCCGTGGAGCCGCTGCGGGCCGAGTCGGACGAGGTTTCCGAGTGGCTTGAGGCCTTTGACGAGATCGTGGATCAGGAGGGCAGCACTCGGGCTGCTGAGCTGCTGACTGCGTTATCCCAGCGCGCGCAGGAGATGGGGGTTGAAACTCCAGCGCAACTGCACACGCCTTACATCAACACCATTCCAGTTGAGGAAGAGCTCCCCTACCCCGGCGATCGCGCCATGGAGCGGCGGCTGGAAGCCGTGATCCGCTGGAACGCGATGGCCATGGTGCATCACCAGAACAAGCTGGATGCCGGCATCGGTGGACACATCTCGACCTACTCATCACTGGCGACTCTGCTCGAAGTCGGTTTCAATCATTTCTTTCACGCCACCTACGGCGACCAGCCCGGCGACCTGATCTATTTCCAGGGACACGCCTCACCTGGCGTCTACGCGCGCGCATTTCTTGAAGGACGTCTGAGCGAAGAGCAGCTTCTCAATTTTCGCCATGAGACACGCGGCAAGCCGTCGCTAAGTTCCTATCCGCATCCCTGGCTAATGCCCGACTTCTGGAGATTCCCCACCGTCTCTATGGGCATCGGGCCCATCAACGCCATTTATCAGGCCCGCTTCATGCGTTATCTGGAGCATCGCGGGCTTCTGCCGGAGAGCCCGCGCAAGGTTTGGGCTTTCGTTGGAGACGGCGAGACCGATGAGGTGGAGACTCTGGGTGCACTCACCGTCGCCTCGCGCGAAAAGCTCGACAACCTCATCTTTGTCGTCAACTGCAACCTGCAGCGGCTGGATGGGCCGGTGCGGGGAAATGGAAAGATCATCAACGAACTCGAAGGTGTCTTCCGCGGCGCGGGCTGGAACGTGATCAAGGTCATCTGGGGCAGCGACTGGGATTCTCTGCTGGCGCAGGACCACTCCGGCCTGCTGCTCAAGCGCATGGAAGAATGCGTTGACGGCGAATATCAGAATTGCAAAGCCAAGGGCGGAGCCTACGTCCGCAAAGAGTTCTTCGGCAAATATCCTGAGCTGGCGGAGATGGTCTCGGGTATGACTGACGAGCAACTCGCGCACCTGCATCGCGGCGGGCACGATCCGGCGAAGGTGTACAACGCTTATCAGCGGGCGATCGAGCATCGCGGCGCGCCGACGGTAATTCTCGCCAAAACCGTGAAGGGCTATGGCCTGGCCACAGCGCAGGCGCGCAACGCCACCCATCAGGAGAAAAAGCTCACCGAAGACGCGCTCGCCGCATTCGTGAAGCGCTTCGATATCCACATTCCTGAATCGGCAGCGAAAGACGGTTTGCCTTTTCTGCCGGCGAAAGACAGCCCGGAACTCGCCTACTTGAGCGAGCGCCGCAAAGAACTCGGCGGATACCTTCCGCATCGCGAGTCGCCGAAGCTAGACTTCATCGCCCCCAAGCTGGAGTTCTTTCAGGAATCGCTGGCCGGATCGCGTGGCCGGGAAGTCTCGACCACTATGGGCTTCGTAAGCATGCTGCGGCAGCTGATGAAAGATCCCAAAATAGGAAAGCTGGTCGTGCCCATCGTGCCCGATGAGGCGCGCACGTTTGGCATGGAATCGATCATCCGGCAGGTGGGAATCTACGCCAGTCAGGGCCAGCTCTACACTCCGCACGATCAGGAGATGCTGCTCTATTACCGCGAAGCCCGTGATGGACAGATCCTAGAGGAAGGCATTACCGAGGCCGGCTCAATGGCTTCACTGACCGCGGCGGGCACCTCGTATTCCAATTACCGTGTTCCCACGGTTCCCTTCTACAGCTATTACTCGATGTTCGGTTTTCAGCGCGTAGGAGATTTGATCTGGGCATTCGGCGATGCGCGCGGCAAAGGCTTCCTTATGGGCGGCACCGCCGGCCGGACCACGCTCTCTGGCGAAGGCTTGCAGCATTGTGACGGTCACACCCTGGTTCTTTCAAGCGTCTATCCCACATGCTGCTCCTATGACCCAGCCTACGTCTACGAGATCGCGGTAATCGTGCAGGACGGCATCCGCCGCATGTATGAGAAGGGGGAAGACCGCTTCTACTACATCACCATGTATAACGACGACTACGCGATGCCGGAGATGCCGCAGGGCAGCGAGCAGGGAATTCTGCGCGGGATCTATAAATTCAAGCCCGCGGCCAATGGTAAAGCCGCACTGCAATTGTTCGGCAGTGGCCCAATTTTGAACGAGGCGCTGCGCGCGCAATCGATTCTTGCCGACAAATACAAGGTTGCGGCCGACGTCTGGAGCGTCACCAGCTACACCGAACTTCGCCGCGAAGCCCTCGAAATCGAACGTTGGAACCGATTGCACCCGACAGAAGCGGAGAAAAAGCCGTACATCATCACTGCTCTCGAAGGCGCGGAAGGCCCGATCATTGCTGCGACGGACTATATGAAGGCCGTTCCCGATCAGCTCGCGCCCTGGCTCCTGACGCGATTAGTCAGCCTGGGAACGGACGGTTTCGGACGCAGCGACAATCGCGAATTCCTGCGCAAGCATTTTGAGGTGAATGCCGAATCGATTGCCGCGGCCGGATTGTCTAAATTAGTGCGGGAAGGCAAATTCGACGCCAGGAAAGCACAAAAGGCAATGAAGGAGCTGGAAATCGATCCGGAAAAAATCGATCCCGCGCGGGCATGACACATCTTTATCACCACGGAGACACGGAGGACACGGAGAAATCTTTTTAAGTGGGAATGGGCTAATCTCGCTGCTGGGCAAAACAGCTTTTCCAAATTACCCGATTACGAAATTACACAATTACAAAATTCTCCTCCGTGTCCTCCGTGCCTCCGTGGTGATAAATGACTTTAGATACAGGTGACATGGCGACCACTACCCCGGAACTTCGGCGAACTCCCCCGGCCAGTCCCCAGGAACGCGAGCGGATCTTCGATCTATTCCGCCGATGGGGATATTTGCAGGCGCAACTCGATCCTCTCGGACAGTATTTGACTCCGCAGCAATTGCCGGAGCTTGCCATTTCGGGCAAGATTGCGGATGAAGCCCGCCGGTATTACTGCGGCACCGTCGCTGCCGAGTTCATGCACATTCCCGATGCGGAACGACGGGAGTGGATCCAGCAGCGCCTGGAAACCCCTGCTCCCAAAGCCGATCAGGAGCGAATTCTGGAGCTGCTCACCCGCGCCGATCTCTTCGAGCAAGTGATTCAATCCCGCTATTTGGGAACCAAGAGATTTTCGCTTGAAGGTGTCACTGCGCTCATCCCCTGTCTGGATGAAGTGCTCACCGAGGCCGCCGATGACGGCGCGGTGCAGGCGGTGCTGGCCATGAGCCATCGCGGACGCCTGAGCGTGATGGTGAACATCGTTGGCCGCCCAGCGTCAGAGATGTTTGCCAAGTTTGAAGATGTCGATCCGCGCAGCACCCTGGGTGGCGGAGACGTGAAGTATCACGTCGGCGCGACTGGTGTCTGGCACGGGCGCGAAGGAAAGACCGTCAACCTGCATCTGGTCTCGAATCCCAGCCACCTCGAAGCGGTCGATCCGGTAGCGATGGGGCGCGTGCGCGCCAAGCAGGAACGCTTCGGCGAAAACGGACAGGACAAAGTTCTGCCCATCGTCATTCACGGTGACGCCGCCTTTGCCGGCCAGGGCGTGTGGGCGGAGACCATGAACCTCGCCGGCATCCACGGATACTCGGTTGGCGGCGGTATTCACATCATCGTCAACAACATGATTGGCTTTACCACTGATCCCTCGGAGACGAACTCGTCGCGTTTTTCTTCCGATTTGGCCAAGCGTCTGCCGGTGCCGATCTTCCACGTGAATTCGGAAGATCCTGACGCGGTGGTGCGCATCGCCGATCTCGCGGTGGACTACCGCTACACCTTCCACAGCGACGTCGTTATTGATCTGATCGGATATCGCCGCCACGGGCACAGCGAAATCGATGATCCCACGATCACGCAGCCCTTGCGCTACGCAAAAATCAAAGATCACCCGCCGCTCTATCGCATTTACGCCGAACAAATCGGCGTCGATCCCGCGGCACGGGTGAAAGAACTTACTGCTGAGCTGAACGAAGCGCAGAAAACCGCAACCAAACTGGAGAAGATGCCGGTCCTGGCGCAGCTCCCCAGCTATTGGGACCATTACAAAGGTGGATTGCTGCTGCCGGAATATGAGGTAGAAACCGGCCTTCCACAATCGGAAATAGCGCACATCAGCGAGAAGCTGGCCTCGTATCCCGCAGGCTTCCACATCCATCCCAAGATCAAGAAGCTTCTGGAACAGCGTGCCGAAATGGGACAGGGCAAGCGCCCTTTCGATTACGGAATGGCAGAGGCCGTGGCATTCGGCTCAGTCCTGCTGCAAAAGACGCCGGTGCGGCTTAGTGGGCAAGATTCGCAGCGCGGCACCTTCAACCAGCGCCACAGCGTGCTCATCGACATCGAGAACGAGTCCGAGTACGTTCCGCTGAACCACCTGGCGCCGCAGCAAGCGAAATTTGCGGTCTACAACTCGATTCTTTCTGAAGCTGCGGTGCTGGGCTTCGAATACGGTTTTGCCCGCGATTTTCCCGAGGCCCTGGTGCTGTGGGAAGCGCAGTTCGGAGACTTCGCCAATGGCGCCCAGATCGTGATCGACCAGTTCATCTCTTCCGGCGAAGACAAATGGGGACTGCTCTCCGGGGTGGTGCTGCTGCTGCCGCATGGCTACGAAGGCCAGGGCCCGGAGCATTCGAGCGCCCGCATCGAGCGATATCTGCAGCTCACCGCGCGTGACAACATGCAGATTTGCCAGCCCTCGACTGCGGCGCAGTATTTCCATCTGCTGCGCCGGCAGGCCATGCGCCCGTGGCGCAAGCCTCTGGTGGTGTTTACGCCCAAGAGCATGCTGCGCCATCCTGACGCCAACTCCCCGATTCAGGACTTCAGCCGTCCGCACTTCCTGAACGTGCTTCCGGAAACGGAAATCGAAAATCCGAAGCGCCTGCTGATCTGCACCGGCAAGATCGGCCACGAGTTGCGCATCGAGCGCAGGAAACGCAAGGACACCAACAACGCGATCATCTTTGTCGAGCAGCTTTATCCCTGGCCCGAAAGGGAACTGGCGGCTGAGATCGCCCGCTATCCCAACGCGACCGAAATAGTCTGGGTGCAGGAAGAACCCGCCAACATGGGCGCGCAGTGGTATGCCAAGCCGCGGCTTAAACAGCTCTCCGGCGGACGCCCGGTGCTGAGCGTGAAACGCTCCGCCAGCTCCAGCCCTGCCACCGGCTCAGGTAAAGCCCACGAAATGGAGCAGAAGACGCTCATCGATCTAGCCCTGGGGAACGGAAGCAAGTAAAAACGAGACCAGCGTGGATGCGCGATGGCTAGATGGCCGCTCCCAACCATCGCACCGGGCAATCTCGGGAAAGAGCATTCGCCAGGCGCTGGTCGGCAGTTACCAAATTCGCCTTCGACTCAATCGCAAGCGCCACATACAGGCTGTCATACACCGTGCAATCGAAAGCTGTTGCGAGGTCGTAGGCACTCGCGAGCAAGGCGCGCGACGAGACGGTGGGAAAATTCCGTTGCTCCAAAGAGGCGAGGGCTGCCGGGGCGTCAGGCCACGTACATCGTCCCTGGCGACTCGCTTTCCAGAAAATATTCGCTGTTTCCGCCCAGAACAGATCGGGCACAACAAAACGAATCTCTCCGTTCACATATCGTTCCAGCAGTTTGCGGGCTTCGTCAACCAGGGTTTCGCCTTTGGCGGGAAGAACCCACTTGGCGGCAACGCTGGCATCGAGCACCGGGACACTCACCGGTTTCGATCCTGCCGTTGAAGGTCTTCCGTTGGCAATACAGGGCTTTTCGCAGCTTTCTTAGCGCGCATCCGTTGCGCGGTGCGGAAGAAATCTCTGCGCGCCTTCAGCTCTTTTGCGGTAGGGATATTCTCGTCGAGCATGGCCAAAATCTCTGCGGCGATGGAACGATGGCGGAGCCGGGCCCGGTTACGCAAAGCTTCATAGAGATCAGTTGGAACGTTTTCAACGTATAGGGTTGGCATTGGCTTTTCCTAGGAACACCATAGATTATGACGGAAACGGACAAGGAGAGAAAAAGGAAGGAGAACAGGGGATTGCCTGAACTACGTCAGTGTTTCCGCCCGGCGCGAAAGAAAATAGCACATGTCAGGAGCCTGTCCCCTTAAGATTTTGCGCTGCAACCTCGTTCCCAGCGCCACCATCTCGATAGCTATGGCACATGAACGAAAATCCGAACAGAACCGCTTCATTCAGGAAGGCGTTGATCCCGACATCCCGTACGGACTTCCCAGCGACGATCTGCATCCCGACGGCGAACCACGAGCCAAGTCCACTCCGCCCGGCGCTCCCGATGAGCCCGTGCGGCCCGACGCTTCCGTCGATTGGGGTACCCGCCCCGGAGAAGAAGTGGTGCGCTCGCAAAAGGGGAAGAACGAGAAGCACTCCGACGAGAAGGCGGCATAGGACCCAAAGGGAAGGACCGACGCGCCTTGCATTACGCAGTTGTAGCTGAGTTCGCTAGATGGCGAGTCTTGATGTTTCGCATTGGCGGGTCTCCGAAAAAGCTTTGTACTCCCGATTAAATTGACTCGGACTGGCGTTGGCGGCATTCGGCTTGCACTTACCTCGAAGCCGCCGCCATGATTTGGATGATCACCGCGTCCACAGGCGGGCACTGGAATCAGGCTTTAGCCAGAAAGCGACCCTTCCGAAAAGCAGATGAAGCTCATAGACCGAGCAGCATAAATTGTCACTTTCGGCCTCGGCGTGGTTCTTCGTTCCGGGCCCATGTCACAAGGGATAGTGAATGTCCAGGAAAGGAACCAATAATGCAAAAACGCAAACTAGGGAAAAGCAACTTGGAAGTCTCCGCCATCGGACTCGGATGCATGGGCCTGAGCCAGAGCTACGGCCGACCGGTGGACAAGAAAACTGGAATCGCACTGATTCGCGCTGCAGTCGAACGCGGCATAACGTTCTTCGATACCGCTGAAGTCTACGGGCCATTCACGAACGAAGAACTCGTCGGCGAAGCGCTTGCGCCATTTCGAAAAGATGTAGTGATTGCGACGAAATTCGGATTCCACATCGAAAACGGCAAGCAAGCTGGGCTGGACAGCCGTCCCGAACACGTCAAGCCGGTGGCTGAAGCCTCGCTGAAGCGTCTCAAGACCGATGTCATCGACCTGTTCTATCAGCATCGAGTTGACGAGAGGGTTCCCATTGAAGATGTTGCTGGAGCTGTCAAGGACCTAATCCACGAAGGCAAGGTGAAGCATTTTGGATTGTCGGAGGCAGGCGCCGAGACGATTCGGCGAGCCCACAAAGTGCAGCCAGTCACGGCTCTGCAGAGCGAATACTCACTTTGGTGGCGAGAGCCGGAGCGAAACATCATCCCGACTGTAGATGAGCTCGGCATCGGATTTGTGCCATATAGCCCGCTTGGCAGGGGCTTTCTCACGGGAGCCATAAAGAAGGATACGCAGTTCGACAAGGACGATTTCCGGAATATAGTCCCTCGCTTCTCGCCGGAAAATCGTGACGCAAATCAAGCGGTAGTTGATCTGATCGACGAATTCGCCAAGGAGAAGAATGCGACACCAGCCCAGATTGCACTGGCGTGGCTACTAGCTAAGAAGCCTTGGATCGTGCCCATTCCGGGAACGACGAAAGTGCATCGATTGGAGGAAAACATTGGAGCTGTCCAGGTGCACCTCTCTCCTGATGATCTCCGTCGGCTGGAAATGACAACCTCGAAGATTCCGGTGAAAGGCGCCCGCTACCCCGAAGAGCTTCAGAAGCTAGTCGGCCGCTGAGAACGAAACGAGAAGGAAAGGAATCATCATTGACCTTTAATGCAAGGAGTACCAGAAATGCCAAAGCCATCCGATGGAGCCAAGAAGCTGATTGGTGACTTCTCTCCAAAGCTGGTTGAACTTACTGATCGGGTGCTGTTCGACGATGTCTGGGAGCGCAAGGAATTATCTAAGCGCGATCGCAGCCTTATCACAGTCGCGGCACTCATCGCGTTAAATCGCCCTGACCAATTGCGCTTTCATCTCGGGAAAGCCGTGGAGAACGGAGTCAAGCAGGCGGAGTTGATTGAGGCTATCACTCATCTCGCGTTCTACTCCGGTTGGCCAAATGCAATCACCGCCGTCATGCTCGCAAAAGAGCTCTTCGAAAAACCCGATTCCGAATGACCCAGCCTCGCCGTTCGTCAGACAGGTTGGTACGCGTGGCGCTCGTGACAGGCGCCAATCGTGGCATTGGATTCGAAGTCTGCCGTCAACTTGCGACCCGGGGCTTCGCCGTTTTGCTTACTGCACGTGATGCTGAAAAAGCGCAAACAGCAGCGAACCGTCTGGCCAGTATCGGACAACTCGAGCCCATCGCGTTGGATGTTGCCGATCAAGACAGCATCAGGAAAGCCGCAAACGAGGTCGCGACCAGGTACGGCCATCTCGACGTGCTCGTCAATAATGCCGGTATTAATTATGACACTTGGGAAACGGCTGCGAACGCCGACATCGACGGCACGGTTGCGGAGACGATCAGGACGAACCTGTTGGGACCGTGGCGAGTGTGTCAGGCATTCCTCCCGCTGCTGCGCAAGAGCAAAGCCGCGCGGATCGTCAACGTCTCATCGGAATCCGGATCGCTGGCGCATATGGGCGCTGGTCCGCCTGCATATCAGGTCACCAAGGCTGCCCTAAATGCATTGACGCGCACTCTCGCCGGGGAACTGCGCCACGCTCACATCCTTGTAAACGCCGTGTGCCCTGGATGGGTCGCGACGGATATGGGCGGTGCCGGCGCTCCTCGTTCAGTGAACGATGGCGCCTCGGGAATCATTTGGGCTGCAACCCTGCCCGACCATGGCCCGACCGGCGGCTTCTTCCGCGACGGCAAGCCGCTCCCGTGGTGATAACTGAATGGCATGTGCGGAAAAATTCCCTGCAAATTCCCTGCTAATTCTCGAATCCGCTTGCAAGTGAGGCTAACTCCAGTGTTCTCTGGAGATTACAGCGGATTTGCGGAATTCCCTGCTAATTCCCTGCTCGAAAATGGACTTCGCGGATTTCCGGCCAAACTATGTAACAGAGAAGTTCAATTCCCGAAATTCCCTGCAAAATTCCCTGTTATTGGCGGACGCAGGGGAATTTTCTGGCTTACTGCTGGGCAGATGCGCCGGCAGGCACAAGGACGACATTCACCTTGGAGCCGGTTTTCTGCTGCGCGGCGCGGGTCTGGACTCGGGTGGCGTCAATTCCCTTGTTGCTGGTCAGGTAGGTTTTGGCATTGTCAGCGCGAGCTTCCGCCAGGGAATCCTTTTCCGATGGATTCACCGAGCCTTCGAGCATGAGAGTCGAATTAGGATCGCGCTCCAGCCGCAATGCATCGTCGTCCAGCGCGGCTTTGGCGCGATTATCAACATAGGGGCTGTTTTGCTTGAAGATCAGCTCGTTCAGCGTCGCGGCTTGGGGTGGCGGGGCTGGCGCCTGTACGTCAACATTCACGGAAGTGTGAGCCGCGAGGTTGCGATCATCCACAACCGACGCGGTGACGGTGACCGGTCCGGCGGCTGTCCCGGTGAGAGTTGCGCGATTGTCATGCGGCGCAATCTGGCCGGAGCTGGTTTGGAAGCTGATGGTTGCGTTATGTCCCTCTTCCGCCATCGCATTGCAACTGATGCTGGTAGTCTCGCCGACCTGGATCGGGTTGCGGCTGGCTGAACACTGGATTGTCGGGGGCTGAGGCGGCGCCGCCGGGGCGGCTGCTGCGGCAGAAGGCGCAGTCTCCGGCGCTTCCGCCGCGACGTCGATCATCTCCACTCCGTCACCCAGATGAACATCTTCGTTCACATACGTAGTTAGTCCCGTCGCTGTAGTGGGCGTCACACTCAGAATCATCAGATGGCCCACGGTCCGGATCGGCAGTTCGCCCGCAATTTTCTTGAAGTTGTACTTGGGCACATCTTTTTGCGTGTCGTCGGCCGCGGGAGCATAGAGGGGTAGCGACTCAGAAGGACTGTCGAGTATCGACTGGTAATTGCGGGTTATGCGGAAATAATCGCCCGGCTTTACGCCCTGCTGCTCGCCGACGTTGAGATAAACGATGCGATGCAGGCCGATGAAGGTGTCGAGGTCCTTCGCTTCGATGATGCGTCCGGCCGTCTTGCCGCTGGGTGTAGCGAATTCATTATAAGCAACGCGGCGGAATTCCGGCCGCGGACGCTCGGAGTATGGAACTGCGATGTCCCCAGGCAATGCCGGCGCGCAGGCCATCTCGATCATGGCCACTCCGACCTTGTTACGGATGTACTGGACTTTCGCGCGACCCAGGTCCTGATACATCTCTCCCAGTGCCGCTACGGCTTTTTCCTGTCCTTTAAACGACTCGTAACGGTTTGGATCCTGCATATGCCGGAGCAGCAGGTATTCCTGACCTTCCTTCACGTCATTGCCGCGCAAATAAATGTAGTTGCCTTCGTGATAGGCGGTAGTCTCCGGCGACAGGTCTCCCCCGACGATTGTCCCGGAAGGCGAAACGGATTTTTTGGAGACGAATCCCGAGCAGTAGATCTCTGAAAGTGTCGGAGCATTGGCTTCTTCGACCAGATTCGTCGCAGCCGGTTGCTGCGGAGCAGTTTGCGGCTGCTGTGCCGGCGCCGCTTGCTGCTGTTGTGGCTGCGATGATGGGGCAGCGGTTCCCGAGGCTGGCGGCTGTTCCTGCGCGAAAGCAGTGGCCGCCGCGAAGATCGTGACGGCGATAAGCGTTCTCATATTCCTCCAGCTTCAGCGATGCCAAGTCTCAGGAAAAGAGCACTTTAGGGAGTGTCCTACGAGATCTGGAGAGCGCTGTTCTCACGGAATTCGGTCAATCTAGCAGAGCATACCCGAGTGTGCCTGGGCCGCGAAGTAACCAGATGAATACACCGGCCAACTGACGTTTTGCGCTAAATCCTTGCTTTGCTAGTTGCATCTAGTGTTGTGCACCATTAAGATGCCCGTCCGGTGTAAGTTCATGAATTTTGAAGTGTCCAACTATGCGCTGCATCATCTGAGGAGCCGATTGCCTCGAATCTGCATTGCGCTGTTTGCCGCCAATCCGGCCGACCTAATGCAGAAAATTGAAGTGGCCGCGCACGACAACTCGTTGCTGGAGCTGCGTTTAGACTACTTGCCCCGACCTGCTCTGCTATTTCCCAAGCTGAAGCAATTTACCGCCTTTCATCGAGATATCGTTCTGATAGCGACCTGCCGGCGGGCACCTAATGGAGGCAAATTCCGGGGTACGCCGACTTCTCAGGTTGACATACTGCTAAAGGCCGCCGCCGCTGGCTGCCAGCTCGTCGATATCGAGGTAGAAACAGCGAAGTCATTGAAAGCAAAGGATATGGATAGGCTGCGCCGGAGCTGCAGCCTAGTCATCTCGTCTCACGACTATCGCGGAACCAGAAAACTGGAAGAGACTTGGGAGCAAATGCGCGAGTTCTCTCCCGACTACATCAAAATTGTGTCGACCGCCCGTACCCTTTCTGACAACGTGAAAATGATGCGCCTGCTGGAGCAACGCAGCGATATCGTGAGCACTGTGGGAGTGTGCATGGGAGAACAGGGCGTCATCAGCCGTGTGATCGGCGTCCGTGCGGGCAGCGCCTTCACCTTCGCCGCCGCTCAGTCCGGCGAGGAGACTGCCCCAGGCCAGATTACCGCTCGCGTGCTTCGCGACGTGTATCGCATCGACATGGTCGATGCCGCAACCAAGATCTACGGCGTTGCCGGCGATCCGGTCGGCCATTCGCTGTCTCCGCAGATGATGAATACCGCGTTCCGGCGCGAGAACATCAATGCGGTGTATCTGGCGCTGCAGACGGCTGACGCTTCTGACTTGCTGAAATGCGTGCGCGAAATTCCCATTCAGGGACTCAGCATTACCATGCCGCTCAAGCAGGCAATCGTTGAGCATTTGGACAAGACCGATGCCCTTACCGAGAAGATCGGCGCCTGCAACACCCTGATCCGCTCGCAGGAAGGCAAGCTCTATGGCTTCAACACCGATGTAGCCGGCGTGGTGCGTCCTTTGGAGCAGCGGCTGAATCTCGCCGGATCCAGAATTCTGGTCATTGGGGCCGGCGGCGCCGCGCGCGCGGCAGTGTTCGGATTGCGCGATCGCGGGGCCGAGGTCTGGGTGATGAATCGCACCGCGGAGAAAGGGCAAAAACTGGCGCGCCAGGCGCATGGGCACTATGTGTCACATTCACAGTTGAGGAAGCTGGACTTCGATGTCATCGTGAATGCCACTCCGGTGGGCATGAGCGCCTCGCGTCCGCAATCGCCGCTGGAGGAACCGGAGCTGCGCGCCAAATATGTTTTCGAGATGATCTACACTCCCGCGGAAACCAAACTGGTGAAGATGGCGCGGGCCAAAGGCATCCAGGTGATCCTGGGTTCGGAGATGTTCGTGCATCAGGGTGCGCGCCAGTTCGAGATTTGGACGGGCAAGCCGGCGCCAGCCAACGAAATGCATCGTACCGTGCTCCACGCTCTGGGGCAGAATTCCAATTTGGGAAGGCCCCTCACCGCCTGATGAACCTGCTGCAACTCCTTGCCGAGCTTCTGGGTTATGCGCGCAAACTATTGCCGCTGATGGAGCTGTATGCGGCCCGGCGGGCAGCGCCCGGCCAGGATTCCGCCGCGCAGGAGTTTCAACAATCCACTGCCGAGATGCTGCGCGATCAGCGCCGCGATCTCATGGAGTTGAAGTCGAGTTTTGAAGCGATCCAGCAGCGGCTCAAAGTTCTCAATGAACAAGCCATCGCAGGCCAGCAAGAGCTGGCGCGCATAGCGGAACGTCAGCGGGCGATCATGATTGCCGCGGTCATCTCCGCGGCGGCTTCGATTGCCGCAGTGGTTCTGGGAGTCATCCTCGCTGTGCGACGCTAGCAAGCTGCTAAGCTCCTTAGCTTCCAAGCTGAGAGACTCGCAGATTCCTCTCTCTCAGCAGCTTAGAAGCTTAGAGGTTTAGACCTGACAACAATCCGGCCGTCTCCCGTCATCCAATACTCACGCCCTTTGGATATCCCGACAGAAGAGAAACAAATCCATGAATTCACAACCGACGGAACTGGATCAGAACGCAACCTCCGGAACCGTGGAGGATGGTCCCAACTCACTTCCGCCTGCGGTGGTGGAGACCATGAAACTTGTGTTTCGCGAGACACATGGCGGAGAGATGACGGCGGAAGACCGCAAGTTTTTTGGGATTACAGATCAGTGAAACGAGACTCGACACAGCACAATTCGAAGCGGCAAGCGATCGCTCGATCCGGCAAGGATTTGCGGAAATTTCAGGCGGCGATTGAGACCGTTTTTCGTCTTACCCACCGGCGAGAAATGAATTCTGAAGAGCGTAGATTCTTCGGTCTGTCGGCTAATGAGGACGGCCACCGCGCTCAGCCGCAACCGGCTGCTGAGCCATAGAGCGCAACAAAAAGAAACGGCCCCGGAGGATCAACTCGGGACCGTCAAGAAGTGTCCAGTAAGTCTTGCCTGAGGGAATCCTAGCGGTCTCCTTTCCAGAGTTGCTATCCCACGAAGGTGGTATAGACGTTCCCGCACAACAAAAACCCCGCCTTTCGGCGGGGTAATCTCAAGAGCCGCTGTGGCCCTCTACTTCTGCTGCTCTCGATACGTTTGGATGGAGTGCAAGTCAGCGGGGTTGCCAAATCGAATTTGCCTACGCGGCCTCTCGCTGAATTGCGTTTCTCACCTGCCTGCGAGTGTTGTCATCGATGTTCAAGTTGTGGGCCTGGCGTCCATGCTGCTCGGCCTTGGAGAGGATTTCATCTTCCGAGCTGCCGCTGGTTTGCCAATCGCAGCTCTTAGGACCTACATCGGAACAGCGGAAGTGGAGTCTCTGGTTTTGACGATTGCCGGATGTAGTCGGGTTCTGAGTTGTCATCAATTCCTCCTGTTTGAATTCTCGCAAGAATCCAGAGTGTCTCCGCAATAAAACGGAGTGTCTGTCCGGGTTTGAAAGCCGGTGTTCGGGATTGAACAGAGTCCAGGCGTCGGATGGAGTAACTGCTGGTGAACCAATAACATAGAATGGCACACCAAGTGCGACAGTACTGGAGGAGACTCCTCGGTGATAGATAACATTCGCTTCGCGCTTCGGCAGCTTCAGAAGAACCCCGGCTTCGCAACTTTGGCCATTATCACGTTGGCCCTCGGCATCGGAGCGAACACCGCTATGTTCACGGTGATCGACAGTGTCATGTTGCGGCCATTGCCATTCCGCAACGCTGACCGGGTGGTAGCGATCACGACTGGCGCTGCAACGACAAGCGCGGTCAGCAGTACCTCCTGGCCAAATTATCGCGACATCCGCGAACAGGCGCGCCAACTCTCAGCAGTGGCCGCTTACACCATCGATTTTGGCGTCGTACGGACATCGCAGAGCAGCCAGCCGGCAGTCTCGGTGAAAACGACTGCCAGTCTGTTCGAAGTACTCGGCGTTCGCCCAGCATTAGGTCGGGCTTTTCTTCCCAGCGACAATCAGCCAGGCGCCGCTCATGTCATTTTGCTTACGTCGAACTTTTGGCGCGAGCACTTCGCCGCCGATCCGCATGTGTTGGGACAGGAGGTGCACATTGGAGATGAGCCATATACCGTGGTCGGGGTCCTGCCTGCGGGACTGAATTTTTCCGGCAGTGATGCCTCCTCGGGCGTGTGGATTCCTTACCAGCCGGATCCGGAGGCGGAGAAAGAACGCAATTCCAATTTCCTCTACTTGCTGGGGAGCTTGCGTCCCGGCGTGAGCCTCAACGCAGCGCAAGCCGAATTGTCGTCGATCGCGCGCGGTATCGCCGCACAAGACCCAGAGCATGCTAGCGATTTGAACTTTCATCTGGTTCCGTTTCGGGATGTTGTTACCCGTCAAGTCAAACCGGTTTTCCTGGCATTGACTGCAGCGCTGATCCTGGTGCTTCTCATTGCGTGTGCGAATGTTGCGAATTTGCAACTAGCGCGTTGTCTGGCCCGCAGCCAGGAACTTGCCGTACGGACCGCGTTGGGCGCAAGCCGGAGTCAATTATTGAAGCAGATGCTGATTGAAGGGGCCGTCCTCTGCGCCATTGGAGCTGCTGTCGGAGTCGCGCTCGCGGACCTGATGTTGAGCGCCGTCCATCATCTTCCGCCCGATCTGGTGCCGCGCGCAGATGAAATCCATCTTCGCCTCAGCGTCTTTCTGATGCTGTTGGCGACTGCCATCGTGGTGACGTTACTCTCGTCGATTGCACCCGCGGTGGTGGCGATGCGCAGCGATCCACAGAGTGTGCTGCAGGAGGCTTCGCGGGGAAGCAGCGCCGGCCCCAGACGTTCACGATTGAGCGCTGCAATGGTCGCGGGTGAGGTAGCGCTGTCCGTAGTGCTGCTGGTTTCCGGCGGCCTGATGTTTCGGACCCTGTACAAACTGCAGCATCTCTATCTCGGCTTTGACGCGAACAGTCTCACGAAATTCATCGCTCTGCCAGGAAGCACCGGAGGCTTTTTCAATCCAGGTAAGTCGCACCTGGAGGATCAAAATAGTTCGCTGGCTCTGCGCGTTTATCAGCCAATGGCCGACAAACTGCGGCACCTTCCTGGCGTTGTGGATGCGGCATTTTCCAACGCCATGCCTTTTGAAACCATCGATATGGGTTCCGGTTTCCGAATTGTGGGCAGAACAGACTTGGAGAAACTCAATGCGCGCCTGCGCGCGATTAGCGCCGGCTACGCTCGCGTCATGAGGACTCCTGTACTCCACGGCCGTGCTATTAATGAGGAAGATACGGCCACCTCTCCCAAAGTGGTCGCCGTAAATGAAACCTTCGCGAAGCGGATATTCCCTGGACAGAACGCCGTCGGACAGCAAGTGATCATTGGCGGCAAGGACACGGACCTGAAACAGCCATACACCATCATTGGTGTGATGGCGGATTCAGTGCAGGACAATGTTTCGCAATCGACGATTCCCGAAATAGATTTCCCGTACCCGCAAATTCCGGTTACGTCTTTTTTCTATAACATTCTGGTTGCGCCGGAAGCGAATTACATCGTGCGCACCCAAGGGCCGGTGGAGGTCGTCTCGGCGATTCGCAATCTTTTCCATGAATCGCATCCGGACTTCGCACTCGATGAATTCATCACCATGAGCGATGCGCGCGATCAGTCTGACTTCAGCCAGCGAATGGGTTTGTATCTGATCGGCTCCTTCGCCGGCATAGCAGTCGTGATGGTACTGGCCGGACTGTATGGGGTGCTTTCGCAGTTTGTCGGCCAGCGTCGTCGCGAAATCGGCATTCGCATGGCCTTGGGCGCGGACCGCGCATCGATCCTCAACATGATTCTGCGCCGCGGACTGGTACTGATCGGCCTTGGGCTGGGAATCGGATTGCTAGCGTCCGCCGCGACGGAACAGTCGCTGCGCAGCTTCCTTTTCGGAGTGTCTCCGCTGGATGTCTGGACCTATTTGGGAGTCACTATGCTGCTAATCGCAGTAGGTGTTCTTGCTGCGCTGATTCCTGCTCGCCGCGCTGCATGTACCGAACCGACACACGCACTCCGAGCGGAGTAACTGCGGAGCGTCGGCCGATCGGCCCGATTTGTTTGGCCGAGAAAAAGCCGGGCGGATCGCCCGGTCTTACGTACCAAAGACCTTTACACCACCGCGGCAGGCTGCCGGCGACGCTCGATCATTTCCTTCTTCATCACCTGTTCAACCATGCGTTCCACGGAGGGCATGAACGGTTCCGGTTCCATTAGCGCCACTTGACCTCCGGAGTGTCCCAGGCTGAGCGCCACTTCATTCCAACGCAGTAACGGCGAGGTAACCGGAATGTGCAGCGCTTCGCGCGCGGGCTCCGGCTGCAACAGATAACCGCTCCAGATGAGCAGAGTAGCGGCATAGATAATCGGCGAGAGCTGCGCAAGCACCGGATATTTGCTCATGTGGGAACTGACGAGAGCGCTCAGGACCAGAAGCTGAAAGAACGCATCCACACCAAATCCCAAAGCAAAGCCGAAGACGCGATTTCGCGGCGATACGCCTAGATGCTCTGAACCAATGAACAAGAAAAGCAGCAGAGCACATTGCATAATGCGCACGACGCGCTCAAATCCAAGTACTGCAGCAGAGAAGAGGTTGGGCCACTTCATTGCGCTCACTGAGGGAGAGGTGATGTAAACCAGCAACACGATGAGAACAATTGCGGCGGCGGCCCAGCGAAACATCACTTTCGCGAGATCCTGGAGTCCGGCGAAGGGTTTAAAGACAGCACAGAAGATCTCGTACAGCACCACAATGCCGAACATGTCTGCCAGCGCAGTCCCTACCCAGTAGAGCACGTAGTAGGTCCACGCCAAATGTTCCGCGTAACACACCAGCAACACTACGTTTTGAAGCGTGAGAAAAACCAGGTAGGAGACAAAGAAACGAAATTGTTTCAGCAGGTTACGGCGGAAAATCAGATAGGCACACAACAACTGCAGAATTGGGCCGATGGCCCAAACCAATATGGATTGCAGAGTCAGGACGGGCATAGTTCACCTGTAACGGTGGAGCATAGCCCGCCCCCGTCCGCTCTTCAATACAATTTTTGATTACCGAGGTGACAAATTGCCGTCGCAGCCAGACGGAGGGCAAACCGGCATCGGGTTAGTGCCCGCTCCAAACAACGTCTGATTGCTGGCAGGGGCCGCAGCAGCCGCGAAAGTACCAGCCAAAATGATGGTTGCGAATAACAGACGAAGCGAAGTCTTCATAATCGTTCTCCAGTAGAGTTAAGTGGTAATCCCAATTACCGTCGTAATACGGTAACTAGTTACTTTAGGTATGGGACTATAGTCACCAGTACCGACTTTGTGAACACATTTTTTTGTGAAATCTGTGGAAAACTTTTGAAATCTGTGAATCCAGCTGCTGGCTGTTGGCAAGAGTGCTGATAGCCCGGACAGCTGCGCACTTCCGAAGTGGCTCGAACCACTCGGAAACGGAACTTCCCCTGCTTCAAAATGTGCTAGAATTGGAGAGGTCTAAATCTCAGTTAAATCCCTGAAAATCAGTGAGTTTGGCTAGGTAGCAAGCAGCCAGCCGCCAGCAGCTAATCGAGGCCCCGTTTTGAAAGAAGCAGCAGCAACCAGGACCAAAGTGGAAGAAGAAACCAGCCCCGAAAAACAGCCCACGCCGAAGCCCAGCAAAACCAATGGCCACGGGAACGGCGACTACACAGCAGACAACATTAAGGCCCTCGAGGGGCTTGAGGCCGTTCGTCTGCGTCCGGCGATGTATATCGGATCCACTGGCGAGATGGGGCTGCACCACCTCGTCTATGAGGTTGTCGATAACTCAGTAGATGAAGCGCTGGCCGGCCACGCCGATCGCATCGATGTCACCATCCACATCGACAATTCCATCACCGTTGTGGACAACGGTCGCGGCATTCCCGTAGATGACATGGAATATCACGGCAAGAAGATTCCCGCCGCTCAGGTTGTGCTCACGGTGTTGCATGCCGGCGGAAAATTTGACTCTTCTACTTACAAAGTCTCTGGAGGCTTGCACGGTGTCGGCGTGAGCGTGGTCAACGGTCTTTCCCACCAGCTCGATTTGGAGATTTGGCGCGAGGGCTTCGTTTGGGAGCAGACCTATGCCAAGGGAGAGCCTGCAAGCAAATTTCGCAAAACGGGAACCACGAAAAAGCGCGGCACAAAAGTGCATTTCCTTCCCGACAAGGAAATCTTCTCTGTCACCGAATACAACTACGACACGCTCGCTCAGCGTTTACGAGAACTCGCGTTCCTCAACAAAGGGCTGACAATCACGCTCACTGACGAGCGCACCACCGACTCCAAAAGTGGTGAAGCCAAGCACGCGGAATTCAAGTACACCGGCGGCATCGCGGAATTCGTAAAGCATCTCAACCGCGGTAAACAGGTGCTGCATGACAAGCCGATTTACATGGAAGCCGATCGTGACGGCGTCAGCATGGAAATCGCCTTGCAATATAACGACGGCTACTCGGAATCGGTTTTTTCTTTCGCCAACAACATCAACACCGTCGATGGCGGCACGCATTTGTCGGGCTTCCGCACGTCTCTTACTCGCACCATCAACTACGCCGGGCAACAACTCGGATTGTTTAAGGACCTGAAGGAGAATCTCTCTGGCGACGATGTCCGCGAGGGACTGGTCGCGGTGGTCAGCGTGAAGCTGCCGCAGCCGCAGTTCGAAGGTCAGACGAAAGGCAAGCTGAACTCCGATATTGCCGGCATCGTGCAGGCGTTTGTGAATGAGCGGCTGGGCGCATTCCTGGAACAGAACCCCACGGTGGCGCGCCGCATCATCAACAAGGCCATTGAAGCCGCGCGTGCGCGCGAAGCCGCGCGTAAGGCCCGCGATCTCACCCGCCGCAAAGGCGCGCTTGACGGCGGCGGACTCCCTGGCAAGCTCGCCGATTGTTCCGAGCGCGATGCCGCCCGTTGCGAGATCTACCTGGTGGAAGGCGAGTCCGCAGGCGGAACCGCCAAGCAGGGACGCGACCGGCGCTTCCAGGCGATTCTGCCGCTGAAAGGCAAGATACTCAATGTCGAAAAGGCGCGTTATGACAAGATGCTCGGGCACGAGGGCATCCGCGACATGATTACGGCGCTTGCATGCGGCATTGGCAAGGAAGATTTCGATCCTGCCCGGCTGCGCTACGGCAAAGTCATTCTCATGACCGATGCTGATGTCGACGGCTCCCACATTCGCACGCTGCTGCTCACGTTCTTCTTCCGTCACATGACGGAACTGATCAAGCGCGGGCACGTGTACATCGCGCAGCCGCCGCTCTATCGCATCAAGAAGGGGAAATTCGAGCAGTACATCAAAGACGATCGCGAGTTCGTGAAGGTGATGGTGCGGCGTGCCGCCGACGGCATGACGGTCCGCTATGGAGAAGGCGCAGCCAAACTCGAAGGCGCCGAACTCACGCGCTTCATGACTAAACTGCGCGAGTATCTCGATTTTTTCGAAAAGGTCAACAAACATCTGCGCGACGAGCGCATCACTGAGCTGCTTCCCCGAATTGACTTCACCGCGCGGGTGGATTTCGAAGGCTCAGAAAAGAGCGTTCCGGCCAAGGTGAAAGAGCTTGAGAAGAGGATCAAGGGAGTCATGAAGGATCTCGGCCTCAAGTCTGTCGAGGCACGACACGAGGAAGAACACAATACCTGGCTGGTGAGCTTTGTCGATTCCAACGGGGCAGAGCGTGTGATTAATTGGGAGCTGATTACCTCGCCCGAGTACCGGCAGATGATCTCCAAGTACAAGCAGGTGGCAAACTACATGGAGCCGCCGTTCGTAATTGAGCACGCACCGCGTGCGGAGAAAAATAAAATTGCTGAAGAAGAGCAGGAGCCCGCAGGCACTGATCTGGAAAAGCAGGAGAAGGCAGCCGCCAGCAAACGCAAACCGGCAGCTTCCGCCGAGCCAGTTGAGAAGCGCTCGCCGCGCGACCTGTTTGAGTACGTTCTAAGCCAGGGCAAGAAGGACTACGACGTCCAGCGCTATAAAGGTTTGGGTGAAATGACCTCTGTCCAGCTTTGGGAAACCACAATGAATCCCGAGGTTCGCAGTCTGATGCAGGTGAAGCTCGAGGACATTGCGGAAACCGAATCGATCTTCACCACGCTCATGGGCGAGGACGTGGAAGCGCGTCGCAAGTTCATTGAAGAGAACGCGCTCGACGTAAAGAACCTGGATATCTAGAAGCTGCTAGCTACTAGCTGCTGGCTTTTGGCTAAAGGCAACGTTCAAAAGCATTTCAGCCGCAGATCTCATGGATTTGCGGCTGTTCCGTTTTACCAGTGTAATCCCCGCACATCCGTCAAAATCCGCGGTAAAGGTGTTGCTTTGGCTTTGGCTTTGGCTTTGGCTTTGGTTTTGGTTTTGGTTTTGGCCAGCAGCGAGCAGCTAGCAGCTAAGAACAAAAAGGGCGCTCGCTCCCGCGAACGCCCTTGGTGATGCTGTTCTTTCAGAATTAGAGAGGTTGAACGCTCTCTGCCTGCCAACCCTTCGGTCCCTTGACGACGGTGAACTGCACCGGCTGTCCTTCTTTCAAGCTGCGAAACCCGTTAGCCTGAATGGCGGAGAAGTGGACGAATACGTCCTCTCCGTTTTGACGGCTGATAAAGCCGTAGCCTTTGGCGTCATTGAACCACTTCACTGTACCTTGTTCCATATGGTGCTCTCTAATCCTTTAATCTTTGAAATTACGCTGAGATGATTCGGAGGATACTGCAGGCAGGACCAGCTTGAAGCGAGGACTGCTCACAACCGTGTGCATCTAACGCGCGTTCAGTATAGCAGAGAAGAAGGGAAGTCGGCGAGACTGCAAATAGCAAAGGCCAATCCGGATTCACGGTGAAGCAATATCGGATGTCCGCGCCAACTTTTCTTCGCATCTCCCGCCCACAACCCCCAATATTTTGCCCCTCGTAATAGACCGGCGAGTTGTAATTTACTGATTTCGTGATACTTATCACCCATCCGCAAGATTCCGCCAGACGCCTCGTTTTCTGAGGACAACCGGCAATTCAGCGGGAGTCATCTATCGCAAAGTTCGGGAGAAAATTGGGAGCAGTTCGCCTGCTTTGGCCTGGTTCGAAGTGCGGACTTCCTCATTGACCAAGTCAGGAGATAGCAGATGACGAAGCTCTTAAATGTGGTCGTTACGGTTGTGCTGATGGCACTCGCCGTCGGCGCTCAGACCGCCTCAAATTCAAGTGCGTCGGCCGCAGGCAGTTCAGGAATGCAGGCCGGCGCGGCCGGCACTCTGGCCAGTGGCACGACAATTCCAGCGACCCTGAGCAAGTCTGTCGACGCTAAGAAGGCCAAGAATGGCGATGAAGTGACAGCCAAGACGACGCAGGAATTGCGTTCCTCGTCCGGACTGGTTATCCCGAAAGGGTCAAAGCTAATTGGCCACATTATCGACGCGAAGGCGCGAGCCAAAGGTGATTCGCAGTCCAGCCTGGCGATCGCATTCGATACCCTAATGCTCAAAAATGGCCAGCAGGTCCCAATCCATGCCAACATCCAGGCTCTTGCAGCTCCGCCGGAAAGCGCACCGGTGCCGCTGGGCGAGGATACCAACCCGGGTGTAGGCGCTCCGAGCCCGTCCGCTACGCCGATGGGTGGACGTGGCAATGGAGGAGTGGCAGGACCGATGGGAGGTACGTCAGGCGGCGTGGCGAATTCCCCCGCTGGCGTGAGCCCCTCGCCCGCCGGTGTGAACGCGAACACCAGCGCCGCTAGCCGCGAAAGCGGAGAACTCTCACCCAGCAGCACCGGTGTAATCGGGCTAAATGGAATTCAACTGAGTGCCACGGGCTCGAACAGTTCGCAAGGGTCGGTGATTACCTCTTCAGGCAAAGACTTGAAGCTCAACAGCGGAACCAGGATGCTGCTGCAATTGCTGCAGTAGCCGCGGATCTGCACTCAGGTCTTTGATTTGCAATCAATATAATGATCCGCTATGAAGAAAACGGTTGCCACGCTCATCACTCTCGCGATTCTGTCTTTCACTCTCGCCTGCAATAACGGAGGGGAGCCGGCTGAAAATGCGTCGAAGACCGAACAGCAAAAGCCGGAGGTTCAGACTCCGTCTGGCGGCGGCTCGGAGACAACCAACAAGCGCAGCGTGCCAGCGAATAATCCTCCAGCTCCGGAGAACACAAAGCTGGGCAGCGCGGTTCCACCTGCGGCAAATGACAGCACTCGCCCACATAACCCTAAGCAATAGGTTTCCGAGCAATACGCGAATGGGACTATAGGCCGCAGGAGTCGATGGCGCATTGGGGAACGGAATGCGCGCTGTTATTCACTGCTGTCGCAGGTTTAATGAGCTGGGGCTGCCGGGTTCGCAGCCGAGTCGCGCCCCATTTGCGACACAGAACCGCAGCCAGCCTGCGCCAAGCGCTCTGCCGCGACCTCGGCACTGAATTATCGAGTCGCCCTGAGGTGCGGCCGCCCTGCAGAACGGCAAAACGCTGGCGCGTCACTATGCCGACTCCTGGGCCAGGCATGGCAGCGTTCCGACTGCTCGTGTGCAGAACATTCGAGCATTATGGGCGTCACTGGCGAATGGCGCGAGTTACTGCGGTAAGCGGGGAGTCTGCCCGAAGTACTCAATCAGAAAGAAAGGCGCGAAGCCGTAGCTCCGCGCCTCAAATTGCCGGTCGCAGTACTTATTCCGCAGCCAACTCTTCGGTTTCGCCTTCCTGGCGCATGATTTCCAGTGCGCGCTCGGCTTCGGCATAGGCTTCGGAAACTTCTTCCTGTACCTTCGCCGCAGCCTGCTCGAGTTCTGGCGAGAGGCGCACGTTGCGGTAATACTCCATGCCGGTTCCCGCCGGGATCAGGCGTCCCACAATGACGTTCTCCTTGAGTCCTCGCAGGTGATCGACCGCGCCCTGGATTGAGGCTTCGGTGAGCACGCGCGTGGTCTCCTGGAACGACGCTGCCGAGATGAACGACTCGGTCGAGAGCGAGGCCTTGGTGATGCCCAGCAGCAGTGGACGGCCGGTAGCCGGACGTCCGCCGTTGGCGATCACACGCTCATTCTCTTCCCGGAAACGGAATTTGTCCGTCTGCTGTTCCAACAGGAAGCCGGTATCGCCGACGTCTTCGACCTTCACCCAACGCATCATCTGGCGAACGATGGTCTCGATGTGCTTGTCGGAGATGTTAACGCCCTGCAGCCTATAGACTTCCTGGATCTCGTTCACCAGGTAGCCCTGCAGCTCCTTCTCTCCCAGCACGGCGAGAATGTCATGCGGGTTGAGCGGACCATCCATCAGCGGCTCGCCCGCTTTGACGCGGTCCGATTCCTGCACGTTGATGTGGACGCCGCGGGGCACAGAGTATTCCTTTTCGGTGCCATTGTCGGCGGTGACGTAGATCTTGCGCTGACCTTTTGAGACCTCGCCGAACTTCACCACGCCATCGATCTCGCTGATGATCGCGGTCTCGCGCGGCTTGCGGGCTTCGAACAATTCGACCACGCGCGGCAAACCGCCGGTGATGTCCTTGGTCTTCGTGGTTTCGCGCGGGATTTTCGCCAGCACGTCGCCGGGGAAGACTTCGTCGCCGTCCTGCACCATGAGGTGAGCGCGGCTGGGCATGAGGTAGCGCCGGGTGGTCTTGCCGCCCTTAATCGCAATTGCCGGCTGGCGCTTCTCATCCGGCGATTCGCCAACCACATGCCGCGAAAGTCCGGTGACCTCGTCGACTTCTTCGTGCAGCGTGAGCCCTTCCTGGAGGTCTTTGAACTGCACGGTTCCGCCGATTTCCGTGAGGATCGCGAAGGTGTACGGATCCCACTCGACGAGTACTTGCCCGAGTTGGACATGGTCGCCTTCGCCGACTTTCAGCTTGGCGCCATACACGACCGAGTAACGCTCTTTTTCGCGCCCGCGGTCGTCGACGATGGCGATCGAGCCCGCACGATTCATGACTACCAGATCGCCCGACTTCGACTTTACCGTTTGCAGGTTGATGAAGCGCACTGAGCCGTTGTTCTTGGCTTCGAGGCGTGACTGCTCGGAGACTCGCGATGCCGTCCCACCGATGTGGAACGTGCGCATAGTGAGCTGTGTTCCCGGTTCTCCAATCGATTGCGCCGCGATCACGCCGACCGCTTCGCCGAGTTCGACCATGCGTCCGGAGGCCAGGTTGCGGCCGTAGCACATGATGCAGACTCCGCGCTTGGATTCGCAGGTCAGCACAGAGCGAATCTTTACCCGCTCGATGCCTGCCGATTGAATCGCGCCGGCCAGCTCTTCGGTAATATCGCCGTTCACGTCAACGATAACGTTGCCTTCGTAGTCTTTGATCTTTTCGAGCGAAACGCGGCCCACAATGCGGTCGCGCATCGGCTCGATGATCTCGCCCGACTCGACGATGGAGCCGACGTAGATGCCGTCGAGCGTTCCGCAATCCTGTTCGGAGACAATCACATCTTGCGCTACGTCCACCAGGCGGCGAGTGAGATAGCCGGAATCAGCGGTCTTGAGCGCCGTGTCCGCCAGTCCCTTGCGAGCGCCGTGTGTGGAGATGAAGTACTGCAGCACGTTTAGGCCTTCGCGGAAGTTCGCGGTGATCGGCGACTCGATGATCTCGCCCGAGGGCTTCGCCATCAGGCCGCGCATGCCGGAAAGCTGGCGAATCTGCTGTTTCGATCCGCGAGCTCCGGAGTCCGCCATAACGTAAATCGGATTCATTGCACCGGTTTTGTCTTGTTGCTTCAAGACGTCGAACATCTCGTCGGCAACTTTTTCGGTGATCGCTGACCAGATTTCGATGACCTTGTTGTAGCGCTCGCCGTTGGTGATAGCGCCGTCAAGGTATTGCTGCTGCACGCTGATGACTTGCTTTTCCGCGTCGCGCACCAGCGTGTACTTGTCTTCCGGGATGACCATGTCATCGATGCCGATCGACAATCCTGCCCGGGTGGCGTAGAGGAAGCCGAGCTGCTTGATGCCGTCGAGCATCCTCACCGTGGTCTCCAGACCAAAGCGCAAATAGGCGTAATTGACGAGCTGCCCGATACCCTTCTTCTTCAGCAAACCGTTGATGAACGGCATGCCTTTGGAGAGGGAGTCGTTCAGGATCACGCGCCCAACGGTAGTGTTGATGTATTGCCGCTCGTAATTGGTCGGCTCGGTGTGCAGAATGTCCTGATCGTCGTAGGCGTTGGTCAGGTCGATCACTTCACCCGTGTAGCGCAGGCGAATCGGGGTGAGGGTTTCGACTTCTTTTGCTTCCAGAGCGAGCAACACATCATCGACCATGGCGAAGGACCGCCCCTCGCCCTTGGCGCCGGGCTTGCCTTTAGTCAGGTAATAGAGACCGAGAACCATATCCTGAGTGGGCACGGTGATCGGCTGTCCCGACGCGGGCGACAGGATGTTGTGCGAGGCCAGCATCAGCACGCTGGCTTCCACCTGAGCCTCCGGAGAGAGCGGGATATGGACCGCCATCTGGTCGCCGTCAAAGTCGGCGTTGAAGGCCGTGCACACCAGCGGATGGATCTTGATTGCCTTGCCTTCCACCAGAACCGGCTCAAACGCCTGAATACCCAGGCGATGGAGCGTAGGTGCGCGGTTCAACAGCACCGGATGGTCCTTGATGACTTCTTCGAGAATGTCCCAAACTGCGGGTTCCTGCTGCTCCACCATCTCCTTGGCCTGCTTGATGGTGGTGCATTGTCCGGTTTGCTCGAGGCGGTGATAGATGAATGGCTTGAAGAGCTCGAGCGCCATCTTCTTGGGTAAGCCGCACTGATGCAGTTTCAATTCGGGACCAACCACGATCACCGAACGTCCGGAGTAGTCCACGCGTTTGCCCAGCAGGTTCTGGCGGAAGCGTCCTTGCTTGCCTTTGAGCGTGTCGGAAAGCGACTTCAGCGGGCGGTTGTTGGCGCCGCGCAGTACGCGGCCACGACGTCCGTTATCGAAGAGCGCGTCCACGGCTTCCTGCAGCATGCGTTTTTCGTTGCGCACGATCACTTCCGGCGCGTGCAGGTCCATCAGCTTCTTCAGCCGATTGTTGCGGTTGATCACCCGACGATAGAGATCGTTGAGATCTGAAGTGGCAAAACGCCCGCCGTCCAACGGCACCAGGGGACGCAACTCCGGCGGGATCACCGGAATCACGTCCAGGATCATCCATTGTGGCTTGTTGCCGGACTTGCGGAAAGCCTCAACCACCTTCAGGCGCTTGGAGTACTTGAGGCGCTTCTGCAGCGAGGTTTCGTGCTTCATCTTCTCGCGCAGTTCCGTGGAAAGGTCGTCGACGTTGATGCGCTTCAGCAGTTCCTTGATCGCTTCAGCGCCCATCATGGCCTTGAAACCGGTAGCGCGGAACTGCTGATCGAGTTCGCGGAACTTGGTTTCTTCCTTAATTACTTCCGCTTCCTGCACCGGAGCATCGCCGACGTCGAGCACGACGTAGGACTCGAAGTAAAGGACGGACTCGAGCTCGCGCAGCGAAATGTCGAGCAGATGGCCGATACGAGAGGGGAGTCCCTTAAAGAACCACACATGCGAGCACGGCGATGCCAGCTCGATGTGTCCCAGGCGCTCGCGGCGAACTTTCGACAGCGTGACTTCGACGCCGCACTTGTCGCAGATTACGCCGCGGTGCTTCATGCGCTTGTACTTGCCGCAGAGACACTCCCAGTCAGTGACCGGGCCAAAGATGCGGGCGCAGAAGAGTCCATCGCGCTCCGGCTTGAAGGTGCGGTAATTGATGGTTTCGGGTTTGGTGACTTCACCGTGCGACCAGCTCCGAATCTTTTCCGGCGAAGCCAGGCTAATGCGGATGCTGTCGAAATCGGTGATGTTGTTGCCGAGGTCAAACGGGCTCGAACGGTACAAAGTGTCCTCCGTTGCTGAACTGGTTAAAAATCGCGGATCAGCGGCCGCGACTTTGAATTTTGAGTTCTTGAATTTTGAACGTTGAACTTCAAAATTCAAGTCGATTTGTTGAATCGTGATGAGTGGAATTCATAAAATTCAAAACTCACAATTCATAATTTTCCTAGTCTGCTGCGGCCGCCAATACCGGCCGCTCTTTTGCCTTGATCAGCTCCACGTCCAGGCACAGCGACTGCAATTCCCGAATCAGCACGTTGAACGATTCCGGCACGCCCGGCTCAATGGCGGCTTCGCCCTTCACAATGGCCTCGTAAATCTTGGTTCGGCCATAGACGTCATCGGACTTCGCCGTCAGCAGCTCCTGCAGAATGTAGGCGGCGCCATAGGCTTCGAGCGCCCACACTTCCATTTCTCCGAAACGCTGTCCGCCGAACTGCGCCTTGCCACCCAGCGGCTGCTGCGTGATCAGTGAATACGGCCCGATGGAGCGCGCGTGAATCTTGTCGTCAACCAGGTGCGACAGCTTCAGCATGTAGATGTACCCGACGGTCACCGGCAACTCGAACTTCTCGCCGGTCATGCCGTCGAACAGTTCTGTTTTGCCGGCGGTCGGCAGTCCCGCCTCGGTGAGCAGCGACTTGATTTCCTTTTCGGTGGCGCCGTCGAATACCGGCGTTCCGAAAAACACGGCGTTTTTCATGCCATCTGCGACTGAAAGCAAGGTCTCGTCGTCGAGATCCGCGATCGACTTCAGATAGGGAGTGTCCTTGAAAATCTGCCGCAATTCGCGACGTACCGCCTCTTCGCGCGAATTCTCCTGGATCAGCTTGGAGATACGCTTGCCCAGTTCGTGTCCAGCCCAGCCAAGGTGCGTCTCCAGAATCTGGCCCACGTTCATACGGGAAGGCACGCCCAGAGGGTTGAGAACGATTTCAACCGGAGTGCCATCGCTCAGGTATGGCATGTCCTCGTCGGGCAGAATGCGCGCGATGACGCCCTTGTTGCCGTGGCGCCCAGCCATCTTGTCGCCGACCGACAACTTGCGTTTCATAGCGATGTAAACCTTCACCAGCTTGATTACGCCGGGTGGCAGTTCATCGCCCTTTTGCAGCTTCGAGATCTTTTCGTTGACGATCTTGCGCAGCACGTCGATCTGACGCGAGGTCATCTCTTCGATCTCGTCGATCTGCTCGTTGACCCGAGGGTCCTTGTCGGGGTACTTGATGCGCTTCAGGTTGCGCGTCGAAATGCGCTCGATGGTCTCGCGATCCAGAATCGCGCCCTTGGTCAGCAGTCGCTTGTTGGTGCGCTCATCGTGCAGATCGGCCTGAACTTCCTTGTTGCCGAGGATATTTTCCAGACGCTTCAGGCGCTCGTCCGTAAGAATTCGGATTTCATCGGCGAGGTTCTTCTCGAGCTTCTCAATCTGCGCGGCCTCGATGGCTTTGGCGCGCTCGTCTTTCTCCTGACCTTTGCGGGAGAAGATCTTCACGTCGACCACCGTGCCTTCGATACCCGGAGGGCAAGTGAGCGATGCATCGCGAACGTCGCCGGCTTTTTCGCCGAAGATGGCGCGCAACAGCTTTTCTTCCGGCGTGAGCTGCGTCTCGCCCTTGGGCGTGACCTTTCCCACGAGGAAGTCGCCGGCGTGAACGGTGGCGCCAATGCGAATCACTCCACTCTCGTCAAGATCGCGCAACGCATTTTCCGACACGTTGGGAATGTCGCGAGTAATTTCCTCAGGTCCCAATTTGGTATCGCGCGACTCAATCTCGAATTCCTCGATGTGGACTGAAGTGTAGTAGTCCTCCTTGACCAGCTTCTCCGACACAAGGATTGCGTCTTCGAAGTTGTAGCCGCGCCAGGGCATGAAGGCCACCAGCACGTTGCGTCCGAGGGCCAGCTCACCCATATCGGTGCAGGGGCCGTCGGCGATGACTTGTCCCTTCACCACGCGGTCACCCTTGCTGACAATCGGCTTTTGCGAAATGCAGGTGTTCTGGTTCGAGCGCTTGAACTTGATGAGCTGGTAAATGTCACTGCCGACTTCGCGCGACAACTGCGTGGGATGGTGTTCGCCCTCGACCCGCACGATGATGCGCTCGGAGTCCACCGAATCTACGATTCCATTACGACGTGCGAGCACCACCGCGCCAGAATCGCGCGCAGTAACGCCCTCCATTCCTGTGCCTACGATCGGCGCCTCCGCGCGCAGCAGCGGCACCGACTGGCGTTGCATGTTCGCGCCCATCAGCGCGCGGTTGGCGTCATCATGCTCCAGGAACGGCACCAGCGAGGCAGCGACGGAAACCAACTGCTTCGGACTCACGTCGATGTAGTCGACCTCCTCGCGCGGCACCAGAACGAAGTTTCCAGCCTTACGCGCATCCACCATTTCGTGGACCAGACGGCCCTTGTCGTCGAGTTCCATGTTGGCCTGCGCCACTACGTGGCGGTCTTCCTCCCATGCCGACATGTAGAACGAGAAAGGCTCGTAATCCGCAGGCTTCTTGCGCTTCGACTTGAGCTCTTCGTTCAGCTTCTCAATCTCGTGCAACTCAACGTGATCGCCGACGCGGAACTCGCTGTCGCCGCTGTTCACGATCTGGACGAAGTCCTGTACGCGGGCTCCCTTTACGCGCCGATATGGCGACTCGATGAAGCCGTAGTCGTTGATGCGTGCATAGCAGGAAAGCGAGGAAATCAGACCAATGTTCGGGCCTTCCGGCGTCTCGATCGGGCAGATGCGTCCGTAGTGCGTGGGGTGAACGTCGCGCACTTCGAACCCGGCTCGCTCGCGTGAAAGACCGCCCGGCCCAAGCGCGGAGAGACGGCGCTTGTGCGTGATCTCCGACAGCGGATTGGTCTGGTCCATGAACTGCGAAAGCTGCGAAGAACCAAAGAACTCGCGGATGGCGGCCATCACCGGCTTGGCATTGACCAGGTCGTGCGGCATGGCGGTCGACATCTCCTGGTACACGCTCATCTTTTCCTTGATGGCGCGTTCCATGCGAACGAGGCCGATGCGGAACTGGTTTTCCATCAACTCGCCAACCGCGCGCACACGGCGGTTGCCGAGGTGATCGATGTCGTCCACCAGTCCAATCATTTTGCGCAGCTTCAGCAGATACCGAATGGTTGCGTAGAAATCTTCCGGATCGAGCGTGCGCTGATCGAGCGAGGTCTGATCGTTCTTCTCGTACAGCTTGATGTTGAACTTCAAGCGACCCACGCGCGAAAAATCGTACTTGCGCGAATCAAAGAACATTCCGTGGAACAGAGATGTCGCAGTATCAAGTGTCGGCGGATCGCCAGGCCGGAGCTTCTTGTAGATTTCGATCAGTGCCTCTTGCGGCGTATGCACGGTATCGCGCCGGAGAGTGTTGGAAACTACGTTGCCGACATCGTCGCGCTCGGGGAAGAACAGATGCAGCTCGGTAATGCCGGCATCGATGATCTTCGAAAGTTTGTCCGCAGTCAGCTCAGTGTTGGCTTCGAGCAGGACTTCGCCGCTGCTGGTATCGACAATGTCAGCCGCCGTGAAAGCGCCTTCGAGATCGCTGTTGTCAATCTCGATCTCCGTGATCTTGGCCTTCTGAATTTCCTTGAGCACTGCAGGGGAAATTTTGCGGCCCGAGTGGGCGATCTCTTCTCCGCTTTTCGACTTGATGCTGTGCGCCAGCTTCAGTCCGAGCAGGTTGGTGGGCCGATCGATATTCGGCTCCAGCGTCCAGAGGAGTTTCTTGTCTCGCAGAACCAGCTTGTCGACCGTGTAGAAGGTGCGAAGGATGTCCTCATCCGAACGCAGCCCCAGCGCGCGCAGGAAGATTGTGCCCAGGAACTTGCGTTTGCGGTCGATGCGGACATACAGCGTGTTTTTCTGGTCGTACTCGAATTCCACCCACGATCCGCGATAGGGGATGATCTTGCCGAGGAAGTAGGTGCGATTGGCCTGGGTCTCGAAGAAGACGCCCGGCGAGCGGTGCAACTGGCTGACAATCACGCGCTCGGTGCCGTTGATGATGAAGGTCCCATTCTGGGTCATCAGCGGAATATCGCCGAAGAAGACTTCCTGCTCCTTGATATCGCGAATGCTCTTGGCGCCGGTTTCGGCGTCCTTATCGAAGATGGTGAGGCGAATAGTGACCTTGAGCGGAGCGGAGTAGGTCATGCCGCGCTCTTCGCACTCGTTCACGTCGTATTTGAGTTGCAATCCAACGGGGTCCCCGCACTTATTGCAGAAGTCTGGCGTGTTCGCGTTGTAAGTCCCGCATTTTCCGCAGAGCACCTCGCCAGGATGGAACGGATCGGTGATGACCGTCGCTCCGCAATTACGGCAGGTGGTACGCAAGTGATGGAGACCTTTCAGGTGTCCGCACTTGCACTCCCAGTTGCCGATCGCATAGTCCACAAACTCGAGCTGGGAGACATTGCGAAAGTCGGAGATGGGAAAAACCGATTGGAAAACTGCTTGCAATCCGCTGTCGTCACGCTCGCTGGGCAGCTTGTCCATCTGCAGGAAGCGGTCATACGAGCGCTTCTGCACTTCAATCAGATTGGGGATCTGGATGGTGGCTGGAATCTTGCTGAAGTCCAGGCGATTGCGACGAGCGCGATGATTATTATTCGGCATTAAGAATGACTCCTGATCGATTCGCCGGGTTGGAAGACTTGATAGGCCGCAAGCGGCCCGAGTTCAAAGCAGAATTACTGGCTGACTTACCGATCCACCCGGAGACCGGAAGGCAAAAAAATCATTTTGAAAACGGTTGAAATTGAGCTATATAGGAGCCGAGACACACAGACACGAATGCGTCAACGCAGGAACAAAATTCCGCGCAGACGCCGCGATGAGCGCAATGAGTATGTAGCTTGTCAGTTTTCCGCGCCAGTTCGTTAAGGCCTGTGTGTAGTTCGCCGCCGCGAACTCAATCCCAAATGGCGCGCCATGACGCGGAGCCCTATGCTCTCGCCGCCCGACCCGCCTGATCCAATCCGAATTCCGCCTCGAACATACCGATTATAGCTGATGAGTATGGCTGTATTGCAAGTCAAGAGCCAAATCGGCCGAAAATCCCACTAAATGAGAAGAAAAACGCTGGTTTTATATCGATGCAATAGCCAGCGCCAAAGTCGCAGGTCTGAGTGGACTCTATGGATCTAATGTACGGAATGGACGAAAAGGGTCCATAACGTCCATGAAGTCCAGAACGTCCACTGCCTGGCTTTTGGCTACTTGACCTCGACTGTCGCGCCGGCGTCGGTGAACTTCTTCTTGATGTTCTCCGCTTCTTCCTTGTTCACGCCTTCTTTGATTGGCTTGGGCGCGCCATCGACCAGGTCCTTGGCTTCTTTCAAGCCCAGACTGGTGACTTCACGCACCGCCTTGATCACGTTGATCTTGTTGGCTCCGACGCCGGTGAGGACAACCGTAAACTCGGTTTTCTCCTCTGCCGCAGCCGGTGCCGCGCCCGCCGCCGCGCCGCCAGCGACCATCACCGGAGCAGCCGCCGCAGCCGACACGCCGAGACGCTCCTCCAGTTTCTTGACCAGCGCCGCCGCATCCAGCAGCGACAATCCAACAATCTGATCTTCCAATACCTGTAAATCCGCCATGGTTCTATCTCCTCAACTTAAAATCAAAATTTTGATTTCTTGAATTTTGAATGTCGTGGACGTCAATCAAAATTCCGAATTCAACATTCACAATTGCTTTATTCCGCAAACTTCTTCTCGCTCACTCCCTGGTTGACCACGACGGCCAGGTTCCGCCCGACGGCATTCATCGCCGTGACCAGCCGCTGCGCCGGAGCGTTAATGAGGAAGAGCAGCTTGGAGTGGATCTCTTCCTTGCTTGGCATGGTGGCCAGGGCCTTGACCTCATTGATCGAGATCACCTTGCCTTCCACTACGCCCAGCTTGAACTTGAACTCCGGATTGTCCGCCACATACTTCGAAAGCGCCTTGGCCAGCGCTACTGGATCTCCGCTGGTATACGCGATTGAAGTTACGCCCTTAAGACCCTTCAGCGCGTCGGCTACCGGTGTTCCCTCAGCGGCGCGAGTTGCCAGTGTGTTCTTTACGACCTGATACTTGGCGCCAGCGGCACGCACAGTTTTGCGCAGCTCGAAATCCTGCGCCACCGTGAGTTTGCCGAAGGTACCCACGATCATGCTGTTGACCTGCTTCAGGTCGCCCGCGAGTTTTTCGATTTGCTCAGTCTTCTTTGCTCTTGTAACAGCCATGAATTTGTTCCTTGCAACCCGAAGCGTCTTGCGAATCGGGTGATTTTGCGATCGGGTCATCGGGTGATTTGAAAATCGCAAATCGCGAAATCACCAAATCGCGAAATGTGCTCACGCTTTCGACGCTGCCTCGATGGCTGTCGAATCCACCGAAATTCCCGGGCCCATCGTCGAGGAAAGCGTGACGCTCTTGATGTACTTGCCTTTCGCCGCAGCGGGCTTGGCGCGCACCACGCTGGAGATCACCGTGGTTGCGTTCTCCACCAGCTTCTTCGGTTCGAAGCTGATCTTGCCTACCGGCACGTGGACCAGGGCGGTTTTGTCAGTGCGGAACTCAACTTTTCCGGCCTTGATTTCTTTGACAGCCGATGCAACGTCGAAGGTCACTGTTCCTGTTTTGGGATTCGGCATCAATCCGCGCGGGCCCAGCACTTTGCCTAAGCGTCCGACGGACTTCATCACGTCGGGCGTGGCGATTACGGCATCGTAATCAACCCAGTTTTCTTTCTGAATTTTTTCGACCATCTCTTCGCCGCCGACGATGTCGGCGCCCGCGGCCTCAGCTTCGCGCACCTTCTCGCCCGTCGCGATGACCAGGACTTTCTTCGATTTGCCTAAGCCGTGCGGCAAAACCACGGTGCCGCGAACCATCTGGTCAGCATGTTTGGGATCGACGCCAAGACGCAGTGTGACCTCGACGGTCTCATCGAACTTCGCAAACTTGACTTTTTGAAGGAGAGGCACCGCATCGTCCAACTTGTACGGACGCTGCTCGACCGCAGCACGGGCCTTGGAGATGTTTTTCCCTGGTTTTCTCATGTTTCCTGTCTCCCACCGCTCATGCGCTGCTTTGCATGGCCGTAGTGTTTGCGACAGTAGCCGCGCAGTTTAGAAGCCGCGCAGCTACGAAGCTTCTATCCTACCACTTCAATGCCCATCGAGCGGGCAGTGCCTTTCACACTCTTGATGGCCGCATCGATCGATGCGGCGTTAAGGTCCGGCATCTTCTGTTTGGCGATATCGGCCACCTGCTTTTCCGTCACCTTGCCAACCTTGTCTTTATTCGGCGCTCCGGAGCCCTTGGCGACGGCGGCAGCGCGCTTGAGCAGCACGGCAGCCGGCGGCGTTTTGGTGATGAAAGTAAATGACCGGTCGGTGTACACGGTGATGACCACCGGAATGATCAGCCCTTCCTGGTCCTTGCCCGCAGTGCGCGCGTTGAACTGCTTGCAAAATTCCATGATGTTGATCTGAGCTTGACCGAGAGCCGGACCCACCGGCGGAGCCGGCGTAGCCTTGCCCGCCGCAATCTGCAGCTTTACTTGCGTCTGTACTTTTTTTGGAGGAGCCATGAATTAAATTCTCGCTTCTTTCGGCGTTTTCTCCTCGTAGCCTTCTTCGCTTCTACGGGAGCATTCCAGATTGTGTAATCGGGTAATTTCGTAATTGAGTAATTGTTCTCGACCAATTACCCGATTACCAAATTACCCAATTCCGAAATTGGTTTATGCGACCTTCTCCACCTGTCCGAATTCCAACTCCACGGGCGTAGCGCGTCCGAAGATTGTGACCATGATTTTCAGGGTCTCGCGATCTTCGTTCACTTCGTCGACGATGCCGTTGAAGTTCGCAAAGGGGCCATCGGTGATGCGCACCGATTCATTCTTCTCGTACTTGACCTTGAGCTTCGGCTTGTCCTTGCCGACGTTCACCCGATAAACGATCTGCTGCACTTCCTCTTCCGAGAGTGGCGTCGGATCGTTTCCCGTCCCCACGAAGCCAGTGACCTTGGGCGTGGATTTCACCACGTGCCAGACATGGTCGCCCTCGCCGCCGGAACGAAAGCCGGTGAGGTCCATCTCCACCAGAACATACCCGGGGTAGAACATGCGCTCGGTGGTGTACTTTTTGCCGTTGCGGACTTCCGTGACGGGTTCGGTGGGGATCAGGACGCGTCCGATCTTCTCCTGAAGACCAAAAGCCTGAACCCGGCTCTCGACGGATTCTTTGACCTTGCGCTCAAATCCCGAATAGGCGTGGATGATGTACCACTTCATATTGGGATTGCGCGGCGCTTCCGGCGTCGGCGTCTCTTCGGTTTTGATTTCTTCTTCTGCCATCATCATATTTAATTGTGAATTCATGATTTTTGAGTTTTGAACTCAAAAATCAAAATCACCTATTCAACATTTCAATTAGCCGCGAAACATTCGCAGCAGGTGGTCCAGTCCGAACTGGATGACCGCGTCGGTTACGTAAAAGAACGCCGCGAAGATGAATACCGTGATGATCACCACGGTGGTGGTCGCCTGGACTTCCTTACGCCCAGGGTAGTTGACCTTTTTCATCTCGGCCCGGACTTCTTCGAGGAAGTCTTTGGTGCGATCCGGCCACGCCTTGAGTCGCTCGCCGATGCTCTCTTCGTCAGCGGCGGCTGCTTTCGCTCTTCTGATTTCTGTGCTGCCCACTTTTAATCCTGCTTCCTCTCGCTTGCCGCGTTCCCGCGCAGCGGCAAGTTTGTGACTCATTCTAAATTCTGGCAGGGGCGGAGGGATTCGAACCCCCAAGTCCGGTTTTGGAGACCGGCAGTTTAACCGTTGAGCTTACGCCCCTCCACTCATCGGGTAATTTGGTAATCGGGTAATTGTGTAATTGTATTTGACAGATCGATCGTGCCTTTCCAAATTACCCAATTTCGAAATTACACAATTGCCCAATTACTTCGTTTCTTTGTGCGGCGTGTGCTTGCGGCAACGATTACAGAACTTGCTGAACTCAAGACGGCCGGTGGTCGTCTTCTTGTTCTTGGTCGTCGAGTAATTGCGCTCTTTGCACTCATTGCACTGCAGCGTAACAATTTCCCTCATCTACTGAATCCCACTTTCTTCTGTCTCTTTGTCTATGCCCGCAGGCAATCGCCATAAGAGTAATTGCAAAGCTATTGAACGGTATTCAATTCCTCAGGCGTTGGGGTAATCTCCTCCGCCTCAAAGTTCCGCGTGGAAAACGCCAACGCAAACAGTAGCTTCAGCCGGCGAGGATCTTCGATCTTCTCGCCTGTCGCGAACACCAGCTTGCGCGCCCGCTCTCCTTCAGGAGTGCGAATGACGAAGAGGGCGAGTTCCTCATTTGAATCTGGCCGGGACTCCCAACCCACAAACCTCGCCAGGTACTCATCCGTTCCGTGCGCAACTTTCATGTCATAAAGACTGGCCTGGAGCTTGGAAAGATCCAAACCGGAAAAGCTGCGCTTGAATAGTTGAGCCATGAAAAACCAAAACCAAAACTGCGTTTCAAATAAACCGTTTCAGGTACTTCGTTTCAGGAAAAGGCGTTTCTCGCCCTTGAAACGCTTCTTCTGAAGCGCCCCTCAGCGAAACGCTTTTCCTGAAACGCCATTTTGCGATGCTCGTTCTAAGTCACAATCTCGCTGATTGTGCCCGCGCCCACGGTTCTGCCGCCTTCGCGGATGGCGAACCTCAGACCCTTTTCCATCGCCACCGGCGTGATCAGCTCAATGGTCAGCGCCACGTTGTCGCCCGGCATCACCATCTCCGTCCCGCCCGGCAGCTCCGCCACCCCGGTCACGTCGGTGGTCCGGAAGTAGAACTGCGGACGATAGCCCTTGAAGAACGGCGTATGCCTTCCA
>JAICXB010000032.1 GCA_025980765.1 Terriglobales bacterium
CAAAAGCTTTACCACGGATTGCAAGGATGTTCACGGATCACACGGATATCCCTATTGAACGGCAGCAAGAAGTAAATCCGTGCTCTGTCATCCGTGTAAAGCTTTTGTTCTTATGCTATGCCGTGGCTCCTGCTGCCCTACGTTGCTGAAAGCACTCTCGGCAGAAGACTGGGCGGCCCTGCGTTGGTTTGAACGGAACCGTGGTGTCTTTGCCGCAGCCGGAACAGGTTGTGCGGGTTTCGACCTTTTGATAATTCGAGGTTGGATTCGCGCCTACTGCGGCTGAGCGCTTGGTCTTGCAAGGCTTGCAGCGCTTGGGCTCGTTCTTGAATTGTTTGTCGTGGAAGAAGAGTTGTTCACCGGCTGTGAACAAAAACTCCGAACCGCAGTCCACACACTTTAACAGCCTGTCCTGGAATTCCATTGGAAAAGCCCCCGTTCTCTCCTGCGAATTACCCGGATGCTTCCCTTAACCACGTAGCAGGCGGTCGCAAGATTTGTTCCCAACATCAGGTTCGGCCCTGCCGTTCCGCGAATGCCGCGGGCCGGCTTACAAACTTAGGTTTGCCATAGCAAAACTTCTTGTCCAAGATGGTGAAAAGGGCCGCTTTGTAGCGGCCCTTTCCGGTAACTTAGTCCTGTTCCCGGCGTACCTTTTTACGGTTTCGCTTGCGAGCTAGCGCCTCTTTCACGCGCTTCTTCTCGCCAGGCTTCAGGTAAAAAGAATGCCGCTTCACTTCTTTAATGATGTCTTCTTGCTGTACCTTACGTTTGAAGCGGCGAAGAGCATTTTCCAACGGCTCTCCCTCTTGCAACCTTACTTCCGCCAAATACCACACCCCCAAACTTTTCCCATTTGGACTGTGTAGTTATTGCAGCCTTCGCTGTGCAAGTCAAGCAGATTCGAGCAGGAACTTTGAAAGTTGACGCTGCCATTGAAAGCCGATTGATCCGTCGCCCCCGAGACGCCTTTCCTGAGAACAGGGAAAAAAGCTGAGATTTTTTGGCCTGCCACTTCGAAATCGTTGAATTCTGCCCAAAATTCGCGAATTTGGCCGCGAGCTGAGGAAAGGAACAGGATAGGAACAGGCAAGCTGTGATTTTTCGCCTAAAGTCTCTGATTTACTAGTAGCTAGCAGCCAGCAGCTAGAAACTTCGTTCTATTAATTCGTTCTATTAACAGGAGACGAACAGGAAAGATTCTGTTTTCGTTCTATTAACAGGAGACGAACAGGAAAGATTCTGTTTTCCACAGCCTCGCAAAGAAAAAGAACAGGTGAAACAGCCAAATCTCAGCATTGCTTCAAAGCTTGGCCGCCGGCTACAGCGCATGTTAGCTTAGCTGCTTCGAAACCATGATCCGAGCCTATCAGGGCATTTGCCCAACCGTCCCAGAATCCTGCTATGTAGATGACTCTGCTCAGCTTATCGGCGATGTAGTATTGGGCGAGCAGGCCAGCGTATGGATGAATGCGGTGCTGCGGGGCGACGTACATTCCATTCGAATCGGGGCATACTCGAACGTGCAGGACTGCTCTGTGCTTCACGGAATGCGCGACCGCTTCGCGGTGGACGTAGGCGAGTGGGTCACCGTCGGCCACAGCGTGACCCTGCACGGATGCACCATCGAGGACACCTGCCTGATTGGCATGGGATCGGTCATTCTGAACAACGCACGCATCGGTCGGGGTTCGATTGTCGCCGCAGGAACCGTGGTTCCTGAGAACACAGTGATCGAGGCCAATTCGCTGGTAATGGGAGTTCCCGGGAAGGTGCGAAGAAAGCTCGCCGCGGAAGATGAGGAGATGATTCTGCAATACGCCCGCAACTACCTCGACTACACACTCAGATATTTACAAGAACGGAATCGAGCGCGATAGCACCGGCGCCGGACTCTGAGATGGGCGTACCGAATTGGGCGAAGACCGCCTCTGTTTTGTGATTCCAGAGTGGCGGAAAGCTGCGATTTCAGCGGTTCATTGCCACTTCTTCGGGAACCCTGCGGTCTGCGCTAACCGGGCGCCTGTTTTCGCAGTCTTTATCCCTGGGAACTGTTGCTTTCTCCCCTGCGTACCCAACTGTGTCGGCGTTCCCTGCCATAGAATTAAAGGTTGAGAACGGCTCACGAGAGGTCTTCAGCATGCTGTCATTGAGCAACAAGGCCAGCTCCATCGCCCAGTCCGAGATTCGGATTATGTCAGTCGAATGCGACAAGGTGGGCGGGGTGAATCTGGCACAAGGCATTTGCGATACCGAGGTGCCGGAGCCGGTGCAGCGCGCGGCGATTCAGGCGATTCAATCGCGGCAGAATTCGTACACACGCCTGGACGGCATTGCCGCACTGCGGCGCGCCATCGCGCGCAAGATGCACGAGTACAACCATCTCGACGTCGATCCCGAGCGTGAAATCGTGGTCACTGCCGGATCCACCGGCGCCTTCTACTCGGCTTGTATGGCTCTGCTTAATGCCGGCGATGAAGTCATTGTCTTCGAACCCTATTACGGATATCACGTGAATACACTCAAGGCCCTGGACTGCACCCCGGTGTATGTGACCATGCATCCGCCGAAGTGGATTTTCAGCCAGGAGCAGTTCGCACGCGCGATCACGCCCAGGACCCGCGCAATCGTCCTGAATTCACCTGCCAATCCTTCCGGCAAGGTCTTCAGTCGGGAGGAACTCGAATTCGTTGCCGAACTCGCCGAGCGTCACGATCTGTTCGTGATCACCGACGAGATCTACGAATATTTCCTCTATGACGGCCACGAGCACATCAGTCCGGCATCGTTGCCGGGCATGGCGGAGAGAACGATTACCATTTCGGGATTCTCCAAGGCCTACAGCATCACGGGATGGCGGATTGGATACGCCGTGTGCGACAGGCGCTGGGCACATTCCATCGGCTATTTCCACGACCTTGCGTATATCTGCGCGCCCTCTCCGTTTCAGCATGGAGTCACCGCCGGACTCGAGGAGCTCAAGCCGGAGTTTTATTGCGAGATGGCGGCCGAGTACCGCCGCAAACGCGATTTGCTCTGCAGCACCCTCGAGCAGCTTGGCCTAAAGCCCTCCTGGCCGCAAGGCTCTTATTACGTGCTGGCCGATGCCTCGCCGCTGCCGGGGGACGACAGCAAAGCCAAGGCCATGTATCTGCTCTCACAAGCAGGAGTCGCGGCGGTCCCGGGGGAAGCCTTCTTTAGCGGCGGTGGCCGCAACCTGCTGCGCTTCTGCTACGCCAAAACCGACGCCGATTTAGAAGAAGCGTGTCGCAGGCTGAGTCGGTTGTCCATTACGCCTAATGTGCGGCAGGCCGTGGGTTAACACGAAGGACACGAAGGCTTTCGAAGGTCACGGAGCTTCGTGGACTTATGTGTTGGCCTTCGTGACCTTCGTGTTAACTCCAAGGCTCTTCACGCGCGTCTCGAGATCGGAGGCGATATCTTCTTCCTTCATTCCTGGCGGATAGTTCACCGGCTCGCCCACGAGCACGCGAATCTCTCCGCGTTTTGCGAACCGGCGTTCCTCTTGCTTCAAAGGGAACAATCCATCGATACGCATGGGGACCACGGGAATATTGAGCTGTTGCGCGAGAATGCCGATGCCCGCGCGAAATGGCGACATGTTTCCATCGGTTGTGCGCCGTCCTTCGGGAAACACCAGCAGGCTGTAACCCCGATCGGCCGACTCGCCTGCAAAAGCAAAGCTCTCGCGAAATCCCGATCGTTGCGGCAGGGGAAAGACGTCGAACAATGCTGTGACCAGCCAGTATGAAACCCTCTCGATCAAGCGGCGAAAGATGTTCATCTCGGGCGGAGGCATGCGCATGGCGCTGAGCATCTCGCCTTGCATGGCGATGGCCAGGCGATTGCGAAAACGCGCGGGCGTGGCAATCATCAGCAGGCCAGGATCGATGTAGGTGACGTGGTTGCTGACGAATAAGAGTGGTCCTCGAGCATCCTTCAAATGTTCTTCGCCGGAGACAGTAGGCCTCGCCATGATCAGCGTCGCCGGCCAGGTGAGCAGATAATAAACGCCAATTCGAATCCAACGGATGGGTCCGGCTTGCGCCCAGCGCGGATAGCGATGAGCAGACCTGGGCGGCGACGACTTCGCATCCCGCAATAGCTGATCGACGTTCGCGACGGTGGTGGCCTGTCCAAACTTCGCCTCATCGAGTTCGACCTGATAGCGCTGCTCGAGGGCGGTCAGCAGCTCGACTCGATCAATGGAGCTGAGATTCAGATCATCTTCAAGATGCGCCGGCATCTTCTTTCCCGAGCGCAAGGCGGCGAGAGCTCCTTCCACCGCGCTGCGCGGCAGGCTGGGCTTTCCCTGGTGCGCGATTTGTGAGCGGGCATACGCAGCGATCAAATCCTGGCGCGGCTTTTGCGTGGAGGTGCGAGGAAAGTCGGAATCGGGCCAGAGCACCCAGCGACGAATCTGCTGATGCGTTCCTAATTGGGAGTTCGCGTTGGCGACGGCGTGCGCCGCAGCAGCCTCATCGTTGTTGTTCGTCATTACAAGAACGGCGCAAGGTTCGGCGTTGCCGCCATCCTGGATTCCGATCACCATACAATCGCGAACTGCGGCATCTGTACGCAGTGCCGTTTCCAGGTCCTCGGGATAGATGTTCATTCCCTCGGCGGTAACGATGACGTTCTTCTTTCTGCCTTTGAAATACAGATTGCCGGCTTCGTCCAGAGCGCCGAGATCGCCGGTGCGCAGCCACTCGCCTTCGCGCGCTGCCACGGGTTGTCCATTGACCCAGTAGGTTTTTGCGATGCTATCGCCGCGCACCAGGATCTCGCCCGATTCGTCGAGTTTGAGTTCGCGTCCGGGAAGGGCTTTGCCGATAGAGCCGCGGTTGAGCTTGAAAGGATGATTCAGGCTGACGAGCGATGTAGTCTCCGTGAGCCCATAACCCTGGATGACGGCAAAACCGAGCCGTCGCCAGAACTCTTCATCATCGTGGGCAAGTGTGGCGCCACCGCTGACGATGGCCCAGAACTTCCATCCCAGGCGATTATGGATGCGGCGAAAGCGCCACCATCGCCAGGCGAAGTGCTCATTGCCGGCGCGCTCCATTTCTTCATTGAGTCTGCCTTCGCCATAGCGCTCCAGCATCTCCGATTCAATGGTTTCGCGCATTGACGACAACAGGCGCGGCACGGTGACCAGGAGAGAAACGCGTTCGCGCGAAATAGTGCGCGAAATTTCCGAGGGCTTGATCGACTCCAGAAACAAAACGGTCGCGCCGATGAGCGGAGGAATAAAGATACCCATGAACTGACCGAAAACGTGACTCAACGGGAGCAGATTCAGGAAGCGCAACGGATGAAAGAAGCGCTCGTAACGCAAGTACTTCTGGACTTCTCGTTCGATCGGCTCAAGATTCGCGAGGATATTTCCATGGGTAATGACCACGCCCTTCGGCTCTCCAGTGGTGCCGGAGGTGAAGACGATCTGCACCACGTCGTCGCGTGAGGCCGGGGCTGCGGAAATTTCTGGTGCGACCGGCAAAGCTGCAAATTGTTCGAAATGGAATGTCGAGGCCGCGCCTTTCAGAGTGTGTCCCTCCGAGCTGACCAGAAACTTGGCGCCGGACTGTGCGAAGACTCGCGCAGCAAAATCCTGCGATGCCGCAACGTCCATTGGGACCACCACTGCGCCACAAAGGAGCGTACCCCAGAATGAAGCCAGCCATTCACCGCTGTTTGCGCCCCAGAGCATGACCCGATCGCCGCGATTGATCCCGCGCTCTCGCAGAAGCGTCCCAAAACGGTGCGCGTAACCAAGCAACTCGCCATAGCTCCAGGCCAACCTGCGATAGCCGCGATGAAAGATGCAGGCTGGATCGCGCGAATGACGAGCGAACTGATCGAGATACTCGAGGACGGAGCTGCGAGGCACGCACCAGTTTTACACAGCGGTTCACGGTTTTCGTCACCTTGGCAATCGGGATCGGGCCATTGTGTCATCGGGGCATCGACAAACGATGCAGGCAAGGTTCCAATTACTCGATTTTGACAGTTACGAAATTTCCACATTCTTTCCATGCATTACTAATTATTTACCCCTTGAGCTGTCATCCTGAGGCCTGCGGCCGAAGGACCTCCTGCGAAACTGTCGGACACCGCGGTGGGTTGCGCGGCTCTTCAAGCACAAATCGGGTTCCCACGTCTGTGGGCCGAAGAGCCCTGCTCACCGCAGTAGCGCAGACGCATATGCAGCAGGTCCTTCGATCGCTACGCGACCTCAGGATGACAGCTCAAGGGAATGGAAACGGGAATCGGAGGAGGTAGATCAAACTGCGGACAGAGTGGGCGTCAGATCACCCGATGACCCGATGACCAGATTACCCGATCCATTCACGTCCCAAATCGGCACAGCGGAAAAGGGACAAAACGCTGGAATTCAGTTACGACACGCAGCCAGCGTTTCCCATGGAATGTTGCGTCCATGGTGACGAAAATCCGTAATTCTGAATTGCCTGCGGCAAACACATTCCGATTCCTGTAAGACCGGCTCCTCGTTCTGTCCCATTCTTCTTGTTTTTCAGCAGGATGCGTTTCTGGAAATGCATTTGCACTATTTGGCGCCAGCGATTCGCGCAGCGCTCGGCCCGGGGTTGTCCCAAGTTGGGACGAAGAAACGCACAGAGATTTTAAGGAGGCTTATGCCAAATTGTCTTATCCGGCAATGGAAGTATTCGCTGCTGGCAGTGATGGTGTTTTTGTTCGCACTGCCATTCGGCTTCAGTCAATCCACCGTCTCCACCGGAGGAATCCAGGGTACGGTGACAGATCCCACCGGCGCAGTCGTGCCCGGCGCGAGCGTCACGATCACCAACAACGACACCGGACGAACCCTGACTCAAACCACCAGCGGCGCGGGCGCATTCAACGTCAGCGCTCTCACTCCTGGCAATTACGCGGTGAAGGTCCAGGCTTCTGGATTTGACGCCATCGAGCAGTCGGCGGTGGTGCAGGTCGGCAACATTACGCCGGTAAACGTGAAATTGGGCATTAAGGCCCAGGAAACCGTGAACGTAGAAGGAAACGCGGTTCACGTGGACACTGACCAGGCCACTGTGCAAGGCGTGCTCACTGCGCAACAGATCGAAAACCTGCCGGTGAATGGCCGCAACTTCCTCGACCTCGCACAGCTCGAACCGGGCGTGCAGATTCAGGACGGCACCAATTTCGATCCCACAAAAATCGGATACTCCTCCATTTCTTTCGGCGGACGCTTTGGGCGTACCGCGCGCGTCTCCGTCGATGGCGTGGATGTCAGCGATGAAACCGTAGGCACCACCACGCAGGACATTCCTGCCAGCGCAATCCAGGAGTTTCAGATTGCGCAATCCACCCTCGATCTTTCTAACGACTTGAGCACATCAGGAACGGTGAACGTTGTCACCCGCTCTGGGACCAACACATTGCACGGAGAGGCCTTCGAACTTTTTCGCTCCAGCGATGTAGGAGCTAAGCTGCCTGCGCCTCCCGGACTGACGGCGCCGTATCAGCGCAACCAGTTTGGCGGCAATCTTGGCGGTCCGATTATCAAAGACAGGCTCTTCTTCTTCGCCGACGGCGAGCGCACTAAGCAGGAATTGTCATCGCCGGTGGCGTATCCCGATCCATTCACGAATTTCTCCGGTCACTTCAGCGCGCCATTCCACGAAGGCGAAGCGCTGGGCAAGGTGGATTACCAACTCACCAAATCTGCGCACCTGTTTTATCGCATGAGCTATTTTCAGGCGAGGACCGTCGGCACGTTCTTCTCCCAAAGTCTGCAGCCGTACGTGAACAAGAGCTACACGCGCAGTCACGTAATCGGAGCCGACTTTACAACTGGAAGCTTCAATCACAGCATTCGCTTTGACTACATGAAGTTTCAGAACAACATCGCCGACGCGGCGATCGGCAGCGGTTTGCCGCTCTCCGATTTCCCCGGCAACGGACAGTTTGTCAATATCACGCTGAACAATGGACCGGCGACCGGGCCGAATCTGCTGGCGCCGCAAGAGACTCCGCAAAGTGATCGACAGATCAAATACGACGGAAGCCGCGTGTTTGGCAAGCACATCATCCGCTACGGTATCGGCTACAACCATATCCAGGGCGGTGGCTTTGCGAGCTTTTTCAAGCTTGCGCCGGAGATTCAGTCGAACTTCGCAGCCGCCGACATTGCAGGCGCAGCTGCAGGCCCGTTCCCGGGCGGAGCCAGCAATCCGCTGAATTATCCCGTGGAAGTTGCAATCCTGGGCAATGGTCAGGGATTCTCAACCGAGAAGCCGGCGTTCGGACTACCCGCGGGCGGACTTGGTCCCGACAATCGCCTGGGGATTTATCTGGGGGACGCCTGGAAAGTGCGCCCCAACGTGACCGTCAGCATCGGTTTGCGCTATGACCGCGACACCGGCCGTACCGATAGCGATCTGCCCGCAATTCCCGAGCTCAACAACCTGGTTCCGCAGTTTCCCAATTTGGGAGCCGCGGTGCCGGAGCAGAACCTGAATCTAGCGCCGCAGCTGGGCGTTACCTGGGATCCCTGGAGCAACGGCAAGACCGTGATTCGCGCCGGCATCGGGCTCTTCTATGAGAACGTGATCTTTAACAACGTTCTTTTCGATCGTCCGCTGCGCTTGCGAAGTGGCGCTTTCCTGCAGTTCCCGCTTGCGTGCCTATTTGGCACGCCTCAGCCGGTTCCGGTTCCGGGTGGAAACATTACCTTGCCAAACCAGGTATGCAACGAAACCATCGGCGAAGCCGGATCGGCGATTGCGGCATTCCAGCAGATGTATCAATCCCTCACCCCGTTCGATTTGAACGCGGCGAATCCCAGCTTCATAGGGACGCAGATTGCGCAGGGCGTTACGCCGGGCTCAGGTCTGTTCGGTCCTGATTACCGCACTCCACGATCCACGCAAATGAACATCGGTCTGCAGCGCGAGCTGCGGCCCGGAATGGTCGTGAGCGCTGATTTTGTGCGCAACGTTGAAACCCAAACTCCGCTGAGCATCGACCTGAATCACGAAGGCGATGTTCGATTCTTCAACAAAGCTGGTGCACTGCAGGCAATCTCAGCTACAAGTACTGCATTCGGTTGCGGCGCGGGCAGTTCGGCAGCCAACATCAATTGCGCCATTGCCGCGGGCGCAACAATGGCCGATTTCGCCGGGAATGGTTTGGGGACGGCTGGTGACGCCGGTAGCTCTCTGAACTGTCCGCCGGGCGGTTGCGCTTTTGGCGGAGTGAATCCCCTCGCACCGGGATTACCCACTCTGATTCCGGCAGGGCGTTCGGTGTACAACGGTCTTCAGGTGAAACTGGTGCAGCAAGTCAGCAATCCGCTGCCTGCGCTAAAGGCGCTGAATCTGCAGGTTTCGTACAGCCTGTCACGATTCACGAACTGCGGCGGCACAGCGGCAGCGACCGGCATTACTCAAGGAAACTCCGATCAGGATTTTGTGATCAATGCCGTTGATAACAACAGTCCATGCGCGTTTGCAGGCCCGTCATTGCTTGACCGTCATCACCAACTGTCGTTCGGCTTCATCGCCGACCTGCCCTGGTCGTTCCGGTTGAGCACGATTTCGCACTTCTACAGTCCGCTTTCGGCGACGATCGAAGTGCCCAACACCAATGCCGGCGCGGGAGAAATCTTCCGCACCGACTTCACTGGCGATGGAACTGTGCAGGATGTGTTGCCCGGAACCAAGCTGGGCGCCTTCGGACGCGATGTTTCCGCGAGCGGTTTGAACAGCCTGATCACCAACTACAACAACACTGTAGCCAATCAGGCAACGCCGGCAGGCAACGTCCTGATCCAGAATGGATTGTTCACTCTGGCGCAGTTGCAGGCGCTGGGCGGCGTCGCTCCCACGGTTCCGCTCGCTCCGGCGGGACAGGTCGGGCTCGATCCGCTGAAAGACCTGGATTTGAAGCTCAGCTGGGCGCACAAATTCGGCGAGCGCGTTACCATCGAGCCGAGCGTGGGCGCTTACAACATCTTCAATCTGGCGAATTTCGATCTGCCACCGAACGTGATGACGCCGTTGCTAACGGGCGGCGCCGGGTCCATCAATGGAACTACTTCAGCAGACCGCATCAGCAATCGCGTTGGCGCAGGCACCGGAGTATTCGGTCTGGCGTCACCGCGAGCGTTCGAATTCGGCCTGCGGATCGCGTTCTAACAATTCTTAACCTACAGGCGTCCGCTGCGGCGGACGCCTTTTTAGCCTCTATTTCCTCAATCCGCGTTCTGGAAATGCTGCATAATGGCGCTTGCATCCGGCGGCCAGCGCAGGTACCATTTGAGTTGTCTTCTTGATTGCCGCACACCCAGGTGCCGGCGCCCGCGTTTCAGAGCCAAGAATTCCTATTTGAGTCCGCTGGATTTTGTGCCTGAGCGCGCAGAAAACTTTATAGTTCGCGAGCGATTTCCATAGCTAAGACCCCACGTGAAGCCGGAGCTTCCGCAGAAGACCACTTCACCACGGAGACACGGAGTCACGGAGAAGGCTCAAGAATAAACTTGGTGGCCCACGACATCGGCCCAGAGCTACGACTAGCGCATGTAGAGGACCGGAATTTCGCAATTGTTTACGCTTAAAGTCATCAACCACGGATCACGAAATCAAATTTTGCGATTTTTCCGTGCCTCCGCGTCTCCATGGTGAAGAATTTTTAGGGAATCTGGATGAATAAAGGACCAAACCAGCCACAACACCCCGGCAATCGGGGACGTCGCCGCCATCGTCGCGGTAAAGGACAACAAAATCAGCCCGGCAGCGCCGGCAGCGGACCGCAGGGAATGCGCAGTCATGGTCCTGGCGGCGGTCAAAATCGCGGACGTCGCCGCCACGGCAGCCCGCAATTTGTCGGGCCCATGGACCACAGCTACCGCAATGCGCAGGGCGGAGGCGATTTCTATCAGCAAAACGGCCGTTTTCGCGGCCCTGGACGAAGCGGAGGCGCCCCGCAACAAATCAACGGCGCCGCCATCGAGCAAATGCCGGGCGAAGAGTCGCCTACACGCATCGTCTGCTTCATCGACGACCTATTTTTCATGGCAAAGATTCAGGAGACGTCGCGCAAACTGGGCGTGAAAGTGGAGTTTGCCAAGGCGGAAAAAGAAACTCTCGATCGCCTCACCAGCGAGGAAGAAGAAAAACCTTCGCTGATCATCTTCGACTTGAACAATGCCAGCGCCAAACCGCTGATCACAATTCCCAAATTGAAAAGCAAACTGAAAAAGCAGACGTCGATTGTCGGCTTCTTATCGCACCTGCAGGGTGATTTGAAGGTGAAGGCCCAGGAAGCGGGATGCGATATGGTGGTGCCACGCTCGGCCTTCTCGCAGAACCTGCCCGCGCTATTGCGTCGCCACGGCTCGGACTTGCAGCAATCGAGCGAATCCTAAGGCAAAAGCTTTTAACACGAAGGACATGAAGTGCACAGAGGAAAAGCAAGAATTTGTTTGGCTTTTGGCTCTTTGAGTTCGTGATTTTTGGATTCCTTCGTGACCTCCGTGTCCTTCGTGTTAAAAGTTTTTGCTTTTATCCCGGAGGCCAGCCCAGCGGTCTGCCGCCGAGTAAATGTAAATGCAGATGAAATACTGACTGCCCAGCGCCGGGGCCGACGTTATACACGGTGCGGTATCCGTCCTCGATATCGCGATCGCGGGCGATCTGCGCGGCCACTAAGTGGCATTTCCCGATAATTTCCGCATCTTCGGCTGAGGCTTTATCCAGTCCTTCAATGTGTTTCTTCGGCACAATCAGCACGTGAGTGGGCGCTTGCGGACGAATATCCTCGAAGACAAAGATGTCCTGATCATCGTAAATCTTCTTTGCGGGCAGCTCCCCGCGCATAATGCGGCAGAAAAGACAGTCCATTCCGTGCTCCTTCCGCGATTTTGCTGTGTCAGACGATTCTTTTCACCACAGAGGACACGGAGTAGACGGAGGAAAAATCAGAATTAGACGGGCTGATTTGGATCCAGTCAGTTCTTTTCCTTTCCAGCATTTCCTCTGTGATCTCCGTGTCCTCCGTGGTGAAAGGGTTTGTTCGCGCTGAGGCAATCAGTCTAATCGCACCAGGAAGACTCCGCCTTCTGGGGTACTGATGTCCTTTGACATCGTTTCCGCCTGCTCGCGATCGTCATTTTGCACGCGAATGCGCACCCATTCGCCCGTGGGTCCGGCAAATTCCAGCACTTTCGCTGCCGGATAGCGCTCCAGAATCTCCTGTTTCATCTGCGTTGCCGCGTGCGCGGTGTCGAATGCGCCAATCTGCACGCACCATCTGCCCCCGGTATCGAGCGGCGCGGGCGTCTCCAGCACGTCCATGCGCACCCAGGCCAGCCCCGGACCCCACACATCCACGGCCTTTGCCGCCGCCAATGACAGGTCCAGCATACGTTCACCGATGAATGGACCGCGATCGGTGATGCGAACCAGCGCCGATTTGCCGGTTTTTACGTTGGTTACGCGCACAATACTGTTCAGCGGAAGCGTGCGATGCGCGGCCGTCATCTGGTGCATATCGTAGATTTCACCGTTTGCGCCGCGCCGATTGTGATACGGAGGGCCATACCAACTGGCAATTCCGAGCTGTGTGTACAAGGGTTGAGCGCCATCTGGCACAGAGATGGACGGAAAATTCGGAGCGGTTTGTGTGCCGGAAGAGGAGTTCTGCGCAGCAGGAGCGCCATTTCGCGTGCCCTTTGAGACGGAAGTCGGCGTCGAGGATGCGCCCTTGTCGATCTCAGGAGGCGCGGGAACTTGCGCCACCGGCTGCTTATGCGCGCATCCGGCAATCAGCAACAGCAGAATAAGAATCGATGCGGGCAGCCATGCCGTCGCTTTTTTGCCGCGTTGAATGTTACTCAAGGAATCCGACTGCATCATTTGGCCGGCGGCTGAGTACGGGAGTCATCCATTTTGTCAGCCAGCCGGCGCAGTTCGGCGGCTAGGCTGCGCAGTGCCTGGGTGCTTTCAGTGCGGATCTTCGGCACAACTTCATCATTCAGGTGCTGGATTACGCCTTTCACTTCCGCTTCAATCTTTTGCGCAGCATCATCCAGCTTGCGCGTCGTGTTGGAAAATTGCGCGTTCATGCCCACCTCATCGAACGATTATCAGCGACTCGGATGCGGAGAATCAACGGTTGGAAACCAGAGTGCAAACGAAAGGGACGAGCAACAAGCGATAGGCAGAAGGCGATTTCGTGGATGCAGCCGTAGGTGGCCACTTCAACGCCATGCTTGGGTATCGGCATTTTATTGTTGGCACATCGGCAATGAAGTCAGAGCAGGGAGATTAATTGTTCTTGCGTTATTTTTGAATCTCGAAGAATTCGCTTGAGAGTTCCAAAGGCGATTTCATCGTGCAAAGGTACGGTAACCGGCGTGCGCTGCAGATCATTTTCATGGTGCAGCCGAACATGACTGCCTTTTTGCCGCGCGATCGTGTAGCCACACTTTTCCAGAACACGGATGAGCTGCGCCCCTGAGATGATCGGCAGTTTCGGGCTCATGGGAAGCGTCTATCGGGTCACGACCACACTGCCGACCAGTACTTCGCTGGGATCAGAGACTTCTTCGCCTCGACTCTCCATGTCCTCGAGGCAAAGTTCAATGGCCTCGCGGATGTTGGCCAGAGCCTCGGAAACCGTCCTTCCTTGCGAGTAGCATCCAGGAAGGGAAGGGCACACGACCGTGTAGCCTCCATAATCCGCATCCGGCTGAAGAAATACTTTGAAATCCTGCGTCTTCATACGGCGATGGTAATTCAAATAATGGTGCCCGCAAACTTAATGTTGGATTCCGTCGTGATCACACGTTCTTGCCTTCGGGATTGCGAGTGAACCTCAGGCTTGCGAGCGTTGCTTCGTCTCATTTCGGCTTTATCAATGACGCTCGGGATTCGCCTGAAACACCAGGAAATAATCTTCGTTGTCGCCCTTTACGAAATCGTATTGATTGTTCAGACGATAGCCGGCGCGGGCGGATTCACGCTCAACCACGTCGTTCTGGATGCCGTGGTCTTCGCCATTGCCGTTGCGATCGATGATGCCTACGCGGGCGCCGGGGCGGAGCGATTTGCGTAGATTCTCGAGCAGGCGTACTGGATCGGCGATCTCGTGGTAGGTCTTGAGTATCAAAACGGAATCGATGCTGCCGGCAGGAAGCTTGGGGTCGTCGGGTGCGCCCAAGACGGTATGAACGTTGTGAATGCCGGCTTTTTGCACCCGCGCGTCGATGTACCGGATGGCTTCGGGATTGATGTCCTCGGCGTACACCGCGCCCTGTTCTCCGGCGCGCTTGGCGGCTCTTACAGTGAACCAGCCGGAGCCGGCTCCGATGTCGGCAACATTGCTTCCGGAATGGATGTCGAGGATGTCCATCACGCGCTCGACCTGCAATAGTTTGTCGCGGTCAGAGCGGTCGAAGATGGAGAGGTCGCCGGTGTAGGGAGTGCTGGTTTGGCGATGCGGCTGCGGAGTTTGCGCGGCGGCTGCGACCACCGAGAGCAGGACCAATGCGGTGGATAAGGAGCGGAGGAAATATCTCGGGCGCAAGTGAACTCCTTGTGTTGCCTCTCGTCGGACCAAAGTCGAAAATCAAAACCAACATCCAACACGGATTACACGGATGTCACAGATCTGACGGATGAAACGAAAAGCTGAAAGTTGGAAGCTGGAGCCCAGCAGCCAGCAGCTAGTAGCTAGCCGCTAATTCCTGGTCTTTGTACTGCAACTGATACAGCTTCCAATAAATGCCTCTGTGCGCCAGCAGTTCCTGATGAGAGCCGATTTCGCGCAGCTGGCCTTTGTGCATCACGATGATCTTGTCGGCGCGCTGCACGGTCGATAAACGATGCGCGATGATGATCGAAGTTCTGCCTTCGACCATACGGGTGAGGGCATCGCGGACGCGCAGTTCCGTTTCGGTATCGACGCTCGAGGTCGCCTCGTCCAAAATCAGGATTTTCGGATCGTGGGCCAGCGCTCGGGCGAACGAGATTAACTGCTTCTGACCGGTAGAAAGCGTGCTGCCGCGCTCGCGCACTGGCTCGTCGAAGCCCTGAGGCAGCATGCGGATGAACTCCCCGATGTTTACGTCATCGGCGGCGCGCTCGACCATCTGGCGGGTGACCCAGTCGGAGCCGAGGCGGATGTTGTCCGCGATGGTTCCCGAAAAGAGAAACGGATCCTGCAACACCACGCCGTAACGGCGACGCAGATCGCGCAAGTCCATTTGCCGGAGATCGACTCCATCCAGACGAATGCTTCCGCGCTGGATGTCGTAAAAGCGCAGCAGCAGGGAGATGATCGTGGTCTTGCCGGCGCCGGTGTGGCCGACGATAGCGACGGTTTCTCCGGGTTCGATTGCGAAAGACACATCGCGCAGGACCCATTCGGGTTCATCGCTGAGACTCGCAACCAATTCGTCGTTCGACTCGCCCGAGGCTCCGTTGGCGGAAGCCCCATTGCTCGCGTGTTTCCTAAATGCACCCGCCGCTACCGCAGCGGGTTCTGTTTTCGCGCGGTTGTAGGCGAACCAGACGTTTTCAAACTCGATGCGTCCGCGGCCGGAGGCGTGGCGCGGAGACGCCGGGTTCTCGATTTCCACTTTGGCATCGAGCAGCTTGAAGATGCGTTCGCTGGAGGCCATTGCCGATTGCAGGATGTTGTACTTCTCGCTCAGGTCCTGAATGGGCCGGAAGAAGCGTTGTGCGTACTGGATGAAGGCGACCACCACGCCGAGGCTGACGGTTTCGCGGAGCACCTGTCCCCCGCCGAACCAGACAACGGCGGCGATGGCGCATGCCGACAGGATTTCGACGACCGGATAGTAAACGGCGTGGGCCATGATCGCGTCTTTGTACGCGTCCATGTGCAGGTAGTTGACTTTGGAGAATTCGTCGAACGAGCGCTGCTCGCGGTTAAACAGTTGCAGCACTACGATGCCGCTAACGTGCTCCTGCAGATAGGCGTTGATACGCGCAATGGCCACGCGAATGCGCCGGTAAGATTCGCGCACTTTGCGGCGGAAAATCATCGTCGCCCAGAAAATCAGCGGGAGCACCGCGAAGGTAATCAGCGCCAGCCACCATTTGATCCGCAGCATGATCACGACAATGCCGGCGAGTACGAAGACATCTTCAAAGATCGAGATCACGCCCGAGGTGAACATTTCGTTGACGGCGTCTACGTCGGTCGTGGTGCGCGTGACCAGTCGTCCTACAGGATTGCGGTCGTAGAAGCCGACATGCAGCCGCTGCAGGTGGGCAAAGATCTGGCTGCGCAGGTCGAACATGGCTTTCTGTCCAACCCACTGCATAAAGTAGGTCTGCACGAACTCCATGGCAAAACTGGTGAGCAGCAGCCCAATGTAAATCGCGGCGATCTGGGCGATGCCGACCATGGGACGCGAACTTAACCAGGAGTCCAGCAGCGTGTGCCGGTTGCCGCTGGGGCCGCTGGCCAAGTACTTATCGACGACAACTTTGGTGAGGAACGGGCCAACAACGTCGCATCCGGCCTTGATCAGGATCGCAACCAGCGCCAGCAAGGTCTGCCACTTGTACGGGACGAGGTATTTGAGCAGCCGCTTCATCAGCCGGCTGTCATACGCTTTGCCTAGTACCTCTTCTTCCTGGTGCGAGTCCGCCATGAGGGGTCAGTCTATTTTAGACGGAGGAGGCGGGAGAAGGTCAGAGAGAATCGATTCTCCGGCACGGGGGAAAACGGACCGATATTCGCCTGAAGCCTTATGAACTGGATGTGAGTCAGTTTTGCTGGTTCGCCGGGCTAATAGGGCGAGGAAAGCAGTGCCATGCTGGAGGCCTCATCCGGCGTGTTCACCAGATCGAGCCGCACTTTGGCGATGCCGCGGCCGCTCATGTTGAGCATGCGGGCGGCGCTGTAGGAAAGATCAATAATACGGCCGGGCACGATCGGTCCGCGGTCGTTCACCCTTACCAGAACCCACAGGTGATTTCGCAGGTTGGTGACTTTGACCCAGGTGCCCAGCGGCAGCGTCGGATGCGCAGCCGTGAGCTCGTTCATGTCATAAGCTTCACCGCTGGCGGTAGGCTTGCCGTTGAACCACTTGCCGTACCATGAGGCGTCCCCAACCTCGAACGGGCGGTTGGCTTTGGAAACCTTGCTGTGGCTTTGCGGCTGCTTAGGGTGAGCTGATCGGGTTCCCGAATTGGACTGCGCGGAAAGCAGCATCGAAGTCGTGACCAGAACGGCAATCACGAAACCTTTCTGAGCCGATTTTTTTGCGCTTTTCATTCTTGAATCCAGTCTGCCGCCGGAGCAGCTAAACACTCAGTAATTATAAGAAAACAAAGACGAAATAAGGAAAATTTATTTCCAGAATCGAGCAGAAAAGCCTTGCTTTTTCAGCCCCTTCATGGGTGAAAAATGCCGTTTCCAATCCACCCGGCCCAACTCCGAATCGAGCATAGTAGGATGTTCGGACGCAGTCTGGGCGTTGGCAGGCGCAATCGAATTATAAGAGGCTCAATATCAGCAACTTACAAGCAAATATTGAACATAGTCCCAAGCTGGTGTTGACGATTGCCGGCTTTGACCCCTCCAGTGGTGCGGGAATCACCGCCGACCTCAAGACCATTGCCGCCCATGGGCTTTACGGCATTGCCTGCATCACGGCCCTGACGGTGCAGTCCACCAACAGGGTCGGGCGCGTCCATCCTCTACCGCCTGAGGTGATCACCGAGACTCTTGAAGAGCTTTTTGCCGACTGTCCCCCGGCCGCAGTGCGGATTGGCATGCTGGGTTCGGCTGGTGTGGCCCGAGCCGTGGTCCATTTCCTGAGGACGAGATCGCTGAAAATTGTGCTGGATCCAATCCTTCAGTCCTCGTCCGGGGTGTCGCTACTCGATTCCGAGGGTTTTCAGGTCCTGAAGTCTGATCTCCTCGCCTTAGCCGAGGTGGTTACGCCGAACCTGCATGAAGCGTCGATGCTTGCCGGGTTTAAGGTTTGCGACCTCGAATCCATGAGGCTGGCCTGCCAAAAGCTGCATGAGCTGGGGGCAAGAAACATCGTCCTGAAAGGTGGACATCTGGCGCAACCTACCGATCTACTGGCCGAGAGCCTTCCTGACTCTGAGCTGGTCTTCCGCGAGTTTCCCGGCCAGAGAGTGGATACCCCGAATACCCACGGAACCGGATGCGCCTTTGCGACAGCGGTGGCCTGCAATCTGGCGGTCGGGATGCGGCTCTCTGATGCCGTCTTCATGGCGAAGGGATACGTGGCAGGTGCATTGCGGAGTGCTTATCCGGTTGGAGGAGGTCCTGGGCCAATCAACCATTTACACGCGTTCAAGCCGCGCGTTTGAGGAATTACCCCTTGGACCACCGCAGCGACCGTTTATAGCCGATGTGCGACGTCGCACAGGTGCTTCCAGCAGGCAGGGTAGAGGCGCGCGTCATGCCCTGTCTCTACCCAACGTTCAGGTGCAATTCTGCTTATCGCGGCGTGGCTTGACTGCGGGGGATCAATTTGGGCTCTTGTGGCTGGGTTTGTTGCGGATTGTTCGTCTGGTTCTGCTCGGTCTGATTGGGCTCGACTGTGACCGGCGTGCCGTTTCGCTCGACCAGCACCGGGGGTTTTTGCGAGCGCCGGCGTATCTCCTGCTCGGCCTGAATTCCCGCTTCGGTCTTCGTATCGTTCTTGTCCGCAACCTCGACCAGCTTCTTGCCTTCGTCTTCACGGCGGGTGGCGAGGGTCACATGCCTGTCGCGGTTATCGGCTTCCTTGGCTTTTCCGTAGTAGTAGTCGGCTGACTCGCGGTCTCCATTGAGCTCGGACACATATCCCATGTTGTTTAACGTGAATGCGTCGTGGGGATCGAGCTTGTAGGCCTGCTGAAAGTCCTGAAGCGCGGTCTTGCGATCGTTGCGATTGATCGCCGAAACACCGCGCAGGTTCAGGCGGGCGACTTTGGCGGCGACAGTGTCTTCTTTACCCAAGGCCGCGCGGACCTTATCGGCATTGCCGGCTGCAACTTCGCTGATCGGCCGCCCGCGCCAACTCTTGTTGATGGTCACAATCACCGGTTCGGCGGAATGACGATCGGCTGCGGCGGTGTAGTAGTTCAGCGCGGCCTCCAGTTCACCTTCCTTTTCTTTGGCGAAGCCCATATTGTTCAAGGTGAATGGATTCTTCGGATCGACCTGGAGCGCCTTCTGCAGCAGCGTATCGGCTTCAGCCACGCGATCTTTGTTCAGCAGACCGATGGCTTCAACGTTCATAACATTGAGCTGAACCCCACCGGTTTCGGCATGTCCGGCGACGGCGGCCACCGTCTTTCCCTTGGCGTCCTGGTTGCTGGCCCGATCTACAGTGGCCTGCGAGTTCTGCTCCTGAGCTAACTGGTAAAAGCGCTGAGCGCGATCCACGTCGCCTTCGAGTTCGGCGACATATCCAAGATTGTTGAGCGTGAATGGATCGTTGGGATCCAGAAGATAAGCTTTGTAAAACAGCCGCTTGGCCCGGCTGTAGTCGTGCTTCTCGATGGCGCGTACGCCGTCGCGGTTGTAGGACTGCACCGGCGTTGGCTTGGTGTGCTTGGGAATGCTGATGCGGAAGCCCTTGTCTTCTGCGTGAACCAAGGTTGCACACAGCACAGCGCCAAAGATCATGAGGGCAGCACGGGAACGAAGAATTTTCTTTGCCAGAATCACGAATCCTCCGCATCGGGACTGGATGTTACGCCTCTGGGAACAAAGACACACCGCCAACCGAAGCAGTCAGTTAATGGGAGTAGCAGCACTGAACTTTGGTTGCATCCGGCGGCAGCTCAGGATTTGCACAACCAGCGCTAACGCTCATGGGAAAAATCGCATCCAAGCTCTTTGGACGCGAGCTGCTGCTGGTGGGCTGTCTGCGTTCCTTCGTGCCGTTGCAAGGATTTTCGGAGAGACGATGTATCGATTGCTTCTTATTGTGGCCGCCGCAATTCTGAGCGCGCAGATCGCTCCCGCTCAGCAGTTGAGTCCCAATCCGCAACAGAGCAGAGGCGCAAATCAACCTGCTGCGCAGACTGGCGTAGCCAATACTGCGAACGCGCCCAACTCCTCTGCGGCGAACCCCGGCGCTACTAATTCCGCCGCAACCCCACCTGCGATCGAGGGCAATGCGCTGACCTCTAACCCAGTGCCACAGCCGGTAACCAAAACCCTAAGCGGGGCAGGACTCGCGGACCCAAACGACATCGCGGGACTGCTCGCTCCCGACCCGTTGAAGCCCAGCAAGCTTTCGCTGGTTGGCGGGACGGTGAAGAGCATCGACCAAATCCGCGATCACATGACGGTCCGCATTTATGGCAGCGGCAGCATGAAAGTGAAGTTCGACCAGCGGACGCACTTTTATCGCGACGGCAAAGAGATCACGCAAATTGGGGTGAAGCGCGGCGATCGCGTCTATCTCGATACACAGCTCAATCAAGGATCTGTCTTTGCGAAGAACGTTCACGTCGAGACGCGAAATGCGCCGGCCGACGCCAGTGGACAGATCGTCAGCTACAACGCCGGAACTGGAGAGATGGTGGTTCGCGACGAACTGGCCAACGCTCCGGTAAGGTTCCGCGTAATGCAGAACACCGACATCCGCAACAAGAACGCGGCGGGAAATCGTGGCGATCTGCGTCCGGGCGCGCTGATCGCGGTGAAGTTCTCGCCTCATTCCCGCAATGAGGCCGCCGCCGATGAAGTCCAGATCATCGCCGAACCCGGCACCTCGTTCACTTATTTCGGCCGAGTTACCCACCTCGATTTGCGCTCGGGTTTGCTTGACATTGAAAACCAGGCAGACGGCAAAACCTATGAAGTTCACCTCAACGGCTCGAGGAAGGTTCCGGAGAACCTTGCGGTGGGCAGCCAGGTGACGGTGGTTGCGAATTTCACCGGCAAAAATTACACCGCAGAGAACATCGAGGTGAACGCCGCGCCACAGGCCGAGAAGTAAGAAGAACTACAGAGCCACGTGGATGCGGGCGAGGGCGCGCATCCACGCTTAATGTGTTTTATGCGGCCGCGGACGGCTTAGAGGTTAGGACTAACTCCCGCCAGTCGCGTTGAAATTGCGTGAGCACTTCCGCTCCGCTATCGTTCACGACGACGACATCGCACTGGCGAATCCCGCCGAATCCCTCAATGTAAATCGCCGGTTCCACATTGAAGACCATTCCCGATTCGAGAATATCGGGCGATTTCGGATGAAGCCGCGGCCGGGCATCCGCTGAGATTGCGGCAAACCCAACACCGTGCCCGGTCTGGTGCTTAAACTCTTTGCTAAATCCCTGGGTGGACAACACCTCACGAGCTGCGCGATCGACCTCACTGGCCTTCGCTCCAGGCCGAATCTGCGCCAGCGCCGCTCTGCCGGCTTCCGTGATCGCTTCATACATTTTCGTGACGCGCTCATCAGGATCGCCGAGACAAAACGTTCGGGTAATGTCGGTCCAGAAACCCTGCACCGAGGAGTTGCAATGGATCATCACCAAATCGCCGGCCTGCAACTCTCGTGCGCGAGTGCGAGCGTAGGCGGCATGCGCCTTGGCGGAATTCTCTGCGGACATGCACCAGACAAACGCCTCCTGCCGCACGGCGCCCAGCCAGGGCTTCTCCTGGCTAGTCTTTTCTTTGCTGAACCAGCGCCGGAAAATGCCTTCGCATTCGGCTTCGTTGATACCGGCACGAATTTGGGCCGATGCTTTCGTGAAGGCTTCACCGGCAACCCGGCAGGCGCCACGTAGTCGTTCAATTTCGGGAGCAGTCAGTTGCGAGCGCAAGCGCGATAGCGCCTCAGCGATGTTTGCGATTTTCAAATCGGGAACGGCACTGCTTACCGCCTCCGGCAGCGATGAACCGAACAGATGCAGCGCCGCATAGGGCGCCGGCTCGACTGCTTCTGACCCGTCAATTCCGACCTTCTTTAGCGATGCAAAGGCGCCCAACGCCTTTTGCAAAGGTTCACGAATCGCCGAAGCTGGCGTCGTCAGATCGTCCAGCGATGCTGGCGAGTAAGGAATGACCTGGTCGGCGCGGCTGCTTTTCGCGAGTTGCTCTTCATCTTTTGGGCAAATCACGATGAGCCGGTCTGCTGTAAGCAGCGCGACACTGGAGCCGATCACCGGCCAATATCCGCTGAGGAGCAGAACATTGGTTGGAAGCGAGCAGAGGAACGCATCACAACCGCTCTCGCGCAAGGCCGTGCGCGCGCGCTCCATCCGCTCCGCATCATGGGCGAGTGAGTGCATGGTTTCGGCGGCGACGTTCATGCGGCGAACTTCCTGGCATCTTTGCGCTTCACCTCCAGGCCCAGACCGGGACGGCTGAGGTCCGGCGCCAGTTCGCCCTCGATCACTTTGGGAACTCCGTCGAAGATCATGCGTTCGATGCGTTCGTGATCGTGGAAGTACTCGATGTGGCGAACCTCGGTGAGCGCGCAGCACGGATGACAGTGAATGGCCGGAGATGTATGCGCGGAAAACGGGATTTGAAAGCTCTGCGCCAGCGTGCCCGCGCGCATAAAGCCAGTGATGCCCTCGCAACGAGTGGCGTCGGCCTGGAGCACGTCTACCGCCTGGGCTTCCAGCATGTGGCGGAAATAATACTGATCGTAGCCATATTCGCCTGCGGCAATCTCCATCCCGGCAGGCGCGCGATCGCGTAGCAGGCGCAGCCCGGCGAGATCATCGGAGGAAACCGGCTCCTCGAACCAGCGCACATCGAATTCTGCAAAGCGCTCTGCCATGGCAAATGCCTGCTTGCGCGAATAGGCGCCATTAGCGTCGACGAACAATTGCACTTCGGGACCAACAGCCTCCCGCGCGGCCCGGACGCGCGAGGGATCCTCTTCCGGGTGCGTGCCAATCTTCATCTTCACCATGCGGATGCCACGCTCCGCCCATCCGCCAAGTTGCTTCTGAAGCTGACGAATCGAATAAGTAGTAAATCCGCCACTTCCGTAAATGGGAACGCGATCGCGGCACTTTCCCAGCAGCACCGCGAGTGGCACTCCGAGCAGCTTGGCTTTCAGGTCCCAAAGCGCGCTATCGACCGCTGAGATCGCCATCGAGCAAACCCCGGCGCGGCCCAGGTTGCGCACCTTCCAGATCAGGGCTGTCCATATTTCATTGTTTGCCAGCGCGTCTTTGCCTTCAAGCAGCCTGGTAAATGAGGAATGAATCAGGGAAGCCACAGCTTCATCGCCATATGTGTAGCCCACACCTACGTCGTTGCCCGCGCCAATCTCAACCAGGACCAAGGTGGTTTTGTCCCACCAGAAAGTTCCATCAGCCTCGGGAAAATCGGTGGGGACAGTGAAGCTAGAGACATTGATCTTGCGAATGGGAACGCAGCACTTCATGGCTGATTAGAAAGATTCAGCTTCGGGCCTGGAAGTTGTGAGCGGGTGCGAGAGGACTGACGCGCCGCGTGGAATTGTGCGCGCGAATCAGGAATGCTTCCCATCCAGGACTACCCGGTAATTTTTGAGGACACGCGAAAGCGCGCCGCAGGCGGGCGCCAATCCTTCAGCTCTGTAGATCGGCTTTGCGTTCCTGGTCGCGCGCCTGGATCGTGATCTTCTGCTGTATTTCCCCGACCCCATGACACAACCGGCAGATTCTTCCATTTCCATCAGTGCCTCTTCCCCGGCACACTTCACAAGCCACGAGTTTTGTAAATGCGAGTTCCATAACTCAATCATACGCCGGGGAGAGCCGTTTGCTCAGCGGCCAACCGCAATTGCACAACCGCATCTGAGGTGGAGATAGGAGGAGAAGCATGAAAAACCTTCTTTGCACCCTCGGACTTTCACTGCTGCTGTGTGCCGGCGCACTGGCGCAGCAGACGACTCCCAGCGCCTCATCAGACCAGAACCAGGCCAATCCGCCTTCAACCTCGACGACTTCAGGCCAGAACCAGGCCAATGCGCCTTCAACGTCTGCGACGCAAACCCCGAGCACTACTCAACCCTACTCGCCGAGCACGACGCCGAGCACTAGCTCGAGCGATCAAAGCCAGGGTGGCTCGCCGGCATCGTCAGCCCCAGGCCGCGTGACCGGAGACGTTCCCACGCAAGTGCAACAGGAGCTCAACCGACAGTTGCCGTCGAACGATCAAGTTACGGCGAGCGTTGCAGACGATGGCAACCTGAAGCTTACCGGCACCGTGAGTAATGCCAGGGACAAGGAGAGAGCGGAAGAGATCGCCCACACGGTGAGCAACAAGGAGATCGACAACAAGATCGAAGTGAAATCCAGCAACAGTCCAGACACCACCTCCACTCCGCGTTAGCCGCAACACAGGAAACGCGAAAGGCCGGCGGATGCCGGCCTTTTCGTTTCATCCCGCACAACTGGGACGAACCCCGCGGCAATGTTGCTGATTACGCTTGCCTGAATATCACGTCTATCCGAGAATCCCCGGCACACTTTCACCTGTTAGTGGGACAAATTTGAAACGGCGGAGGCTTGGAATCACATGTACCGAAAAATGGTGCTCGCATTCATCGCGTTCGGCGCTGTAGGGTTGAGCGCTGCGGATGCGCACGCCCAATCGCTATTGAACCTGCCGCGTCCCAGCCAGCATGCGCTGGTTTCGCAGCGGCTCGGCATTACCGACATCAACATCGTTTACAGCCGCCCCTTGGTAAATGGCCGCAAAATCTGGGGCAGTCTGGTTCCCTACGGACAAGTTTGGCGCACCGGCGCCAATGAAAACACCACCATCGAATTCACCGATCCTGTGACGATCGACGGCCACCCGCTGGCCAAGGGCATTTACGGGCTGCACATGATCCCCAATGAGAATGAATGGACGGTGATCTTTTCAAAGAATTCGACGTCGTGGGGAAGCTTCAGTTATGACAAAGCCGAAGACGCGTTGCGAGTAAACGTGAAGCCGCGTCCTGCCGATCTCCATAACGCGCTGACATACGATTTCGATGACCTGAAGCCCGATTCCGCTGTGGTCGAACTCGAATGGGAGAAATTGGCAGTGCCGTTCACCGTCGCTGTAAACACCAATGACATCGTCTCGCAAAGCATCAAGGAGCAGTTGCGTGGCGGCGTGCAGTACACTTGGATACCCTGGGACGAAGCCGCCAATTACCTGCTGACCAGCAAGGGCAATCTGCAGGACGCGCTGAAGGACAGCGACACTTCCCTGCAGTACGAAGAACGCTTCGAAAATCTGCTGACCAAGTCGCAAGTGCTGGACGCTCTGGACAAGAAAGATGAAGCGACAGCAACGCGGAACAAAGCGATCGAATCCGCCAACGCCCTGCAACTCCACGGCTACGGTCGCCTCCTGCAGACTCAGGGGAAACAGGAAGAGGCTATGGAGGTTTTCCGCGCGAACTTGAAAAAACATCCGGACCACTGGATCGCCCACAACGAAGCGGCACGGCTGGCCTGCGCGCAAGGTAATTTCGATGATGCTGTAAAGGAGATGAAACTCTCCTCCGCCGGCGCTCCAGACAATTTCAAGCCGCAGTTGGACTCGCTGGTGAGACGCCTGGAAGCGAAGGAAGACATCAATCGATAACCGTCATGCGTGGATGCGGTCGCCCGCTCGGGCTTTTGGAAATCATAACCACAGAGGACACAGAGAGCACGAAGGAAAACCATCTTTTTAGCTTTCCTCTGTGTTCCTCAGTGTCCTCTGTGGTAAAGGCTTGGCAAAGCGCGGGCGAGGGGGCCCGCATCCCCGTCACTTCACGAAAATTACGTGTCCGAAAATGAACGCTCCTATTCCTTCCTGAACACCTGCCCGCTGCCACTTCAACTGCAGCCCCGGAGCTTCCCTGAGTAACGTCAAACACTTACAACTCTCATGGAATCTGGAAGATATATTGCTCCTATAAACGAATGTTGGAGTTTCGAATGTCTGCATTGATTTCAGAACTGCGCTATGCAGTGCGGCAACTGGCCAAATCACCCGGCTTCACCGCCGTTGCTGTCTTGACCTTAGCGCTGGGCATTGGCGCCAACACTGTGGTCTTCAGTCTGGCCAATGCATTCCTGGTGCGCAGCCTTCCTTACTCTCATCCTGAGCGGCTGGGGGTTCTGCTGAATCGCTTTGTGGGCGTTCCCGATGCGGAACAGAATTCTCTGTTCAATATCCTGCACGATGGCGAGTCCTGGGAGCTCGTCCGCGACCATCTTCCGTCTGTCGAAGTGGGGGCCAGCTCTCCTCCCAATGTGCCGGGAGCACCGCAGACGATCGTCAACGTGAAGATTGGCAATGAGGTGGAGTCGGTGCGCGGGGGACGTGTTACCGCGAACTATTTCGACGTGATGGGAGTGCATCCGCTCGTAGGCCGCGAGTTTACCCGCGAGGAGGACCGTCCCAAGGGTCCCAACGCGGTGATCCTCAGCTACGAGTTGTGGAACCGGATGTTCGATGGCGATCACGATGTGCTGGGCAAAGCCATGCTGGTGAAAGGGGCGTCCTACACGATCGTGGGGGTGATGCCCCCGAACCTGACCATCACCACGCCCGCCGATCTTTGGACGCCGCTGCGTCCGGCGGCGGACGTGGGCGAGGGCGGCGGCCTGAACTTCTTTATCTACCTGCGCCTGCGCAAGGGAGCGACATGGCAGCAGGCGGATGCGGAGATCTCGCGGCTGCACCCCAAAATCTTCGACCGGATCGTGAAGGACTATCCCAACGGTCAAGCATGGGTTCGCCGAGCCCCTGAAAGGGACCGTCGATGCCATTACGCAGACGCCGATTCTCATTCTGGTCGGCGCAGTTACGCTGATCCTGCTAATCGCCTGTGCGAATCTTGCCGGCGTGATGCTGGCGCGGGTTTCGGCGCGGCGACACGAGATCGCAACTCGCCTGGCGCTGGGCGCCTCAGTCCGTTCGGTCCTGCGAAATTTCTGGATGGAAGCCCTGGTACTCGCGGCAATCGGAACAGCGTGTGGGATCGGCCTGGCACAGGCGCTGTTGGAGTGGGCGATGCAGTCTCCGCAGGTGCACAATTTGCCGATTGGCCCGCTATCTCTCGATTGGCGCGTGCTGCTCTTCGCGATTGCCTGCATGCTGCTGACCAGCGTGCTGGTTGGAGCCCTGCCCGCGCTGGAGGGCCGACGCGTCGATATCCTCTCCATGCTCTCGGCTTCGGGTAATCGCGGAATCGTCAGCTCGCAATCGCGCCGACTACGGCAAACGCTGATCGCGGGCGAAGTGGCTCTGACCGTGGTTCTGCTCACCGCGGCCGGCTTGCTGGTACATACATTAATCCGGTTGCAAGATCTGTCTCCGGGCTTCAACCCGCAGAACCTGGTGCTCACCAAAGCATCGCTCGACGACGTGCGCTATCACGATCCGGCAGCGCTGCAGCAACTCTTCACGCGCACCCTGGAACCCATCCGCCGCATTCCCGGCGTGAAGGCAGCGGCGGTTGGGATCGCTGTGCCCTATGAGCGCAGCCTCAACAGCGGCGTTCGGGTCGTGGATGGAACCACCGCAGGGATGAACAGTGACGTAGATGTAGTGTTCGTGACTCCGGGGTACTTTGAGACGCTCGAAATCCCGCTGATTTCCGGCCGAGCGATTCGCGAGTCCGATGATGCCAAGAGCCAGCCGGTTGCGGTGGTGAACGAAGACTTCGCGCGGAAAGCCTTAGGCAGCAAAGAGGTGATTGGCCGTCATTTTCAAGAGGACAAGATCAAGATTGAAGTTGTCGGGTTGGTGCACAACGTAGTGCAGACACCCGGACTTTCCAATGCGGCGCCGCTCACATCTGAGCCGACCATTTATCTGCCCTATGCGCAACAACCTGCGGATTTCACCAGTCTCGCGCATATCTGGTTTCAACCCAGTTGGATCGTGCGCACCAGCGGCAACAACGCCGAAGTTGCGAAAGCGCTAATCAGCGCCGTGGAGTCCGGCGATCCTGGGCTGCCCTTTTCGCCGCCGTTTACCATGAACGATCTGCGGGCCACCGCTCTTGAGTATCAGCATCTCGAAGTGTGGCTGCTCTCGGCCCTGGCCGCGCTGGGATTGGCGCTGTCAAGCATTGGCATCTATGGATTGGTGGCGAACATGGTGGTGCAGCGTCGTCGCGAGATTGGCGTACGCATGGCTCTGGGCGCGACGATAAAAGATGCAGTCGTGGAAATCGGCAGTTCGGGTTTGCAGGCGTCGCTGATTGGCCTGGCGAGCGGAATTGTGCTGTCGCTCTTCGCCGCCCGGCTGCTGCGCAGCTTCCTCTATGGCGTGAGCACACATGACTCGATCACGCTGATTGCGGTTCCAATTGTGCTCGCGGCAGTGGCCCTGGCCGCATCGTTCATGCCGACGTTCCGCATCGCCCGCATCGAACCGGCAGAGACGCTGCGAGCGGAATAACCGTGATAGTGAATGCCCGGGGCTAACACGAAGTGCTCGAAGTTTAAAGATGAAGGTCACGGAGGAAGACTATCCGGCTCTCCCTGACCTTGACTTTCGACTTGGTGAACTTCGTGTTAGCCCCGGCTTGGCAGGGAGTCAGGCGGCGTTCTTCAGCCGGTCCCGCCAGTCGCGCACACGGTCATGAGCGGTGCGGACGCTGCTCGCCTGCTCCTGTACTAACGCCAGCGGCTCGCCCGTAAGTCCAGACGCGAGCGCCTCCTCATATGCCTTCTTGGCCGCATCCTCTCCCTGCTCCACGCTCTCCAGGATGGCTTCATCTCCAAGTCCGATATCGCCCTTAATCTCGAACCAGGCGCGGTGCAGTGCGCCCGCAACTGTGCCACTGGCCTCGGTGCTGCGACTGCCTAATGCTTCGGCCGCTTGCTCCAGTTGCTGGATCAGGCGCGTGCGCTCGGCGCTCTGCGCGGTGAAGTAGTCTTTCAGCTCCGGATCTTTCACTTGCGATGCGGCATGCAGATAGCGGGTCTCTCCGTCCTTGCAGGTGGAAACAAGATTTTCCAGAATTTCGCGGGTTTGATTGTTCTCTGGCATAGGCTCTCCCTCACGTCCGCTACATTGGACGGGCTTTGTGGCTCGGAAGTTTTCTGCCACGCGGTTAACACGAAGTTCTAAACCCAAGTACACGGAGAGCATTCCATGTGAACTTATGTGTTTCCTTCGTGGCCTTCGTGTTAACCCCGGCTTTGTTTTTCCGAACATTTCGGGTACAACTCACATACCTATGAAGCTCGCCATCGTCGCATCTGTCGTGCTTTTCTTCAATTTCACAATCGCTTGCGCGCAGCAAGTCGGAGATCAGTACAAGCCGGTCCTCGATGAAGCCGCCCAAGCACCGACACTCGAGCCAAACCTGCGCAAACTGACCGATGAAATCGGCGGACGCGTTCCCGGCACTCCGGCGATGGACAAAGCCGTCGCTTGGGCGGTGGACGCATTTAAAGCTGCCGGAGCCGATTCGGTGCGCGCGGAACCGTTCACCATGCAGACCTCCTGGAGCGAGGGCAACACGCAGGTCGCAGTGACGGCTCCGATCCAGTTTGCCGTGCGCGCGGTTTCCATTGCCTGGTCGCCTAACACGGGCGGCATTACCCGCGTGGTGGACGTCGGATCGGGAAGCCCGGAAGAATTTGCTAAGGCCGGCGACTTTCGCGGAGCCATTCTGCTGGTGCATTCGAAGGTGCTGGAAAAATGGGAAGACCTGTTCAACGAGTATCTGGACGCGCCGCCGATCATCGACCGCGCGCTTCAGGGCAAGGCCCGCGCGATCGCCTGGACAGCGACGCGCGAGCACGACATCCTCTATCGTCACATCAATGCCGCGCCCGAGAAGTTCGATGTGATTCCCAGCGTGCTGCTGGCGCGCGAAGACGCGGAACGCATTGCCCGGCTCATTGCCGCCGGCCAGCAGGTGCACATGCGCATTACGCTCAATAATCATCTCGGCGGACCGGTGAAGACCTCTAACGTAATCGCAGAAATCCGCGGCACGGAAAAGCCGGATGAATGGGTCCTGCTGGGCGCACACCTTGATTCGTGGAACCTGGGCACCGGCGCGCTCGACAACGGCTGCGACGCCGCGCTGGTGATCGACGCGCTGCGCGCGATCAGGGCCAGCGGCGTAAAGCCGCGGCGCAGCATTCGTTTTGCCTTGTTCTCAGGCGAGGAGCAGGGGATGCTGGGCTCCATTTCCTACGTGAAAGCGCACCGGACAGAGATGGCCAACGGCATTGCCGCGGTAATTTTCGATACCGGATCGGGAAAAGCCACGGGATTTTCGCTCGGCGGGCGGAAGGACATCAAGGAGAAAGTCGACGCCATGATGCAGCCCTTTGCCGCGTGGGGAGCCGACACTAACACCACCGATGCGTTTGTCGGCACCGACAACCTGGATTTCCTGCTGGAAGGCATTCCCACTTTGGTCATCAATCAGCAGGAGGCGAATTACCTGGTCAACTATCACGCCACCTCCGACACTTTCGACAAGGTGGACTTCGCGGAGCTCAAGAAGAACCTGCAGATCGCGGCGTACACAGCGACATATCTCGCCAACCAGCCCGGCTCGCTGGGCGAGCGCCAGACTCGCGCCCAAATTGAAGAATTGATGAAAGAGACAACGCTCGATAAACAGATGCAGCTCTTTCACCAGTGGGACGCCTGGGCGGCAGGGACGCGGGGCCGGAGCCAGTGAGCGTCCCGAGATTTTCTACGGGATCATGTTGAGCATGCTGCTGTCGTGCCTGCCGGCGACTTCGATGCGGGTTTTCGCGCGCTCGATCAGGCGCAGCGCTTCTTCCTGATTGGCGTTGGGATCTTTGAGTTGTTCTTCCGCCATCTGCCGCTGGCGCTTGGCTACTTCCACATCGATGTCGGAAGCTTTCTCAGCCCGCTCGGCGAGTACCGTGACTTTATCCGGCAGGACCTCGGCGAATCCCCAATGCAGCGCCAGCCGCTCCACTTTGCCGTCGGGCTTGCGATAGCTGAATTCGCCGCTGCCCACCTCGGTAATCAGCGGTGCGTGTCCGGGCAGAATGCCGAGATATCCGCTGATGCCGGGCACCTGCACTTCGGTGGCCTCGTCGCTCACCAGCAGCCGTTCGGGCGTGACGATCTCGATTTGAAGTTTGTCGGGAAGATTGTCTGCCATATTTATGCTGCGCTTGCAGTCTTCATCTTCTGTGCGTCTTCGAGCACTTCGTCGATCGTTCCTTTCATGTAGAAAGCCTGCTCGGGCACGCTGTCGTGCTTGCCTTCGATGATTTCGCGGAAGCTGCGCACCGTGTCGGCCACCTTTACATATCGTCCCTTGTAGCCGGTGAACTGCTCGGCAACGTGGAACGGCTGCGATAGGAACTTCTGCACTTTGCGGGCGCGGGCGACAGTGATCTTGTCTTCTTCCGACAGTTCATCAATTCCCAAAATGGCAATGATGTCCTGCAGATCTTTGTAGCGCTGCAGAATGCGCTTCACGCCTTGCGCCACGTCGTAATGGTCCTTACCCACGGCGCGAGGCGAAAGAATGCGCGAGGTCGATGCCAGCGGATCGACGGCCGGATAAATCCCCAGCGCGCTCAGAGGACGCGAAAGCACAGTGGTCGCGTCAAGATGGGCGAAGGTAGTCGCCGGCGCCGGATCGGTGAGGTCATCGGCGGGCACGTACACCGCCTGTACCGAGGTGACCGATCCCTTTTTCGTCGAGGTGATGCGCTCCTGCAGTTCGCCCATTTCCGTGGCGAGATTTGGCTGATATCCCACGGCAGAGGGCATGCGGCCGAGCAGCGTAGATACTTCCGATCCCGCCTGGGTGAAGCGGAAGATGTTGTCGATGAACAGCAGCGTGTCCGCGCCTTCCTTATCGCGGAAGTATTCAGCGACAGTGAGTCCAGTGAGCGCCACGCGCAAACGCGCTCCCGGCGGCTCGGTCATTTGTCCATATACCAGCGCCGCTTTCGAGTTCTTGTTGTCGCCTGGCTTGATCACGCCGGACTCTGACATCTCAATCCAAAGATCGTTGCCTTCGCGCGTACGCTCGCCCACGCCCGCAAACACGGAATACCCGCCATGCTGTTTGGCAACGTTGTTGATGAGTTCCATAATGACAACGGTCTTGCCAACGCCGGCGCCGCCGAAGAGTCCGATCTTGCCACCTTTCAAGAACGGCTGGATCAGATCGATGACCTTGATGCCGGTTTCAAACATCTCTTCGCTGGTGGCCTGCTCCTCAAACGACGGTGCCGGCCGATGGATGGGCCACTTCTCGGTGGCGTTCACCGGCCCCAGCAGGTCCACCGGCTCCCCGATGACATTGATAATGCGTCCGAGGGTGGCGTGTCCTACGGGAACCGTGATTGGGCCGCCGGTATCGATGGCCTTCATGCCGCGAACCATGCCTTCGGTAGGCTCCATGGCGACGCAGCGCACGCGTCCTTCGCCGAGGTGCTGCTGCACTTCGACGATCACGTTGACAGGATCGGGAACTTGGAAGCCCTCGCTGGTGATGCGCAGCGCCTGATAAATCGGCGGCATGGTGGCTTCTTCAAACTGAATGTCCACCGCAGGACCCGAAATCTGAATGACACTTCCTACGTTTTGAGTTGCTGACATAAGCTCCTAAGCTTCTAAGCCTCTAAGCTTCTAAGCTGAACCTCGTTGAATCGCGTGCCTGTTAAGTTCACTGATCTAGTCTCGTGATACATGATAGTGCTTTCTTTTTGCTGAAGCATATGGTTGAAATTTTGAAGCTTAGAAGCTTCGCGGCTGCGTGGCTTCGCGGCTTTTCACAACGCGGCGGCGCCGCTCACGATCTCGATAATTTCCTTGGTGATCGACGCCTGGCGCACGCGGTTCATGCTGAGCGTGAGCGAGTCGATCATGTCGGATGCGTTGTTCGTTGCCGAGTCCATGGCGGTCATGCGAGCGGCATGTTCGGCCGCAACCGATTCCAGCAGAGCCCGGTAGATCTGAATGGCGACATAGCGCGGCAACACGTCATTAAACAACCGCTCTGGCGGCTGCTCGTAAATGTAATCGCCAGTGCCGAACATCGCGGCCGCATGCGCATCCTGCTCCGAGGTATCCGGAGCGCGCAACCCAATGCCGGCTGTAGCCGCTGCGTGTGCCTGCTTCTGACGCTCTTCCTGGCTGAACTGATCGAACTGCTCGACGTCCTGCTCGCCGATCTTCACGATCGGCAGCACATGATCGACCACCAGCCGTTGCGCGATTACCGATTTGAATTCGTTGTAGACCACATACACCGAGTCCACTTCTTTGCGGGAATAGCGTTTTACGATCTCGTTTGCAAGATCGCGTGCCTGGCCGAATTCCAGTTTGTTCAGGACGCCAACCTGCTCTCCGATAATTTCCACAGGAGCCGAGCGCTGATAGCCGCCTTCTTCTGTTCCACTTTGGGCATAAGGAAAGCGCCGCCGGAACAGGTCCCGTCCCTTGCGGCCGATGGCGATGATGTCGATGTTATTGCCCGCCTTGGCCTCCAGGAACCGGTTGGCCGCCTTCACCACGTTCGCATTGAAGGCGCCGGCGAAACCCTTATCGCCGCTAATGATTACCAACAGGATGTTCTTCTCTGCCCGGCGTTCCAGCAGCGGATGGCGCGGCTCTCCGGTGACCGGATCGTAGACCTCGGCGCGCGTCACCAGCGACTTCAGCACGTTGACCAGCATTTGCGCGTATGGACGCGCGGCCAGCGCCCGTTCCTGCGCGCGGCGCAGCTTCGCCGCCGAGACCATCTTCATGGCCTTGGTGATTTGACGCGTGTTCTGCACGCTGCGAATCCGCCGCCGTAGATCGAGAACGTTTGCCATTGCTTACGCGTTTACGCCGACTGCCTGATGCTGGCTCACGAAGCGCTGCTTATGCTCTTTCAACACCCGGTCCATTTCAGCTTTCAGTTTGTCGTCGAGTTGCTTCTTTTCCATGATCTCGCTCAACAGCCCGGGATTGCTGGTGTCGACGAATTTGTAAAGCTCGTCTTCGAACTCACGCACTTGCGCGATCGGCAGATCGTCGAGATATCCGTTGGTTCCCGCGTAGATCGCGAGAATCTGTTTGCTGAACGGCAGCGGCGAGAATTGCGGCTGCTTAAGCAGCTCGGTCAGTCTCTGCCCGCGATTGAGCTGCTGCTGTGTGGCTTTGTCGAGATCGGAGCCGAACTGCGCAAATGCCGCAAGCTCGCGGTATTGGGCCAGTTCGAGTTTCATGGAGCCGGCAACCTGGCGCATGGCTTTGATCTGCGCCGAGCCGCCGACACGGCTGACAGAAATTCCAACGTTTACCGCCGGACGCACGCCAGAGTTGAACAAATCGGTCTCGAGAAATATCTGGCCGTCGGTGATGGAAATAACATTCGTGGGAATATACGCGGAGACGTCGCCCGCCTGGGTTTCGATGATGGGCAGTGCGGTGAGCGAGCCTCCGCCGAGCTTGTCAGAAAGCTTGGCCGCGCGCTCAAGCAAACGGGAATGCAGGTAGAACACGTCTCCGGGATAGGCTTCGCGTCCCGGTGGACGTCGCAACAGCAGGGAAATTTCCCGATATGACGCGGCGTGCTTCGACAGGTCGTCATAGATCACGAGTGCGTGTTTTCCGTTATCGCGGAAGTATTCGCCGATCGCGCAGGCGGCATACGGCGCGATGTACTGCATTGGCGCCGGCTCCGATGCTGACGCGGCGACGACAATCGTGTAATCCATCGCTCCATGATCGGTGAGCGTCTTGACCACATTGACAATGGAAGAACGCTTCTGGCCGATGGCGCAATAGATGCAAATAAGATTGTTGCCTTTGTTGTTGATGATGGTGTCGAGCACGACTGCAGTTTTGCCGGTCTGGCGATCGCCGATGATGAGCTCGCGCTGGCCGCGGCCGATCGGGATCATGCTGTCGATAGCCTTGAGGCCGGTGGCCATCGGCTCGCGCACGGGTTGACGATCGATCACGCCGGGAGCGATGCGCTCCACGTGGATCGATTGCTTGCTGGCGATTGGTCCCTTGTCATCGATGGGCTCGCCCAGAGAATTCACTACGCGCCCAATTATCGCGTCGCCCACCGGCACGGCCATGATGCGGCCAGTGCGGCGGACCTCGTCGCCTTCTCTGATCTCGGTGTAGTCGCCCATGAGCACTGCGCCGACCTGGTCTTCTTCAAGATTCATGGCGATGCCGGCGACGTGGTGCGGAAACTCGATGAGCTCGCCGGCCATGACCTTGTCGAGGCCGTAAATGCGAGCAATGCCGTCGCCGAGAGAGATAACCGTGCCAACTTCATCCACCGCGACTTTGGATTCGTAGTTCTCAATCTGCTCGCGGATGAGCTTGGTAATTTCGTCTGCTTTGATTTGTGCCATAAATTCTCTTCTCTTGAGACAGGGAGCCCCCGACTTGATTCGGGGGTAGCCGGAAGTTCAGTCCGGCGGAAATGCGTGGCTCCCACCGACAACCTGCTAGCTGTTCGTCAACTGCTCTCTTATGCGCTGCAGTTGGCCGCGCACCGAGCCGTCGTAAATCGTACTGCCGACTTTCACCAGCGCGCCTCCCATCAGCTTGGGATCCAACACGTAACGCACGCGCAGGCGCTTGCCGGTGGCATTGGCAATTTCAAGTTCCAGCTTGTGCTTCTCTTCCGACGCGAGTTCGCGCACGCTGACAATTTCGGCATCGGCGATACCCAGCCGCTCGTTAATGTGTTCCATTGCCTGCTTTGCAATTTCATCAAATGCAATGATGCGGCGATTCGAAATCAGCACTGCCACGAAATTGCGGATCTCGCGCGAAAGCGCCACGCGCCCGGCAATTGCGTCGAGCAGCTTCAACTTCTGCTCGCCTGCGACCGAAGGGCTGTCCCAAATAGTCCGCAACTCCGTGCTTTCCGTGAGCGCGACGGCAATCGAATCGAGTTCGGCCGATACGCGATTCGCGTCGAGCTTGCGTTCGACCACCACATCCGCAAGCGCGCGCGCATAAATGCCGACGAAGGATGCCATTAGCCGTTCCCATTCCGGCCCGGCTGCTTTCCAAGCTGCTGGACAAAATCGTCAACCAGGACCTTGTCTTCTGCGGGATCCACGCGAATGCTCTTTTCCGCGATTGAGACTGCGAGATCGGCAGCATATTTCTGCAGTTCGCGGCGGGCCACGTTGCTTGCTTGCCCGATCTCCTGCTCCGCCGCCTCCACGATCTTCTTCTTCTCTTCCGCGATTGAGGCCAGAATGCGTTCTTCTTCGGCGCGCGATTCCGCTTCCGCGTGTTTTTGCATATCACCAATTTCAACGCTCAACCGGGAAAGGCGATTTTCAATCTCGCGCAGCCGCCGGCCCGCATCTTCGCTGCTGCGCCGAGCTTCTTCGATTCCCTTCTGGATTTCCTGGGTGCGGCCGCGGAACATTCCCGGCAAGCTGGATTTCAGGAAAAGGATGATTGCGACCGCCACAATGGCGAAATTGAGGGCAATACAAGCCCAGTAGGCGGCAACCAGCGAGAGTCCTGTAATCTTGGAAATCCATTGCACCGCCGGAGAAAACTTGAACGCCGCCTCCTCGTCCTGTTCCTCTTTTGGTACTGATTCGCTGGCCGCTGCCTGGGGAGTGCGTCCGGCAGACTCATTCGATGCATGGGTCAATTCCTGATTGCTGCCGGCGGATGGCGGGGGAAACGCCGCTTTGGAATCGGAGCCTTGCGACTGCTTCGGCTTGTTTGCGCTGCTGGATTGCGGCTGTTGCCGCGCAGGTTGTTGGGCGACGAGGCAGGTGGCAGCGAACAGAAAAAACAGAATCAGGAACTTGGCGAGGCGCGAGAGGATAGTCATCTGCTTATCCCCGTCCGCCAATTGCGGGCTGCCGCGCCGACGAACCGGTACGCAGGATTGCGCGAACAATCTCTGCCGCCAGACTTGAGCTTTCCGCCTGGACCCGCGTTTTGGCTGTCTCGGTGTCGCGTTGGATTTCGGCGCGTGCACTGTTTACTTTCGCTTCGGCAACCTGGCGCGCTTCAGCGATCGCCGTCATCTTCTGCTCCAGTATCTGCTGGCGCCGACTCTCCTGTCCTTTATAAACCGTCAGGCGCGCGTCGCGGATCTTCTGCTCGTATTCGGCAGTTTTGCTTTCGGCAGCGGCGATATCGGTTCTCGCCTTCTCCACCGCACCGACGGTCCGCGTGCGACGTTCAGCGAGGGCGCGGCCGAGCGCGCCATGAACGATCAAGCGATAGGCGATCCAGAGCAGGATGAACACGACAACGGTCGGGATCGATCCGAGCAGAAGTTCGCCTAGTTGTCTGATCGTTTCATCCATTGCTTTGAGTGTTATTGTCCGGCCGGGGAAGTAGGAGACAACCACTTAAACTAACATCGGTTTTTCGGGAGTGTCAATCAGGTTAGCTGCCAAGGAATGCTGTTTAACGGCGTCTGTTCAATGGCGGAGAGAGTTCTCGATAGGCAGTGCTAAAGACCTGGCAGACCTCGTCTTCACCATCACTGCTGCTGAACGAGAGATCGTGAAAAGGAAGGACAAACTCCGGACTTTGCTTGACACCCGCATACGATGAGCGGAAACTAATACTTATCACCTCCGATCCGATTCAGGGTCGAATAGGCTCGCAGCAGGGGACGTTCACCGCTTCTCTGTTGTGGGCCTATTTAAGCTTCTAAGCCACTAAGCTTCTGAGCCGCTAACGGCGACGGGTTCCAATTTCAGCGTGGATGCGGGCGCCCTCGCCCGCGGTTTTGATTTGGCAACTGCATTGTGCCACATCAAAGGCGAGGGCGCCCGCATCCACGCTTAGCTTAGAAGCTCAGGAGCTCAGCGGCGTAGAAGCTTTTTTCTTCTCGCGATATTTTTCCAAACGACGCAGCAGCGATTGGGGACCTTTAAGGGTGAGCTGCACACGATCTGAGCGATAAGCGCGATGCAGCACATGGCAGCGCGCATCGATAGCGGCCAGCAGCTTGCCTTCACTTTGCGGAATGCTGATCTCCATAACGCTTACGGGATCGGCAATCAATTCCTCATCGATTTTTTTCAGCAGAACCTCAAGGCCTCTCCCTTCAATTGCGGACACTTGCACTATGTTGTTTCCATCTGGCAATGTCTGCTGCTGAGCCTTCGAGAGCAGGTCAACTTTATTAAGAACGCGAATGTTTTTTTTGTCGGTGGCTTCGAGCTCGGCGAGCACTTTCTCGACTTGCTCGTCCTGTTCCGCCGCATTGGGACTGGTTGCATCGGAGACGCGCACGATCAACGATGCACGCTGCACTTCTTCTAGCGTCGCGCGGAAGGAGGTTACCAGTGTGTGCGGCAGATTGCGGATGAATCCAACCGTATCGGAGAGCAGCACCTTGCGTTTCGAGGGCAAAGTCAGGGAACGAAGTGTGGGATCGAGCGTCGCGAACATGCGCGAGGATTCCAATACACCGGCGTGGGTGAGCGCGTTAAACAGAGTGGATTTACCGGCATTGGTGTATCCCACGAGTGCAACGGTTTCCACCGGCACCGATTCCCGCCTTTGACGCTGCTGGGCGCGGACGCGGCGAACGCTGTCGAGCTGTCCCTGGACGTGACGCATGCGGCGATAGATTTTTCGACGGTCAGTTTCGAGTTGGGTCTCACCAGGTCCGCGGGTGCCGATTCCGCCGCCGAGCTGCGACATCTCCGCGCCGCGTCCGGTAAGTCTCGGTAGCAGGTATTCGAGTTGCGCCAGCTCCACTTGTAGTTGGCCCTCACGGGTGCGGGCATGACGGGCAAAAATGTCGAGTATTAGTTGCGTGCGATCGATGACCCGCGCTTGCACCTCGCGCTCGATATTGCGCAGTTGTGAGGGCGTGAGGTCGTGATCGAAGAGCACGACGTCGGCATTGGAGCCGGCTGCGGCCCCCGCAATCTCTTCCAGCTTGCCCCGGCCAATGAGGGTTGCCGGATCGAGTCTGTCGCGTCGCTGAATGATCTCGCCCACCACCTCAGCTCCGGCGCTGGTAGCGAGCTCTTGAAATTCCGCCATGGAATCTTCGGCGGAAAAGCCGCGCATTCCATTTTCGGATTCCAGTTTGCCGCGTTGGCTTGGATCCTGTTCCGCGGATTTTCGCGCGACCTGTGCCGCCTGTCTTGCTAAACGCGCTTGCGCAGTCGGTCTCCCGTGCTGGCTGCGCACATCGATGCCGACGAGAAGCGCGCGTTCGCGCGTCTGCGCATTTCCGTTTCTTGTCGATAAGGAAGGACTTCTGGCCACCTGAGTGCCTGGCGCGAACTTCAGCCTTCGGAAACCGCGGCCGGAGGAGTCTCATGCGAAGCTCCTGCTGAAGGCCGCTCCGAGCCGGGAGGTCGATGCTCAATCACAGGACGTTCGCCATGGTGCATGCCACGCCCCATTACGACAGTCGAGATCGCATGTTTGAAAATGAGCTGCTCCTGATTGTTGGTCTCGAGCACCACTGAGTACTTGTCAAAGGAGCGGATGCGTCCGCTCAGCTTCACTCCACTCATAAGATAGATGGTGATCGGAGACTTGTCTTTGCGAGCAGTGTTGAGGAAAGTGTCCTGAATGTTCTGCGCCGGCTTGGTTTCCATGTGCCGATCTCTCCTTGTATCCAGAACCGAATTGTTGAAGACAATCAACGATACGGCTCAGGCCTCCATTCGTGCAAGTGACCCCGGGGGCAAACACGAAGGACACGAGGGACTCTGAAGGTCACGAACATTGAACAAGCCTCCGTGACCTTATGTGTAGCCTTCCTGACCTTCGTGTTAACCCCAAGCCGCCAACCCGCGCGAACGCGCAATGTTGCGCCAGCCCTGCACAAACATACTGGCACCGCGCGATGTAACCACAGCATCTATTGAGTAGAACAAATGTTGGAGGAAACATGAGGCTACTCGCAAGTATTCTTCTGCTCGGCGGCCTGGTCTTTGCGCAATCGCAACCCAGCAGTCAGTCACAATCGAAAGCTCAATCGACTCCTGAGAACGAACAAATGGCCATCCGGCCAATGAACCCGGATGCCGGTCAGCAGCGCATCGTGAAAGAGGTGCGGCATGAACTGATCATGCTGCCCTACTACTCGATCTTCGACGATCTTGAGTACTCGGTAAACGGCGGCACTGTAACCCTGATGGGATCGGTAGTGAATCCGGTGACGAAGTCAGACGCGGAAAGATCGGTGAAAAAGATTGAAGGCGTAGAACAGGTCAATAATCAAATCAAGGTGCTGCCACCTTCTCCGATGGACGATCAGATTCGGCGGAGAACTGCGCGGGCGATCTTCAATAGCGACGGGCTATTTCGCTACTCGATGGGCGCGGTGCCACCAATCCACATCATCGTGGACAACGGCCACGTGACGCTCAAGGGGTTTGTGGACAGCGAGGGTGACAAGCAGCGGGCGAACATCGCTGCCAATCAGGTCCCGGGCGTGTTCTCGGTGACCAACGATTTGCAGGTCGCGAGTAAGTCGATCGCACAAAAGTAAATCCTCGCTGGAGCCTCATGGACCGGGTGCAGCCTGTTTGGATGGCAACACCACGCCAGACACTTTGCATCCGGTTATTTGTGCCTCCAGCGCACCTCTAACGAATGCTTTACGGCAATGATGTTGCACCGGCAATTGGCGATTACGGCATCATTGGCGATTGCCGCTCTGCCGCTCTGATCTCAAAGGGCGGTTCTCTGGATTGGCTCTGTTGGCCCTGGTTCGACAGCCCCTCAATTTTTGCCGCGATTCTCGATACTGAGCGAGGCGGCTTCTGGCGCATTTCTCCCCGCGGCGACTATACGGTCAGCCGCCGTTATGTTCCCGGCACCAATGTGCTCGAAACCGACTTTCACACCGCCACTGGCACGCTCCGCCTCATCGATTGCATGCCCGTTTACGACCAGCAATATACGCGTACCCACCAGATTCCAGATCGGGAAGTGCTGCGCAAGATTGAATGCATCGCCGGAGAGGTGAAGGTGAGACTGGTGTTCGCGCCACGGCCGAAATATGGACAATGCCGCTCGAAATGGAAGCATTGCGGAAAGCTTGGTGTTCGAGTGGAGTTCGTGGGCGGCGCGCTTTGGCTCACGAGCGATCTGCCTCTGCAGCTGAGCGAACGTCACGTCGAGGCCGAAGCCGTATTGCGTACAGGCGACCGCCGATATTGCTCGATGGTGATGATGGAGCACGGGCCGGCGACGCTGTCCCCGCTGGGGGAAGTTTCCGAAACCGCTTTGCATCAGTCACTGAACTGGTGGCGACACTGGTCTGAACGTTGCGAATATGACGGCCCATATCGGGACACGGTGCTGCGCAGCGCCCTGCTGCTCAAGCTGCTGGAATTCGCGCCTTCGGGCGCGATCGTCGCCGCGCCGACTTCTTCCCTGCCGGAACGCATTGGCGGAGACCTCAATTGGGATTACCGCTATTGCTGGCTGCGCGATGCTTCCATGACTGTCACCGCGCTCTTCGGTCTGGGATATCACGACGAAGCTGAGGCGTTCATCGAATGGCTGCTGCATTCCACGCGTTTGAGTCAGCCACGGCTGCTGGTGATGTATGGCGTGTATGGCAAGCCAATTCATCGTGAACGCGAACTTGACTACATGCAGGGCTATAGAAAATCGCGTCCGGTGCGAATGGGGAACGATGCGCGCCGGCAAATCCAGATGGACGTCTATGGCGAAGTAGTCTCAGCCACGGCGCAACTTGATGAATTCGATAAGGTCATCGACAGCTCCAACGCGCGAGTTCTGCGCGGCATTGGCAAGTATGTTCACCAACACTGGAGGCAGCCGGACAAAGGTATATGGGAGCCACGCGGCGATCCCAAGCTCCACACTCACTCGCTCCTGATGTGCTGGACCGCAATGGACAAGCTGCTCCGCCTGCGCAAAAGCGGTCTGCTGAAAAAGCTCGATTTGGAAATGGTTGAGAGCACACGGGAAGCGATTCGCCGTCAAATCGAAGAGCACGGCTGGAATGAGTCTCTGCAGACCTACACCGCGATTCTTGGTGGCCAGGAAGTCGATGCCAGTCTGCTGCTCATGCCGAAGCATGAGTTTGTTCGCGCCGATTCTCCCCGTATGAAGAGTACTTACAAAAGAATTCAGGAGAAGCTCGGCGCCGGGCCAGGAATGCTGTATCGCTACTGCGATCCCGGGATGAGCCCGGGGGAAGGCGCATTCGGAATCTGCTGTTTTTGGGCTGCGGAATATCTCGCATTAGGTGGCGGATCGCTGCACGAAGCCGACGCAGAGTTCCGGAAAGTCTTGCAGTACTCCAACGACCTGGGACTGTTTGGGGAAGAGATTGATCCCAGCGACGGAAAAGTTCTGGGAAATTTTCCTCAGGCCTTTACTCATGTTGGTCTGATCAATACGGCGCTCACACTGGCCGAGCGCGCACAGCGCGAGGAGCAGCAGGCCGCATGATATTCGTCATCCATTGGGGTCACTGGATTTTTTGGGGATTCGTCGCCAGCGTTGCGCTGGTCTGTGCTGAATCAATCGCGCAAGGCTTGGGACTTACCCGGCTCAACCTGCCCTACATTCTCGGCGCGGCGGTTACTCCGGACCGCGATCATGCTCGCGCTCTGGGATTGCTCATGCACATTTTCACTGGGTGGATCTTCTCGTTTTTCTACGTGATCGCGATGATGTTTCTCGGCGGCCCGGCCTGGTATCGCGGCATGATCATCGGACTGGCACATGCTTTCGTGATCTGCGTAATCGGATTTCAAGCGATGCCTGGCATCCATCCACGAATGGCCAGCGAGACCCACGGACCAACCGCAACCCGCATGATCGAGCCTCCCGGTTTCATGGGATTGAACTACGGCATCAGCACTCCGTTCGCTATCTTTGTGACGCACGCGATTTTCGGCGCAATCCTGGGCGCCTTCTACCGATAAGGTTCCATGTCCTTCTATTCCCTTTGTCCGCAAAATCAAAAAGCTCTTTACACGGGAAAGCGCGGAGGAAAACCATGCTTGGATTTTGGTTTTCTTCATCCTTCGTGTCCTCCGTGTCCTCCGTGTTAAGAATTCCGGTTTTTGATGCGGGCTACGAAAAGCAAACTAGGTGAACTTTTTTCCGGTGTTCTACAATCCTTTGTGAGAGGATGGCCGGTTATGATCACTCCCCGACCGAAGATCCTGAGTATTGACGATCACCAAGTACTCAACTTCATGCGCCAGAAAGTGCTCGCCGTAGCTGGATACGATTGCGACGTCGCTTCTTCGGCGGATCAAGGCATCAGCCTGGCAGTCAGCAACCATTACGATGCCGTCCTGCTCGACTACTACCTGCCGGGAACAACCGGAGTGCAGGTGGCGAACACGATCAGCAGCGTGCGCCCGGGCGTCCCGATTGTGCTTGTCACCGGAGAAGAACTCCACGAGCATAGCGCGGCCGTTCACAGTTATTTGATCAAGGGCGATGGTCCTGAAGCACTGATTGCGAGACTGAAGTCAGTAGTCGGCAGCAAAACCATGCACGCGGGCGCGTGCTAGCTGTTATTTCTCCTGCAGTAATTAGCCTCTAGGCTCAATCTGGGTGACCGTTGCGAGTCTTCCCTTCTGCGAGCGCATGAAATCCTGCACGAGAAAGCCAATCACCGCCGACATACCCGAACCGAGAATGCTCAACACAATTGAGGCCAGGTACTTCGGGTAAGAGCCCAGGGAACCGCTCTCGCTTGGGATCCCGGAGCCGCCTTGCGAAGTAACAAAAAGTCCACGGCGGTCCTGACTGATGCTCAATGAATTTTCCTGATTTGGGCTGAAGAAGATAGAGGAGGTTCTGGTCTGATCGTAACCGTCCGCCCTTGCATTGAGCCTCACCTGCACAGTATGTCGTCCGGAGGTCACTGCGACGCTCTTAGCCAAACCACGTGCCTTGCTACCGCCGAACAGTCCGAAGCGTTTTCTGGTTCCGCTTACTTCTCCTCGGTAAACCAAGTCCCCGTCAATCGAAACCGAAACCTCGGCTGAGGGGAAGCTGTGCTGGCAAAAAATGTTGAGCTTTGCCGGTTTTGAGAGAGCGGAAGAGAGAGCCACTCCGCCAATCACGAGCATAACTACAGCAGCGGCCGCAAGGCGAATCTTGCGCGGGAGCTTCTGCAGGCGCGCCCTGAGAGTTTGCACCCACGTCCAAGTCTGAGGAAAGGACGTCATTGGTGGTGAGCCTTCCCGCGAATCAGACGGAGTTATTGGCCCAGGGCTGGGAATTTCCGGCATTCTGCAGCCATTTTCGGCCAGCAGTGCGGGAATTCACTAGTTACTTCGGGACAGTCACTGTTGAGCAATGCAAAGCACTCAGTGAGTCCGCAGGAGATAGAACACCCCCGCGACAACCGCGATGGGCAACACAATCAACGCCGCTGCGCATAGCAACAGTAAAGTAAAGAAGAACCAGTCGCGGCGCACGTGCTGGGTTCGCTGACCGGCGCGATCGCGCACCAGGAGCCTGTAATTCATGCGGTTCGATTTCCACACAGTGTCGAACACATCTCCGACTACTGGAATCGAGCCGAGGAGAGTATCGATTGCGATATTTGCGACCATGCGCATCACGGTGACCTTTGCCAAACCACGTCGCCACGCAGTAAACACGATCAGAAATGAAAGCAGGCCGGTGATTACATCTCCCAGGCCGGGCACCAGTCCCACGATCGGGTCCAATCCAAAGCGAATCCTGGTTCCGGGAATCTGAAAGATATCGTCGAGCACGGCAGCAAGGTGATCGAGTTGCTCATCCGTCAGCCCACCAGACCGTTGCAGCGGCGGGAGAATCTCAGGTTCCTGGCTGGTCATCGTTGGCTCTCCGGATTTCAGAACCCGAAAACAATTTGCGATCGGGTGATTTGAAATCACAAAATCAGAAATCGCGAAATCACAAATTTCTTAGATGTATGCTTCCTGAATGTCGCGTTCGTTGAAAGCCCACATCCTGCTGGTATTGGTGACGCTGGTTTGGGGAGCGACATTCGTCCTCATCAAGAATGCGGTCGAGCGCGATGCTACGCCCCTGCTCTTCAACTTTGTGCGCATGACGCTGGCGGCATTGACGCTGGCTGTGATCTTCTACCGTGAGATCGCGCGTATTGGGCGCCAATCGTTCGTCGCCGGGGCGGTCACCGGCATATTCCTGTGGCTGGGCTATGAGTTCCAGACTACCGGCCTGCGCCTCACCAGCGCTTCGAAATCTGCATTCATCACCGGTTTATCTGTGGTCCTGGTCCCTCTATTCATGGTGATTGGCTGGGGACGCAAGGTCAGCGCATGGACATGCTTCGGCGTAATTTCCGCGTTGCTGGGACTATTTCTGCTGACCGTACCCGCCGGCGAGAGCGGAATCGGAAATTGGACGAGCGTAAATCGTGGCGACCTGCTCACACTGGCATGCGCCGTGAGCTTTGGGCTGCAAATTATCTTTCTCGGGCAAGCGACAGAGAAGAATTCCTTTGCGCAACTCGGGTTTATGCAAATTGCCACCGCTGCGGTTCTGATGGGCATTACTGTTCCCATTGCGGAACAGGCCCACATTTACTGGTCTTCCCGCGTGATCTGGGGAATTCTGATTACGGGTCTGCTTGGCACGGCGGCAGCATTCACCATTCAGGCCTGGGCGCAACAATTCATCTCTCCCACACATACCGGCTTGATTTTTTCCCTGGAGCCGGTCTTTGCCTGGATCACTTCGTACATCGTTCTCGGTGAGCGCTTAGGGATGCGCGCTGGAGCAGGAGCGCTGTTAATTTTAGGCGGCGTGCTGGTTTCGGAGTTGCTCGGCAGAGATTCAGTACCATCGGCGGTAGCAGAGGAACCCGAGCAGCAGAACCCACCGGTTACCGCGGGAGGTACTGTTTCGCGCGCAAAAGCCCGTCAATAGCAGCGATTCTCGCTCACATTGATGCAGGTTCTGCGTCCAACATTTCGTACGCTTCATCTAATCGAATAGAAGTGAAAGGTAACTCTCACCTCCCGGCCCGCCTGCCTGTCCGACCCGCTATAATGAGA
>JAICXB010000022.1 GCA_025980765.1 Terriglobales bacterium
CGCTCAGCTTCCAATCCAGCGATCTGCTGCTGCTGCGCTTCTGGCTGGAACAAGACCCGCCCAGAGTCATCCAGATGCCCGGACGCCGCATTCGCCGCGGCACCGGAACCGACGATTTCGAAACGCAAAGGTAAAACTTTCCCGGTCCAGCTTCCCCCGCCAGGCTAAGCCCTCGCATAAGCCTCGGTTCATCAGCGGCTTACGGGGCGGACAACTTTGGCGTTTCAGTTGCGAATAGGAATCTCAGGAGATTCCCATGAGCACCAACCCTCTGCATCGCGAGGGAGGATACTGGAAGCCGGTGCTCGACTACGAGCACTGGGAGGAAGGCGCCACCCATTCAGGCGGCAGCGATGCCCCCGCTCCAGGCTCACAGCTTCTGGACAAGGAAGCCACTCGCCAGGATGTATGCCGCAAATGCGGCGCCGAGTTCGTGGTCGATTCTCCGTTCTGCCGCATGTGCGGCCGCGCCCGTGAAGGCGTCACGCCGGAATCAAAGAAGAGCATCTGGCATGGGCTCGACGTCTCTAGCATTCGCCGTCGGCTGGGACTGTCAGTAGGCGCAATGGTCTGCTTCATGGCCGGAGTACTCTGCGTAATCGCCGGCATAGTTACCGGCTTCCTTTACACCGCGAAAACCCTCGAGGATTGGCAAGCCATTCAGATCTGGCGCAGCGAGTGGCTGGTAGCCGCCGGCGTAGCCTTCGTCTGCGGCATCCTGCTCAACAGCCGCAGGGCGACAAGGCGGTAGAACAGCTCCGTAGCCACGAAGCTTCGAAGCCACGAAGCCAGGAATAATCCGTCCGATCCGTAGCAGCTGTGTCATCCGCGTGAGCTTTTGCTCTTGGGTTTGCTTCTGCTCTTCGCCGGAAGCCGGAGGACGGAAGCTGGTAGCTCTCCCACACATTTCGCCACAATGAGCGTGATGTCATCGTGCTGCTGCCGCGGGCTGAAGCGGCGGACTTCATCCACCACCGCCTGCAAAATCGCCTGCGAAGACAATTCACGATTGCGCAGCAGCAATTCGATCAGGCGCTCTTCTCCAAACTCCTCGCCCTGGTCGTTAAACGATTCGCTTACGCCGTCGGTGTAGAGCGCCAAAATGTCTCCGGCGGCAAGCAAACGCTGCTTCAGCGCGCAATCCCATTCCGGGAAGAGGCCCAGCACCGTACTGGTGGAATCCAGCCGTTCCAGTTCGCCGCCGGCGCGCAACAGAATCGGCGGATAATGGCCGCAATTTACATAACGCAGACGTCCGCTTGCGTCATCGTACTCGCCGAAGAAGAGCGTGGCATAGGCGCTGTCGGTTGTGTTCTCGAAAAACAGCCGGTTCACCGACTGCAAAAACCGCTGCGGCTGGTGCAGCGCCGTGGCGCTCTGGCTCCGCAGGTTCGCCTGCAGGTTCGCCATGAGCAGGGCGGCGCCAATTCCTTTGCCTGAGGTATCGCCAATCACCATTCCCAGCCGGTCCGCACCGAGATGGAGAAAATCGTAGTAGTCGCCCCCGACCTCTCGTGCCTGCGCGCAGATGCCCGCATAATCCAGCGTCTTCAGCGGCGGCAGGGTCTGGGGAAAGAGCCGGGCCTGCACCTGCTTGGCAATTTCCAGCTCCTGGGCCCGCATACGTTCCGCTTCCTGCTGCTCCGCAGCCGCCCGGCGCTCCGCTTCAATCTCGCGGACGAAGTTGTCGCGCGAGACCAAAGCAAAGGAATTTCCGTCAAGATCGTCAAAGCTCGTGAAGATGCCACCCCACAATGTGGTCTGCGGCGGATGATGAAAATGCACGCCGCGCATCCGCCACTCCTCAAATTTAGCGACCACATCCTCCGTGACAAAGACCCCGTGCCGGCAGCGCCCAATCAGTTTGGCTTCTGCCGAATTGCGCTTGGGCGTGACCAGCGCAAGCACGGCTCGGCCATCCGGAGGAGCCACCGCCAGCACCCGCCCGACAGAGTCGTAGCTGTAATCGAGGGCAACTCGGAATCCAAGCTGGTCGCGGTAAAACTGCAAACTGCGCTCCAGATCGCGGACGAACACATTGATCCAGAGCAGCCGAAGATAAGGATCCTGCCGATCGAGCCGGATCGGCTCGGCACCAAGAGAGCTCAGCTGAGAAAAACCACTCATTGCGGCGGATTATATAGAGGAGCGACAAAGCCACGCAGCTTCGAAGCCATGAAGCGGCCAGATCCGTGACTACTCCTGAGATCTCGGCGCCGCATCCATGGCAAACCAGAACGCTGAGCAGGTAAGGGAAAATTTCCAACGGAATCTAGCCTTTCCTCCGTGTCCTCCGTGACCTCCGTGTTGAAATCCTTGGCTCAGAGCTGCGGAAACCCGTTTCACGATGTTTCGCGTCAAAGTAAACTGGTTCCGATCAGATCCTCAAATTATGAGAAATTTTCTCCTCAGATCTCTTCGGTTTCTATTCCTGATCGCCCTCACGTCCTTTGCCGTGGCACAAACCCCCGCCGGCCCAAGCTGGGTCTCGGTCGGGCCTGATGGTGGAGACGTACGCAGCTTCTCCTCCGATCCGGCGAATCCGGCACACATTTTTTTAGGAACCAGCGCCGGACAAATCTACCAATCGGAAGACGGTGGGGCCACATGGACGCGATACGTCCGGATTGGCAAGGGAAATGATTATGTGATCGATCACATCGTCTTTGATCCGGCGCATCCCGGCACCATCTACGTCGCGGCGTGGACGCTGGAGCGCGAAGGCGGGGACGTTTTCAAGAGCGTGGACGGCGGCCACACATGGGAGACGATGAAGGCCATGGCGGGCAAATCGGTGCGCGCGCTGGCGATTGCGCCATCGGATCCGAACACGCTGGTGGCCGGGGCGCTCGATGGCGTCTTTCGCACCCGCGATGGCGGAGCGAATTGGGAACTCATCTCGCCGCAGGGCAGCGCGGAGATCAAGAACGTTGAATCCATCGCCATCGATCCCAAAGATCCCAATGTAATTTACGCGGGCACCTGGCATCTGCCCTGGAAGACAAGCGATGGCGGCAAGAACTGGCACAACATCAAGGACGGCGTGATCGACGATTCCGACGTCTTCTCCATCATCATCGATCCCCGGCAGCCGCAAGAGGTGTACGCCAGCGCCTGCTCGGGAATTTACAAGAGCGACAGCGCCGGCGAACTTTTCCACAAAATTCAGGGCATTCCCTTTTCGGCACGACGCACTCGCGTCCTCAAGCAGGACCCCAACCACAGCGAAGTTGTCTATGCCGGGACCACCGAGGGGTTGTGGAAGACGTCTGACTCTGGACGCACCTGGCGGCGCATGACCCCTACCAACGTGATCGTCAACGATGTGCTGGTGGACGCGCGCGACTCCGCGCACGTTCTGCTGGCCACGGATCGCAGTGGCGTCTTGGCCAGTAACAACGGCGCGCAGTCGTTTGCGCAATCAAATCGCGGCTTTGCCCATCGCCAGGTAGCCTCGTTGATCGTGGATCCGGAAGATCAGAGCCGGCTCTACGCCGGCGTGGTAAATGACAAGGAATATGGCGGAGTCTTCGTCAGCGACGACCAGGGCTCAAATTGGCGTCAGCTCAGCGCCGGTCTCGACGGCCGCGATGTCTTCGCGCTGCGCAAAACCGGCGTTCATCTGCTCGCCGGCACCAGCGGCGGAGTCTTCAAGCTGGAGAAGATTGGGAAAGAGGAGCGCTGGCGGCCGATCGATCATGTCGTGAACGAGAAGGAAGTGATCGTTCGTAAAGCCACTAGGCACCGCAAGGCGCTTGTTCGAAAGCAAATTAAGACTTCGACACTGCACGCGCGGGTCACCGATCTCGAGGTGCATGACGGGAAATGGTTCGCCGCCACCTCCGCCGGACTGTTCACCAGCGGAAATCTGGGCAAGAGTTGGGAGGGCGGTCCCATAATGGGACACTCCGACCTGGTGCTGGCGCGAATTTCTCCCAAAATGACGGCGGTAACCGGACGCAAATTTCTGCTGCTCTCGCTCGACGATCGCCATAGCTGGTACGAAGCCAAGCTGCCGCCGGTGATCACGTCGATCAACGACCTGGCCTTCGCACCCGATGACAGCATCTGGATCGCCTGCCGGGAAGGCCTCTACCGCAGCGCGGATGCCGGCGATACCTGGGAGCGAATTCTCAAACTGCCCGTTGTGGACCTCGCTTCGGTTTTCTACGACGCCGACAGCCGGCGCATGCTGGTGACCGCAATGAACTCAACTGAAGTATTTTCCAGCGGAGACGATGGCCACAGTTGGCAGCGCTCCGATACCGGCTGGCTGCTGCGCACAGTCGAAGACGACGGCGGCCGGCTGATCGGCTCAACGGCATTCGATGGCGTGGTGATGGAGAGCCCCGCAGCAGCAGCATCTGCCGCCTCGAGCGCTGGTCTGCGCTAGTGGACTTGGTGGACTTAGTGGACTTGATGGACTCAAGTCCATTTCGAGCTGTCCTTCTCGGCAGAATCGTCGTAGTATTCCTTCCCGAAAAATGAACACACGACTGGTGTGTCAACTAGCATTGCGTGCACTGCTGGCATTGTCGCCTGGCGCCTTCGCGCAGACTGCAAGTTCTTCCCCGCAATGCCAAACCCTGCATACGTATGTTTCCGTTTTGAAGCCCGATGGGCACGCCTTCACCAGCCTGACCGCGGCTGACTTTGGAGCCGAGGCAGGTGGCAAGCGGGCCCAGGTCACCGCGGCAAGGCTGCATGTGCCCGATCATCGGGTATTGGTGCTGCTGGATCACAGTGGGAGTATGCAAGGGCCAAAATGGGCAGTCGCAATTGGCCTCACACGCGACCTCATCGCACTCCTCCCGCCAAAGGTGCCGATCGAGATCGAGTGGTTTGATGACGGTCTTCACCAGCTTGTGCCGCTCACACGCGATCATCGCTATGCGGATGCTTTACTGAACACATTTCTGCGGGCAGGGCCAGCGCCAAGAAGCAGGACACATCTTTTCAATGCCATCATGGAGGCGCTGAAGACTCTGCCAACACACCATCCAGGCGATGTCATTTATGCCCTAACTGATGGCGAGGATAACGACACCTTCGTGAAAACCACTGATATTGCAGCGGAGCTTATGCGCTCTTCGACTCGACTGTTCGCAGCGTTGTTGCAGTATTCGGAACCCAACGAAATGAACGAATATCTGCGCGGCGCCCAGGCCTTGGAGCGCATTGCACAAGAAACTGGAGGCGACTACTTTTTGGGCCGAGAGCCCGTTGGCGAGGTTGATGAAGAAGTGCTTCAACCCGCACGCAAGGCAAACTTCGCTTTGTTCGAGAGCATGATGGGAGACTACAGTCTAACTTTGGTTTCGCCTATGGCGCTTGCGAAGGAGGGAAGACTCAGATTGCACGTCCACGCTCCTAAACCTGGAGAGAAAATGAAAATAGTCTACCCCGAAGAAATCCTGCCTTCGTGTCCCTGAAAATTTCTCAGCTCTTCCCTGCCAGCCCCAACTCCGGCGCAATCTTCTTCATCGCCTCAATGCAGAACGCGATGTGCTCGTCAAGCTCTACGCCAAGTTCAGCGGCGCCATTGACGATGTCATCGCGCGAGACGCTGCGGGCAAATGCTTTGTCCTTCATCTTCTTGCGGATTGATTTGGCGTCCACTTCGGCCAGAGACTTCGAGGGCTTCACTAATGCCGTAGCGGTGATGAAGCCGGCGAGTTCGTCGCAGGCGAAGAGAGCCTTCTCCATGTGTGTTTCCCGTTTTAGTCCGGTGTAGTCGGCGTGCGCTAGGATGGCGCGCCGCATCTCTTCCGGGTATCCGCGCTCTTCCAGGATTTTGCTGCCCACAAAGGGATGCTGCTCTGGGGTAGGAAACTGCTCGTAGTCAAAATCGTGCAGCAAGCCCGTGACGGAATACTTCTGGCGCAGTTCGGCAGTTTCGGATTCGCTGAATCCACCGCCTCGAGCGAATTTCTCGGCGTACGCAATCATGCAGGCCTCAACCGCCATAGCATGTTTGCGCAGGCTCTCCGAGCGGGTGTATTCACATAGTAACCCCCAGGCGGCAGCGCGAGATTGAACGTTCATCTACCTGTTTTCTCCATGGTTTCTCCGGTTTTTCTTGCTAGTTTTACAGTGTTTCATATGTGAATTCTCTTGACTTCCACATCCAGAGTACCGCAAAGTAGCGATGGCTTTGGACTTAAGTGGGAAGTCCGGCCTTTTGTTTGAGAGTAGCCCCGCTCTGGCAGGCTCCCAAACTACATGGCAACGACGCTCGCACCAGTTGATGCACGCGAGGTGGTGAGATGCGACCAATGTCATCTCGTCCAATTCCGGACCACCAACAATAACTGTCGGCGCTGTCGCACGTCTCTCGACAACGAGCCTGAACCGGAGATCATTGCGCCGGCGATCACGCCTGCGGTCAACAACGGCAGCTCGCATCCCCAAATTCAGGTTGCACTAGCGATCCGCTCATTGCGCCGGCGCTCAGGATTGAGCCAGCGCCAGCTTGCCGGACGCATGCAGGTGCCCCGCACCTACGTCTCCAAGATCGAGAATGAGAAGGCGACGCCGACACTTTCGTCTCTGCTGCGCCTGGCGACGGCGCTGGAAGTGACCATTCCCGACCTGCTCCGAGGCGACGGACGCGCCCGCGAAGACGAAATTGCCGCGCTGGCCGCGGACCCATTTGTCGCCGAGGTGGCCCCGTTCATGTCGCAACTCGACGCAATGCAGCGCTCCAGCCTGCTCATCCAAATGAGGGACTTGGCGACGCGTCCACGCCGCAAGATCTGAACAGAGAGGTTCTCACGCCCGCGTTGGCCGGTGCCGGGTGCATCGGCCTTTGTTTTGCTGCGATGGTCAGCTCTCGCCCTGTCAGTTCGGGGCACCCCAGTCAGAGACTGTGGAAAAGTCGCACCTGCCACTTCTTTCCTGTTCGTTTCCTGTTAATTTGGACCAAATACTAGCCGCTGGCTGCTAGCCGCTATAAAATTCAAATACTTAGGAGAAAAATCACAGCTTTCCTGCTCCTTTCCTGTTCGTTTCCTCAGCTAAAGGCAAAATTTGCGGATTTTGGGCTGAATTCGAAGATCTTTTTCGATCCAGTCAAAAATTTCCTGTATTTTCCCCCTGTTCTCAGGCGCGGGTGTTAGAACCGGGAATCTCCCTTCGCCTGCAGCTTCATCTGAAGCCGTCAGACAATTATGTGAAATCTGGGACAAAGCCAAAGCAGGGTTCGAGACTGCCTTTTTGTCTTACGGCCGTATGGTCATCCTCGATGACGAAACAGAACGTAGTCGTGTGTTTACGCTTGAATAAGTCCGAATAGAGCAGCTCCCCATAGGCGCGAATATAACCCTGGTCCTTGGGCATCCGGGTAACCGGACAATCCATTGCGCTCTCTTCATGATTGGCAAGGATTGGAGACAACTGGAATGATGGCTCCAATAAGGAGAAGTCAGGCAAGTGAGTGAAGGAATTGGGATCGAGCACGCAAGCTTCGCGGATAGCAACATCAAAGGCGGGTGTTTTCCCGGAAGCCCTTGCATTGAGCGAAATTTGCACGACGGTAGATTGCAATCCACGCTGCGCCTCAAGTTTCCAACCGCTCGCCGCCGCGACGAGGAACGGGCGCTCGTCCAATTGCATGGCATCAATCTGCGTTTGCAGGATACCGCGTCCAATCTCCGCGGAATCGAGGCGGGCCTTATGCGCTTCAAAACCGGACCAAATGGCAGCGGCGGCTGCCATTAAGGCGACGATCAGACCAAGATTTTCATTGATGGCCTTCTGCTCACGGCGGTAGTAGCTGTGAATCCGCTCCCAAAGGCTTTCGTGGGCGGCTGAATTCTGTTTCAAACGCTTGTCTCCCGTGCCTGTTCCTAACTGGTTAATACCGATCTTGGCAGTTACAAATTCCGGAACATCGGGCCAGCAAAATGGCTTCTCAATCGCAAATAGAGCGTTTTCATGTAACATTCTGATTTCAGGCAACTCCTGTGCGTGAACACTGAGCCTGAACCACACACGTGCGCAAAACCAACAGCATCGTAGGAGTGAATTTCGCTCAGCGAATGACGCTGTGGGTTTGCCTTGTCTTTGTGACATTGGTGGGTAGCGCTCAGGCCTCCCATATCTGCGGTTTAGGCAGCCTGGATGCTTCGTCGCACAGCAAGATTTCCGTCGACCAGATGGCCAGCGGAACCGATGGAATCTGTCTGATCTGCGTAGCTTCCCAACCGGCCATTCATCCTGTCTCGACCTCCGTGTGCAGCCCGAACCTCTGGATTGCTGAAACGGTTTCGCCACAGGAATTTTCTGTCGCCTGCAATGAGAGGCAGTTCACTCTCTGCATCCGCCCTCCTCCTGCTCACTAGATCGGCCCTACGACTAGTTTGGCAAGGAGGCGCCTGGGCATGGCCCAACCGCATTATTTTGGTACCGAGGTAAGTTCTACAAATCGAAGAATTCATAGAGCTTCGCAATGTCGCAAAGCGCAGCTCGTGTGCGCGATTGGAGTTATGTATGCGATTGCGGCGGTGGCGCAGACGCCGCCGCGAATCACTCTCGACCAGGCAATCGATCTAGCCATCCAGCACAATCATGCGTTGAAGGCGGCACGCACTCAGATTCAGCAGAGCCAGGCACAGGAGATCACGGCGGCGATCCGTCCGAATCCGCTGCTTTCAATTAACGATCTTTTCATTCCATTCACTGCGGCGACGGCAGATAACATCAACACCATTTCTGAGTTCGATCTCGGCGTCGGCTACACTTTCGAGCGCGGACAAAAGCGCAAACGACGAATCCAAGCGGCCCGCGATCAGACCACCGTAACCGAATCTCAGGTGGCCGACGCGGAACGCACACTCGCTTTTAACGTCGGCCAGCAGTTCGTGAATGCGCTGTTAGCCAAAGCAAATCTCGAACTGGCGACGCAGGACCTCGAAAGCTTTCAGCAGACCGTCAACATTGGCGAAGTCCAGTACAAAGCTGGACAAATCAGCGAAGGCGACTTCCTCAAAATCAAGCTCCAGCTTCTGCAATTCCAGAACGATAAATCTGCGGCACAGCTTGCGCAGGTGCAGGCTTTGGCTGCCCTGCGTCAGCTCCTCGGCTACGAATCGGTTCCCGCAAACTACGAGTTGGAAGGCGATTTGGCTTATCAGCCGGTCAATGCCGGCCTGATGGATCTGGAAGCCAAGGCGCTCACCTCGCGACCCGACTTGCGCGCGGCTGAGCAAGGTATCACCGCGGCCAAGAGTCAGAATCGATTGGCAATTGCGAATGGCAAGCGCGACTTCAACAGCACCTTCCAGTACTCCCACCTTTCCGGACTGAACACCGGCGATCTGCTTTTCAGCATGGAGCTGCCAATCTTCGATCGCAATCAGGGCGAGATCGCGCGAACGCGCTACGCCATTACACAGTCGGACGAAACCGCGCGGGAGGCGAAAGAAACTGTGATGACCGATGTGCGCAGCGCCTACGAGTCGCTCACAACCAATCAGCAGATTGTGCAGCTTTATCTCAACGGGTACCTGAAACAGGCGCAGGACTCGCGCGACATCAGCGCTTACGCCTACCAGCGTGGCGCTGCCAGCCTGCTGGATTTCCTCGACGCGGAGCGCAGCTATCGCGCTTCGCAGTTGGGATATCGCCAGGCCTTGGCCGCATACATGGTTGCGCTCGAGCAACTCCGCCAAGCGGTGGGAACGAGGAGCTTGCCATGAATTCGATTTCCCGGCGCCTCCCATTTTGGGCAGCAATACTTTTCGTGGCAGTACTGTGCCTCTCCGGCTGCGGGCGCCAGGAAACTGATGCCCAGTCAGCCAACTACGCGGCCACCAAGCCAGGACTGTTCACGGTGCCGGCGGATCAAATGTCACATGTGCAGCTTTATACCGTAGAACCTGCGGACCTGAAACGGGTGTTGCGGCTGACGGGCGCGGTCGCTTATAACGCGTTCCGCACTACTCCGGTGTTTTCGGCAATCGGTGGCCCGGTTGCGCGAGTGGTGGTTACGCCCGGACAGCACGTGAAACGCGGGCAGCCGATGCTCTACGTCAGCAGTCCGGATTTTTCGCAGTTGCGCGCCACATATCTCAAGGCATTCGACGCCTACGCCGTCGCCAGCAAGAATTATGCGCGTTCTCAGGATCTGTGGGCGCACCACGCCATCGCCGAGAAAGATCTGTTGGACGCCGAGTCGGCACGCACGCAAGCTCAGGCCGACCTGCAGAATGCGGAACAAAATTTGCGAATTCTGGGCGTGAAGAATCCGGCCTCTCTCGCACAAGGGACTCCTTCACCGGAGCTTCCCGTCCTCGCTCCTCTTGACGGCGAGGTCGTCGAGCAACAGGTTGCGCCGGGACAACTGCTGCAAGCCGGGGCCACGCAGTGCTTCACCATCTCTGACATGAGCACCGTGTGGGTGCTGGTGAATGTGTACCAAAACGATCTCGCGTATGTGCACGTAGGCGACCCGGTAACTATTCACACTGACGCTTATCCACAGGACTTCTCCGGCAAGATTTCCTACATCGCCGCTGCGCTGGATGCGACGTCGCGCACTCTGCAGGCGCGCATTGTCACGCAAAATCCCGGCGAAAAGCTGAAGAAGGACATGTATGTTACCGCGACCGTACAGGCCGGCGACATTCGCGGCGCACTGGCGGTACCGGATTCGGCGTTGCTCCGAGATGCGGAGAATGAGCCGTTCGTGTATGTCAGCACCGGAGGCAATCAATTCGCGCGGCGGCCGGTGCGCACGGGACAAAGCATGGGAGGACAGACCCAGGTGACAAATGGCCTCAAACCGGGAGACCAAGTCGTCGCACAGGGCGCGTTGTTCCTGCAATTCGCCAATTCATTGCAGCAGTAATCCACATTCGATGATCCATCGCATCGTTCAATTCGCCATTCGCAATCGCTTCCTGGTGTTCATGCTCACGGCATTGCTGATCGTCGCCGGCGCAGTTTCTTTCCAGCGGATGCCGGTGGACGCCTATCCCGATCTGTCGCCGCCGATGGTGGAGATCATCACGCAATGGCCGGGACATGCGGCGGAGGAAGTTGAGCGGCAGGTCACGCTACAACTCGAGTTGGCGCTGAATGGGATTCCCAATCTGGTCTTCATGCGTTCCATTTCGCTCTACGGCCTCTCCGATGTTCGTCTGACCTTTGAGGACAATGTAGACGATTATTGGGCGCGCCAAGTGGTATTTGAGCGATTGGGCGATGCCACACTTCCTTCCGGCATTACCCCCAGCATGGCCCCGCTGTTCAGCCCCAGTGGACTGGTGTACCGGTACGTCCTCGAAAGTCCGGACCGCAGTCCACAGGATCTGAAGACCATCGAGGATTGGGTCCTGGAGCGCGCCTACAAATCGGTCCCGGGAGTGGCCGATGATTCCAGTTTGGGCGGCACCACTATGCAATATCAGGTGCTGATGGACCCGGCGCGGCTGTATGGATATCACCTCACAGTTCCCCAGGTGGTAAATGCGCTGGCCAGCAACAATTCCAATGCGGGGGGCGGGTTCTACTCGCAGGGCGGCCAGTTCTACTACGTCCGCGGGCTGGGGTTGCTTCGTGACACCAATGACATCGGAGACGTGATTGTCGGCAGCAATAAGGGCGTTCCAATTCGGGTCAAAGACATCGGCGACGTGACCATCGGCAACGCTCCCCGCCTGGGAGAGTTTGGTTTTCAGAAGAATGACGATGCTGTCGAAGGTGTGATCCTGATGCGGCGCGGAGAGCAGGCGCAGCAGGTACTCAAGCGCGTCGAACGCAAAACCGAGGAACTTAACAGCACGGTTTTGCCAAAGGACGTGAAGGTGCGTCCGTTTTATGACCGAAGCGACCTGATCGCGCTGACCACGCGGACCGTCGAAGATAACCTTCTTCGCGGCATGATTCTGGTTTTGATCGTGCTGATTTTCTTTCTGGTCAATCTGCGCGCCGCAATTATCGTGGCGCTCACGATTCCTCTCAGCCTGCTTTTTGCGTTTGTCCTGCTGCATGCCGAAGGCATTCCTGCCAACTTGCTGTCGATCGGCGCCATTGATTTCGGCATTCTCATCGACGGCACCGTCGTGATGATGGAGAACATCTATCGCGTTCTCGCGGAACGCCAGGGGCAGGACTACAAGCTCAATGAAGTAATTCTGACGGCGGCGCGCGATGTGGATCGGCCTATCTTCTATTCCGTCGCGGTGATTATCTCTGGGTTCTTGCCGATTTATGCGCTGAGCGGCCCATCGGGCAAACTCTTTCACCCCATGGCCGACACCATGTCCTACGGTCTGGTCGGCGCGCTGATATTGACACTAACTCTGGTCCCCGCACTGGCGTCCACCTGGTTTCAGCGCGGAGTGCGCGAGCGCGCCAACAAATACTACGACTGGGTGAAGAACGCTTATGCGCGAGTGTTGGATCGCTCTCTGGCTTATCCGAGAGCGACGACAGTCGTATGTGTCGTGATCTTCGGGCTCACGCTGCTGCTGGTCCCATTCATTGGCGGCGAGTTTATGCCGCATCTCGATGAAGGCGCGCTATGGGTGCGCGCCACCATGCCATACACCATATCGTTCGAGGAAGCCAGCAAGATCGCTCCACAGATTCGGCAGATCCTGATGTCATATCCGCAAGTCACCGTTGTGGGCTCGGAGCTTGGTCGCCCCGACGATGGAACCGATCCCACCGGATTCTTCAATTGCGAATTCTATGTTGGGCTCAAGCCATACGGCGACCAGAGCTGGAAAGGCAAGATTCACGACAAGCCCGAACTGATCGAGGACTTGAATAAGCGTCTCACCACCTATCCCGGGATCATCTTCAACTACACACAACCGGCCGAGGATGCGGTCGATGAGGCGCTCACCGGCCTGAAAAGCTCTCTAGCCGTGAAGATCTACGGACCCGACCTGAATGTGCTCCAGGCAAAGGCCCTGAAGATCAAGAAGATCCTGGAAGAAACTCCAGGGTTTACTGAACTAACGGTCGTGCGCGAGTTGGGGCAGCCCAGTTTGTTGGTTGATGTGGATCGCGACAAGATCGCCCGCTACGGGATCAACGTTTCCGATGTGGAAGCCGTGGTGCAGGCCGCGGTTGGCGGACAAGCCGCGACTCAGGTAGTGCAAGGGGAAAAATTATTTGACCTCGTCGTGCGCATGCAGCCGCAATTCCGCAGCAGCGCGCAGCAGATCGGCAACCTGCTGGTGGGAACGCCAGACGGGCAGCAGATCCCGCTCACGCAGTTAGCTACGATTACGGAAGGCAATGGCGCGTCTTTCATCTATCGCGAAAACAACTCCCGCTACATCGGCGTGCAGTTCAGCATTGAAGGTCGTGATCTGGCGCGCTCCGTGCAGGACGCGCAGAAGCGCGTGCGCAAAGAAGTGCCGGCTCAGGTGGGATACAAGATTGAATGGACGGGCGAATACAGCCAGTATGTGACCGCCAGAGATCAACTTGCCGTGATCGGACCGCTGGCGGTACTGCTGATCTTTTTCATCCTCTTTGCGCTCTATGGGAATTTCAAATTTCCCATCGCTGTGGCTCTCGGGGTCGTGCTTACAGTGCCAGTCGGCGCGCTGATCGCACTCAAACTTACCGGAACTCCCTTCAGCGTTTCTTCAGGACTTGGACTCCTGGCGCTGATTGGGGTCTCAGTTGAAACCGGGGTGATCCTGGTTTCCTACATCAACAAATTGCGAATCGACGGAATGGATATCCTCAGCGCGACGCGAGAAGCCTCATTGCTGCGGCTGCGTCCAATTATGATGACCGCGCTGGTGGCCTGCCTCGGCCTGCTTCCCGCCGCGCTGTCTACCGGCATCGGGTCGGATACCCAGAAGCCATTTGCGATCGTAATCGTCACCGGCTTGATCTCGCGTCTGCTGCTTGGTTTTTTCCTGAATCCCGTGCTGTACCTGCTCGTCGCGCGAGACGGAGATGTGCTCAAGGTCTAAGTCCAAGCGTTCAGACACCGCCAAGGCGCCAAGGAAAGGCAGAGAATTCAGCCAGCCTGGCAAAATCTCGTTCGTTGCTGGTGATTACGGTCACTCCCATTCGGCCAGCGCTGATGGCGATTAGCGCGTCGTTGGTGATTCGGCCCTGGCCAATCCGGTCGTAACCGTACTTGGCAGCTAATCGGGCGAGCACATTGCCCGTTCGCGTCCAGTCGCTCAGGGATGGGACCAATATGCGGCCTGCTCCTTCGAAATCGCGCTCCAGGCGTTCCACCGGCTTGCGCTGCCGGCCGCGAACTCCGGCGTAGAGTTCCTCAAGCACTACCGCGCTCAGCCAGACTGCCTGTTCGGCTGACAGAATGCGAAGGCTGAGCGCCGCACCATTCTTAATTCGCAACGCCGCAATATAAATCGAGGAGTCGAAGAGCACTGGCATCTAATCTTCTAAAGCACCATAGACATCATCGATTTGGATTCCGCTCTTCACAAAGCGATCGTTGGCAGCCATCGCCAGGCGGTTCTTCCGATTTTCCTCAATCGCCAGATCCAGTGCACGGTCAATCGTTTGCGTTTCGGTCTTGGTCCCCAAGGCGCGCTGCGCCCGCTTGATTTTCGCCTGACTCAATACAAAGTGCTTGTGCGATGGACCTGTGACTGTGCCCACACTCAGCTCCCCAACGTTGAAATAATGATGTACACGCAGCTAACAATTATGAACATTATGTCATTGATCACCTGAGGGTAGAAGCGATTTTGAGTGCCGTAAGCCCCAGGCCGATTTCCCTCATGACACCAGCAGCATACCTGTGATACCGTACTACTTTGCGTTATGAAGCACTTGCCAGAAAACAGTGCAGACATTGCCGCCCTCGATTCCGCCGAGCGGGAACTCTATGCACGGCTCGATCCATTGCGCCTGCCGCAGCACATAGCCATCATCATGGACGGCAATGGCCGCTGGGCCAAGCGGCGTCATCTTCCCCGCTTCATCGGACATCGCTCCGGCGTGCAGACGGTTCGAGGCGTAGTAGAAACTGCGGCGCGCATCGGGCTTTCCTTCCTCACGCTGTACGCCTTCTCCGCGGAAAATTGGAAGCGGCGTCCCCAAGCGGAAGTCGAATTTCTCATGCAGCTTCTGCGGCAGTATCTCAAGCAGGAAGTCCCGCGCCTGAATCGGAACAACATTCGCATGACCTATATTGGCCGCTTGCACGAATTGCCGCAATCGGTGCAGGAGCGGCTGCAATGGGCGGAAGAAGCGACCGCCGGCAATTCCGGCATGGTGCTCACTCTTGCCCTGAATTACGGCGCGCGCGCCGAACTGGTGGACGCTTTCCGCTCGATCGTAAATGCAGCGCGCAATAACGGCGGCATCGACCATCTTCACGTAGATGAAGAGCTCGTAAATCGGCATCTGTACAGCCGCGACATGCCCGATCCCGATTTGGTTATTCGCACCAGCGGCGAGCTGCGGGTCAGCAATTTCCTGCTGTGGCAAATTGCCTACGCTGAAATCTACGTCACCGACAAGCTTTGGCCCGACTTCAAAGGCGCCGACCTGCTCGAAGCCATCGCCGATTACCAGCGGCGCGAGCGGCGTTATGGAGGATTAGCTCCCGCTGAGTCAAATGCCCAATTGGAGCAGTCGGAGGACAGCCTGCGCCAGCAGGAAGTTCTGGTTTCGGCAAAATAGCCGTCGATCTGCTAACTTTGTCGTTGCATTCTCAATTGCGCTAATCCGAAACGCCGTTCGCTTTTCTCCGCAAATTCATGCAACGCGTAATCACCGCAGTTGTGCTCATTCCCCTGGTGGTGCTCGCGGTTTTTCGCGCGCCCTTCTGGCTTTATGGCCTGATCATCGCAATCATCGCTCTGATGGCCGCGCAGGAGTACCTGCGTTTGGCTGACGCTCACGCCCTGCAACCGCTCAAGATTCTTACGTACCTTGCAATCTTGGCGATTCTAGGCGACTACTATCTGCAAGTGGTGCTGCGTGGGATCCAGCCGGCTACCGTGCAAGGGCGCGACTTCCTGCACAATCCCGTGGCCCAATATGAACTGGCACTGCTGCTGACCAGTCTGGCGCCATTCGTTTTACTGGTCGCGTGCATGCGGACTGCGGATCTGCGCCAAGCCTTGCCGTCGGCGGCTGTCTCATATATGGCAGTGCCCTATATCGGCATCACCCTGGGTTTTCTGCTGTTCACGCGGGCGCTGATCCCCGACGGAGCCTTCGCCGTTTTTTACTTGCTGCTGGTGGTATGGGCTGGAGACATTTGCGCCTACTACATCGGGCGCGCCCTGGGGCGACATCGTCTTGCGCCGCGTGTAAGTCCGGGAAAATCCTGGGAGGGAACGATCGCTTCCGTTCTGGGCAGCACGGCTGTCGGAACTCTATTGTTGATGTTCAACTCGCAGATTGCCGACCGTTTATATCAATGGAAACTGCTGACAACTCAGAGCGTGCTTTCCAGCGTGCCTCATCCCGAGCCAAACCTGATATGGCTGGCGCTTGCAGCATCGGTATCGATCAACATTGCGGCACAGCTCGGAGACCTGGTGGAATCCACCATCAAGCGCGGCGCCGACGCAAAAGATTCAGGCACGCTCCTGCCCGGGCATGGCGGGATTCTGGACCGCATCGATGCGCTGCTGCTGGCCTCTCCAGTGCTGTGGTACTATTGCTCTTTCCGCCTGATTCACTTCTAAGACGTGAGTACCTCTCGACACCCAGCGCATCCGCTGGAAACCCCTCCAGATCCAGCAAGACGAATTGCCATTCTCGGCTCAACCGGCTCGATTGGCGCCAGCGCGCTAAAGATTGTTGAGGCTTATCCTGAGCGTTTCAGTGTGGTGTCACTTGCTGCCGGACGAAACGTAGATGCTGCTTTCGCGCAGTGCATCAGATGGAAGCCTGTGCTGGTTTCGATGGCAACCGAGGAATCGGCCGCGGAATTGCGCTCACGGTTATTCCAAGTCGGGATGGATATTCCAGTTCTCTCCGGAGCCGAAGGCACAGTTCAGGTCGCTACCCATCCGCAGGCCAACTTTGTAGTAAGCGCTATCGTCGGAGTCGCAGGACTGGAAGCCACCTATGAGGCGGTGCGGGCAGGAAAAACTGTCGGCCTTGCGAATAAAGAATGCCTGGTCGCGGCCGGAGAATTGATTACCCGCGAGGCCCGTCGGCAAGGCAAGCCGCTGCTGCCCATTGATAGCGAGCACAATGCCGTTCACCAATGCATGCGCGGCGGGCGCCTCGACGAGGTCAGCGCGGTTTGGCTTACGGCCTCTGGCGGACCCTTTCTACACACCCCTAAGACTGAATTTGACCATATTACCGTTGAGCAAGCGCTGGCGCATCCCACGTGGAAGATGGGCAAACGCATCACCATCGATTCGGCAACTCTGATGAACAAAGGCTTCGAAGTAATCGAGGCCTGCCGGCTCTTCAACCTGCCGCCGGACCGAGTGAAAGTGATGGTTCACCCGCAATCGACAATTCACTCACTGGTTGAATTTCGCGATGGCAGCATCCTGGCGCAGCTTTCGGTTACGGACATGCGCCTGCCCATCCTGTACGCGCTCACCTATCCGGAGCGGCTGGAATCGGAGCTGAAGTTCGACCTGAGATCTCTCAAAAATCTCGAGTTTCACCCGCCCGATTTTGACAAATTCCCCTGCTTGCGGCTGGCTTATGAGGCAGCCGAGGTCGGAGGCGCCAAGACCATCGCTTTGAATGCCGCCGATGAGGTCGCGGTGGCGGCATTTCTCGATGGGGCAATCGGATTCAACGATATTTTCCGCACAATATCGCGGGTATTGGATGAAACTAGCCCCCACTCTGCCGAATCTATTAGGGAAGTACTCCTGATGGACGCTGAAGCTCGCGCGTTGGCTGCCGAGGTAATCGCGGTGGAAAAGTCTCCGACTGCCTCACGCGTGGGTATACACTGAGTTTCTTTGGCCCGTCTGGGCGGGTGAACCATTTCTGATGCAATCATTGTTTAACTTCTTCATAGCGGTCGTCGCCGTAGCCTTTGTGCTCGGCGTGATGATCCTCGTCCATGAATTCGGACACTACGCCGTGGCTAAGCTTTGCCGCGTTCGCGTCGACGTCTTTTCTCTGGGATTTGGCAAGCGCCTGGCGGGCTTCCGTCGTGGTGACACCGATTACCGCATCAGCGCCCTCCCTCTGGGCGGATACGTCAAGATGGCCGGTGAAAACCCCATGGAGGCGCGCACTGGAGATGCCAGCGAATTCATGTCGCATCCGCGCTGGCAGCGGCTGCTGATCGCGGTTGCCGGCCCGAGCATGAATATCCTGCTGGCGATTGGCATCGTAACCGCCGTCTTTATGGTTCATTACAGCCACGACTGGTACCTGGATCAGCCTAGCCGTGTCGGATGGGTCGAGGAGAACTCTCCTGCAGATCGCGCCGGTTTGAAGCCGGGTGACCTGATCGTACAGGTCGATGGCGAGCAGAATCCGCTGTGGGAAGACACGCGGGCAAAAATCGCGATCAGCCCTTCGCAGCCACTGCCGTTAGTAGTCAAGCGCGGCGACCAGATCGTCAATACCACGCTCATTCCTGACACCTACGGCCCCAGCAAGATTGGCGAAGCCGGCGTATATCCGTCAGAACAGATCACGGTCGATAGCACTGACAAGGCGATGCCCGCTTACAAAGCCGGCATCCGCGATGGCGATGACATCGTGGCCATCGATGCCACGCGGCTGCACTCCATCGAAGAACTCACGCATTTTCTGCAGACGAACAAAGACAAGCCTGTCCAGGTCACTGCTGTGCGCAATGGTCATCCGCTGGAATTTGAAATGACGCCGATTTACGCCGATGCCGGCGATTCGCAAAAGCAGTGGCGAATCGGGTTTACCAGCGCCATCCATCAGCATGTCGACAAACTTCCGTTTCCGCAGGCCTTCCATCGTTCCATCGAGCAGAATGAGAAATACTCGCTTTGGCTGGTGGAGTTAGTGCAGAAGATGGTCGAGCGCAAAGTTTCGGTCAAGATGATGAGCGGACCGATTGATATCGCCCGGGTCTCAGGCGAAGCTGCCCGCGAACCCGGCTGGACGCCGCTGCTGCTGCTGATGGCGGGAATCAGTCTCAATCTGGGAATCTTCAACCTGTTCCCAATCCCAATTCTCGACGGCGGAGTAATTCTGCTGTTGCTGATCGAAGGCCTGATGCGCCGCGACATCAGCATCCAGATTAAAGAGCGGATCTATCAGGCCGCGTTTGTCTTCCTGGTGCTGTTCGCCGCTATGGTCATCTTCAACGACATCACCAAGACGCTGCCGGGACTGTCGAAGCTGCTGCCCTGATTGGCTCAATCCGGCAAAACGATCATCACTTCCGTAGACTTGACCAGCGCTGCCGCGATCATGCCTTTTTCCAGACGCATTTCGCGGGCCGCATCTGCAGTGATGATCGACGTAATTTTCTGGTCGCCAATAGCCAGGCTGACCTGGGCGAGAAGACCTTCGATTTTTACGTCCATGACCCGGCCAATCAGTTGATTGCGACCGCTGATCTTGCGGAAGCTCTGCCGCCTTTTGGGCACCGCCCCATGCTTGCGGATGGAAGCGAGAAAGCGGTCAATTTCCGATTCGGGAATGCGATGATGACCACCAGCCGTCCGCGCAGTTTTGAGTTTCCCCCGATAAATCCATTGCTTGATCGCTGGATAGCTGATTCCCAGCACCTGCGCGGCATCGCGTGGAGTGTAGAGCTTCATGAGAAAGCTTCTGAGCGCCCATGAATTGTCATCCCCGACCGCGGCAGAATTCGGAAGCACAAACAGGGCTCAGCAGCTTAGAAGCTTAGCAGCTCAGCAGCTTAGATGTGGCAATGGCTCAGGCCGCGCTTTGATAGATACTTCTGGTGATATTCCTCGGCGCGATAGAAAACCGAGGCTGGCGTGATTTCCGTCACGATCGGACGGCGAAAGCGCCCCGACGCCTGCATCTTCTCCTTCGACTCCCGCGCCAGCCGCTCCTGTTCCGGAGATTGGAAGAAGATGGCAGAACGGTACTGTGTGCCCACGTCCGGTCCCTGGCGGTTCAAGGTCGTAGGATCGTGCAGTTCCCAAAACGCGTTCAGCAACTGCTCGTAGCCGATCTTGGAATCGTCGTAGGTAACCTGCACCACCTCCGCGTGCCCGGTCTCATCGCTGCACACATCCTGATAAGTGGGATTGGCGGTCGTCCCGCCCAGATATCCGACTTGCGTGTCAATCACGCCCGGCAATTGCCGGAATGATTCCTCAACTCCCCAGAAGCATCCTGCTGCAAATGTGGCGGTCTGCATCGAAACCTCCCCCGCAAATATGTTAGATGATTCCGCCCCAGAGAAGCTTCAGGCCTGAGGCGGGCTATCCGCCGCTCTCAGGGATGGGTCCGGAAATACCTGTTTCCTGAGAACAGGGAAAAAATACAGGAAAAATGTCTGCCTGCAACGCCAGTTGCTCACTTTCTGCCCAAAACTCGCGAAATCCGGCGAAAGCTGAGGAAACGAACAGGAAAGGAGCAGGAAAGGCCTGATTTTTTTCCTAAGTCTCTGACTTTTCTAGCAGCTAGGAGCCAGCAGCCGGCAAATGGTCCGAATTAACAGGAAACGAACAGGAAAGCTCGCAGCTCCGCGAGCTAGTGCAGAATTTTCCACAGCAGATTTGGCTTGACTTTGAGCCAATTTCCGCGGTAGCACGAAAATACAGGTCGCAAAGTCTGGAACAAACAACCACGATCGCTGGTTGAAGAATCGCAACCTGCAACGCCGACCTGGATATTTGTAGAGGTCCTTCCTCCTCGCGATGAACTCCGCTGCGCGGACCTCATCGCTCGTCGTCAGGATGACATTTCTAAAGGATTAAGCGAAGAGCAATGAACAATGCCGAATGCGCTCTGACGAGATTCGGTTCACTCGCCTCATAACTTTGCTTTCACAACCATCAGCGTTTCTGAGGAGCACACGATAAATGGCAAACCATCGACCACCAAAGCACACCCAGTTCAAGAAAGGCATTTCCGGAAATCCCGGCGGACGCCCGAAAGGCGCCCTTAACATCAGCACCGTGATGCAACGCGCGCTGAAGGAGACGATCGTGGTAGTGGAAGAGGGAAAGAAAAAGACCATCAGCAAAATGGAAGCCGCAGTGAAGCGGCTGGTGGACAAAGCCATCGCCGGCGACATGAGCGCCTTCCGCGTGCTCTCCGATCTCAGCCGCATTCTGGAGGACTCTCCCGAGCGCGCCACCAGCGCAGATCTCGAACTCGCCGATCAGAAACTGCTGGAAAGCCTGCTCAGCCGATTTGCACAGCCCGAAAAATCGGGTGATTTTGCGATCGGGTGATCGGGTGATTTAAGAATGGCTTTGGCGGCCCCTGCGGCTTTAGTTTTCACCACGGAGCCACGGAGAACACGGAGAAACATGGGTTTCGAGTTTCAGGTTTCCTGTTTCGGCAAACCCTATCGGCAGTGGCTTATAACATTTTGAAACTTGAAACCCGAAACGCCCTTTCGGTGTCCTCCGTGTACTCCGTGTCTCCGTGGTGAAAGAATTTAAATCGCAAAATCACGAAATCTGCACATCCAAGAATGAAACCTCCTCACGACCAATACCACGCCCTGCTGCGCCGCGACTTCTACTCGTTTCTGCGGCGCAGCTTTATCGAACTGAATCCGCAGACTGGCTTCGCCGACAACTGGCACATCGAAGTCATGGCCGAGGAGCTGGAGCGCTGCCGCCGCGGCGAGACCAGGCGGCTCATCGTGAACCTGCCGCCGCGCTCGCTCAAATCGCACTGCGCATCGGTGGCGTTTGTTGCCTGGCTTCTCGGACATAACGCCAGCGCGCAGATCATATGCGCCAGCTACGCCCAGGACCTTGCCGACAAACATGCCATTGACTGCCGCGCGCTGATGGGCAGCGGCTTCTATCAGGAGATCTTTCCCACGCGCCTCTCCGCGGAAAAGCGCGCGGTAGCGGATTTTCTGACCACCGCCCGCGGATGCCGCAAGGCGACTTCTGTCGGCGGCGTGCTCACCGGACGCGGCGCCGACTTCATCATCGTCGACGATCCCCTGCAGCCTGACAAAGCGCTGTCTGACGCGCGCCGCAGCGCCGTCAATGACTGGTACGACAACACGCTCTGCAGCCGCCTCAACCACAAGCTCACCGGCTGCATTGTGATCGTGATGCAGCGCCTGCACGAAGACGACCTCGTGGGCCACGTGCTCGACATCGAGCAGCGGCAAGCCCTCGACATCGAACCGAAATGGAAGGTTCTGCGCTTCCCTGCCATCGCCGAGCAGGACGAGCGCCATGAAGTCGAACGCCTCGGACGCAGGTTTATTTACGGCCGCCGTGCCGGCGAACCGCTGCATCCCCAAAGGGAACCGCTGGAAATTCTGGAGCAGTTGCGCGAGACGCAGGGCGAGTACAACTTCGCGGGACAGTATCAGCAGTCGCCCGCGCCCCTGGGCGGCGGCCTGGTCAAGCGCGCCTGGTTCCGCAGCTACACGCAGGCCGATCGTCCCGAACGCTTCGACTTCGTCTTCCAGAGCTGGGACACCGCGAACAAAGCCAGCGAACTGAGCGACTACAGCGTCTGCACCACCTGGGGAGTAAAGCACAAGAGCCTCTACCTGCTGCACGTGCTCCGCAGAAAGATGGAGTATCCCGAATTGAAACGCCAGGTCCGAGCTCACGCTATCGAATGGGCCTCGAAGAACGTGCTCATCGAAGACAAAGCCTCCGGCACGCAGCTAATCCAGGAGCTGATCCAGGAAGGCATGCATGGCGTGGCCCGCTGTCAATCCAAGCTGGAAAAAGTAATGCGCCTGCACACCGTGACCAGCATGATCGAAAACGGCTTCGTCTACCTGCCGGAAAAAGCCGGCTGGCTGGCCCAGTACATTCACGAACTGGTAACGTTCCCAAACGGGAAACACGACGACCAAACCGACTCGACGTCGCAAGCTCTGAACTGGATCAAAGGCCGCCTTTGGGAGCCAGGGATACTGCAGTGGTACCGTCAGGAGGCCGAAAAGCAACGGAATGGACTGCGGTAGCGGGTGGTGGTTGGGATTGCAGCGCAGAACGGCCTGCGGTAGCGGGCCGTGCAGTTGGGGTTGCTGTTGGGGTTGCAGTACAGAACGGCCTGCGGTAGCGGGCCGTGCAGTTAGGTCGCAGTTGGGGTTGCAGTTGCAGTACGGAACCGCCTGCGGTAGCGGGTGGTGCAGTTGGGGTTGCTTAATCGAACAGCAACACCAACCGCAACCGCGCGGCCCGCTACCGCAGGCCGTTCTGTAACACAACACCAACCGCAACCGCGCGGCCCGCTACCGCAGGCCGTTCTGTAACAGCAACACCAACCGCAACTGCGCGGCCCGCTACCGCAGGCCGTTCTGTAACAGCAACACCAACCGCAACTGCGCGGCCCGCTACCGCAGGCCGTTCTGTTAGGATGCGCGCGTGAGCAGCGTGCCATTGGCATACCTGATTACGTTTCGCACCTATGGAACGTGGCTGCACGGCAGCCAGCGCGGCTCGGTGGATCATTTTCATAATCAGTATGGCTCGCCGCTGTTTCCGCCTAATGAGGCTCGGCAGCAGCAGACTAAGCGCCAGCTTACGCTTCCGCCGGTTGTTCTAAATGTGCTGCAGCGCCAATCAGTGGAGTTGGCGGTGCCTGGGCCCTGCATGCGCTGAATGCCAGAACCAACCATGTCCACGCGGTGCTCTCGGCGGATGCTAAGCCCGAGCCGATCTTAAATGCTCTGAAAGCGAACTCGACACGGCAACTCCGCTTGAATGGCCGATGGCAGCATTCGCGGAGTCCCTGGTCCGATGGCGGGAGCCGTCGCTACATCTGGACCGAAATGGGACTGCAACGTGCTATCGATTACGTGCTAAACGGCCAAGATGGCTCCCTACCGGAGCTGAAGTAATTGCCGCAGTTTGTTGGTGTACAGAACCGCCTGCGGTAGCGGGTGGTGCCGTTGGGGTTGGGTTGGGGGTTGGGTTGGGGGTTGGGTTTGCAGTTGCGGTACAGAACGGCCTGCGGTAGCGGGCCGTGCAGTTGGGGTTGCAGTTTGATGTTGCTACGGCAAGCCCAACAGCAACAGCAACACCAAGCGCAACGGCACGGCCCGCTACCGCAGGGTATACAGCAGCCAACAGCAGCCAACAACACCAGCACCAACCGCAACGGCACGGCCCGCTACCGCAGGCCGTTCTGTACAGCAACATCTACAGCAACACCAACTGCAACGGCACGGCCCGCTACCGCAGGGTATACAGCAGCCAACAACACCAGCACCAACCGCAACGGCACGGCCCGCTACCGCAGGCCGTTCTGTAACAGGGCGCACCCCTGCCGGTATCAACCCAGCCAGCGAGGAGGCCGAGCTCAATCAATCGGACTAAGCTCGAAGGTGGAGTCCTGAGCATTTATGAGCTGTTTGACGATCCCGCCTCACAAGTCCTGACCGCCTACATCCTCAACGCAGAACCAAAAGAGCGCCAATTCAAGACCATCGATGAATACCACGAACTGCGGGACAGATTCCTGCAGAAGCTCGCAGCTTGCGGTGGGCAAACAACAGCAACTCAGCGATAGTGCTTTCTAGGCTGGGCGAAGGCGCACGCTATTGAGCCTTTGATTCCTGCTGGTGGAACCACCAATGTGGGTGGCGGGTGCGGCCAGAAAAAAGAGAAAATGTCCCATCTGTCACCGCGTTCGGAGAGTGGATAGAGATCGTATCGCTGATCTGGAAGTTAAGGTCGCCTCGTTTGACCAAAAATCATCTGCTGCCAGCATTTCGTAGCGGGTTTTAGCGGCATTATTGTTTCTTGACCGAGATGTGTCACCGACAACCGAGTCTGACAATGTCGTGGAGCAAGTTTCCTTTTTTGAGACTGAGACTAGGATGTAAGCCGTGAAGACATATCGGATGAATGCGAAGCTAACATCATTGGTGCGTTTTGGCCGCCCGGAGACCCGACTGATGTCACCACTGGGACGCTTTCGACGTTAGATGGGCACCTTCACCTGCTCGTATCGCCGGAGTTTAAGCGGCTCACTTCTGACGAGCTAGGCGCCGCGCTATCGGAGTTCGGTACCCCGCGACAGTCCCAGCGAATGGATACCTTGCTTGGCCAAACCAAAGAAGGCCCTTGTACAGTCCTCTGCCTTACGCAGATTCCAGGGGACGGTCTAACGGACGCGAGCACGGGATTGCAAATCGTTGGTGACCGCTGGCGAGCGTCCAGCGCCGTAATGGGGTTACATATCGATGGGGCGGAATCGGAATCGATAGACGGTGCTGCATTTTACCTTACAGGAGTTCACGAATGGCTGCCGCAGGCTACCCAATTGCAAATCAACGAAGCCGGCCGAACTTTTCTTTTGCCTTGGCAGGCCTTACAGTTTTTTCGCTTCCATAGTCCTTCCTTGGACGCTGACGTCATCTGCGAAATCTTTTCCGGCAACAGGCCGGCAAGGTCGGTTCCCCGCATAAAAATTGCTCCTCCCCAGCCGAGATCGCTGCAGTGGTTCGAGTCGCTGATTCCGAGGCTTGAGAATTTCTTCAGTTTGATGCTGGGGACCTCCGTCTCCATGAAGTCCGTTCAGTGCTTTTGCGGTGAAAAAAACGGATGGTTCATCACGAAGACGCGCAGCCGGCGGGAGAAAACCAATTTGCAGTTGTGGGTTCGCGCCTCCGCTTCCGAAACAGCGTCTGCGCTAGAGAATTGGTTCACCGTACCTGCGGACCAGCGCCCCGTGGAAATGACTGTGCTCGGCATGGTTCGCAAGAGTTCCTTGTTCACTGAAACAGAGTTCCTCGCTCTGGCTCAATCCCTGGAAGGTTTTGGTCGACTTCATTTCCAGCGCCGCTTGTTCCAAAACAGGAATTCAGAAGAGGATTGAAGAGGCTGAAACAAACTCTAGCCGAGCTCTGGGGCGAGGCAGAGATCGCGACACGTTGTTCTGATGCTGTTAGTACCGCGAACGAACCTTCCTATCGCGCTCGGCTCGAACAAACGTATGACCTGCTCACACCCGAGTTTGCGGCCAAGCTGCTTGGAGAGCGTGCATCTTTTGTGCAGCGGGTCGTTCACACTCGCAATTATTTTACCCATTTGGGAATTCCGAAGCAGAAGGCAGTAGTGGCTAACGGCAATGAATTGTTCCTCCTTAATCAGCGCCTTCACGCTCTTCTTCGTTGCGTGATGCTTTTGGACCTTGGCGTAAAAGAACATGCCTTACAGGAGCCGATTCTCTACCAAGCCACTCGATGGAGACTTATGTAAGCAAATCGGGGAAAAGGTAAATCGGGGACACACGAGACGTATGCTCGTCTCACTTCCCGATTCAGGAAAACCTCTCCTGCGCAGCCGTGTGGTGGGTTAGCTTTGCTCTGGGTTTAAGCAATCATTCGAACGCGAGGCCCCGGTGCCTACTTCTCAATTCCAAATACGCATTGAATGGTTGCGCTAACCGTGAGTTTGCCGGGTTGTACGGGAGGTGGCGGGGGTGGCGGAGCAGCTCGTTTATTGTGTGAGAAGATGCCGCCACCGCTGTTTTCGGAGGTCACCTCAACGGTCTCGGTAGCGGCAGGCAGGTTGCCCATCTCGATGGGCCTCGCTCCAACTAGATTTGTCACCTCCACATTTACATACCGTGTTGGACCGAGCTTCTGTTTGGTCTGCTCGAGCGCCGCGGTGGCGCGACCGATGGCGCGGCGCATTGCGTCGGCCACGGCTTTCTGCTTGGCGCTCTCTTCGTTGGCGAGCGAATAGGTCAACGAGCGGAAGTCGGCGATGCCGTCCTGCACCGAGTCGTCGATGATTGGCCCTACCTTGGAGAAGTCCTGCACCTTGAGCCTCACTTGTCCCTGGACCAGGTATGCCCGCGCGCGACGCTTGCGGTCACCTTGATAAAAAGGTGTCACGGTGAGTACGCCGGTTTGAATCGCATCCTTGGTCAAGCCATTGCGCTGCGCAACCGCCACAATGTTGCTCATCGACTGCGAAGCCTTGCCGTAAGCGTCCTTGAGCTGTTTTTCCTGGTCTGATACGTCGAAGATCAGAGTGGCCAGATCAGGATCGGTCTCGTAACTTCCCTCTGCCTGCACGATCAGCGTGTCGGCCACAAACTTCACGTCGGAATTGGGCTGGCTCTGTGCCGCAACAGAAAGAGCGATGAAGATTACGGCGAACAAACTGGCTTTGACCATGGCGAAATTATCGCGCGGGCGGGCTGGGCTGATCTTCAATTCGCTGGACAGGTGTTGGGAGAGTAAATGGATATTACTTCTGAACTGGATCAAAGGCCGTCTTGGGGAGCCGGGCATACTGCAGTGGGTACCGCGAACAAGCACAGAAGCAGTCTGCGGTAGCGGGTGGCGCGGTTGGGTTGCTGTTGGGGTTGCAGTTGCAGTACGAAACCACCTGCGGTAGCGGGTGGTGCAGTTGGGGTTGCTTAATCGAACACCAACACCCACTACAACCTCAACGGCGCGGCCCGCTACCTGCATGCCGTCGGCAGAAGCAACACCAACCACAACGGCGCGGCCCGCTACCGCAACGGCGCGGCCCGCCACCGCAGGCCGTTCTGTAGAGCGGCGCCCGAAGAATTGCATCCGTCGGGGTATTCTGTTTTCATTCTTCTTTCAACCTGGAGGCCCTTATGCGAAAGTTCTTGCTTTTGTTTATCATTGCCAGCTTTGCTCTGCTGGCGTTCCCGCAGAATGCTGACGATATCGATTGGCGCATCCGCAAAGAGGAAACCGAAGATTCGCAGATCATGCACACCATGCATTACCTGACCGACGTCTACGGTCCACGCCTGACGGGCTCGCCCAACCTGAAAGCCGCGGAGGACTGGGCGGTGAAACAGATGACTGGTTGGGGCTTCCAGAACGTGCACCTTGAGCCTTGGAAATTCGATCACCCAGGATGGATGAACGAGCGCTTCTCCGCTTACCTCATCGCGCCGGCACACGCGCGACTCGTTGGTGAGGTGGAAGCCTGGACGCCGGGCACAAATGGCCCTCTCACGGCCGATGTGGTCGTTATCGATCCGCCGCAGCGCCCAACGCAGGAGAAGCTGGCGGCATATCTGAACACCGTGGCCGACGCCGTCAAGGGCAAGATCGTGATGATTGGCAAGCCGCGCCAGATTCCCATTAACTTTAACGAAACGCCCAAGCGCCGCGAGGAAGGTGAGCTCCGCAACCAATTCGATCCTGATAATCCCAATGCTGGCGAGTTCGGCCGGCCGCAGCCGCAGCCGGCGCAGGGTCAAAACCAGGAGAAGGTGCTGAGCGGGAAAGAGATTGCGCAGCAGATTGATGCATTCCTGGTGGCGCATGGAGCGCTAGGTCGCATCAACGATGCCGGGCGCGAGCACGGCCAACTCATCGCTTACGCCAACCAGACTTATGACCTCGCGAAAGCGGTTCCCACGGTGATCCTGCGCAACGACGATTACGGCCGCCTGTATCGCCTGCTGCAGGACCGGACGCCGGTCAAAGTCGAGCTGAACATCCAGAACCGCTCCTACCCGGAAGGCAGGACGGTTTACAACGTGATCGCCGAAATTCCCGGCTCCGACAAGAAAGATGAAGTTGTGATGCTGGGTGGCCATCTTGATTCCTGGGACGCCGCCACCGGAGCCACGGACAACGCCATCGGCTCTGCCATCATGATGGAATCCGCGCGCATCCTCAAGGCAATTGGAGTGAAGCCGCGCCGCACCATTCGTGTTGCTTTATGGACCGGCGAAGAGGAGGGCATCTGGGGCTCGCAGGCATATGTGAAGCAGCACTTCGGATCGTTTGAAGCGCCAGGTCCTGAATTTTCAAAGCTGGACGCTTACCTGAACATCGATTCCGGAACAGGTCGCGCGCGCGGCGCCAGAGTCTTTGGGCCGCCGGAAGCCGGAACAATCGTGCGCGAGGACTTGAAGCCCTTCGCCGATCTTGACGTCGTCGGCGCCATCGCGACGAAAAGCCGCCGCATTGGCGGCACCGACAGCACCTCATTCAATAATGCCGGACTGCCGGGCATCGGCTTCATGCAGGATCCTATCGAGTATGGCAGCTACACCCACCACACGAATCTCGATACTTATGAGCGAATCTTGCCGGAGGACGCAAAGGCTTCCGCGATCGCCATAGCCGCCGTCCTCTACGACCTGGCCACGCGCGACGATATGATGCCGCGTTTCACACGCGAGCAAATGCCCGCTCCAGTTCCCAGCTCGTACCCACTGCCGGGATCTTCGCCGACCACCGGTACTTCAGGATCGCAGTAGTGGATGGGTAAGGAAGGTGGCCAGTTTTTTTTCGTTGGGTACGGAACCACCTGCGGTAGCGGGTGGCGCAGTTGGGATTGCAGTAAGCCAAGCAACACCAACCGCAACGGCGGGGCCCGCTACCTGCACCCCAGCGATCGCAACAACGGCGTTCGCCGGGGACACCGCCGCAGGCCGTTCTGTAACCCGACGGCACGGCTGAAGCCGGGCCCGAGACGAACCTGTTCCTTACTCTTTCGGCCTGCAGGATGGCACCTGCTCCTGTGGCATTGGATTTCCATTTGGCGCCGGTACGCCCGCGGCTAACCCGGCCTGCAGCAATCGTGCGTATACCGCTTCGGTGTCTTCGCACAGCATGAATCGGTCGGTCACCAGATTGTCGATCGCATTCATTACGGCGGCGCGATACATACCAAACGCAGGGTACCGCTCCTGAACCGAGGGCCGCGGATCACCCGCGGCAATGCGTGCTGCCTGAGTTGCCTGGAATGGGATGTACTGCCCCGAGCCTTCGCAACCATCATTGGCCCAGTCTCCCGAGCGCAGGGCCCACCCGGTGTATGTTGCCAGCGGCACCGTCAATTCGGGTAACCGGATTCCGGCTATATCGTTGCCGTCGCTATCGACTTTCGGTACATAGCTCGGATAGATCGGCCCATTGAACGGATTGTCCTCGTACGGCGGCGCATGGAGGGGCGGATTGAACGTCGGTATACCGGTCGAGTAGAAGGCGGGCCCGTAATCAAGCCGGTAGCGCGTCGTTTTGAGACCGGTATACGTCACGCGTGGGATGCCGACGTAATGGCCATCACCTGCTGATGGTGGCGGCACGAGGGTACCATCCTGGAGCAGCGGAACGCGGGAAGTCGGCGGGAGGACACCAAGCGTCGACCACTGATCGAGGTCCTCCCAGAGCGCTCGCTGCACCTGTTCGGACTGGAGCGGATTCAGGAACTGCTGGCACAGTCCATTCGATGTTGCACCTCCCGGACCGCCGTTCTGTTTGCTCGACAGCAGGTACAATCGCGCATCCGGATCGTCGGGCAGATCGAAAGTCCCGGTCGGGTCGGTGCTCATCAGCGAACCGGCCTTTACCCAATATTCGTTCGACGAAAAAAACTCCATGGCTAAGGGACAGGTGTTAGTGACGCTGCATGTCGCGAATCGACCGTCGGTTTGGCCCGAAATGGGATCAAAAGTCGTCGGATTGGCGAACGGGAACAGTCCTTCGAGATAAAGCTCGTCCTGGCGGTTGCGCTCAGTGCGCTTCGTCTGAGACCACCGATAATTCATGTTGATGCCATCGCCGGCGCCGCTCCATTGCATCATGCCGTCGAAGACCTTGTTGCCGCCTTCGTCCTGGTTGAATCCGAGATGCACAAAGTCGTTGAGCATACGCGCAGGTTGCGACGAGGTTTCGGTGTAGATCCTCGTCACGTCGCCGGCGAGCGGATTGGGCGTACCCGCATCGTCTGCCATCGCATAACGCAGGAATGAATTGAAGTCGCGGACCGCGGCGAATCCGAGCCCGTTGACCGTCGGATTTTTTGCGGTGTACGAGAACTCGTAAATGTCATTGGCGACGAAGCCCCCCGATGTCAGCTGGATCGTCGTGTTGGATGCATCGGTGTATGTCCAGCCAGTGGATGGAACAATCTGTGGGGTATCGTCCAGGTGAATGCGATGCGTCAAGGTTGCGCTCAGCGGATCATTGCTGTCCGAAGCAGCCGGATAAGCCAGTGTGTAACTCGCGCCCGGGCTGACGATGTACTCGTATCCGGGTCCGGTAATCGTCGAGCCGTCAGGATTTCTTGCGATCGGGAATGCCGCCGTGGCGGTCAGGCCGTTAAGCGGACCGAGGTTGTTTTCCCAACCGCTCCACACGGTGGTATAGCCACGCGACCAGAGGAACGAGTTCGCGAGCTCGCCCGGAAAGTCTGCTTCCGTCAAGACGGCAGGGTCGTTCCCGCCGTCTGGAGTACGGTTTAACTCCTGATACGTTTTCCGGCCGCGGTTCGGCGGCTCGTACATCATCTTGTGATTGCCCTTGCTGAGATCGACCGGCTTGAGGATATAAAAGTTATGTTGATACTGAACGTTGCCGTTCGGTAGTCTCGGCGCTCGCGCGATGTCGGTGATCAGCGCGTTCTTCGCGTCATTCGGATTGATCTCGCCCGTAGCAATTCCTGTGATTACCTCGTACTGGCCAACACCAGGGAAAGAATAACCGCCGAATGCGATGCTACGCGACAGGATCTGGATGCGGCTCGTGTGTGCATCGGCGATCGGTGCGCCAGCCAGTATGCCCGCTGCTACGAGTAAGAGAATCAGCCGTCTGTAGATTTGTTTGCCGGCGCTGAGTTTTACACTTCTGCAAATCTCGACTTTCAGGCGCTTCATAACCTTTCCTCCGGAGCTAATTGGGCGCGCTTTGTTCGGAGCCGAATTGAGCTGCTAGTCACATAAGCGGAAATTCCGGAGAAATCGGCTCATGAATATTTCAGCTCTGAAGGAAAAAATATCGGGGCACCATGGTCAGTTGGAGTTGCAACCTCCATTGTTGGGCATTTATTCGTAGCGCAAAGCGATTACGGGATTTATGGTGGTTGCGCGGTGGGCGGGAACAAACGCCGCACACAAGGCGACGGCGATCAGGAGTATGCTGACCGCGGCCAGCGTAATCGGGTCTGTTGGTTTGACGCCGTAGAGCAGCGACTTCAGCAGTCTTCCGATGCCGAGCGCTGCCGCCAACCCAACCATGGTCCCCACGAATGACAGCGCGATTCCCTGCCACACCACCATGCGGATCAAATCGGCGCGGCGAGCGCCAAGCGCCATGCGAATACCGATCTCGCGCGTGCGCCGCGTCACTTCATACGAGAGCAGCCCGTAGAGTCCGATGCATGCCAGAAGCAGCGCCACGATGGCGAAGAAGCTGGACAACTGCGCCATAATTCTCTCTTGCGCCAGCTGGCGGTCGATCTGCTCGGATTGGGTGGCGATTTTCATCATGGGCAGGTTGGAATCGCGCTGATCTATGAGGCTGCGAATCGGCCCAATCGCCGCTTTCGGGTCGCCGGCGGTGCGCACTTCGAATGCCGCAGGCTCGCCAGTCAGGGGAACGTACATGGTGGGATCGATATCGCGACGCAGGCTGTTGTACTTCGCATTTCCGACGACGCCGATGACCTCGTAGCCGGAGGTCTTGGACCAATCGGGATTGCTGCCGTCTTCGGCGCCGAACCGCTGTCCGATGGCGTTGACGCCGGCGAAATATTTCTTCGCGAACTGAGCGTTGATGATGGCCGGCATCGGAACCGATGGCATGGCAGGCAGTGGCGTGTGCGCTGTGCGGGCCTCCATCTGAGCGCGCTCGGCGGTGTTGAGAAGATCGGCGCGCGCAAAATCAGGTTCAGTAAAGTTGCGACCGGACAGGAATGGGATCTTCAACGTACTGAAGAATTCCGGACTGATGGGCATGTAGTCCGCCTCTACTTCGACGCGTTGCGACTGTCCTGGCGGAACATAGTGGAAGCCGGTACGGCTCCAACTTCCCGCCAGCAACGCCGATTCGGAAAAACTGACGCTCATCACGCCGGACATCCCGGCAATGCGCCCCTGCAGGTCACGGTAAAGCGCATCGACATCGGCGTTCTTGTATCCGGCTTGTTGTGGATTGAGCTCGAAGGTGAGCAGGTTGCGAGTGTCGAATCCGGGATTCAGGTCTTTGAGATTTCTGAGCGTGTGCACCAGGAGGCCTGCGCCCATCAGCACGACAATGGCAAGCGCTGCCTGCACGGCAACCAGCGCGTTTCCCATACTGAACCAGCGATGGCGCGATGCCGGCTTGGCGCCGGATGCCTGCGGCCCGGACTTGAGCGCAGGAGTGAGATCCAGTCGCAGGGAGCGCATCGCCGGGGCCAAACCAAACACCATTCCGGTCAGCAGGGAGATCGTCGCGGTGAAGGCCAGGACCCTCCAGTCGAGTTCCGGACGCAGGCCGAGTGGCTGTGTGTCGCCGCTGCGGAGCATTGCGACAATCACGTGCGAGCCCCAAAACGCGAGCACGATTCCCAGCGCGCCTCCCAACAGCGCTATCAGCACGCTCTCAGTCAGCAACTGCCGCAGCAGGCGGCCCCGTGCCGCTCCCAGCGCCAGGCGCAGCGCGATCTCGCTGTGCCGGGCGGTTGCGCGCGCCAGCATAAGACCGGCGACATTGGCGCAGGCGATCAGCAGGACGATGCCGACGGCGGTCATCATGACGCGGAGCGGATCGGTGTACTGCGGGCTCTCGCCGACCAGGGCCGCCGGCGCCGGGACAAGTTGCAGCTTCGCGTTGTCGCTGTCCTGGAACGTCGGCTTGTCACCGGCATGCAGGGTGAAGTTGTGGAACAGCACGTTGAGCGCGGCCTGCGCGCGGCTAACTGGCACGCCAGGTTGCTCGCGCCCGATAATCAGCAGCCACCACGAAAGCGGATCATTGAAGGTACGGCGCCGATAGGGGTTTTGATTGATCACAGGCGAGAAGCTAACCGGGATCCATACGTCATAAATATTTCCGAAACTCAGTGCGAGGAACCGCGGCTCGGCGACTCCCACAATCGTGAATGGGACATTGTTCAGCTTCACGATTTTCCCAATTGCGGAAGCTGAGCCGCCGAAGGTTTTCTGCCAGTATTCGTAATTGAGCACCACCGCGGGAGGAGCGGAAGGATTGTCGTCCGATGGGGCCAGCACGCGCCCCGCAGCGGGATGAATGCCAAGTACGGAGAAGAAATTTCCTGTCACAACCCGTCCGCGAACGCTCGCCGCCTGCCCATTGCCGCTGATGGCCAGAGGGCCGGCGCTGGCAAAGCCGGCAACATCGCTGAATTGGCCAGAGCGCTTTACCTCCTCATAAAAAGGCAGAGGGAAGGAAGAGCCGGTGGGATTCACCTTAAAGTTTTCCTTGGTGTCGCCATAGCTGCTGACGTTATGGATATGCTGCGGCCGGTGGTTTGCGCTCCAACGCAGCACCGCCAGATGCTCCGGGTCGTCGACCGGAAGCGAGCGCAACATGATTGCATTCACAATGCTGAAAATTGCGCTGTTGGCGCCAATGCCGAGGGCCAGCGTCAGCACTGCAATTGCGGTGAGGCCCCGCTCTTTGGCCAACAGCCGCCAGCCATAACGCAAATCCTGCAACAGCGATGAGCCGAGCTCCATGGAGAGTGCCTCCTGGTTTATCGAAGTGGTCGGTTATCGAACCTTAGACTGGCTGATTGGACGAAACGTTTGCAGGGCAATCTTAACGTCTCTACCGGAACTGGGCTAGGAAGATAACAATTTGCTTGTATGATTCTCAGGGCGCGCGGCTCTCCGAGGGCCTAAAGCCGCATACTTTGAGTCCCAACGATAAGGCATAGATTCGTATCAGGGCACGAGTTCACTCGTGCTGAATGCGGCCTGAGAATGCAGTCTGCTCTGCCCTGAGCGAAACTCAATGGCCGTCGCGCAACATCAGCGGAGCGGCTCAAAAGAATTTTTTCTCGATCCTACTGCTGGTTCTCAGGTTTGTGTAGCTCGGAGGTTTGCCTGGGCGGGCTTCCATTTCTCTAGAAAACTTCGCCGAGCTGTATGAGAACGGATTTCAGCCGGGTCAGCTTTTCAGCGATGTCCCGCTTGTCTTTCTCTGTGATTTCCAGACGTTTTTCATAATCCAGAACCGAGTCATACGCTTTACGAGCATTCGCTCGATTGCGTCTCTTCTTTTCAGGATCACGTGTGCTCTGCTGCGCGATATGCGCGAACGTCATTCCGGTGTTAAGGTCCGTTTTCAACACCTCGACGGAAACCGCATTCAACTCACGGCCAATTCCCGAATCGTTGTAGATGCGCTCAGCCATGACTTTTAGAATGCAATTGTGGAGACGTGCTCACGGCTAACTTTCCGATTGCGCCGCCTGTCCCTTCCTGGTTTGATGCGCATAACTATACGTTCTTCAAGCTGAAATGCTAAAGCAGGCTAGCGTTCGCAGGATTTGCGCGAGCATCCGCTCAATGTGAAGCTTCATCGGTCTTTCAGGCGGAAGACGAACTTCAGGGCTGACCAGGTTTCGTCCACCGCGCATACCTTCACGTCCACCAGTCCCGATTTGAGACCGAGCTCGCGCACAATGTTCTCATCGAGGTCTGTCGCTTTGCCCGACGACTTCTTGGGCCAGGAGACCCACAGCATTCCCTGAACCCTGAGTGCGTCGCGCAGCTTAGGGAAATCGCGCTGCAACTCTGTGCGGCTGCCGGTAAACACATGAATGAAGTCCAGATCAGGCGACAAGCTTTTTGCGATTTCGAAGTTGCCGGCTTTGCGCAGCTCCGCGCGATAGCCATCGGGCTCGCCGCGCATCCAGGCTGTTTGCCCGGGCTTGATGCCTAGTTTCTTGTGAAGAGGAGTTCCGGAATAGCCCGCGGTCTTCATGGTACTTCGCTGCCTCGAAGGAGAAACAACCTCAACCGCGCGGCCCGCTACCGCAGGACGTTCTGTGACAGCTATACTGCGGTTCGGGCGCACTTGGCGCAATCTATGGGCCTGATCATTCGCTCTTCCGATATTCATGCAGCCGGGTGTTACACGACCTCGCCAATTCGAAAGGGCCGGCTCGTGGTGGAGTACACCGGGCCGCGCATCTCGCCGGAGCGCGCCGACGAGATCTACGATGGCCGTTCCACAACTTACCTTTTCGGACTGCGGAACGGCAAGCAGATCATCGACGGGCATGGCGTGGCCATGTTTATCAATCACTCCTGCGATCCCAACTGCGAGACCGACGAGATCGATGGCCGGGTGTGGATCATTGCCCGCCGCAACATCAAAGCCGGCGAAGAGCTGACCTATGACTACATGCTCTACGACGGAGCGGAAGACGATCCCGCCCCGTGCTCCTGCGGCTCCAAGAAATGCCGCGGAACCATGTACTCGCCCGAAGAAGTCCGCCGGCAGAAGCGGCTCAGGCGTGAAAAAGCGAACGGTTGACTGCGGCGAGCCAGAGGCAGGCCCTCAAGCGTGCCTTTATCTGGTACCCATTCAAGCATGATCTTGGCAGAAGTAGCGTTTAAGCTGCGCGGACAGAGAGAACTCAGGCAGTTTCTTTTCTGGATCTCATCACTGCCACTTTATCGCGCTTCGACGAAAACGCTTTCACCGCTTTTTGTACGTCGTCATAGCTTTCAAAGACGGTGATCAGCTTGGTGATTTGCAACAGGTCGCCGACGCGCTTGGTGAGATTGGCAAGTTTAATATCGCCGCCGGCGTTGCGGGCGGTGGTAAACAGGCTCACCAGAGTTCCGATGCCGCCGCTGTCGATGTAAGTGACCTCGCCCAGATTAAGCACAATGCGGCTGTTCTCCGCGATTTCTTTCTTTACAATCTCACGCAGTTGGCTCGCCTCGTCGCCAAAGACGATGCGCCCTGCGCAATCGATGACGATGGTTTCTTCGAGCGGTCGAGTGTTGATTTTTAGCGACATATAGGGCCTCGCAATCAGGCGGAAAGCGTACTCCGAAGTGCTGAACGAACGCAAGCAATCGAGGGTGTTAATTTCCGCTTTGTTCATTTCTCTTATTCATGAGAAGTACGCAAAAACCGGAGGAGCAGAGCGGATGTGCTTGGGATCAATGGTAACTAGCTTCTGTGACCGGCGGGCTTCTCGTTGCCAATCCGCATTTTCAGGACTAATGCCCAGCTAAGCCGCTGCCTTGCTGTTTGCCTCAAAATCCTTTAGTGCCCGACCTCGAGTGCCGGTTCTGGCTTAACCTCAGGCAACTTGCCTCCCGGAATGGGAGCCAGAAGCTGCTCTTTGCGATAAATGAGGTTGGTGGCGTTGAAGGTCGCTAGTTCGAAACCGTGTCCATGCGTAATCGCATCCGTGGGGCACGCTTCTACGCAGTATCCGCAGAAGATGCAGCGGTTGTAATCGATGTTGTAAACCGCAGCATAGCGTTCGGCGCCACTGATGCGGTTCTCCGCCGTGTTCTCGGCAGCTTCGATGTAGATGCAGTTGGACGGGCACGCCGCCGCGCAGAGAAAGCACGCGACACATTTCTCCAGTCCATTCTCGTCGCGCTGCAGGACGTGGAGACCGCGAAAGCGCTCCTGCAAAACCGCGCCACGCAACGGCCCCGGCCCGTCGGGATAGTTCTCGACCGTCGTCGGCTTGAACATCTCGGAGAAAGTAATAGCCATGCCTTTGGCGATGGCCAGCGTGTTCTTCACGATCGACATATGCGCATTATATCCCTGGGGTTAACACGAAGGTTCGTTTTAACCCGGGTCTCACTTCCCCAACACCAGCTTGGCAATTGTCTGCAGCTGCATGTTGGATGTGCCTTCGTAGATCTTCCCGATTTTGGAATCGCGGAAATACTTCTCCACCGGATAATCCTTGACGAAGCCGTTGCCGCCATAGATCTCCACGGCCAGCGAGCTCACCCGCTCGGCGACTTGCGAGGCGAAGAGCTTGGTCATGGCCGCTTCTTTCACGAAGTTCTGGCGCGCATCTTTCATGCGTGCGGCGTTGTATACCATCAGGCGCGTAGCTTGAATGTCGGTCGCCATCTGCGCAAGCTGAAACTGAATACCCTGAAATTCCGAAATGGATTTCCCGAACTGTTTGCGCTCCAGCGAGTATTTGGCCGCAGCTTCCCACGCGCCCTGCGCCAGGCCCAGCATTTGCGCTCCGATGCCGATACGACCTTCATTGAGGGTTTCGATGGCAATCTTGTATCCCTTCCCTACTTCCCCCAACACATTCTCTTTTGGCACTCGTAAATCTTCGAAGATCAGCTCGCAGGTGCTGGAAGCGCGAATTCCCAGCTTGTCCTCTTTCTTGCCGACAGAAAATCCCGGAAACGCTTTCTCCACGATAAAAGCAGTAATGCCACGATAACCGGCGGCGGGATCGAGATTGGCAAACAGCACGAATATCCCGGCTTCTTTGCCGTTGGTGATCCACAGCTTGCGGCCGTTAATGACGTACTCGTTGCCGCGCAACTCGGCACGAGTCTGCATGGCGAACGCATCGGAACCCGATCCGGCTTCGCTGAGCGCGTATGCCCCGACAGTGTCGCTGGCCATGCGCGGCAGATAGCGCCGCTTCTGCTCCTCGGTTGCCCAGCGCAGGAAGGCATTGTTGACGAGGGTGTTTTGCACGTCAACCAGAACTCCGGCGGAGGGATCGACTCGTGAAATCTCCTCAACTGCAAGAATGGCCTCGAAGAAACTGCCGGCGCCTCCGCCATACTGCTCGGGAATTTCGACACTCATCAGCCCTAGCTGGAAGAATTGGTCGATAAGGCCGCGGTCAAAAACTTGCTTCTCGTCCATCTCGCGAACCAGGGGGCGCAACTTGTCCTCGGCAAACTGCCGCACATTATCGCGGAACAGGAGTTCGTCTTCGGTAAGGCTGGTAAGGGGAGCAGGCAACGAGATGTCAGCGACTGCTTGAGACATTTCAAACCTCGGGCAAACCCAAGATTCTAGCATTTGATGGCTGAGGCGAATGCCGCAGCCACAGCCAGGAGGCTACACGTTGTTAGAATTTTCGGACTGAGGCTACCTGCGCCAGACAATCTGCAGTTTTTCCGCTGCGAGGATCTTCTGGATCTGTGCGCGAGCGTAGTTCGACCAGGCTCCTACCGAATCCATACGGACGTAGGCGCGCCAGTGCGCGAGTGCTTTGCGCGGACGGCGCAGCCGCTCCAAGGCAAGCGCAAGGTTGTAGTGAGCATCCGCATAGTTGGGCGCGATGGAAACGGCAGTGCGATAGGCTTCCACCGCCTCCTGCAGGCGGCCGGTTTCGTCGAGGACGTTACCGAGATCAAAGAATCCCAAAGCGTAGTTCGGATCGATCTCAACCGCCCGGCGATAGTAGCGTTCGGCTTCGCGGTAATTTTGCTGGTTGTAGAAGAGCGTTCCCAGATTGATGCACGCTGCAGCATGTTTGGGATCGAGCTCCAGCACGCGCCGGTACATCTCCAGGGCTTCCGGCTGGCGCGCCGGATTTTCTTCGATGGCGACAGCCGACGCGAACAACTCAGTCGCGGTTTGCGCGACGCGCGGCGTAGCCGGCCGGGCCTCGACAATCTTGGAATGTTCGAAATCGAGAAAAAACTGCCCCGCCAAAGGATCGACTTCGACGCCGTGGTGCCGGAAGGTCAACCGAGAACCGTGGGAGAAGACACCAGCCTCAAGCAATGGGTTCTCCATACCAGCAACTTGACGCTGCATTGCATCGAGCGAGGCGCGAATCACGGCAGGGCGAACCCGCTTGGCGCGCAGTTCACTCAATTTCTTGATTTGCAGAAGGTCGTAGAAGGAATAACTTTCCGCCACCGCGATCAATCCCGCCCGCTCCCATCCCGCGAGTTGCCGGGGGGTGATGCGCAGCATGCGAATCACTTCAGCTCGAAGGTATCGTTCCACGTTTCTGGCCGCTGTCCTCAGTTGGGTTGGCTGGTTGACAGTTTCGAGTTGCAGTTCGCTTTCTTTTCACCTGCATTATCGGGAGGCGGAAGCCAAATATCAAGAACAAAATGAAATGGTTATCGATAAAGCATAGGAAAACAGGTGCGGAATTGGGAAACGGTTCCGATAACCAGCGCATCTGTCGCCCGTCTAATTAGATAACCGAAAGGGACCCTGAAGGGATGCGGCCGGCGTGTCCGGCATGTTGGGCGTTGACGATGCGCGACGATGCCTTACGTGTGGGACCGCCGGCCGCGCTGTTGCCATGCTACAGTCAGGTCCATGCCGGACCAGCCCCAATCTGCGCCTTCTCTTTACTGTCCGAAATGTGCCATAGAAGTTACCGATCCACTCACCTGCGGCGACTGCTCTGCGGTAATCTGCCGGCGATGCGGCACGCCGCTGGAATCATCGGACGAGTTGGGCATCGGATAAAAAATGCTGCAAGGACGCCGATTTTGTGTGGCGCGCCCTCTGATTTACACTCGCATGTTTTTATTTTGAAAGAGACCCATGAAAGTACTGGTAATCGGAGCGGGCATGATGGGATCGGCGGCCGCATTCGATATGGCACGCTCGCAAGGCGTCGAGTCTGTGCTGTTGGCCGATGCCGATGTTGCCCGCGCGCAGGATGCGGCTGGTTTCATCAGCAAATTTCAAGGACGTAAGGGCGCGAGCGTGCAACCGGTGGCGCTGGACGCAGCCGATGAGAGTGCCGCTGCCGGCTTGATGCGCGGACGCGATGCTGTGCTCTCAGCCGTTCCCTACTTTTTCAATGTCGGACTCGCACGCGCCGCCATTGGCGCCGGGTGCCATTTCGCCGATCTCGGCGGCAACAACACGGTAGTGCGCAAGACGCTGGCAATGAGCCCCGAAGCCGCCAAGAACGGGGTAGCCATCGCGCCCGATTGCGGACTGTCGCCGGGAATGGCCAGCATCCTTGCTGGTGACCTGGTGCGCCGTCTGCGCGCAGACGAAAAGCCCGTGCGCGGCGCAGCTACAAATCGTAAGCCGCCAATCGATGCTCTTAAGTTGTATGTTGGCGGACTCCCGAAAAAGCCTAAGCCACCGTTTGAGTATCAACTCGTCTTCTCGGTCGAGGGACTGATTAACGAGTTTGTGGAACCGGCCCGGGTGCTCAAGGGCGGCAAGCTGAAAGTGATCGAGCCGCTCAGCGAGCCGGAAGAATTTCGCTTGCGCGGCTTTCGTCCCATGGTCGCGTTTCAGACCTCGGGTGGCACTTCCACCATGCCGGAGACATTTCAGGGCGAAGTTGGCGAGTGTTTCGAGAAGACCCTGCGCTATCCCGACCACTACAAGCTGATCCGCGGCCTTTACGACCTTGGATTCTTCTCCAGCGAGAAGCGGCGGCTGAAGTTGGGCGAAGTAAGTCCGCGCGAGCTTACCTCGCATCTGTTTCTCGAGAAACTCTCGGGCGACGAACCTGACATTACCATCATGCGCATCGAGGCGCACGCGAAACGCCGGGTGCTCTCCTACACTATGGTCGATGAATATGACCGCAAGACTGGGCTGACATCAATGATGCGCACTACCGCCTGGCCGGCATCGATCGTGCTGCAGATGATTGCCAATGGAGCGATCAGCAAACGCGGTGGTATTCGGCAAGAAGTGGACGTGCCTGCCGATCTGTTCTTGAGGGAAATGTCACGTCGCGGAATTCGTATTCGCTTCGCGCAGACTAGCCGGTAGCGCCGACCCAATCTCACGATGCACCGCAGCAATCAATTCTTCCCGATCGCTGAACTGCGACGGCCAAAGCGGCCGGTGAAACACCAGGCACACCGTCCCAGAATGAATGATAAGGCTGCCTTTTGGCAGCAGCCGTTCTGAGCCGGAGATAGTTACTGGGACAATCGGAAAACCGTAGTCAGTCGCCAGATAGAATGGGCCCTTCTTAAACGGCAGGAGCTTCCCGTTTGAAGAACGCGTGCCCTCCGGAAATACCATCATGTTCAGTCCGTTGCGCATTACCTCGCCGGCTTCGCGCATGCTGTCGATGGCGGCCTCGCGATTTTGACGGTTCACCGGAACCATGTCGCCCATGCGCATCGCCTTTCCCAAAATGGGCAGGCGGAAGAGCTCGCGCTTTACCAGCACCGAACTGCGGCCGGGAATGGCCCGAATCAGAACCGGCGGATCGAGATTCGAAACATGGTTGCACATAAAAATGTAGTTCTGCGCCGGATCAAGCCGCTCCCTACCTTCCATCTGCACGCATACGCCCGCGATCCGCAAACCGACGCCGGCAATCCACAATGCGGCTGCGTATAGACGATTGGCGCTGCCGGTGATCCACGTCCAGGGAAAACCGAATACTGCGGCGAGCGGAGTGAGCAGGGCGAGTATGAACAGAGCAATGGTGGTACGGAGGGTGGCGATCATGAAGCACACTCTCTCAACTGAGAGCCATTACTTACCCTCATCTTGCGACTGCAACCATGCCGCGCGCCTTGCCAACTGTGCCGGCGTGGCCTGCGGCGCTTCGCGCAGCATGTACGTTGCTCTGAATTTTTGCCCCAGCGTTAATTCAAGATCTTTCCGTTCTCCTCGGCGCTGGATCGCGATGCGGATCTTTTCTCCTGGTTTGGATGACGCAATCTGCTGGTCCACGCTTCGCGCCGGTTGCTCGCCGTTGATCGAGACGATCTCGTCACCTTCTCGCAATCCTGCGCTCCTGGCTTCTTCTCCATTAACCTGATCAATCACTAGAGGCCCAGTAAAGTTGCGAGCCGCGGTGAACCCGGCATCGGCGACAGGTTGCTGCTGCTTCTCCAAAACAAGTCCTACCGTGGCGAACAGTTCCGAATACGGCAACTCAGCCGTCCCAGCGACATATCGGTCGAAGAAATCGTGCAGATCGGTGTTTGTGAGCTTCTCGGCTTCCGCGCGCACTCCTTCGGAATCGGCGAAGTATTTCCCGCGTTTGGCATAATCCTGGTTCATATCTTTGAACAGGTCGCGGAGCGAGCGCTGGCCATGGGAATCCTGGCGAATCTTCAAATCCAGCAGAATTCCCAGCAGGTCACCCTTGTTGTAGTAGCTAATACTGCGCTCGGGAGCACGATAGCTAGGGTACTTATCAAACCAGGTATCGAGGCTCGATTCCTCTGCCGATTGGGTGAGGTGCGCTGGGCGCGATTGTAGTACGGTGATGCCGCGCGCGATACGCTCGAAATATTCCGCCGGAGTCAACAGTCCGGCCTTCAGCAGCGCAAGGTCCGCAACCGCGCTGGTGACGCCTTCGCTGAACCACAGCGCGCGGGTGTAATTCTCGCGTGTGTAATCGATGGGCTCGAGCGACCTCGGGCGGATGCGCTTCACATTCCAGAGGTGAAAAAACTCATGAGCGCTGGTGGACTCGAAACCCCTCAGCTCTTTCAGCTGGGCGGCAGAGATGTCGATCGCAGTGGAGTAGGCGTGCTCCATACCGCCACCCGCGGGACCACGCGGAAAGTGGTAGATGAAGACGTAAGTATCGAATGGGTGGTCGTCCATCCATCCGGTTTCCGCAGCGGTGATTTTCTTGAGCGCCGTGACCAGCGCTGAAGCATCGTAGTCGGCGGGATCGGCATCGATCACCACCCGGTACTTGCCGCCATTCTGCTCGAAATCGCTCTCCGCGAACTCGCCCATTTCGCAAGGACTATCCACCAGCCGGTCGTATTTTTCCGCATGAAGCACGTAGGCCGAAGGCGCGCCCGCCTTTTCCGCGGGAACGCTCAGCGAAGGCAATGACGTCGCCAGCTTCCAGCGCGGTGGAACACCGGTGAATTGCACCGAAATGGGCCATTCGCGCCCCTTCACCGGATACATGAGCAACTCGGCGAAGTTCAGGAACGCATGGTGTGCATTGAACTGCGCTCCGAATGGACCCGCTTCGTCGAGAATGATGTCATAGTCGATCCGAGCCATACCGCCACGAGCAAGAAACTGCCAGGTAGTCTTGTCCGCCTGCTTCAACGCGAGCGCGTTGCCCGACGAATCCATGGCAGAGACAGAGATAACGTTCTTGGCAAAATCTCGCACCTGATAAAGCGCGTTCCATACCGGTAACTGCACCTGGTTCCATCCGCTCTCGACAGGAAAGGACATGGTCACATGAACCCGGTGCTGAGCAGCGTCTGTGAGCCGGATACTGTAATCGAGCTTCGAGTCGCTCTGTGCGAACACGTTACCCACAAAGAGGCACAGCAGACAAAAGAGAACCGCGTGTTTTGGCTTCATGAATTTTTGTCTAATCGGGCGGGCAGCTTCTCGTAAATTCCTCCGAAACCGCCGTTTGAGAGGATCGCGACCACATCTCCTGCACGCAGTTCGGGAGCGATCGCATCGACAATGGCGTTCGCGTCGCGACACTCACGCGCGGCGTGTCCTTGCCGCTTGAGCTGCTCGATCACTGCCGAGGTCGAGAGTCGCTCGCTCTCGGGAATGGCTTCGGCCTTGAATACCGTCGCAACCACCACCTCGTCGGCAAGCCTGAGACTGTCTACCAGCTCGCGAAAAAAAACGTTGCGCCGGAGAGTGTTCGAGCGCGGTTCCAGGACTGCCCATAAACGATGGTCCTTATATCGTGTGCGCAGAGCCTTCAGCGTCTCGGCGATGGCAGTGGGATGGTGAGCGAAGTCGTCGATAATCGTCACGCCCGCGATTTCGGCCTTTACCTCAAGACGCCGCTTCACACTCTTGAAGGTCGCCAGCGCTTCCACAGTCATTTCGGCAGAGATTCCATAACGAGCAGCCATCGCCGCCGCTGCCGAGGCATTCAAGACGTTGTACTCGCCCGCGAGCGACATGCGAAGCTCCGCCCAAGGCCGACCTTCACGATCGAGAGTCCATGAAGTCTCCTGCGGGCCGAAATTGAGGCCGCGTATGCGCCAGGTAGAACCTTCGCGTAATCCATATCGTTCCACTTTGCAGAAGGCGCGAGCAATGCATTCGTCAACACTCACAGAGTTGTCATAGGCGACCAGATATCCGCTGCGCGGGACCAGGTTGACCAGCCGCTTGAATGAAGTCCTTATGGAGTCGAGGTCCTTGTAGATGTCGGCATGATCGAACTCAACTGAGGTGAGCACCACCGACTGCGGAAAGTAGTGGAGGAACTTGGGCCCTTTGTCGAAGAATGCGGTGTCGTATTCGTCGCCTTCGAGAATAAACTGTTGGCCCTGGCGCAAGGCGAAGCTGGAACCGAAATTCTCGGCTACGCCACCCACGAGGAATGATGGATCTTTTCCCGCGACCTCGAAAATCCATGCCAGCATCGACGTAGTGGTAGTTTTTCCGTGGGTTCCGGCGACCACGATCGGCTCGCGCCCACGAAGAAAGCTCTCATGCAGCACCTGCGGCAAGGATGTGAACGGAATGCGGTGGTCCAATACATACTCAAGCTCGACATTGCCGCGAGAGATCGCATTCCCAACCACCACCAGATCAGGGGCAGGCTTGAGATTGTCTTCCGAATATGGTTCCAAAACAGGGATGCCCATGCTGCGCAGCAGGTCGGACATGGGCGGATAAGCCGCCGCATCCGATCCCGAGACGGAAAAGCCGCGTTGCTGCATGAGTCCGGCCAGAGATGCCATTGCCGTTCCGCAAATCCCAATGAGGTACACCCGGTGCGGCGCGCTCAACTCTGGCCCACCCTGATTTCCTCGATTCGCGGTGCGGTTGCCCTCTCCAGCATCTCCAGCTTCACCTCTTCTCCCACGGTAAGCCGGACGCGTACGCCGATGGGCAACGTGATATTGCCGAAACTCACGTGCCCCGAACGCAACCCGAATGCGACCGGCACCTGCAGTCCGGCAAGCGTGCGCTTCAAGACGTTTTGCAGAGTGTAGCCGGCATTTGCCGGCGGATTGCATCCGCACATCTCGCCAAACACAATGCCGCGAACTCTGTCCATCTTCCCGGCAAATCCGAGCTGCATCAGCATGCGGTCGATTCGATACGGCGGCTCTCCGAGGTCCTCGATGAACAGCACAGCCTCATCGGTTTCAATTTCGTAAGGTGTTCCCAGGGACGCGACCAGCATCGACAGACATCCACCGTACAGCTTGCCTTCTGCAACGCCCTCATTGAGAGCTTCGAGCGGAGAGTCCTGTTGCCCAACGTGCCACGGTTCCTGCGCGCCCGTCGCACTGGCGAACGATCGAAGGTGAACACCATCGGGACGAGCGAAATCCTTGGCCAGCATCGGCCCATGGAAAACGACAAGACCAGTGCGATCATGCACCTGGGCCAACAGCGTCGTATTGTCACTATAGCCGCAGAAGATTTTGGGATTGTTGGCAAACAAATCGAAATCCAACAATGGAAGAAGATAGTTCGACCCGTATCCACCACGGGCACAGAAAATCGCCTTCACCTCAGCCAGGCGGAGCATCTGGTGTATTTCATCGATGCGGCGCTTTACATTACCGGCAAAATAGAGATCCTGACTGAAGATGTTGGCCGAGTAAATGGGATTCAAACCCAGTCTGCGCAATGCCGCGCAACCGAATTCGAATTGCTCGCGATCTACTGGTCCAGCAGGCGCGACTATTCCAACCGTATCGCCCTGCCTCAGCGCAGGAGGAAGTATCGTGCCTGACGTGTGGTTAGCCACCGAGCTTACATCTTAGCCGATGGCCGGTGGCTACTAGACCAGGAATTCTCCGCGGCAGACGAGGCGCGCCGGGCCTTCGAGCAGCAGGTGCCCTTTGTCCCAGTGCACTATTTGTATCCCACCGGGCGCAGATACCTGGACGGGAGACAATACGTCTGCGCAACTGATAGCCGCAACGGCAGAGGCGCAGGATCCTGTTCCCGATGACTGTGTTTCGCCGGCTCCGCGTTCGAAGATGCGAAACTCGATCCGGCTCGGCCCTAGAACCTTCACCAGTTCCACGTTAGTGCGATGAGGAAAGTTCGGATGTCCTTCGACAGCAGCAGCGCGCTCCTGCCAATTCACAGGAAATTCATTAACGAACTGCACGAAGTGCGGATTGCCGAGTGAGATCACCCAGCCTTTGACCTCCCCAAACGGGGTGGAGATAGTTTTCTCCCCAAGTATCTCAACAGCCCCCATTTCCATCCGCAACTCATATCGATGATGTGACTTTTGCGTCAGCGTGCATTTCTTCTCGCCGGCGCCGGTGAGCACGCGTACTTCCGTTCCTCCGCGATGATCTATAGCCCACGCCGCAACACACCTGGTTCCATTTCCCGAGATTTCCGCCTCAGAACCGTCGGAGTTGATGAGTCGAGCGACAACTCGCCCATCTGGCTCCACGTTAACCCATTCGACGCCGTCAGCGCCGGCACCCAAATGACGATCACATAATCGCCGTGAAAGCTCGGAGGGATTCTCCCCGCAGTGAGCGGAATCGATGATCAAGAAATCATTACCGCAAGCCTCTGCCTTGGTGAAGGAAATGGCGGCCGAGCTTTTCATTCCTCGATCGCTTGGCTGAAACGGGTAACGCTCTCGAATTCCGGATGCGTCTTGAGTTGCTCTAGCATTTGCCGATGTTCGGGCAGGCTACAGGTGAGTCGAAACACGACACGCGAGAGGCCTTGCGAACGCCCGACCTGCATGCCCTGGGTGGAATGATGCGCATCCTCCAGGATCTCGTTCAACGCCTCGAGCAATACCGGCGCACTCTGACCCTTAACCTCATAACTCATGGGGAACACCTTGAGCCCTAATGAGGCCTCAAGACGGCCAAGGAAAGCGAGCGCAACCAGAATCAAAACCGTGGCAAAAGTCGCGACGAGATATTTGCCCGCGCCGCAGGCCATTCCGATGGACGCCACTACCCACATCGTAGCGGCGGTAGTCAGGCCTTGCACGCCACCTTTTCCATGCAGAATCGCTCCGGCGCCGAGGAAGCCAACGCCCTGAACAATGTTGGAGGCGATGCGCGTGCGGTCGCTAACGGAAGAATCGGGGAATGAATCGGACATCACCGCAAACATCGCCGCTCCCAGACAGATGAACATGTTGGTGCGAATGCCGGCGGTTTTGTGATGGATCGTTCGCTCCAGCCCGATCAATCCACCCAAGATGGCGGAAAGCACAAGGCGGATTGCGCTCGATGACAGGAACGTCAGGTGCGGCCCGAGCCCCGGGATGTCAAGACTGGTGTGCATGAAAACTGATGCGCGATTCTAAAGCAGGATGTCAAGCTACGACAATCGGCTAATGAAGCCCACTTCTGTAAACCACGGCTGGGGGTTGTCCTGGCACCAGGACGCTATGGATCGCCACCAGATTCTGCGGATGCCGCCGCACCGCCTCGCTAACTGGGTCCCACTGCTCGGCGATAACGTAATCGGCTGCCTGCGCTGGCTGCTGCAGCGACGCATCCCAGACGGGATAAATTCCTTCATTAATAGTTCTGTCGAGGTGAAAGCCTGCTAGCTCGAATGCTCCAGCATGAGCTCCGGTATATGCCAGCACTGTCGCTGTCGCTGGAAGGGTGCGCAGCACCGCAGCGAGCTCGTGGTCATACTGCAAGCGAGCTTGACCATTCGCGCGCATTTCGCGCAGGCAGACCGGGACAGCAATGGCTGCGCTAAGATAACAGCCCGCGACGATCGCCAGCAGCAGCCCGGCCACAATCGGCTGAACCGGCCGCCGAATGCCCGCGCGGCCGCATAGATGTACCAGCAGCGCCGCTCCAACTGCGATTGCCGGCAATAGCTCCAATCCGTAGCGCACGTTGTAATACGAGAACGGCCACCACACGGGAATAAAGATAGGTACAGCGCCATAGGCGATCGACAGCGGATAGAAAACCAGGGGACACCATAGCAACGTCAGCAATAACCAATGGCACGAGCGCAGCGCCGCAATGCTGCCGGCGATCGCCATTAGAAGCAGTAGCTTTGCAAGCCATCCCGGTCCCAGGTTCAACTGCACGGTTTTTATGAAGTAAATGGCCGCGACCCGAGGACTATGTTCGCCCGGATAGGACTGAACTCCACTGGCTGTCGTGCGCATCGCAATGGCTCGGGCAGAGTACGGTCCATTGGCGAACTCCAGTGCGTTCTTGTACACGCCGAGGTTGTAGGCCAACCACAATGATGGGGCCAGAGCCGTCAACAGTAATGCCTTCGCAGCGGAACGGCGCAACGAGTTTACGGCTGCAGATTCCGATCCTCTGATTGCACGCCACACCGTGGGCAGCATCGCCACCCAACACACGGCCGCAAGGAACCAGCCGTCGTAGCGAGTGAGAATTGCGATGATGAGAGTGATCGCACCTTTCTCAAGCGTAGCTGTCGCCAAGGCGAGATGGCGCGCACGAAGCTGTTCGGCGCACTCGCTGAAGAAAACCGCTGTCCAGATAAATGCGGCTACATAAAGCGGTTCGTTCAAAGCCGTGGACTGGACATACAGCAGGTTCGGATTGGCGGAAAAAACGGCAACCCCAGCCCAGGCTGCCAATCGAGACCATTGAGCGCCGAGCCGATAGATCCCGCATCCGGCTACGACGTAGGAAATCACCGAAATGACGGATCCACCGATACCCGTACTCCAGAGCTTGTCGTTGACGATGAATGGAACCGTCAACAGATGTGGAAGCGGAAGCCACACTGTCCCTAATTGAAACAGGCCGGGAGTGAGGGAATCGAAAATGCGTCGCGCAATATTGATGTGCGCGACGGCATCGCCGGAGAGCAGAACTTCGCCTCTGGCGCAAAAGTACGCAAAACTGGCAAGGGCGACGGCGCTCAGCAGTGAGACGACAATCGCCAGGCCGCTGCCACCGGAGCTATCGGGAGCGCCCGATGGTTGCGAGGATCGGTAGAGCCGAGCTCTCAGGGCCGGCGTCAATCGCAGTAAGCTTTCCAAATTCAAACTCGATTCAGCGCCCATTCGCGCGTTGAATCGAGTTATATATCATCCGGAAAATGTGCGAATGCCGTCACCCAATATGCGTGAGCTCGCGAAAAGTTTGATATCGCCCGTCGATCTCCGTCCGAGTAAGCGATTGCAGCCGCTCCGTCCCAAATCGCTCGACGGCGAATGAGCCCATCACGCCGCCATAGAACATGGCGCGCTTGAAGACGTCGCGATCGAGCTCTCCCTGTGAAGCGATGTAGCCCATGAAGCCGCCGGCGAAGGAATCACCGGCTCCCGTAGGGTCGCGCACTTCTTCAAGCGGTAACGCTGGCGCGCGAAACGGATGTCGCCCTCCGCCAAACTCTCCTTCTTTGAAGAAGACAGTCGCGCCGTATTCCCCGTGCTTGATGACCAGCGCTCGCGGGCCCATTTGCAGCACTTTCTGCGCCGCGCGAGGCACGCTCGTTTCCCGCGCCAGCATCTTCGCTTCACTGTCGTTGATCAGCAGAACGTCGACGCCTTTGAGCGTCTGCAACAGGTTCTGGCGATGTTGCGCCTCCGTGATCCAATAGTTCATGGTGTCCCCGCCCACCAGCCGGGTGGCGCCGTTCATCTGTCGACGCACATTTCCCTGGAGCACGGGATCGATGTTGGCCAAAAAGAGGAACTCGGAATCGAGATACTCCTGCGGCACCTTCGGATCGAATGCCTGAAAGACATTCAACTGCGTATCGAGCGTCTTGGCTTCGTTCAGGTTCTCGCCATATTCGCCTGACCAGAAGAAGCTTTTGCCTTTGGCGTGTTCAATGCCGCGAGTATCGACTTTCCTTGAGCGCAAGACGTTCTCATCCTGCTGGTTGAAGTCTTCGCCGACCACGGCCACAACGCGCACCTGGGTGAAATAGCTGGCGGCCAATGCAAAGTAGGTTGCGGCGCCACCGAGACACCTCGGACAAGATCCCGAGGGACTCTTGATCGCGTCGTAAGCCACCGATCCCACCACAACAATCGACATCAGGCCCTTGCCTCCTGCGGTTTGAGATATTTTTCCAGCAACAGACTGAGGCGCTTGCGGGCTTCCGCGGGGATCCTCTCGCGGTCAGTCATGATGGCGAATTGCAGCGCAGAGCCGCATTTGCATCCGCGGGTCTTCGGCATACTCGCAACTGCGCAGCGAACTACCTTGCAGGCGTTCTCGGCGTTCTGCGTTAGATAGGAAATCACCTGTTCCACTGTGACGGCGTCGTGCTCAGGATGCCAGCAGTCATAATCTGTGACCATGGCCAGCGTCGCGTAGCAAATCTCCGCCTCGCGCGCAAGCTTGGCTTCCTGCAGATTGGTCATACCAATTACATCCATGCCCCAGCTGCGATACAGGTTCGATTCCGCGCGGGTCGAGAACTGTGGCCCTTCGATGCACACATAAGTTCCGCCCATTTTCCCGGTCACACCAGCCTTCATGCAGGCCGCCGACGCCACTCTCGCAATCTCAGCGCAGATGGGATCGGCAAGCGCGACGTGCGCCACCACCCCATCGCCGAAGAAGGTGGAGACGCGCTGACGCGTGCGATCGACAAATTGATCGGGAATCACGAAGTCCATCGGCCGGTGCTCTTCCTTGAGTGAGCCCACGGCAGAAACCGAAAGAATCCGCTCGACGCCTAGCTGCTTCATACCGTGAATATTCGCGCGAAAGTTTAGCTCGGTGGGGAGGAATCGATGCCCGCGTCCGTGGCGCGCCAGAAAAGCCACTTCTCGACCTTCCAGCGTTCCCAGCACATAAGCGTCTGAGGGAGCTCCGAACGGCGTCTCGAGCTTGATTTCACGCACGCCGGAGAGGCCGGGCATGGAGTACAGTCCACTGCCTCCGATGATTCCAATCTCAGCTTTTTGCAATTGCACAGCTCCGGTGAGGATGATGAGGGAACCAAAAATTATACAAGCAGAACCCGCTGCGTAGGGTGCCCATCCGCTGGTGTTGCGGATGATGGGTGGAGGTAGCGGCGGGCGCTTTTTGCGGAATCTGAGTTAACGTCTCTCAACGAATCACCCGCCGCTACCGCAGCGGGTTCTGCTCTAGTGATTGCCCAAAGCGGCGCGCCATCATCGACCCCATGACTTCCCGAATCACGGCACAGTTCCGCAGCGGCGACATCAGCGAGTGCCTTTGCACGGTGACCGCATCCTCCGGATTCGCCAGCAGCACCTTCTGGGCCAACTTTGACGCGAGCTCTGAGGGGAAATTCTCAACGACCAGAACTTCCGCGCCAGGAACGCGCTGAATCGTGATCGGGCCTTCTTCGGTAACAAAGCTCTGGGTGTCACAGCCGCCCTCGTCGGAATCCTGCGGTTTGCATTTTTGCCCGGGCTTCACGCTGAAGAAGCGTTTGGGCAAATAGTCGGCATAGATCTTCGCGAACTGATCCGCGTCCTCATCCGATTTCCAACGCGAGAGGTAAAGCAGCCCAATTTTTGCCGTTCCGGTGAGCCTGGGGTCGGTGCTCGAAGCCGCGTAGTAGGCGCCGGCTTTCCATGCGGCACCGAGGTTCTGCGCCGCCTCCGGCCCCGCGTACTGTTGAACCAGGGTGCGGGTATCGAGTTGCCCAATCGAGCCAACATCGTACTTCTCGTATCCCGAGCCGGCCAGCTCCTGTTTGAAGTCGGGAATCACCAGCCATTCCGGCGGACGCGAGTGCAGATACGCGCTCAGATCGAGAACTTCATGCGTGTCTTGCGGAGGCCGGCGGAACGGACCGGAGAAGGCGAAGTCCTTACCTCCGTTTTCGAGCAGTCCACCTTCAAACGACAATCCGTCCCCGTACGGAAACACCAGCGATTCGCGAATCATGAGCGGCGCCTGTTCCAAAAGGGGAAAGCCGGTGTTCGCAGTCATCGCGGATTTCATCATCGGCACAACCTGTGGCGAGTCGGCGACGGTGTGTCCCGAGGCGCGCAGCATGAAGTCCACCAGCGTGACCATTCCCTGCCCTTCGGCGACCGCACTGCGGGCCGTGGAGGCCTCGTCTTCGTCATAGCTGAATTCATCGCCATGCGCGTTCCTGGGCGCTTTGGGATCTTCCCAATCCTTCAGATTGAAATTCTGGTCTTGCAGCGCATGCGTGAGCTCGTGGGCAAGCACCGGCTTCTGCGATTCCGGCGTAAGCCAGTCCAGCAGATAGACGGTTTTGGTCTTCACATCGTAGTAACCGGCCACCTGCTCGCGCAGCAGTTGCACCAGGAAGGTATGCAGATCGAAGGTGCGGGGCAGCAGTCCAAATTTCTTGAGGACGATCTCGGAGCGCTGCACGCGTTTTGCGTCCTCGTCGTCGGACAAGCGGCTCTCGATGTACTTCGATACCTGGTCGCGGCTGGCCAGCTGGCGCTTGACTTTGTTCTTGATCGCGAAGCCGGTGTCTTTGCTCAGCCAGTTGAGAATTTCATCGACTGAAGCGAAAAGTTGCCGCGCCTGTTCAGGCGTGATCTTCTTGTCGGCCGGCGGCGGCGCCGGCTGCACCTGAATGCCGATATCGCCTTGTGCAGAGCGCGTTTGCGGTGGTGGGCTGGGCGGGGTTGCCGCTTGCTGCGCTGCGGCTACAGCAGAGATTGCAATCAGTGCCAGAGAAAGTCGGAAACAGCGAAACAGGCGGGCAGAGACGCGGCCTGCCGCATCCCCGCGTAAGCACTTCAAACGGCCAAAGACAAAATACATACGTTAGTTGGATAATAAAGCCATCTCCCTCTGTGTCGCCAACAAAACTAGAGGGTGAGCAACATCCGCAATGGCAGAGAGCGAACTCAGACAACGCGCCGGCGAATACTTTCGCCGCGCCTACGAGCACCAAACCAACGGCGAGTACGAAGAGGCCATTGAGCTTTACACGCACTCCATTGAAGCGTTCCCTACCGCCGAGGCCTATACCTTTCGCGGCTGGGCGTATTCATTTCAGCAAAACTATACGCAGGCAATTGCCGAATGCCTGCAGGCCATCAAAGTCGATCCGGATTTCGGAAATCCCTACAACGATATCGGCGCTTACCTGATCGAGCAGGGACAATGGGAAGCCGCGATTCCATGGTTCCACAAAGCGCTGGCCGCACCACGCTACGAAGCCTACTGCTTCCCGCACTACAATCTCGGACGCGTGTACGAGCGCAAGCGGGAGTGGGACAAAGCCAGCGTGCACTACCGCCGAGCACTGGAACTGAATCCCAGATATCTGCTGGCGTATAAGGCGCTGCGCAGATTGCAGGCAATGTGGAATTGAATTCGACTATTTCCCAAATCTGTCATCCTGACGACGAGAGAGTACGTCCGCACAGCGGACGTACTCGCGAGGAGGAAGGACCTCTGCAATATGTCTCGATCACCTATGCAGGCTGCAATTCTTCGGCAATGATCGTGGTTGAGGAGCCGCGCAGTCGGAAGCTTTGTTCCAGGCATTACAGGAGGTCCTTCGGCCGCTACGCGTCCTTCAGGATGACACCCCACAATTGTCAGTGCCTGCGGCAGAGGGCCGGATTTCTATCCCGCCACCCGCTCCGCGATCCACTGCCCTGCTTCTCGCGTGCCTAAATCGCCGCCGACATCCTGCGTCGTCTTCTTCTGACGCACTGCCTCAACTACCGCAGCGTTGATCTTGGCCGCGGCGGCCTCGAATCCGAGGTACTCCAGCATCGTCGCGGCGGTGAGAATCGCGCCGAAGGGGTTGGCGATGTTCTTTCCCGCAAATGGCGGCGCTGAGCCGTGAACGGGTTCAAACATTGAGGTACGACCGGGATGGATATTGCCGCTCGCCGCCATACCTAATCCGCCCTGCAATGCAGCGGCCAGATCGGTGATGATGTCGCCGAACATGTTGTTGGTCACGATCACGTCGAACTGCCGAGGATCGCGCACCATGTGCATGCATAAAGCATCCACATACATGTGCTGCGAAGCAATGTCGCTGTAATCGCCGGCGACTTCCTTGAAGACCCGCTGCCACAGGCCGTGAGCGTAGGTCATCACGTTGGACTTGTCGCTCATCAGCACCTTCTTGCGACCGTATCTGCGTGCGTAATCGAAAGCGTATCGAATCACGCGCTCGACGCCTTTGCGCGTGTTCACGTCTTCCTGCACGGCAACTTCGTCCGGCGTTCCCTGCTTGAAGACGCCGCCAACATCCACATATGGGCCTTCCGTATTCTCGCGAACCACAACAAAATCAATCTCTCCGGCACGCACGTTCTTCAGCGGACAGAGCGAATCATCCAGACACTTCACCGGACGGACATTGGCAAACAGATCCATTTTGAAGCGCATGCCCAGCAGAATGTCTTTGGCATGAATATTCGAAGGCACGCGCGGATCGCCCAGAGCGCCCACGAAGATGGCATCGAAATCGCGGCTGAGCATGGAGAAGCCATCCGGCGGGATCGTGGTTCCGTCTTTCAGATACCGGTCGGCCGACCAATCGAATTCGGTGAAATCCACCGCTGCGCGGGCAGCGCGAATCACATTCACCGCCTGCGCAATCACTTCCTTGCCAATGCCGTCCCCGGGAACTACCGCGACGCGTTTCGTGTTTTCAGTCACGGAAGCAAAATAACAGAAGCAGAAAGGCGTTTCAGGTAATTCGTTTCAGTAACATCGTTTCACGAAAGGGCGTTTCAACGGCGCTAGTTCGGCGAATTGCTCTTTGAAACGCTTTTGTTGAAACGGTTTTCCTGAAACAATTTCCCTGAAACGCATTTGTGCTTCTTCGTGTCGCCCTGGTGAAACACGGCTCGTTATAATGAAACGTTCACCCATGCCTCGCACCCCCCTCTATGACACGCTCGCCTCCTCCGGCGCCCATATGGGCGAGTACGGCGGAGTCGAAACTGCCGCCGCCGTTACGGATCCGGCGAGCGAGTTCCGGGCCCTGGTGTCAGGCTGTGCGATTTACGATCTAGGCTGGCGCGCAAAGATCGAGCTCACCGGCGCCGACCGGGTGCGCTGGTTGAACGGCATGGTCACCAACAACATCAAGGACCTGCCGAGCAATCGCGGCAACTACAGTTTCGTGCTGAATCCGCAGGGCCGAATTCTTGGCGATCTTTATGCTTACAATCGCGGAGACTCCATCCTCATCGACACCGAGCGCTCCCAGGTTGAAAACCTGCTCAAGCTCTTCGACCACTACATCATCATGGACGATGTGGAAGTCCAGGACCGTAGCAACGCGATCGCAGCGATTGGGCTTCAGGGCCAGAGGTCTCCCGAGATTCTGAAAAAGGCAGGCATCGCAATTCCCGATCTGGAACCCATGCAGGTCGCGGACCTGACCTGGAATGGCATTGCACTTTCCCTGACCCGCATGGTCAGCGATGACTTTCTGACCTTCGAGATCTGGGCGCTTCCGGCCGCAATGCCGGAGATCTGGAAGACTTTGGTCGCTGCCGGGGCGGAGCCGGTTGGTTCCGACGCTTTGGAGAAGTTCCGGGTGATGATCGGCTTTCCCAAATACGGAACCGATATTCGCGAACGCGATCTGCCGCAGGAGACGCAGCAGAGCCATGCTCTCAACTTCAGCAAGGGTTGCTACGTCGGCCAGGAGATCGTCGAACGCATTCGCTCCCGCGGCAACGTGCATCGAACCTTTCATGGCTTCGTGCTCAACGGGGAGACGCCGGAGCGCGGCGCGAAGCTGCAGGCAGATGGCAAGGAAGTTGGCGAGTTGACCAGTGTGAGCCGCATTCCTGCTGCGCGCGAGGAGCGTCCCGTCGCGCTTGGCTATATCCGGCGCGAAGCTCTGGAACGCGGCGCCAAAATCACCTATCCCGGTGGCGAGGCGCAACCGGCGAAGGTCCCATTTTCAATTGCATCCTGAAACTCACAAATGCAAAACCACAAACAAAAGCTTTACCACGGATCACACGGATTGAACGGATTTCACGGATTTAAACTTGAACAAACAACCAAAAACGATCCGTGTAATCCGTGCTCATCCGTGAAATCCGTGGTAGAGCTTTTGGTTTTGCTTTCGGTTTTTCCGAGCGCCTGAGATGCGTTTTTGAAAGCTATGTCAGAAAAGAAACCAGACTTTGTCGTAAGCGATCGGCGCAAATTCACTGACGAAGGCGAACTGCGCGAGCAAACGCAAGAACAGTCTGCCGCGCAGGCGGCCTCTCCGGCGCAACCGGCTGGCGCTGCCCCAACCGGCGACGACGCGGACTTGCAGCCGCCCTCTCATGCAGAACAAGCGGCGCAGCACGAGGAATATCGGGCCTCCGGCAAGAAGATTGACGATCTGTTGTCAGCCCGCGGTCAGGGCAAAGCCGCGGACTTCGAGATGACTTTCGACCGCCTGGTGCAGTCGCTCTACGTGACCGCTCTCATGCAATTGGGAATGATGCCTGCAGCGCCGGGCGAAGCCGAGCAGCCGCACGTCGACATCATCGGCGCGCGCCAGACCATCGATACCCTCGGAATCCTGAAGGACAAGACCAAAGGCAATCTGACTAAGCCGGAAGAGAACCTTCTGCAAAACGCGCTATTCGAGCTGCGCATGGCGTTTCTCGAAATCACGAATGCGATTACCCGTCCGCCGGCCGCGGCAGGCGGAAAATCCGTTATTAAATGAAAGCCACTCTGACGGTGCTCGGCAGCGGAACTTCCATGGGCGTGCCCACCATCGGCTGCGATTGCAAGGTGTGCCGCTCCTCCGATCCGCGCGATCGCCGCACTCGTCCGTCGATCCTGCTCGAATACGCAGAGCGCATAGTGCTTATCGACAGCACTCCGGACTTTCGCGAGCAGGCTTTGCGCGAGAACATCCGCCGGCTCGATGCCGTGCTCTATACCCATGCGCACGCCGACCACATTCTCGGCCTCGATGACCTGCGTCCCTTAACTTTTCATCGCGAAGACAAGCTTCCCATCTACGCCGATGGCGACACTGCGGCCGTCATCGAGCGCATGTTCGCCTACGTCTTCGATCCCCAGTCCACGTACTCAACCCGACCCCAGGTTCGGTTGCACCGGCTGAATGGACAGTTGGATTTATTTGGAGCAATTTTCAAGCCGCTGACCGTGTTGCATGGCGACCACCCCATCACCGCATACCGTTTTGGGACAGCCGCCTACGTTACCGACTTCAGCACCATTCCCGACGCGGCCATGCAGCAGCTGCAGGGGCTTGATGTCCTCTTTCTTGACGCGCTGCGCCGCCGCCCGCATCCCACACATTCTTCCCTCGAAGCGTCCCTGAAAGTTGTGGAGGCGCTCAAGCCGGATCGCGCCTTCTTCGTGCACATGTCGCACGACCTCGGGCACGAAGAGACGAACCAGGGCCTGCCACCACACGTGCGCCTCGCACATGACGGCCTGAAACTGGAGTTCGAGATTTAGAGATGCGCGTATTTCGGTCGATCGACGAACTTCCATCCGACTGGCACAGGAACGTCATCAGTGTTGGCAACTTCGACGGCGTGCATCTCGCGCATCGGCACGTGCTGGGCCGTGTCGCAGAGCGCGCACGGGAACTCGGGGCGCATTCTCTCGCTGTAACCTTTGATCCTCATCCCGCGCGGCTGCTGCGGCCGCAGAGCGCCCCCCGGCTGATCACGCCGCTGCCGCAAAAGCTTGCGCTGCTCGCGCAGACCGGAGTGGAAGCCACCCTGGTTCTCGCCTTTGATGCCGGCTTCTCTTCCCTCTCGCCACAAGCATTCGCCAAGCAAATCGTTGCCGGTGGGCTGCACGCGAGCGAAGTCCACGAAGGCGCGAGTTTCCACTTTGGGCATCAGGCAGAGGGCAACGTGGACCGACTTGCCGAATATGGCCGCGAGTTTGGATTCTCTGTCGTCGTCTATCCCGAGATGCGCTCGCGCGGCGAAGTCGTTTCCAGCAGCGCGATTCGCCGACTCCTGATCGCGGGGCAAGTCAGCAAGGCACGACACCTGCTTGGCCGTCCATTTTCCATTACGGGAACTCCCGCGGCGGGACGCGGATACGGCACGCGTTACACCGTACCCACCATCAATCTGGCGGAATACACGGAACTCGCTCCCTGTCATGGCGTTTATGTAACTTGCACGCGGGTTGGCGATGAGAGGTTTGAGTCCGTGACGAACATTGGCGTGCGACCTACGTTCGGCGAGGCGTCATTCGCCATCGAAATCCATCTCCTGGATTTCCATCCCATTGCACTCGATGAGAGCACCGAAATCGAGATTGCGTTCCTCAAATGGCTGCGGCCGGAAATCAAATGGCCCAATGCCGCCGAGCTGAAAACCCAAATCGGCAAAGACGTAAAACGCAGCCAGCGCTTCTTTGCGTTGACAAACGACAAAACCAAAAGCTTAACCGCGGATTTCACGGATGCGCACCGATATCACGGATAATTTCTTGGTTTCTTTCTAACTCAATAAATCCGTGTAATCCGTTAAATCCGTGCAATCCGTGGTAGAGCTTTGATTTTGCTTTTGGTTTTGTTTATGGCGACAAACGACAAAACCAACAGCTTAACCACGGATTTCACGGATGCGCACGGATATCACGGATAATCTCTTGGTTTCTTTCTGATATCGATAAATCCGTGTAATCCGTTAAATCTGTGCAATCCGTGGTAGAGATTTTGCTTTTGCTCTTGGTTTTCCTCGACTCTGCTAATCTCTCTGACTACCTCATGCAGAACCCTCTCGCGTTTCTTGGCGAAGCCTCGGCTGAACAGCGTCGCACACTGCTTGCTGCCGGGCTGGGCTGGATGCTCGATGCCTTTGACGTGATGTTGTATTCCCTCGTCGTCACGCACATCATGCGCGAACTGCATATCGGCAAGCAGGGGGCAGGCCTGCTCAACACTCTCACCTTGCTGGCGTCAGGAATTGGCGGAGTGTTCTTCGGACTCGTCGCCGACCGCATTGGTCGCACGCGGGCGCTGATGCTCAGCATCCTTACTTATTCGGTCTGCTCGTTCGCCAGCGGCCTCGCGACCTCGATCCTGGTCCTCGCCATTATCCGGTTCATTCTCGGATTGGGAATGGGGGGCGAATGGAACACCGGCGCAACTCTGGTGGCGGAAAGCTGGCCTTCCGATCTTCGCGCTCGCGCCATCGCCATGGTGCAAAGCTCGTGGGCGATTGGCTACGCGCTGGCGGCGCTGATTGCCGGAATCATGCTTCCGCGTGTTGGCTGGAGATACGTGTTTTTCGTCGGCGTCTTGCCCGCACTGGTGACGTTGTGGATTCGCAAGGACGTCGCCGAACCCGGAATATGGCAGACGGCGCGAGCGTCCCAAGCCCGGGTTTCCTCTCCAGGATTTGTAGAACTTTTTGGCAGCAAATATATTCGCCGAACTTTGGTCCTGCTGGCGATGAATCTATTCGGACTCTTCGCCTGGTGGGGCCTGTTCACCTGGATCCCTCCATATCTTTCATTGCCGATAAGCCAAGGAGGACGCGGCTTCGGCGTACTCAGCACTACGGCGCTGTTGCTGTTTCTGAATCTGGCAGGAATGTTTCCGGGCTACTTGAGCTTCGGCTGGGTTGCTGACCGCCTGGGGCGCCGCCGCTCGTTCATGCTCTACACCATTGCCGCCGCAGTGCTCGTGCCCGCCTATGCCGCAGCCAGATCGCAATGGAGTTTGCTTCTATTGGGAGCCGTGGTGGCCTTCTTCGGAACTGGATTTTTCTCCGCTTCAGGAGTAATCGGCAGCGAGCTCTTCCCCACCAGCGTACGCGCGCGTGCGTTAGGCCTCACCTATAATGGCGCGCGCGCCCTCAGTTCGGTTGCTCCCTGGACGATTGGCAGGTTCGGGCAGCAGCACGGTCTGAATTCGGCTTTCTATCTTTGCGCGCTGGCATTTCTGCTCGCAGGGCTGACCGCGATCTTCATCCCCGAGACTCGCGGGGTGGAGCTGGCGTAGGCGGCATTTCTTACCTACGTTGAAGTCCCGCTTTCAGCGGGACGCGCCGTGAGAGTAGCCCACCATGAAATGGTGGGTCGGTTAGAGCGAAATTTCGAGTCCCGCCGACCAGGCTGGACTATTGAGAGTTATATCGAGGGCAATACATTCCGTGCTTCTTCAGCAACAGCTTCCATTCCGCGGCGAAATCCATCTTTCGATGGTGCTTTTCCTGATTCTCGATGTAGTGTGTGACTGAATCCAAGTTCGAGAGGCTCACGGTGAACGCGGCGTAGCCCTCCTGCCATTCAAAAGTTCTTGTCAGTGACTTCTTTCATCCAGGCGCTCGATCCGGCTTTTACGAGCTGCACCGCCTTAGCGATAGTTAACGTAGGCCAAAGCGATAGCAATGCGGGAGCGTGCTCTGCCATACCCCCAATGCACAAGGCGCGAAAGCCATTCTCTCGAGCAATGCCGCCCATGTAACTCCAAAGACGCGGACGGATTTCGACTGGGATTAAAGAAACACGCCGCTTTGTTGAGAACACCGTATGAAAATACAAGCAGGTGAATGTGTGAGCCATAGGTCCGAGATTCTACACAAAGCCCTGGTTCTCGCCTAAGGGTAAGCTCTCAGCCGTCCCGCCGGTTGGCGGGACTTGGATGCGCACGACATCCTTGCCCACCATTAGCATGGTGGGCTACCTTCAGGCGTCCTGCTGAAGCAGGACTCCCGTCGTAACTGCTAGATGCACGAACATTTATCTAATCCGAGTCTATGTGCCGCAGGTCGTGTTCAATAAGACAGATGAAAACAAAAACAAAATCTTGAAGGAACCAAATCCAGCTTCTCTGAATCTAACGTTGTGAGAATGAGAGAAGCTGGATCTTAAGAACTTCTCTTCTGGGGTACGTCCAAGGGGTGCAGTGATGAGTTTGGTAGATATGATTTTCGGTTGCTGGCACAGAAATTACAGTTTTCCGATTACCGCCCGCGGAACGCGCCGTACGGCGGCTGCGGCAGAAACCGGCACTTACGTTGTGTGTCTCGATTGTGGCAAAGAATTTCCGTATGACTGGCAGCAAATGAAAGTGCTCAGTCTATCGCCGACGCACCGGGCGAAAGTCAACGTGATGCGCGAGCCGGCGCGGTCGCTGGCGAAGACGGCTTGATCTTTTTCATTCCGAGCGCAGCGAGGAATTCCTTTGCTGGCATTGATTCAAGGGTAGAGGTTCCTCGCCGCGCTCGGAATAGAGCGAATGAAACCTCACTCGCCTGACAGCATCTGGTCCAATAACCGGAGGACGTCGGTCACGGTGATAATCCCTACCAGCTTGCCGCTCGATTCGGTTACCAGAACCGAAGAAATTTTCCTCTCGTTCATGATGTGCACCGCCTGCTGCACCGGCGCATCCGGCATTACCGTAATGGGGTCCTTGGTCATTGCCAGAGTGATCGGAGTGCCCTCGAAGATTTTGTTGTACTCCTCGGGATTCATCGGCGAGAGCACTGAAGGCGCCAGGCGGGAGACATCGCGATCGCTGATAATGCCAATCGCCTTGCCTTCAGCCGAAACTACGGGAACATGGCGCTTGCCGGTTCGGCGGATGAGCAACGCGGCATCTATAAGGCGCGCATCCACGGTGAGCGTGGTGACGGCGCGGGTCATGTAATCGCGGACAAGGTGGCGTTCGGTCCTGGGCATGGACTGCTTGCTTCCTGGTTCGGCCATATCGACTGCGAATCATAGCAAAGCGGCTGCAGTACCGCACCGACAATCGCCAAGTACTTCATTGGCAGTTCACGTGCACTACACTGCGGGTGATCGGCTCATTGTTGGCGGTCTGGCGATACGCTAAGGCCAACCGTGGAACCGGTTTTAAGCTCTTAATGTCGAAATCCTGAAAGGAAGTATCCAATGCTGACCATCTGCCGCAAGTTGACGCGCCCGGTTCACTTCTCGATCGTCATGCTGTTGATGGTCGGCTATCTTTTGATGGGCTGGATGATGGTGGAGCAGAACCGGACGATCACAGCTCAGCGCACTCTGATTGCAAAACTCTTCCAGGACACAGTCCGGCTTTCTGTCGCTCAAGTGCAGCAGTCGCGACGAAACCGATAGCTTAGGGTCGGCACTGACTCGGCTTTAGGTGTGAGATTTCAGGACGTTGTTCCCAACAAGTGAATAGTCCATTCGAGCCTGAGCGGAGAAGCTGAAGGTGCGAACCAAAGCAATCCGGGAGGCGGAATGGACCTTCACCAGAATGCCCGACTTACGTTTCGCAGTCGAG
>JAICXB010000019.1 GCA_025980765.1 Terriglobales bacterium
ATTCTGGTGAAGGTCCATTCCGCCTCCCGGATTGCTTTGGTTCGCACCTTCAGCTTCTCCGCTCAGGCTCGAATGGACTATTCACTTGTTGGGAACAACGTCCTGAAATCTCACAGCTAGCTGGAAGCCGGTTCCTATGATATTTTCTTCGAATCCCTGCCTCGGGCCCGTTTCCATGAAGTTCTTCGAGCGCGAAACCGTCAATCGAAATCTGCGTACGCCGCGCCCCTCGCTCTTGCCCTACAAGCCAGAGCTGAGCGTCTCAGCGCTGTACCGTGGATCGCGTGTGGGCGGAGACTTTTACGAGTTCCTGCCTTTGAGCGAAACGCGCACGCTCTTCGTCCTCGCCGACATCGCCGGCAAGCGAGCTGAGGCATTGCACATTGCTGCCGCCGTGCAGGACGCGATCCAGGAGCGGGCTCCGGAACTGCTCCGGGACGGTAATGCCAATGTCTCTGACGGCGTCACCTCGCTGACCCTGGAGTTGAACCGCAGCGTAATGCAAGCTGCGGGCGGCGTGCGCTCTGCCCCGGCGTTTGTCGGATGTCTCGACGAGCAGTTCGGGCTCATGCATTTCGTCAGCGCCGGTCATCCTCCGGCTCTGGTGAAGGGGAGCGACGGCATTACGCAACTCGATCCCAACGGCCTGCCGCTGGGGTTGTTCTCGCACGCCACCCATGATGCGCAGATTTCGGTAGTGCCGCCGGGATCGTCAATCGTGATGGTGTCGAAAGGCCTGATTGAGCTTTCCGCGGGACATCGTGAGTTCGGCCTGGAGCGAGTGCGGCAGATATTGGAAGAGCAAAGCTTCCCCTCGGCCCAGCATCTGTGCCATGAGGTCCTCGAGCGGGCCGCCAAATTTGCCGAGCAGCCGTCCTCTTTTGGGCCGCAGTTCTCAATCCCCGGATTCCGCAGCAGCAACGAGCCCAATGATCATACCGTCATGTGCCTGATGCGCATGGCGTACCAGACCGCTGCAGCTGATTAGCACCTAATTGCAGAAATGGCATATGGTGCTTGCTATTCTAGACGCCTGCAATAAGCAGCAAGAACTCCATACTCTGTCATCCTGAGGTCGCGCAGCGGCCGAAGGACCTGCTGCAAATCTGGATGCGCCGATGCGGTGAGCAGGGCTTTTCGGCCTGCACACGTGGGAACCGGTTTGTGCTTGAAGTGCCGAGCAACCCACCTCTCTGTCCGACAATTTCGTAGGAGGTCCTTCGGCCTCCGGCCTCAGGATGACAGCTTAAAGATCCCACACAGCATCGATGTCGTCGGCAGAGTCGGGGGTCCTCACTCCTGAGGTTCGACAGCCGTGCTGGGGACGATCGGTTGCGGGCGGCCGGTGGCGCGATCGATGCGCGGTCCATTCGCTACCGGCGGAACCGCGGCGGTTCCAGCCTCATGGCGCGGATGATACGCAGTGCGCTCGTCGAATTTGCCGAAGATCATCTTGCCGGCGGTGGTCTGAAGCACTGACGTTACCGCGATATCGACGTTCTTCCCAATCAGCTTGCGCGCGTTGTCGATGACAACCATGGTGCCGTCATCCAGATAGGCGACGCCCTGGTTGTACTCCTTGCCTTCTTTCAGAATGAAAACGCGCATGGTCTCGCCCGGCAGCACAATAGGCTTCAACGAATTCGCCAACTCATTGATGTTCAGAACTTCCACGCCCTGCAGTTGCGCGACTTTGTTCAAATTGAAGTCGTTGGTGACGATCTTGGCTTCGTAGAGCTTCGCCAGTTCGATCAACTTCAAATCTACTTCGCGAACTGAGGGGAAATCGTCCTCGACGATCTGCACATTCATGGTCGCCATCTTTTGAATGCGCTGCAGCACGTCGAGGCCGCGCCGTCCGCGGTTGCGTTTGAGCGAATCGGCCGAATCGGCCACCAGTTGCAGCTCACGCAGCACGAACTGCGGAATCACCACCACGCCATCGAGAAAACCGGTTTCAGCGATATCGGCGATGCGACCGTCGATGACCACGCTGGTGTCGAGGATCTTGCAACTGCGCTTTGACTGTTTTTCCGAGCCAAACACGCCGCCCAGCGCCGATAAGTTCAGCAAGTCGCCTTTATTGGCGCCGACAATCAGGCCGACATACGACATCAGCAACATGATGAAGAGTTGAAGGAAATGCTGGGTATTGCCCGGCTCAATGGTGTCGCGAATGACAAGGCTGAAAAGATAGGCGCCGAAGATTCCGAGGATGCTGCCGATGACTGCGCCGATCAGTCGTTTCAGGCTTACGACCCGCAGTCGCGCCTCGAAGAGGACCACGGCAAGCCCGATCGCGGCGCCGGCACCGGCTGCCGCCCAGCGTTCCAACGAAAAAGGACGCAGCACAAAACAGACGATGCCGACAATCAGTATGAAGACGATGCGAATGAATAAAAGGTCCACAGGACCTCCCGATGGGCCGCGTGGATTTGTTATCCCGGGCACGCTCCCGGCGCTACGTTCGGGTTCTGATATGAGCGGACTGCGATGAACTATGAATCGGAGTTACTGATTATTCGAGGGGGCCTGTATGAAAAATGAATCCCTCGTTGTGCGGAAAGTATATACGAAAAAACCGGAAAGGCGTTTCAGGCTTTTAACCACGGAGACACGAAGAACACGGAGTAGGGTTGAAAATGAATTTTGGCCGTGATTGGGAGCCTGAGGCCCCTTCTATTCCAGCGCTCAACATTCAATAAATCAAGAATCTCTCCGCGATCTTCGTGACTCCGTGGTGAAAATGGATTTTGAAACGCCTCTTCTGAAACGCCCTTCTTGAAACGCTTTTCCTGAAACGCATTTACTCAGTTAATGATTCCAGCAGAACCCCCGTCCGGTTTTCCATTGCCGCGAAGGGAGCTTAAGGCCAGAGTGACAGTATCGAAGATCACTCCTGACGTTTTGGCCGCGCCACGCCAATCAGCGGCCGCCAGCTCTCCTTAGCGGGAGAAAACGAAGGGCACGTCGGCGCCAGAAAATCTCGGGGGAGAATGGCGCCGGCGCGCCCCGGTTTTTCGAGTGAAGCTGCTAGCCAAGCCAAAAGCAACCGCAAAACCAACAGCTTTACCGCGGATTTCACGGATACGCACGGATTTCACGGATTAATTTCATTTGTTTTTCCCAAAAATTCATCTGTGCGATCCGTGCTCATCCGTGCAATCCGTGGTAAAGCTGTGGCTTTTGCCTTTGCTTTCGTTTTGGCCAGCTGCTAGTAGCTAGCAGCTCCGCTATAATTCCGCGTTCACTGGAGAACCAACCACCTCATGCTCGATCGCCGACGCTTTCTCGCCGTCTGTTCGCAATTGGGACTCACCACCACCTTGCTTCCGGGCGTGCTCTGGAGCATGGCCCAGGATGAAGGTAAAGCGACCATCAGCAAGGCCATGATTGAGGACGCCGCGCAAATCGCCGATGTACCTCTGCCCGAGGAATATACGCAGGCGATGCTCGACGGGCTCAATGAGCAGAAGAAGGACTACGAAGAGATCTATAAGCTCAAGATCCCGAACGGCGTTGCGCCGGCCTACATCTTCGATCCGGTGCTGCCGGGCATGCAGTTTGAAACCGTGAAGCGCCCGATGCGCATGACCTCGGCCGCACTGGTTGGAACCGGCGGGGTGCCCGGCAACATCGAAGAGGTCGCCTTCTACAGCGTGCGCCAACTTGCCGCGCTGATGCAGACGAAGAAGATCTCCTCCGTGGCGCTGACTGACATGTATCTCGCGCGCCTCAAGAAATACGATCCCCTGCTCAAATTCGTGATCACGCTCACGGAAGATCGGGCACACGCCAAAGCGCAAGAAGCCGATCGCGAGATCGCCGCGGGAAAATATCGCGGGCCGCTGCATGGATTGCCCTGGGGCGCGAAGGACTTGCTTGCAGTAAAGGGATATCGCACCACTTGGGGCGCCGGAGGATTCGAGCAGCAGAACATCGACGAGGACGCCACCGTGGTGCAGCGTCTGGACGAAGCCGGAGCGGTGCTGGTGGCAAAGCTCACCTTGGGCGCATTGGCCATGGGCGACAAGTGGTTTGGTGGACAGACGCGCAATCCCTGGAATCCCCATCAAGGCTCCAGCGGATCATCTGCAGGCTCGGCATCGGCTACCGCCTCGGGGTGCGTGGCCTTCGCGATCGGCTCGGAGACGCTGGGCTCGATTTCGTCTCCATCCACGCGCTGCGGCACCACGGGATTGCGTCCGAGCTTTGGCCTCGTACCCCGCACCGGCGCGATGGCGCTTTCCTGGACCATGGACAAACTCGGCCCGATTTGCCGCGCAGTCGAAGATACCGCACTGGTGCTGAGCGCAATCTATGGGCGTGATGGCCACGATCGCAGCGTCCAGAATGCCGCGTTCAACTGGGACGCGAACGTCGATTGGCGCAAGCTGCGCGTCGGCTACTTCAAGTCGGAATTCGAATTGAAGCCACCGCAGCAGCCCGAGCCGCCGAAAGAGCAGAAGTCCGCCACTCCGGAAGAAGAGAAGAAAGCCGCTGAAGACAAGCGGCGGCGCGAGCAGGCGGAGGAACGACGCAAATACGATCAGCGCTTCAACGATGCCGCGGTGGCCAAGCTCAGGGAAATGGGTGTCAATCTCATTCCTGTGGAGCTGCCGAAATTTCCCTACGGAGCCATGGTCCCGCTGCTGACCGCCGAAGCTGCCGCGGCATTCGACGATCTCACCCGCTCCGGACGCGACAAGCTGCTCACCGAACAATCCCCCGACGATTGGCCCAACCAGTTTCGCATTGCCCGCCTTATGCCCGCCGTGGAATACATTCAGGCCAACCGCGCGCGCCTGGAAGCGATGGAGCTCTGGCAGAAAATGTTCGCGGATTTTGACGTGATTGTTGCCCCGACGGCCAGCGAGCAGTTAGTGGCGACGAACCTGACCGGCAACCCCGCGCTGATTCTGCCCAATGGCTTCCGCGGACCCGACGCCCCTAAGCCTCCGGTAAAAGATAACGGGGACGACGACGGCATCGGCGGCCCCGGCACTCCGGTAAGCCTCACGTTCCTCGGCCAACTCTATGGCGAAGCCAAAATGCTGGCCCTGGCCAAGGCCTATCAGGACGCCACCGGTTTCAATTTGAAACACCCGCAGTTGGAGCAATAAGCAATAAGCAATAAGCGACAAACCCGGATTTGGGGGTGGAGTTGGGGAGAGTTGACTCTCAAAACACAACTGCCGACTTCTTAGGCGCGGAGCGCCGGCAGAATTTAGCCCACGGCGCCAGCCGTGGGTAAATATCCCCGCAAAATATTGTCGTTTCCCGAAATCTGTCATCCTGAGTCCGCCTCAGGCGGGCGAAGGATCTCCTGTGATGTGTCGAACGAAATTGCAGGGTGCAGGGCTCCTTCAAGCAAAATCCGCGGTTGAAGAGTCCCCAAACTGCAAAGTCGATTGAAGCGTCTCGTAGAGGTCCTTCCTCTCGCGATCAACTCCGCTGCGCGGAGTTGATCTTCGTCGTCAGGATGACAATCTATGAATTTAGCCCAACCTTCTTGCCTATCGCTTATTGCATATCGCCTATCGCTTACCGCTTTCCCTCACCGCCAACGTCTTCAACAGCTCCGCATCCGGCGTGTCGTCGCCCAACTCCCAGAACATTACTCCACCTAAATGATGTTGATGAATGAATTGCAGCTTTGCGCGCATTGCCTGCGGGCAGTCGTAGCTCCAGAACTCGCCTTGGTTCCATATGGTGCAGGTAGCGGTGGTTGGATAAAACTGCGCGTCAGCTTTCGCCGGCAGCGCCTTGAGATCGCGATAGGAGGATGGCTGTTTCGAAGGGCCGCCGGCCGGCTGGTAGAGCCCGTGATTTTTATCCGCAACGCCGGTCCAGCCTTTGCCATAAAACGGCACGCCGAAGACGATTTTGCGCGCGGGTACGCCGGCTTGAAGAAAGTCCATCACTGCGTGCGCGCCATAGTGCATGTCCAGCGGCGGCTTTGATTTGTCGGCCGGATCATGGAAGAGCGCGCTGTGCAGATTGGTGGTCTTCTCCACATTCCAGTGCAGGTCATACGCCATCACCGAGAGATAGTCGAAATAGCGGCTGATCGCTTTGAGGTCGTAGTGGACATAGTCCTCGGCGCCGGCGGGAACGGCTGTGGTCAGCAGGAGCCCCGGACGCACCGCGTCGAGTTGACGGCGGAACTCTGCCGCCAGCAGCGTCATGTTCTCCTTGTCTTCCGGACGGCCGGGAATCATGCCGCCATCGACGGGATACTCCCAATCGACATCGATGCCGTCGAAGATGCCAGGCGCGTGAATGCCGGGCGCGAAATTTCCCTTGATGAAAGTATCCACGCAGGAGCGGACGAACTCCTTCAGGTTCTGTGGTTCGGCGGCGTCGGAAAAACCTTCTGAATTTCCCCATCCCCCGAACGAAATGAGAAGTTTCAAATTGGGATGCTTTCGCTTGAGCTCCTGCAGTTGATGGAACGATCCGCGAAGCTGGTTGGGAGCATTCGAATCCGCCGTGCCATCCACGCTCTCGGCCGCAGCGTATGCATGCTTCAGTTCGACGTCAGGATCTGGGACTTCACAATGATTGTGCGCCACGCGTCCGAAGGCGTAGTCGAGCTGCGTGAGCAGGGCCGCGGCTCCGCTGGTATCAATTTGCTTGATCGGGAAGTTGCCGAAGACATTGTGTTCGGCGTAGTAGCCGATCACCTGGAAGCGTGGCTGTGTGGCTTGGGCAGATACGGCAACGCTGAGCCCGACGGCAGCAAAGATGAAGATCACGAGGTGGCGTCGCATTCCCTATTCATAATTGAGGATGGGAGGGTTCTGCAATGGAGCCGTCTTCCGAAGATGCATACGGCGAGAGCACCCTGATACAACTTTCACGTGCGCGATCTCCTTCAAATTCTCGCTCCATATCTCGACCGGCCTCTCGACGACGTACAGCTCCGCCAAATCGAGGTTTACCTCGATCTGCTGCTGAAGTGGAATGCGAAGATGAACCTCACGGCAATACGCGATCCCGACGAGATCGTGCGCCGCCATTTTGGTGAGTCGTTGTTCGCCGCCGAGCAGCTTGCGCCTGCTGAGGCATCCACGTTGATTGACGTCGGTTCGGGCGCAGGCTTTCCCGGAGTGCCGATCAAAATGGTCGCGCCGCAGCTTGCAGTCACTCTCATCGAATCGCAGCTTAAGAAAGTGGCGTTTCTACGCGAGGTGGTTCGTGCTCTGCATCTTGAGAAAACAACCGTCTTTCCTCATCGGGCAGAGGATCTGAAAATCAAGGCACAAATCGTGACTATGCGCGCGGTCGATAAGTTCGAGTCCGCGCTGCAAGCGGCGGCAGATCTGGTCGAATCCGGCGGACAACTCGCGTTGCTAATCGGAGCACCCCAGGTTGACTCGGCGCGCCGGCAGTTGCCCTCCTTCGCCTGGCAAGATCCGATCGCGATTCCCGAATCCCGAGCGCGCGTTCTGTTGATCGGGAGGAACAGGTAAGCAGAAGCCGCGAGAATTGGCCTTTACTTTCGCCTTATATTCGCTTAACATTGAGGAAGAAACTGTTGCAGTTCTAACCTTTTTCGATTCAGCCGAAGTCCAGCTAGAGACGGGCGCGCCCCGTCTCTGCTGGACACAGTGACGAACCAAATTTAATCAGAACGGAGAAGGCGGCGAGAGATCTCATCGGGGTCTCAACGCGAAGGTGAGATCGATCCCACCAGGTCTCGTCGGAGACCTGAGATCATCTCATCGAGATCTCATCAAAAAGATGAGATCAGATGAGACCTTGTCGTGTAAGTCCTTTTAGGCGATGAGATCGCATGAAAAAAGATTGTTTACCGGCAGGAGCCAAGAACCTGGACGCGAGCGGGATTCGCGATGGAAAGCCTGCCAAATCCAATGCTCAAGACAGGATGAATCAAGATGGTAAACCCCACCCCTCGATGAGTGACTCTGCCTGGGGAGCATAATCGGGTTATCAGAACGGCCTGCGGTAGCGGGCCGTGCCGTTGCTTTTTGGTTTTAGGCTTTGGCTAGCGGCAGGGCAAGCAAGAGGCAAATTGTTCCAGGTGGAACAATTTCAGAACGGCCTGCGATAGCGGGCCGCAACGTTGCTGTACCTTCAGTACGGCCTAAGTTAGCGGGTGCGGTCTTGCTGTGGGTCTAGGCGCGGGTGGAAATTCAAAAGCACAGCCCACTACCGCAGGCCGTTCCGCTTCGATTTTGCCTGAAATTGTTCCACGTGGAACATTCTCGAGGCTGTAGTGGATCGAGATTCTTAATTTGCGAACCAAGCTGTTCAGATTCGCAGCTTAGAAGCTCAGAGGCTCTAAGGCTACTTCTCCACATCGATTTCCACCTCGTGATGCCTGACAGTTCATCGCGCAAAATCAGCAGCTTAGGGAAATTGTTCCACGTGGAACAATCCTCTTATCCACCCAAGCGCACTAAATTGCGGCATTGCCAGCAACCGTGCCTATCTTTAGGTTGGCAGAATGCGAAACCCTAGATTCTCTGAGCTGATAATAGCTTCGAAGCTTCGCGGCTTCGTGGGTGCGAGGCCAGCATGGCCAGAGTAATCGCTGTTGCAAACCAGAAGGGTGGAGTTGGCAAGACCACCACCGCCATCAACCTGGCAGCATCGCTTGCCGCGGCAGAAGTCAGGGTGTTGCTGGTGGATTGCGACCCACAGTCAAACTCCAGCAGCGGCTTGGGTTTGGCGCGAACCTCAGACGGAATTAATACTTATCATTTGCTTATGGGCGATGCTACCGCCAAATTGGCAGCGCAGCCCACCGAACTTGAGGGCCTGTTCGTTGTTCCGGCGCATAGAAATCTGATTGGCGCCAATATCGAGTTGGTCCAGGCCGATCGCCGCGAGTTTCGCCTTCGAGACGCTCTGGATTCGGTCCGCTCAGCTTTTCATTACATCATTCTGGATTGTCCTCCGGCGCTCGATCTGCTTACGCTGAACGCTCTGGTTGCCGCCGACACCGTGCTCATTCCCATGCAGGCTGAGTACTTCGCTCTGGAAGGCGTGAGCGAACTGCTGGGCACGATGGAAAGCATTCGGCAAAGCTTCAATCCTGGTCTGGAGTTGGAGGGCGTGGTTCTGACCATGTGGGACGAGCGCACCAACCTCGCCCAGCAGGTTGCCGGAAACCTCCGCGACCACTTTGGCGAGAAGCTGTGCACGACGACCATTCCGCGCAACATTCGCCTGGCCGAGGCGCCCAGCTACGGCAAACCGGCCCTGCTCTACGATGTACGCTCCCGCGGAGCTGAGAGTTACATCCGGCTGGCGAAAGAGATCATGGATCACGGAATGACCGCACAGCAGTCGGTGACGCAAGCATCGACTGAGCTTATGGCTGGAGACTAAATTGTTCCACGTGGAACAATTTCAGAACGGCCTGCGGTAGCGGGCCGAGCAGTTCGTGGCTTGGCCATGCAGCACGTGCCTGCCACCACTCTGAAAATTGTTCCACGTGGAACAAAATGAAAATTGCAGATGGCTTGAGTGCGAGCAGCTTCACGGTCCGCAAGGCCAACGGTGATGACAGTGAGGGAATCCTCGCGTGTCTGGAGGCCGCCTTTCAGCCCTTCCGGTCGCAGTACACCGCGCGGCGGGCTACCGCGATACCGTGCTGACCCCAGAAACCGTTCATCAACGCCTGAGCGCAATGTCGGTTTTCATCGCCGCGGACCGCGCCGGCAAAGTGGTCGGAACGATTGGCTGCACAGTGCAGCAGAACAAAGAAGGCCATCTGCGCGGCATGGCGGTTTTACCGGATTGGCAGGGAACCATGGTCGCAAGTGAACTTCTGCGCACAGCGGAAAAGGAGATCGGGTCCCGAGGCGGCGACAAAATCACCCTGGATACGACGCAGCCACTGCAGCGTGCTATCAGGTTCTACGAGAAACACGGATACAAGCCAACCGGCAAAGTCAGGGCGTTCTTCGGAATGCCGCTGTTCCAATACGAGAAGCGGCTGCCCACTGACAGCTAGAAGCGTTTACTGACTGAAATTGTTCCACGTGGAACAATTTCGCGAATGATCGACGATCAATGAGGAGAATCGGATGACCACAACCACCACCACTGGACCACGTCGCGCATTGGGGCGCGGTCTCGAATCGCTGCTTCCCAGCCGTCCAGCCGAACCACTCGTGAACCAGACATTGCAGCCGGTTCGCGATCTGCCGGTCACTGAGATCGATCCTAATCCCTATCAGACCCGCCGGCATTTTGATGAGAAGGCCATTACGGAGCTGGCAGAGTCCATTCGCGCCAACGGCGTGATGCAGCCGATCGTTGTTCGCCCAGTAAACGGGCGTTACCAGCTCATTGCCGGCGAGCGTCGCTGGCGCGCCTCGCAGAAAGCTGGACGCGAGTGGATTCCCGCCGTCATCAAGCAGGTCTCAAACCAGCAGGCGCTGGAGATGACGATCATCGAGAACCTGCAGCGCGAAGACCTCAATCCCATGGAACAGGCAAGGGCTTTCGAGCGCCTGGGGCAGGACTTCAATCTCACCCAGGAGCAGATGTCGCAGCGCACCGGCAAAGAGCGCGCCAGCATTGCGAATTTCCTTCGTCTGTTGAAGCTGCCGCAGGGAGTGCAGGACTTGATCGAATGCAACGACATCAGCCTGGGGCACGCCAAGGTGCTGCTCATGCTCGATACTCCTGAGGCGCAGTGGAAAGTAGTCGAGCAGGTGCGGGCGCAATCGCTCTCCGTCCGTCAGACCGAACAGCTGGTACAGCGCCAACTCCATCCTCAGGACGCCCCCGAGCGCGAACCCAAAGACAAGCGCTCCGCCGACCCCAACGTGCGCGCCGCGGAAGAAGGCCTGCAGCGCGCACTCGGCGTGCGTGTCACAATTCGTGACAACCAGGGAAAAGGCAAGATCGTGATCGAGTATGCCTCGCTGGAGGACTTCGACCGCATCATGGAATCGCTCGGCGACAAGCGCCCGGCATGAAGCGCATTCATCCCGCAAACACGCGGGCAGAGGCGCAGCATGCTGCGTCTCTGCTGTATATTCTTGTGGGATGCGCCCGAGTCTAGCCCTTGCTGTCGTCGTGCTGTCGGTCTGCGCCCCGGAGCTCATTTCCCAAAATGGGAAGGTCGTTACCTACCACGCCGGCATTGGCGATGTGAAGTACGTCTACGCCAGCACCCCGCCGGTGGCGCACCTCCGGCCCGGAGACATCCTCGACACCAACACGCTCGATTGCTTCGGCAATGCGATTAAGAAGCCGGGCGACACGCTGAGCCTGGTAAAGGGCGACAATCCGCTGACTGGCCCGTTCTACATCGATGGAGCCGAACCCGGCGACACCCTGGCCATCAAGTTTCTCGACTTGCAGGTCGATGGCAATCAGGGCATCGGCGCGTTTGCGCCGGGATTCGGCGCGCTCAACGAGACCAACTACACGCCGATGCTGCACGCGCCATTGCCGGAGCGCATCTGGTTTTATCCCATCGATCACGCCGACAACACTGCCATCTTCCAGGCGCTTGACAGCAAATTCTCGGTCAAGGTCCCTCTTCATCCCTTCTTCGGTTGCATCGGCGTGGCGCCGGCGAATGGCGAGGCGCGCAGCTCCATTGTGCCGGCGGAGTTTGGCGGCAACATGGACGCACCCGAGGCCAGCGTCGGCAACACTCTGTACTTGCCGGTCAATGTTGCCGGCGGTCTCCTGTTCATGGGCGATGGACACGCCGCCATGGGCGACGGCGAGGTCGCAGGCACGGCAATCGAAGTCCCATTACGGGCCAGGATGCAGGTGAGCGTAATCAAGGGACAGAAGATCGCCTGGCCGCGTTTCGAGAACGATGAAGCCATCATGACGGTCGGGGCTTATCGTCCGCTGGACGACTGCGTGCGCATCGCCTTCACCGAACTGATCGCGTGGATCCATAGGGATTACGGGTTGTCGGAACTCGACGCTTACGAGTTGCTTTCGGAGGTGGCGAAAATCCACCTTACAGAAATGGTCGATCCTAATTACGTAGCGGTGGCCTCGGTCGAGAAGAAGTATTTGCCGAAGAAGGCAAGATGATGTGGATGCCGCTTGGCCTAAAGCCACCTACTTTGCTGCAAAATTGTCATCCCGAAGCGAAGCGAGGGATCTGCTGTTTCAAGTTTCCTCGAACAAGCAGATTCCTCGCGCCGAGACCCGGCGCTTCGGAATGACAATTCACCGCAACCCGTCTTTCGGTGCGATTGCGAGTATCAAAGGATTAGTTTCATTTCGGGAGCATTAATATCAATGACCCATATTCAGCGCCTTCTTCTCGTTAGTCTCATTTTGATTTCCGCCGTGACTTCATTGGCATTCGGCCAATCCACACAGCCACTCAACGACCTTCGGCAGTTGGTCGAAACGCCTGCGATTCCTGGCTACGAGATTGCTCTGGGCCGCATCATCGCGGCCGACGTGCAGCGGTTTCATCCTGCCACTGACAGTCTCGGCGATGTGATCGTCACCATCGGCACTGGATCGCCGCATCGCCTGCTGGCCGCTCCCATGGACGAGCCCGGTTTTGTCGTCAGCGACATTGCGCCGGATGGCTATCTGCGCGTGCAGCGCTTGCCGCAAGGGGGGAATTTGCCGCTCTTTAACGAGCTCTATTCGGCAGAGCCGGTAAAGATTCAGACCGTCGCAGGAAAGTGGATCAACGGATCGGCCGCGGGGCTCTCTGTCCACCTGCAACCGGGACGACACAATCCGCCGAACCTGGAAGACATCGACAACATGTACATCGATGTCGGCGCCAAGAGCGCTGCCGAGGTGCGCAGCTCCGGCGCCGACGTTCTGAATCCAGTCGTTCTTGAACATCACCTCCTGCAGCTTGGCTTTGGGAGCATGAGCGCCGTCGGCATCGGCGACAAGTTCGGAGATGCGGCGCTGCTTGAGTTTCTGCGTCAATTGGATCCGGCGAAGGTGAAAGGCACCCTGACCGTCGCATTTGTCGCGCAGCAATGGACCGGCGCGCGTGGGCTGGAACGGCTGCTGGAGAGCATCAAGCCTGACGAACTGCTGTACGTGGGCCGTTTGACACCGGCTCCGCCAGCTCCGCGATTTGCTGCCAATCCCGGCAATGGCGAAGCCAAGCGCCCCGCGCGCGAGCCGGGCGGCGGCATTCTCATTGCGGAGTCAGAATCTAACAACGCGCTGGCAACCGACCTGAAGCAACTCGCGCAGCAGAACAACTTCTCTCTGAGTCCGGATTTCTCTGCTCCATTGCTGCCGCGCAGCTATACTCCACCGCCGCCTCTGCCGGAGCGCACCGTGCACCTCGGCATCGCGACCGCATTTCCCTCCACGCCGGCCGAGACCATCAACGCGCAAGACCTTTCTCAACTTGTCGGCCTGCTCGGCTCCTATGTTGTAGGAGAGGCCACGCGAGTCGAATACCCCGATTCCGCGATGATGCCTAATCTCCCGGCCCCGGCGCAGGCCACTACCGCTCCATCTGCGGAAGCAATTTTGAAGTCGCTGATTGAAACCTATGGCGTAAGCGGAGGCCACGAAGAGCCGGTGCGGCAAACCGTTCAACGCCTTCTGCCCTCGTGGGCCAAGCCGCAAACCGATGATGCCGGCAACGTGGTTCTCCATTGGGGGAGCGGGCAGAAGTCTCGGGTGCTGGTGGTGGCGCACATGGACGAAATCGGATACGAGGTCCACTCCATTCGGCCGGACGGCAAGCTGGAGCTGGTGAATAAGGGCGGCGGCATTTCCGCCTTTTTCATGGGACACCCCATGCTCATTCATACCAAATCGGGAATGCGCGGCGCTGTGCTCGAACTTCCCGAAGGCTGGGAGAAGCCGGGATTTCAGTGGCCACGCGGCATCGAAGCCGCGGCCATTCTCGACGCCGGAGCCCACAACCCGGATGAAGTCGCGAAGCTGGGAATCGAGGTGGGCGATTGGGTAACGATTCCCAAGGAGTATCGCAATCTTCTCGGCCGCCACGCCAGCGGACGCAGCATGGACGACCGTGTGGGCTGCGCCGCGCTGGTCGCTGCCGCCTGGACGCTCGGTCCCAATTTGGGAAATCGCGATGTGACCTTCGTCTGGTCCACCAGCGAGGAGTTGGGACTGCTGGGAGCAACCGAAGTCGCCAAACGGCTGGCGAGCGAGGGTCACAGTCCGGATTTCGTGTTTGCCGTGGACACCTTCGTTAGTTCCGACTCTCCGCTGGAGCTGCCGCGCTTTGCCGACGCGTTGCTGGGCGACGGATTTGTGGTGCGCGCCATCGACAACTCCAATGTAGTGCCGACCGCCGATGTTCAGAAGGTGCTTTCGATCGCAAAAAGGTCAAGCATTCCCGCGCAATATGGAGTTACCGGCGGCGGCAATGATGGCTCGGCGTTTGTGCGCTACGGCTCAACTGACGTCGCGCTGGGCTGGCCGTTGCGCTATTCGCATTCGCCCGCGGAGGTAATCGATACCCGCGATCTGGATGCATTGTCGAAGGTCGTAGCTGCGGTAGCGCGACAGTGGTGAAATCCAAATTGCGGTTCAAGAGCGAAAATCAAACCACGGATTAGAGGCGGAGAGAAGTAGCTCAAACTATGAGATCCGTCTCATCCGTGAAATCCGTGGTGAAGTTTTAACTTTTTGGTTTTCCAGCGCAATCGTCAGTAGTAGCTCAGGTTGACTTTGTCCAGCCACGTAGAGTACGCATCCTGCCGAAAATTGCCGTCCATCTGGAAGTCGATACTCGCCCCATCGGCAAACCCCGTCTTTTGTGAGCTGACGTAACGGTCGACATAGTGTTTGGAACCGTTGTAGGTGATGGATACCCAGTGCAGTTGATTGTTCGAGGTGCGCTCCACCTCGATGGTCACGTGGTTCCACTGGTTTGCCGGGAAAGTATTGCAGGTAATTCCCGTCGAGTTCCAAGTGCCGCGATTCATGTCCCAAGTGTCCCAGGTGTGGCTTGCCAGAGGGCTGCATTGATTCCCGAAGACGTAATAGCGTCCGCCCTGGGCGACATTGATGTCGAATTCCAGCCCTTCCGACACGCCGGGGTTCTGGATGTAGAAGTTGAGATCAAAGACATAGTGGCTGGCTTTGCCAACCGGGCCAAGATTGCGCCACCAGATCGCGTCGGAATATGGCTTCTTTCCACCAATGTGAAACTCTGTGGAATTGCCGTCCAGCGAAGGCGATTGCTGGTGCTGATTCATACTGAATTGCGCCTTCGGCCCATGCGCGTTCTTGCCTGCGCATTCCGAGCAGGACTGCCATCCGCCCATCTGCTCGATGTTGTTGAAGCTCTGCGCGCCGGACGGCACGCCGGTCGCAGATGTTGGAGCGGGCGCCGGAGCAGGTGCTGGAGCAGGTGCCGGCGCGGGTGCTCCTCGACCCGTGTTAGTCGAAGTGCCCGGCGCGCCCGAGTTTGAGCCGGTTCCGACCGAAGGATCGGAAGTTCCGCTGGAGGGCGGCAACAGAGACGAAGTCGATGTGCTGAAAGGTCTAGCGGAGCCAGAGCCGCAGCCCACGATCGTCGCTGCCGCAAAAGAAACGGCAGTCAAATTGAACAGTATTTTGGTGCGAAAATGCACTCACAAACCCCCGAAAACACGGAATCGATTCATCCAAACTAGATTTGCATCAACTCTCACTACATAAGGGGAGGGCTCTAAGAATTGGTAGGAAATTTGCCTTAGAGGTGTTAGGTGGGATCAGTATTGCGAATGATCCATAAAGTTGCGCCGTTTCTGAGCGGCTGTCGGGTTGATGAATCCGGTGTCATTCGTTCAAAATCCTCGATATCATTCCATCAGACGTGAACACCCTTGCTCATCTCTCAGCGAAGTTCTTGACGGGAGCGTGGTTCATCGGAGCCGTGTTGATGGCCATCACTATTCCCGCATGCGCCTACAAGATCTTCGCCGCCTTATGGGAGGACGACTCGCCAGAAGAGGAACAGGCCCTTTATGACAAGCCGGCAAACTCGTGAGCAAGACGTACCGCGATACAATACGGCAGCGCGCCCTTAGCTCAGGTGGATAGAGCGACTGACTTCGAATCAGTAGGTCGGGAGTTCGAATCTCTCAGGGCGCGCCAGGTCCTTCCTGCCGCCCGACCTTCGTGCTTTCATCCATGCGCCATTCCGTAATTTAATCTGCGCTGCAAACAGCATTTAACTCGATAGCTGACTGATTCCCATCGCTTTGCTATATTCGACTGTCTTCATTCAGACGGAATGCGCCGACGCTTTCCGCCGGAGGAACGGTGCCCAGCCAGCAGCAGATCAAGTGGTCGCAGCTTAAGGTTGGAATTACGGTGCTGGTGGCGGCCATCACGCTGGCCGTGCTCATCTTTGCCATGAGCGGGACGGTCAGTCCGTTCAGCCACAAAATTGTTCTTCGCGCCTATTTTGAAAATGCTGCGGGCCTGGTGAAGGGCGCGCCGGTGCGCCTCTCCGGCGTGGACATCGGCAATGTGGACTCGGTGCGCATCGCGCACGGCGGCAATCCCAGGACCCCAGTAGAAGTAAGGATGAAGGTCTCAAAGCATGGCGCTGCCGATGTGCACACCGACTCTCGCGCAACGCTGGCCACCGCCGGCGTACTCGGGGCCACGTTCGTGGACATCGACAGCTCCACTGCAAAAGGTCCACAGGCGCATGATGGCGACGTGCTGCCAACCACAGAAACGCCGGAGATCCAGGACGTCATCAAGTCCAGCCAGGGCACGCTGGACAAGCTGAACGTGATTCTCGGGCGGGTGGACGATATCGTCTCGTCGATCCAAAATGGGAAGGGCTCGGTTGGTAAGATCATCAACGATCCCGAGCTCTACAACCGGGCGAACGCCACCGTCGCGGAGTTGCAGCGCCTGGCGGATCAAATCACTTCCGGCAAGGGCAGCATCGGCAAATTGCTCTACAACGACGAACTCTACAACAAGATCAACGATTCGGTTTCGAAGCTGAACTCGATGGTCGACGAGATCAATCAGGGCAAGGGTACGGCGGGCAAGCTCATCAAGGATCCCGCGCTTTACAACAACCTGAATGAAGCAACCGCGAAGCTGAACGAGTTACTTTCTGACGTCAACGCCGGGCGCGGCACCCTGGGCAAAATCGCAAAAGATCAGGAGTACGCGAAGAAGATCGACCGCATTACCAGCAATGTGGATCAATTGACGACCCAGTTGGCGGCCGGAGAAGGCAGCGCGGGAAAGCTCTTCAAAGATCCGTCGCTTTACAACAATGCGGACCAAATGCTGGTGGAAACCCGCAATCTGGTAAAGGCCATTCGCGAAAACCCCAAGAAGTACCTGACCATCCACTTCAAGGTGTTCTAAAAGAAGCTGCTGAGCTGCTAGCTTCTGAGCTGCTAAGTCCCTTATTCTCGAAACACCGCACGAACCCGCAAATACGAGCAGTATCCCCACACAGTGTCTATAAAGAGTCGCTGGGCTCAGAAGCTTAGCAGCTCAGCAGCTTAGGAGCTGGGTTACTGCAGCAAACTCCCGTTCCCGTTTTCATTCTTCTCTTCCTGCGGGATCACCACCGCCGCAGCTACGCGGTCGCCACCATCCAGATGCAGCAGGCGCACGCCCTGGGTGGAGCGTCCGGCTTCGCGAATCTGGCTGGTGTTGATGCGGATGATCTTCCCATATTGGGAGATGATCATACACTCGGAGTCTTCATCCACCTGCATGATGGCCGATACTTTGCCGTTGCGCTCGGTGGTTTTCACATTGATCACGCCCTTGCCTCCGCGCGATTGCAGGCGATATTCCTCGGCGTCGGTGCGTTTGCCATAACCGTTTTCGGTGACAGAAAGGATGAGAGACGGCATCTCCTCTTCACCTTCGCCGTCGGCTTTCTTTTTGCCATTCGTTTTCTTGGTTCCCTGAGGATCGGTAATGGCCATTCCGACGATGTAGTCTTTGTCGCGGAGTTCCATGCCGCGTACGCCGTAAGCAGGACGCCCCATCGAGCGCACATCCGCCTCGGGAAAGCGGATAGCAAGACCGTTGTGGGAGGCGATGAAGATGATCTTCTGCCCATCGGTGATGCGGGCCGCAACCAGCTCATCGTCCGATTCAATGCCAATCGCGATAATGCCGCGTGACATCACGTTGCAGAAATCTTTGAGCGGAGTCTTCTTCACCGTGCCTTTGCGAGTGACGAAAAGCACGTATTTGTTCTCTTCTTCCAGATTGCGAACGTTGAGAATGGCGCGCACGGTTTCACCCGGCTGCAGCGAGATCAGGTTCGCGATGGCTTTCCCCTTGCCGGCGGGTCCCACATCGGGAATTTCGTACACCTTCAGCCAGTACACGCGTCCGGCGCTGGTGAAGACCAGCAGATAGGCATGCGTGGACGCGATGATCAACTGCTCGACAAAATCTTCCTCGCGCGTGCTCATTCCCTTGCGCCCAGTGCCGCCGCGGCGTTGCTGGCGATAAATCGAGATGTTGGTGCGCTTCAGGTACCCGGAATGGGAAATCGTGACCGCGACCTGCTCGTCGGCCACCAGGTCCTCAAGGGTCAGCTCGACGCCTTCATCCTGGATTACGGTGCGGCGCTCGTCGCCGTATTCCTTCTTGATCTCCTCGAGTTCTTTCACGATTACGTTTCGCAGCTTCTTCTCCGAAGCGAGAATGCTCTCGTACTCGGCGATGCGCTCGCGAATTTCGCTCAGCTCCGCGAAGATCTCTTCGGTTGACATCCTGGTCAAACGATAGAGCTGCAGATCGAGAATTGCGTCAGCCTGCCGGCTGCTGAGTTTTCCGGTGGAATGAATGAGCTTGTCGGTGACTTTGAAATTCGCCGCCAGCAGGGCCTCACGCGCTTCGGTGCGCGAAGCCGAGCCGCGGATCAGCTTGATCACCTGATCGAGATTGTCCAGCGCGATTTTGTAGCCTTCGAGGATGTGCTCGCGTTCGCGCGCGCGCGCCAGTAGGTATGCGGTGCGGCGCCGCACCACATCGACGCGATGGTCGATGAAATGCTGAATCGCGGGAATCAGTCCCAGCTCGCGCGGCTGCCCGTTGACCACCGCGAGGAAAATCATGCTGAAGCTTTCCTGCATCGAGGTGTGCTTGTAGAGCTGGTTGAGCACGATTTGCTGCTCGGCCCCGCGCTTCAACTCGATCACGATGCGCATCCCGTCGCGATCGGACTCGTCGCGCACGTCGGAGATGTCGTCGATGATCTTATCGTTCACCAGGTCGGCGATGCGCTCGATGAGCTTCGCTTTGTTCACCTGGTAAGGAATTTCAGTGACGATGATCGCCTGCCGCCCCTGCGTGAGGTTCTCAATCGCCGCTTTGGCGCGCATCATGAAGCGGCCGCGCCCGTTGCTGTATGCCTGCTCGATGCCGCTGCGCCCGTAGATGAAGCCGCCGGTGGGGAAGTCGGGGCCTTTGACGATTTTGAGAATGTCTTTGAGGCCGGTTTGGGGAGCGTCGATCAGCGTGATCGTTGCATCTACGACTTCGGTCAGATTGTGTGGCGGGATGTTCGTCGCCATACCAACGGCAATTCCGCTCGAGCCGTTGATGAGCAGATTGGGAATGCGCGTCGGGAGAACTGTCGGCTCCGTGGTTGACTCGTCGTAGTTCGGCGCGAAATCGACGGTTTCTTTATCGATGTCGGCGAGCAGCTCTTCCGCGATCTTTTCGAGGCGGCACTCGGTGTACCGCATCGCCGCCGGAGGATCATTATCCACGGAACCGAAGTTTCCTTGTCCATCGACCAGCGGATAGCGCAGCGAGAAATCCTGAGCCAGGCGCACCAGCGTGTCATAGATAGCGCTGTCACCATGCGGGTGATACACGCCCATCGCCTGTCCTACAACCTTGGCGCACTTCGTGTACTTTTTGTTGTGCTGCAACCCCATTTCGTTCATGGTGTAGAGCACACGGCGATGCACGGGCTTGAGCCCATCGCGTACATCGGGCAGCGCGCGGCCAATGATCACCGACATGGAATAGTCGAGATACGAGCGGCGCATCTCCTCTTCCACGTTGATGGGGACAATGTTGGCGGCGCCCGGACCCTGCGGCGGCTCTCCACCCGGGGGAGTTAATGGGAGTTGTGGATTCTGATCGTCGGCCATTCGATAGCTGCTGGCTACTGGCTGCTTCTAGCAAACTCGGTAGAGCACGGCTTCAGAGCGTGCGTCCAGCTTCCTTCCTCTTAGGTTATGGAGCCTCGAAGCTGCGCCGCTCCGAAGCTGAATTTCGCGCATAGGACCCCGGAGCCGGGCAGATCGCCCGAAGCCCTGCTTTATCGATGTAAGCTATTGTTTTCTCAGGATGTTAGCTGCCCGTACGGCTATTCAGATTATAGCATGATAGAGAGGTTTTCCCAGGGGCTATTCATAACCACAAGCTTGCAAAAATATCTCTCCAAATCCAGTCGCAATAAAATCCTTTTCTCCCCGGTCACACTATGATTGCCATTCGCAAACCAGGAGCTAGCAGCTAGAAGCTACCAACCTCCATGCATCTCGATGACACCATCGTCGCCATCTCTACCGCTCCGGGACGCGGGGGAATTGGCGTAGTGCGCTTGAGTGGCAGCGAAGCGCGCGAAATCGTCGAACCGCTGCTGCGCCTGAAGCGGACACTCGAGGCCGGGCGCGCAGTTTTTGGTGAGCTGCTCGATTTCAAATCGGGAGAACGCATTGACGAAGTTGTGGTCACGTTTTTCGAAAAGCCACATTCCTATACCACGGAAGATGTGATTGAGATTTCGGCGCACGGATCTCCCGTGGTGCTCGAATATGTAGTCGAGCAGGCGCTCGCGCGTGGCGCCCGACTGGCCGAACCGGGCGAATTCACGATGCGCGGTTTTCTCCACGGCCGCATCGATCTCACCCAGGCGGAAGCAGTTCGCGATCTGATCGAATCGCAGACCCTCTTCCAGGCCAAGGTCGCCGCACAACAACTGGAGGGCGCGCTCTCTCTTCGGATTCGTCCGGCAAAAGAACAACTGGTCAATCTGATCGCGTTGCTCGAGGCCGGGATTGATTTTGCGGAAGACGATGTTGCCGTTGTTCCCGACGATCGGATTCTTGCTGCGATACAGGAAGTCCGTGCGCCGCTCAAGAAACTGGCGCAGTCCTTCGCCTATGGCAGGGTTGTGCACGAGGGACTGACGCTGGCCATCGTCGGTCGTCCCAATGTGGGAAAATCCAGCCTGTTTAACCGCTTGATTGAGCGTGATCGCGCCATCGTAACTGCCATTCCCGGCACCACTCGCGACCTGGTGACTGAAACTGTGTCTCTCGCCGGCATACCCATTCGCCTTATCGACACCGCCGGTATCCGCAGCGCAGGCGATGAAGCCGAAGAGATTGGCATCCGAAAATCCTATGAAGCTCTGGCCGACGCCGACCTGGTACTCGTAGTCACTGACCATACTTTTGCGCAGCACGCGGATGAAGACCGCGTTTTATGTGAGGCCAGCGCCGGCAGAAAACGAATTCTCGTGCGCAACAAAGCTGACCTTAACACTCACGGAACGATCTCCGCATTGCCGCATTGCGATGTGTCGCCGTCGGTTTTCACTTCCGCGCTCTCAGGAAGCGGCGTCGAAGAACTCCGAGCGAGGATTGTCGAGGAAGTGGGAGGAGGCGCCGGTGCGCCAGAGAGCGGACTGCTCACCAACATTCGTCATCGCAAGCTGATCGACGATTCCCTCAGCGCGCTTTCCGCTGCGGAACAGGCAGTGCAGGACCGCATTCCCCACGAGATGCTGCTCATGGACCTCTACAATGCGCTTCGTCCCATCGATGCCATCACTGGGGAAACCACAACCGATGACATTCTGAATTTGATTTTCAGCAGATTCTGTATCGGAAAGTAGTTGCCCTGCGTGCGACGAAGTAAAGCTTTTGGTTTTGTCGGCGGCGAGCAGCTAGTAAGATATTCTGTTCGCCCATCAGGTTTGTCTTGGCAACTCCTTCCGAAGCTCGCCTTCATAGCGCTGACGCCGCTGAGTCGGCGCAACTCCCCAATTCGCGGGCGAAATTTGGTGTGTGGCCCGGTGGGCTGGGGCATACCGCTCCCAAATTTTCTGCGAACAACGCCCCGGTTTCTCGCGCACGCTTCAATCGGGCTCTGATCCTGAGCGTGGCGGCTCCGTTTTTGCTGATGACCGCTGTAGTCGCAGTGCTGCTGTGGTCGATCCGCGATCTGCAGGCAGGGCGCTTCACCTGGCAAGTTGGAGTGCTGCTCACGCTGATGGTGGCGGTGAGCGTCGCCATTCTTGCCACCTTCGAGCTGGTCTCGTTGTCTAGAACCTACCAGCGCTCGCTGTCGCGCTCCGACGCTCTCTCCGGCGAGCTCGGGCGTCGCGAAGCCCATTTCCGGAATTTGGCGGAGGCCATTCCCCAAATGGTCTGGACCTGCGCTCCAGACGGTTCTCCCGAGTACTTCAACCAACGCTGGCATGAATATGCCGGCGGCGTGCAATCAGCAAATCAGCCTTGGCTGGAACGCGTTCACGTTGAAGACGAAGCCGGTGTGCGTCAGAACTGGGAAGCCTGCATTGCATCCGGCAAAGCATTCACAGCCGAGCTTCGCCTGCGCAGTGTGGCGGCAAATTATCGCTGGCATCTCGCCAGGGCCCTGCCGCTGCGCAATGAGAGTGGCGAAATCGTGCGCTGGCTGGGAACATTCACCGATATCGATGACCAGAAGCGCGCAGAGGAAGCCCTCCTCCGCCTGGCATCAATCGTTGAGACCTCTGACGATGCGATCTACAGCAAAGATCTGCAAGGAGTGGTGACTAGTTGGAACTCCAGTGCTGAACGCATGTACGGATATACGGCCGAGGAGATCGTTGGCCAATCAGTCTCCGCTCTTTCGCCTCCGGAGAAACTCGAGGAAATGGAGGAAATGCTGAGCCGTGTGCGCCGCGGAGAGCTGGTCGAGCACTGCGAAACGGTACACCTGCGCAAAGACGGCAAGCCGCTGGAAGTCTCACTGGCGATTTCTCCGATTCGCACCGCAAGCGGCCTGATCACCGGGGCATCGACCATCGCACGGGATGTGACCGAGCGCAATCGGGCCGCCGACGCATTACGCAAGACGGAAAAGCTCGCCGCCACCGGACGACTCGCAGGCACGATGGCGCACGAGATCAACAATCCGCTCGAGGCGGTCACGCACCTGATTTACCTGCTGCAGCACAATGCCTCTCTCGACCCTGAAGCGCGCGAGTACGCTCAACTCGCGGCCGACGAAGTGAATCGCATCGGACACATCGCCAAGCAGGCGCTGGGATTTTATCGCGAGGCTGCGGCGCCGACGGAGGTAAACATCTCCGACTTGCTGCGCGATGTTGTGCAACTCTATGCCGCCGGCGCGCAGAACAAGACTGTGAAGCTCGCGGCGGAGCTCGAAAGCGAGGCGACGGTGCCCGCTTTTCCCGGAGAGATGCGGCAGGTCTTTTCCAATCTGATCGTCAATGCGGTGGACGCGGTGCCACGCGGCGGCACAGTAAAGGCGCGAGTGAAAGATGGTCGGAATTGGAGGACGCAGGCCCGCGGCATTCGTGTGCTGGTCGCCGACAATGGTCCCGGAATTCCCGCAGCCCTGCGCCACCGCATCTTCGAACCATTCTTCACCACGAAAGGTGAGCGCGGGACCGGCGTGGGTTTGTGGGTTTCAGAAGGTGTAGTGCAGAAGCACAGCGGAAGCATTCGCTTGAAGAGTTCTACCGGGCGCTCGCACGGAACAACATTTTCGGTGTTCCTGCCGTATTAGATCTCCATGTGGCGCAGCTGCTCTCGGCTGTGACTCGCTCCATCCACATAGGCGAGGGCGCCGTACCGCACTTTGGAGACTTACGCTGCCGCCCGTTCTGAGAGATACGCATCCACCGAACGCTGCATGGCGTCCTGCACGCGATCGTTGAACATTCTCAAATCGGGAACAAGATTGCTCACGTCCATCGCGAGCAGATTCTCCTGCACAACTTCGTAGACGATTCGTTCAAAGGCGCGAAACTCGTGGAAGATTTCCGCCACGGTGCTTCCCTGCGTCCGTCGTAAGCGCCCATGCTCTGTGGCGCATGCAAGTGTCTGAGGTTCAGTTTGCAAGCACATGGCATCTGCTATGCCATTTACGAGCTCTGGAAAACCGAGCGCGACATCCGCCCCCGACGTTTTGCCAACGGCGTCCAGCGTGCGCTTCACGATTTCCTCGTGATGATCGCGCAAAAGATCTGCCACGCGCTTCATCGGCATGGGTGTATGCGGCTTGCGCTCGAGCAGTTTGCGTTCGATGGTTTCCACTAACTGCTGAATTTGCGTTGGCTTCACCAGATAATCGTCTACCTGGCTGCGAATCGCCTGCAACGCGGTTTCGAAACCGGGATAGCCGGTGAGGATCAATGTCAGGCATTCGGGCTGCGTGCGCCGCATTGCGCTGACCACGGTAAATCCGTCTCCGGGCGCGCCAATGTTCAGGTCAGAAATCAAAACGTCGAACTTATGCGCGTGAATCGCGGCGAGCGCTTCAGAAACTGAAGAAGCGGCCAGGACGTCGTGCCCGTGCATGCGCAAAATTTGCGGGAGCGTGAGCCGTATGTTGGGCTCGTCGTCGACGAAGAGCATACGTAATGGAGACATAGCGCGGCTGCGGGGAAGAGACGAACTTTGCACATCCGGCCAGAGTGAGTGTCCGCTCTTCACCCGAAATAGATGCAGGATTTGCTACTTGAGTACTAAGGTGATTGCGAGTTGGCCATTCAAATCATCGGGGTTGTCGCGACCGCGAAGAAAGCTGAGCTCGCGATCTTTCCCCACTCCGGTAGGGTCGAAGAGCCGCAATTCGTTGATCATGAACATCTTGTTACCGGTGGGAGCGATGTATTCGTCCCAATTCAATCCAACCAGCAGATACGCGTGGTTGTGCCACAACAGCATCAGCGGCATATGTTGGCGCACTGAAACAATCAGCGGATCGGCTTGGGTGGGAGCGCCGGGAGTGAATTGCGCCTGCAATGAAAACTTCTGGCCGTCCGGCAAGATGTAATCGTGACTGATGGACTGCGCCAGTTGATTAACATCACCGGGCTCATCGAGGCACAGAGACCCTCCATAGAGCCGGTCCACCAAATATTGCTGATTGAGGCGGACTCCCTGGGTACGCGCCATGTCTACCACCCCGGCCGCCCATCCCCAGTTGCCGCAGTCGCGGTCGGCGGGGCCTAGCTTGCTGCTGTCGAAGCTGGCGCTTTGTTTGTGCAGCACCCAGCCGGGAGGTGGCTGAGGCTTACCGCCGCCAAACAGACCAAACAGGCTCGCATTGAGCGGCATTGCGGGAAGCTTTGCTGATGACCGTAAAGGAAGACACGCGATTGCAAGCAGAAGAAGAATCGCGTTTCGCAGCATGATCGCACTATAGCTCTTATCGTAGGGAGCGGCTATTGACGCAGCGGGTGCGAGCAAAAGCGCGACCTCCTATTTCTGCAGTACCAACATCGCCTGCCGAAAGAGCTGCTCGAAAGAGGCGCCCTTGGCGACAACGGACACAGCCCGTTTCAGCGCCTGCTCCGCGGCGGGCCGCTGGTAACCGAGATTGACCAGTGCTGAAACCACGTCTTCATCCATTTGGCTCACGGCCGGGATGGCCGCCGAAGGAGCGAAGCTTTGTAGCTTGTCGCGCAGCTCCAGCACCATGCGCTCAGCAGTCTTTTTTCCCACTCCGGGAATCCGGGTCAGGGCGGTAAGATCATTGCCGCGCAATGCCGCAATCAGCGAATCCGCCGCCATGCCGCTGAGCGCCGTCATCGCCAGCTTCGGACCAATTCCGCTAACAGATATCAGCCGCTCGAACAGTTGTTTCTCGCCGGAGCGCAGAAAGCCATACAGCGCCAACGTGTCTTCCCGCACATGAGTGTGGATGTAAAGCTGGGTCTCAGCGCCTTCACCAGGTAAATCCGAGAACGTGGAGACGGTAATCGCAACCTGGTATCCCACGCCGGCAGCTTCGACAATGACGTGATCGGGAGACTTCTGCAGTATGCGTCCGCGGAGATGAGCAATCATGGAGGAAGCAATAAGCGATAAGCAGTAAGCGATAAGCAAAAGCCGGCCCGGCATCGCGACCTGCTCTTGCTTATTGCCTATAGCTTATCGCTTATTGCTGTTTTTCAATCCAGATCGAAATCGCGTATTGGCTTGCCGGTGTCAGGAGTCTCTTTGGCGCGCTTCACCGCTTCCTGGAACTTGCGCTCCAACACACTGGCTTTTTGCTTTTCGGCGTCAACCGCCTGGCGGAAGAGTGATTCCTTCCGGCTCTCCTGCTCGCGCATGGCACGCGCGGCTTCTTCAAAATCGTTGAAGGTCTTAGGACGAGCAGGCGGCGTATATGCGATCACCGATCGGGTGTCGGGATCCACTTTGAGCAGGGCCCCGCAGCAGGGACATCCCAGCTCGAAAGCGTCAGTGCTCGCCTTTGCCATGCACAAATGATACGCCAGTTAGCTCCAAGCTACGAAGCTTCGCAGCTGCGCAGCTTACATTTCATCGACAGTAATAAAGCGGTACTCCCGTTGATATCTCTCAATGAGCAATCGACTGGCTTCAACGGTGTGACTGCGATCGGCGCCGAGTTGCGAGTGTCCACCGTCGTGCAGCAGGACAATGTGTCCCCGGCGGCGCTCCCCATCGATCTTGTGGCGCGCATTGGCCTCGATCACTGCAGCAGTCGTCGCTTTCCAATCAAAACAGGTAGCGCTCCACATCACGGGCTTCAGTCCCAGCTCGCGCGCGATCCTGAGCACCAGAGGACGCCGCGCTCCAAAAGGTGGACGGAACCACGATACATTTGCGCCCACCACGTCGGCGATGGCTTTGGAGCTGTCTGAAATTTCCTGTCGGATGCCGCGCGACGAAAGCAGCAGCAAATTCGGGTGGCTCTGAGTGTGGTTCCCGATAACGTGTCCACCAGCGGCAATCGCGCGCGCGATTTGTGGACGCGCTCTGACGAAATTTCCGATCAAAAAGAACGTTGCACGAACCTGACGCTCGGACAGCAGTTCCAGCAGCCGTTCCGTATGAAGGTCATTCGGACCGTCGTCATAAGTCAACGCAAGCTGATCGGATTGCGGGCAGTAGGTGACAGTCCGGCCATAAAGCTGCGAAGTCGGAGAAAAGCAGTTGTAGCCCAGCAGCGAAGCTCCCGCCGCAACTCCTGCTGTCGTAATGGCCGCGATCACGGAAGTGATTCTAGCCGATGATCAATAAGCAATAGGCGATAAGCAATAAGCAAACGGCAGGCATGGTATTCATCGCGGCTTTGCCTTATCGCTTACCGCTTATTGCTGATTTTCGCCTATTGCTTATTGCTTCTTTTACGAGCTATGCTGCCGAGCAGACCTGTACCATGGCCAATCTCTTCGAACCTCCCCGCTATATTGCCGTCGAAGGTCCTATCCGAGTCGGAAAAAGCACGCTGGCGCAGATTATCGCCGACCGCCTGCGTGGTCAACGCGTCGCCGAGCCCGAGCAGAACCCGTTCTTATCGGCGTTCTATCAAGGCGAAGCCGGAGCTGCTTTCCAGGCGCAGCTCGCATTCCTGATTGCCCGATTCGAGCAGCTCCGCGCACTGGAGCGCACGCCGCACAAAACTATCGTATGCGACTACATCTTCGAAAAAGACAAACTGTTCGCGTGTATCAATCTCAATGACGCCGAGCTGGGAGTTTATAACCGCTACTACAACTGCTTCCGCGAGCAACTCACGAATCCCGATCTTGTGATCTATCTGCAGGCAAGCCCGGATGTATTGAAGAAGCGGCTGCGGCGAAAGAATGCTCCCGGCGAATCGCGCGTGAGTGACGATTACATCGAGGAAGTGGTGAAGGCATATGAGCATTTCTTCTTCCACTACACCGCATCGGACCTGCTGGTGGTGAACACCAATGACATCGATTTTGTCGATCATCACCAGGATTTGCAGGAACTGCTGCGGAGATTGTCAGAACCGGTGCGCGGCACGCAATATTTCCTGCCTCTCGGTTCGGAAGCCGCCAGCGCATAGGCACACGGTCCGCGGCTGCTAGACTGCTCGGATGATTGCGGGACATGCAACCGCCTCGGGCACAGCGCGATTTCGCGCACGCTTCCCTGATCTTTCAGCCGCCGGTCACTTGCGGGCCCCAAGTCACGTTCTCGACGTCGCTGACCTGTGGCTCTCGTCCGTGGGTCTTGGCACCTACCTCGGCGAGCCGGACGCTGCCACCGACACGCACTATGCCGAAGCTGTGATGGAAGCGGTGTGCTCCGGCGTGAATGTGCTCGACAGCGCGATCAACTACCGCTTTCAGAGATCTGAACGCAGCATTGGATGGGCCATTGCGAAGCTGATGGAGTCCGGCATTGCGCGAGACGAGATGTTTCTCTGCACGAAGGCCGGTTACCTCACCTACGACGCCAGCGTTCCTGCCGATCCCCGCGCCTACTTCATGACGGAGTACATAGACACCGGCATCGTCCCACAGCGCGAACTGGTGGGCGGAATGCATTGCATCGCTCCCAGCTACCTGGCCGATCAGATCCAGCGATCGCGGCGCAATTTGGGAATCGAAACTATTGATTTGTTTTATCTTCACAATCCGGAGCAGCAGTTGAGTGAGGTGAGCCGCGAAGTTTTCTACGGCCGCGTGCATGCAGCGTTTAGGGTTCTCGAAACCGCAGCGGAAGAAGGAAAGATCCGCATCTACGGGACGGCTACATGGAATGGATATCGTCAGGACCCGTCATCGCGTGAGTACCTGGATTTAGCGAGAATCGAATCGATCGCGCAAGAAGTTGGAGGACAACGGCACCATTTCCGCGCGATTCAGCTTCCTTTCAATCTGGGACTGCCCGAAGCTTTTACATTGCACAATCAACAAACCGGCGCAGCTCCCGTATCAACGCTGCAACTGGCGGAGGAGTTGGGAATCGCCGTGGTCACAAGTGCAACCCTGATGCAGGGAAGGCTCGCCGCCAGGTTGCCGTCATTCGTCCGCGAGCGCATGCATTGCGACAGCGATGCTGAAGCCGCGATTCAGTTCGCCCGCTCGGCTCCCGGCGTGACCACGGCGCTCATCGGCATGAGCCGCAAGGAACATGTGCAGTCAAACCTGAAAGTCGCGTCAAAACCGCTGGCGGGGAAGGATGAGTGGGATTCGTTGTTCTCGCGAGGATAATCCTTTTGGACTGCCGGGAATCCTCACGCCAAGCCAGCTATCCCGCGTTGGACTCGCCGCCAGAAACTGTGGATGGGCTCGAGGGGCCACCTTCCACGTTGACGAGATCCTTTAGCTCCTTGCTGGGCTTGAAAAAAGGAATCTTCTTGGCTGGGACCTCGACGCGGTCGCCCGTTTTGGGGTTTCGGCCCACGCGCGAGTTACGCTGGCGGGTGCGGAAACTGCCGAAGCCGCGGATTTCGATTTTGTCTCCGGCGCGCAAGGAATGCACGATGCTGTCGAAGATAGTTTCGACAATCACCTCGCTGTCCCGCCGGGTGACGTCGGTGATCCGAGCCACTTCTTCGATGAGGTCGGCCTTGGTCATAAGTTGTACATTCCACCTGAGATGCGGCGTTCCGTCAAGGGGGAAATGGCGGCTTGCCCCAGCCATCAGCTCCCGGCTTTCAGGTTCCCGCAATCCGCTGCTTCTCTTTACCGGCCAAACATTTTGGTTATTGCATCTGGAAAAGCAATAAATGTTCGTCTCCAACCCGGCTGAAACCTGGAAGCTGCACTCACCGCCACAGATACAAGAAGCTCACGTTCGTCTGCATCATGCGGGCGCGGTCGGGCAGAAATTGAGTTGCATCGCCAAAGAACAGGTCAAGCAACGTGTGTCTCGGCCTCGCCGGATGTACCATCGTGGGTTCCCCGTGAATTCCAACTGCCTTAGCAGTGTCGTCCACCGCCGCTTGGAAGCCGCCAATCTGGTCAATCAACTTCATCGGCAGCGCCTCTTCGCCGGTCCACACGCGTCCACTGGCAATGCTCCTCACATCTTCTTCCTTCAACTTGCGACCCTCGGCGACGTCGTGGATGAACTGGCCGTACATGTCGGTAATGAGACTTTGCAGGTATTCGTGCTCTGCCGGAGTCATCTCGCGCGCGGGATCTCCGGCATCTTTGAGAGCTCCTTCGGTGAGGACTACCTCCTTCAGCTTGGCCCAATGCAGCAGGTCACCGTAGTTGACCCACTCAGCGATTACTCCGATGCTGCCGACGATGCTCGCGCGATTGGCATATATCTTGTTTGCACCTGAGGCGATGTAATAAGCGCCGCTGGCCCCCACAGTCTGGATCGAAGCCACAACCATCTTCTTCTTCTGATCGCGGACCCGGCGGACAGCGTCGTACATTTCCTGCGACGCGGCAGCTCCGCCGCCAGGCGAATCGATTCTCAGGATGATTGCCTTAATCGATGAGTCGTCGGCATAACGTTTGAGGTCATCGACGAATGGCTTGGCTTGGAAGATAACTCCTTCCACATCAATGACCCCGATCTTCGGGCCGCTCCCGCCAAACTCGAATTCATCTTCGCTATTGCCGCGAACGCTGAAAAACAGCAGAGAAAATACCAGCAGCGTGAAAAGGAAGAATGCTCCTCCTCCCACCATAATCCAGAGTAAAGTGCGCGGCTGCGACCCATCGGACATGCGGAAAGTTTACACCGGGAACTCCGGCCGAGTATTCAGCATTTGCAGGCAGACACGAAGCATTTGCTCAATTCCAACGGTCTTAAACAGACAGAGCAGCGGCAGCGATGCTGCCTCTCTACCAGCTCGACGAGAGGTGCTCGGGATTTCCACCTGACCCTCCTTTCTCATCTGACACGCATCTCAAAATAAAAGCACTGTTCCCCGTTTCACTTGTGCCATTTCAGAGGTGATTCCATGAAGCTCAAACTTTCCACTCTGCTTGTAATTCTCTGCTCGTGGGCGGCAGCGCAGGTACCGAATCCCACGTCAAAGCCACCCGCCAGTCAGGACCAAAGCGGGATGCCCAGCAGCTCGACTACCGGCCCAAATGGGGAAAACGTTCCCATTTTCAAAGTGCAGGTTGTGAGCCGGTCAATCGACGCGGTGAACTATAACCATCTCGGCGGCACCACCAAGATCGGGTTCGCCGGCACTTCGATCATGCCTCAGGCAAAAGGCGAAGCCCACGTGGACAGCCGCCATGGGCGCGTCGTGATCTCGGCGAAGTTTGATCACCTCGGCCCGGCCAGCGCATATGGTCCCGAGTACCTGACCTATGTGCTGTGGGCGATCACGCCCGAAGGTCGGGCACAGAACCTGGGTGAGTTGCCCGTCAACGACGATCATGCACAACTCGATGTCACCACCGATTTGCAGACCTTTGGCATGATCGTGACTGCCGAACCTTACTTCGCAGTCACCCAACCGAGCGATGCCGTCGTGCTGGAAAACAAAGTCCTGCCCGATACCAAAGGTAAAGTGGAAGAGGTCACCGCCAAGTACGAACTGCTGCCCCGCGGCGAGTACCTGATGATGGGCAATCCCAAGCACATCGAGCCGGTTGCTTATGACAAGAAAGTCCCGCTGAGCTTGCTGGAAGCGCGCAATGCAGTGCGTCTGGCAGAGGCTGCTGAAGCCGATCAGTACGCTCCCGACAGTCTGGCCAAAGCCCAGGCATCTTTAGACCGCGCGGAAGACTACTATCGCCGCAAGCAAGGCAAGCCGATTGGAACTGCAGCTCGCGAAGCCGCGCAAAACGCCGAAGATGCACGTGTGATCGCGATTCGACGTCGCGAGCAACAGAGCGTGGCGCAACAGCAGGAGCGCGAGCGCCAGCGCGTGGAAGAGGCGCGCGCTCAAGCCGCCGATGCTCAAGCCCAGCAACAGCGTGAAGCTGAACAACGGGCTAAAGCAGAACAAGACCTGCGAGCTGCCCAACAATCGCGTCAACAGGCGGAACAGGCCCAACAACAGGCGGAGCAAGCCCGCCAGCAGGCGTTGGCTGATCAGCAGGCTGCCGAGCAGCAGCGCCAGCAAGCCGAGCAACAACGTCAACAGGCCGAACAACAAGCCCAGCAGTCGCAATTGCAGGCACAACAAGCGCAACAGCAGGCACAGCAGGCCGAGCAGGAAAAGGCCGCTTTACGCCAGCGGCTGGAGCAGCAACTCAATACGATTCTGCAGACGCGCGACACCGCGCGCGGGCTAATCGTCAACATGTCCGATGTGCTCTTCGATACCAACAAGTACACGCTAAAGCCAGGCGCACGGGAGAAGCTGGCGAAGGTCGCCGGAATCCTGCTGGCGTATCCCGGATTGAAACTGCAGGTCGAGGGCTATACCGATACCACTGGCACCCCAGACTACAACCAGCGCCTCTCAGAACAGCGCGCCATGACGGTACGGGATTACCTCGTCCAGCAGGGGATTAATCTAAACAATGTCACTGCGCAAGGCTTTGGACAGAACGATCCGGTGGCAACTAACGCTACCGCTGCCGGGCGCCAGCAAAACCGGCGCGTGGAGATGGTCGTATCGGGAGAACCGATCGGCGATATCGCATCTGCCCAGGGAGGACAGTCTGCCCCCGGACAGTCAACCGAAACGCAACCCACGCAGGCTCAACCGCAGCAGCAGCCACAACAGCCACCGCAGATGCCGCAGACGCAACAACAACCGGAACTGCCACACTGATGTCAGGGTTCGATGCAGAGGCCGGCGTGAGTTGCCGGCCTTTTCTGCTTAAGGGTAGGCAATCCTTCTCTCGATCCGCGTCCCATGCGCACGATCCGCGTCTTGTTCTGCGGTGTGCTGTAAAATCCTGAATTCATGTTGCGTTTTTGCACTGCCGGAGAGTCGCACGGAGAGGCACTGATTGCCATTCTCTCCGGAGTGCCGGCTGGCCTCGAAGTTGACCAGGAGTTCGTGAATCATGAGCTTTGGCGACGGCAGCAGGGCTACGGACGCGGCGGCCGCATGCGCATCGAACGGGATACCGCTCACTTCATTTCCGGCGTGCGCCATGGCCGGACCATTGGGTCTCCCATTTCGGTACGGTTGGAGAACAAAGATTGGAAGAACTGGGAAGAGGCGCTGCCCGTGGGAGCGGGCGATCCGACCAAACACAAGAGGGTGGCTTCTCCACGTCCTGGACACGCCGACCTTGCCGGCGCGATCAAGTACAACTTGCCGGAAGCCCGATACGTGCTGGAGCGCGCGTCAGCGCGTGAGTCGGCGGCGCGAGTGGCGGTGGGAGCCATTGCGAAACTGCTGCTCAAGAGCATTGACGCCGAGGTGCTTAGCCATGTAATCGCGATCGGCAAAGCGCATTCTGACGCAACTCCGGATTGGCCGCAAATGCAGGCGCTGAACTCGCGCCAAGAAGTCTTTCTGAACTGCGCGGACTCAGAAGCCGAGCAGCGGATGAAGGCAGAGGTCGATCAGGCGCTGCGCACCGGCGATTCTGTCGGCGGCATTTTTGAAGTCATTGGACGCCATGTCCCTCCCGGTTTGGGAACTTATGCGAACTGGGATGAGCGTCTCGACGCGCAACTTGCGGCGGCCGTGATGTCGCTGCAGGCGGTAAAGGCGGTGGAGATCGGGCGCGGAGTCGCTGCGGCTGCCTCCTTCGGATCAGAGGTGCACGATCCGATTGGCTATGCTGCGGAGCGCAACGGCGACGATAATTTCACGAGATTCACGCGCGCGCGCAACAATGCCGGCGGAATCGAAGGCGGCGTTTCCAATGGAGAGGACATTGTGGTTCGCGGATATCTGAAACCGATCTCGACATTGCGCCGGCCGCTCGAGTCAGTGGACTTCGCCAGCCGCGAGCCGGTCAAGGCAGCTTATGAACGCTCTGACGTGTGCGTGGTTCCTGCCGCCGGAGTGGCCGGCGAAGCCATGGTCGCACTCACCTTGGGCAAGGCAGCCGTGGAGAAGTTTGGCGGAGATTCCGCAATGGAGTTTGAACGCAATTATCGTGCCTACAAAAAGCAAGCGCAGGAGTATTGACCCCGAAGAGCATTGACCAACGACGCCAATGATCTATCCCATCGTGAAGTATGGCAATCCCATTTTGGACAAACCTTCTGAGATCGTTACGATCTTCGATGAAGAGTTGAAGCAACTCGTCGAAGACATGTTCGAGTCCATGTATGCGGCGCATGGAGTTGGACTCGCTGCCCCGCAGATCGGGATTCCCAGGCGCATCGCGGTAATCGATTGCAGCTTCAAAGAGGACCCCGCGGCGAAGATGGTGATTATTAATCCTGAGATCATCAAGAAGCACGGCAAGCAAACCCACAGCGAAGGCTGTCTCAGCCTGCCTGACTTTCGCGAGAACGTCTCCCGGGCAATGAAATGCAGCGTTCGCGCCCAGGATGTGACCGGCAAATGGTTTGAAGCCGAAGGCGAAGAGCTTCTCGCTCGAGCCCTCCAGCACGAGACCGACCACCTCAATGGCAAGCTCTTCATGTCGCACGTGAGCGCGCTGAAGCGCGACTTAATCAAAAGGAAAATCCGCAAGCTGGTGAAAGCAGGAGAATGGTAGCGTCGGAGCCGCGTATCAGTACCATCTGCGGTAGCAGATGGGTAATTATGGCATCACCCACCCGCTACTGCGGGCGGTACTGAACTTCTTTCTCAAATTCTCGGAAGCCCTCGTCGAGATCCCTCAGCAGCTTGGCCTTCAATTCTGGCTCGGCGAAGCTGTACTGAATCGAGTTCTTTACCAGCTTCTTGAGCTCGGCATAGGTCAGTCCATAGGTCTGCGCGGCGCGCAAATACTCGTGCGTGGGATCGGAGCGCGAGACGCCTTCATCGTCAGTTGCGATCACCACAGGCACTCCATACTTCAGGTAAACGGGAAAGGGATGCCGGTCTCCGCTGATACCCAAAATCTGATCGTTGCTGGTAAGGCAGATCTCCACCGCAACGTGCTTCTGCGCCATTTCCTTCAATAACTCGAGTGGACGATCTTCCTGCATTATATCCACACCGTGACCGATGCGCTCTGCGCCCGCGATTTCTATGGCCTCGCGGATGTGGAATCGCAGTCCCTGTGGGGGCACCAGACCGGGGGCAAGTTCTCCCGCGTGCATGGTGAGGTGGACGCCGGGATGAAGTTTGTGGAAGTAGGCGAAGATCTTCATGTGCAGCTCGTAGTCGTTCATGGAGGTGTAGCCGTCCTCTGGCATCACCGGATTGACAGAAACAAAGCGGCGGTCGCCCTCATGCGCGATCAGGAAGCCGGCCATCGTCTCGGCAAACACCTGCTCCCGCGGAGTGCCGCGGTAAACCTCATAGATGTAGCGGATGCTGACTTTGCATCCCAGATCGGGATGACCACTGCGGCAACCGAGAATTTCATCTTTCTGTGCCTCTGCCCGATCCAGCGCGGCCTTCATTTGCGCGACGGCATCGTTGATTCCGGCTTCAGCCAGCTTGCCGGCGAGACGGTTAAAGTCGTCGTCCCATCCAACTTTGGTTCCGAGCGCCGCGGAAATGCGGTCGAGTCCCAGCGTGAGTTCGAGGTAATACTGGTTCTGGTGTCCGGCGCGCGAGGCCACCTCGGCCAGCATCTCTCCGGTGTGCACGCTCGATACCAACCTGAACTTACCGAACGTATCGAAAAAATGGTCTTCGCCGGATTCGTACTCGCGCGGCTGAAACGCCCGCATGGAAAGCGCGTCGATCAGTTCTCGGTCGAGAACGGAGTCTTTTTCCAGGTCCGCGGCCGAAATCAGGCCATTGCCACTGTCGCAGGGCGGCTGCGCAAAGGAGATGGTCTTCTTGTCTACGCACAGGTTGTCGGCAGCCGCCATCGCAATGTAGTGCTCGGCATAAACCGCGCCGCTCAGATGGTTGTGAAGGTCCCCGCCTTTGGGCATCTCCCGAACAAAGGCTTCGAGCAAGAGAGGATTTTTGCGAATGGAATCGAAGTAAGCGGAGGTGCGTTGTTCAGCAGTTTGCGCGAATACCGAAACGGTGCAGAGGAGGGATACAAGGAGAACACAGGAGCAAGTTCTTTCGTGGCGCATAGAGGCGCACAGCATAGCATCCGGAGTTTCTGCTCACAATCACTGCAACTTTCTTCATGAGCATGGATCGCCAGCGAAAGCGGCATGCTTCACTGCAAGGAGTCAGTAGAACGGCTGGCACCGGCCGGGTTTTGCCTGGAATTATTCGATCTGAAAACAAAAAAGAGACGGGGCATGCCCGTCTCTATGAACATTGTGGAAGCTATTTCGGATTGCTGCCGGTCGAACTAGGACTGGTCTGGTCAGTGTTGGTGTTCGCGTTCTTCTTGTGATGGCGACGATGATGATGCTTCTTGGTCTTCGTTGTGGTTGTGCTGGTGTTCTGCGACGCGTTGGATCCGGACGTACTGGACTGGCCCGCGCTGCTCGTGCTCTGAGCCAAGCTCATGGACGCAGCAAAGGCAAGAACGGATAGGATGCTGAACAATTTCTTCACGTATTTCTCTCCTCTGGGAATCAAACCCGAGTGGCGCGGCTATTACCTATTGTAGTGAAAAGCAGCAGCTCGGGTTGGCGGCAGAGCTCGTCCTGAGCGGTCCAGAGGCAGTCCGGCGCCATTCTCGATCTTGTTGCCGGGTCCGCGCACCGGCACGGTCGCGTTTGTGTGCGGCTCCGCCTGTCGCGAAACTCACGATGCGATACCATCCTGCAAATGGATGCAGCGGGCGAAGACGCGGCAAAATTTCCTGCAATCGAGTTCCGCAGTGTCTCCTATCAAGCTCCAGCAGGCCCGAGAATCCTCGATGGCATCAGCTTCTCCGTGGCGCGCGGAGAGACGGTGGTGCTACTGGGCCGCAGCGGCGCCGGCAAAACCACCGCCCTCAAGCTGATCAATCGCCTCATCGCTCCTACCGCAGGCAGTGTTGTTGTTGGCGGCAGGAGCACAACGGAATGGGACCCGATTGCGTTGCGCCGCTCCATTGGCTATGTGATTCAGGATTCGGGGCTGTTCCCTCATTACAACGTCGAGCAGAACATTGCGGTGGTTCCCAATCTGGAACACTGGCCCCGGCAGCGCACTGTTTCCCGAGTTGCCGAGTTGATGGAAGTTGTGGGACTGGATCGGAGCAGTCTGGCGTTTCGTTATCCTCATCAACTTTCTGGAGGCCAGCGCCAGCGGGTTGGGGTAGCGCGGGCGCTCGCCGCCGATCCCGAGATCCTGCTGATGGATGAGCCCTTCGGCGCGCTCGACCCCATCACCCGTTCGGAACTGCAGGACGAGTTCCTTCGGTTGCAACAGCGGTTGCGAAAGACGGTGGTGATGGTGACGCACGATTTGCGAGAGGGACTCTTGCTGGGCTCGCGGCTGGCATTGTTTGAGGCCGGACGACTCGCGGGGGCCTTCAGCAAAGACGAGTTTGCCCGTTCGAATGATAAAACCGTACAGCAGTACATCTCCCCGTTTCGGCATCAAGCTGCGCTGTAGGAGCACGGCCGCCCTCGGCCAAACGTTGACTTGAGTGCTGCGGAAAATGAGATCCGGCCGAGGGCGGCCGCGCTCCTACAGCAGGCTCCTGATGCTTAACTTTTTCTATCGAAATCGCGGCCAGATCCTCACGCTCACGTGGGAGCATCTGTGGCTTGTGGGCGTGGCGATGCTGATTGCAATTCTGGTCGGCGTGCCCTTGGGAATTCTGGTGAGCCGCCGGGCATGGCTGCGTAAGCCGGTGCTGGGCAGTACGAACGTGTTGCAGACCATTCCCAGTCTGGCGCTGTTCGGATTCCTTCTGCCAGCGCCCTGGCTGGGGGAGCGCGCGGACCGGCTGGCCATCGTCGCTCTCGTTTTCTACGCGTTATTGCCGATCGTGCGCAACACCTACACGGGGATTCTGGGCATCGATCCTGCAGTCCGCGAGTCTGCTATCGGAATGGGAATGACCGATCGTGACCTGCTGCTGCGAATCGAGCTACCGCTGAGCGCCCCTTTTATCGTGGCGGGCATCCGCATCGCCACCGTGACCGCAGTTGGCGTGGCCACGATCGCGGCTGCAATTGGCGCCGGTGGTCTGGGAGAGCTGATTTTCCGTGGTGTGGCCATGGTGAATGATCAACTCATCCTCGCTGGCGCCGTTCCCGCGGCTCTGCTGGCCCTGTTTGCGGACCTGGCGCTGGGATTTGCAGAAAAGCGCTTGCGAACGCCGCGATGAAAGCCGTCTTGCTGCTTCTGATTGTTGCGTTGTCGCTTTGCGGCTGCCGCCCGTCGCACTCCGGCCGCATCGTTGTTGGCTCTAAGAATTTTACGGAGCAGGTGGTGCTGGCGGAGTTGATGGCGCAGCACATTGAATCGCGCTTGCACGTGCCGGTGGAGCGCAGGTTTTATCTTGCAGGAAGCTATATCGCGCATCAGGCAGTGCTGGCCGACCGCATCGATCTGTATCCCGAATATACCGGCACAGCCTTGACCGCCATCCTGAAAGAGAAGCCCAGCTCGGATCCGCGGACGGTATTCGACGAAGTGAAGCGGGAATACGCCCGCCGCTTCCACCTCACTGTGGGCCCTCCATTCGGCTTCAACAACTCTTTTGCCATGGTGATGCGCGGTGATGATGCACGCCAAATCGGGATCACCAAACTGTCGCAAGCAGCAAGATACGCGCCCCACTGGAAATTCGGGTGCGGCTACGAGTTCCTGGAACGCCCTGACGGATACGCAGGTTTTGCCGCCGCATATCATTTGAACTTTGCCGAAAAGCCGCGGGTGATGGATCTTGGTCTGCTTTATCGCGCACTCAAAGACCGTCAAATCGATTTAGCAGCAGGCAATGCCACCGATGGCCTGATCGCAGCCTTAGGCATGGTCGTGCTCGCCGACGACCTGCATTATTTTCCTCCCTATGAAGCCGTGCCTGTAATCAGTGACAACGCCCTGCGCCGTTTTCCGCGGCTCGGGCCCGTGCTCGAGGAACTTCGCAACACCATTTCAGATGAGGAGATGCGCCGGCTGAACTATGCAGTGGATGGCGAGCATCGCGACGTTGTTGAGGTGGTGCGGGAATTTCGAGAAAGCAAGGGATTGTGAAGCGTCTCAGAATGCCAGATACATTCGGGCCGGGTACTAAGGCTTTTGTGGGATAGCGGGGTTTCGATTCCGGCTTCTACATTGGTTAGTCATGAACTCCATCGTGGTAACCAAGTTCCTCGAAGCTCATGACCGTTATCTCGCGCTCGACAGCGCCCGCACCTCCTGCACACGTCCGGCTGAGCGCGAACAGATGCACATTGAGATCCTGAAGGCGTATCTCGAAGTCCAATATCGGGCCAAAATGATTGCCGGTTTGCAATATGCCGAAGGCATGGACTTCGCCCACATGCACTGAAAGAATCGGGTGATTTCGTGATCGGGTGATCGGGTGATTTAAATCACCAAATCGCGAAATCACCAGTTTTCGTCTCTTGCGCGTGTGTGCGGATAACCTGGCTCCTGCGCAACTTCCCAGACGATTGCGGGTCTATTCTTTTTTGGGGACGGCGCGCGCAGTCTTTTCTGCATCTAAAGATCTGCGTCCGCTCGAACTCGGGAGTACTTCGCTCCCGCTACGAAAGGCCCGCGCATGACGGCGCAGTTTGATTCGCAAGACCCTCGAGATCCCAGCCAACAAAGCCCAGACGATTACGAAACCTACGTCCCCGAACGCGAATTCGTGCTGATGCCTTTTTTTCGCCGTATTGGCCAGCGACTAGGATTCGGACGAAATCCGGCAGAACAATCTACATATGCAGAGCCGCCTGAAGAGGCGACATCAGAGTTACCGCCGGTAGAACAAGCGGATTTGCCCCCAGCCCCAGTTGCGCAGCAAGAAGTAGAAACAGAGATTGCCCCTGCTGTGGTGACCTTCCACTCAGGCGCCGCTAGCGCCTCTGAGGATAAAGACGCGGCATACCCGATTTCCACGGTGGACCCTGCGCAAACTCCTGCACACGGCATTGTCTCTTCTATCGAACTCGCGGCCGAGAAGATTTCCGGCACGTTGTCCGGCTCCGCGCAGTGGCTCCAGCGTAGGCGAGAACAGATTCTGCACGCCATCAAACCTCGGGAAATTCCCGCCGAGGATCTGGTGCAGGTTCCGCAAAAAGCGCCGATTCAATTTCCCCAAACGGAATCGCTGGCATGGAACGAAGAGCGGCAGCTCGCAGCGGAGACGCCGCGTTCAGCAACGCCCACTGCGGAGGAAGCGGATGCGCAGCTGACCGTGCCTGCCCTGCAGAGAGAGCTCGCATGGGACGAGCCCAGCTCCGAACCGCAGCATGTTGCAATGACTCCGCAACAAACATCAGCCGCTCCAGAGCCGGTTTCGCCGCCGGTTGCCACCTGGTGGCAGCATCGCATTGACTGGTCCAAATACCTGACGTCGAAACGGGTTGCCCTGATCGGTGGTCTGGCAATGGCGGCGCTGATGATCATCGGAATCTCGCTAGCCCGGCGTCCCGCCGCCGACATCCTGCCGCAACAGACGGCCACTCGGCCCCTTGAACCAGGGGGAGTAACGCTGAGCACACATCCAGTCGTAACGCGGGCACGCACCCAGCGGCAGGGCGTTCCGGCGGCCTCCCGCACTCATACGCACAAGCCCCATGCACTCGCCGATGATGACGGTCCGGAGGTGGTCACACACTATTACAACCAGAAACCCTCGCCGGTCCATCAGGCCACCGTGAATGGCGTGCGGCACTATTCAGACTTGAATTAGAACAGCATGGCTGACGCGCGCGTCCCACACCGGAGCGATTCGGTGTATTCTCGATGTCATGCGCCGGTCCTTAGCCAGTTCGCTGCTGCTGCTTTGCTTCGGCGTGCTTATGTCGCCGATGTTGCCGGCGATAACTTCAAGCAATCTTCCTGAATGTTGCCGACGTGGCGGCGCGCACCACTGCGAAGCAATGGCTTCCAGCCTGTCGGGCGAAGCAGGATTCCATTCTCAAAATGATTGTCCGATGCAGCACCGCGCGCATACCGCGGCCAGTTCGGCTGCATTAGCAGCAACGTCTTTGTCGTCGCTGCTGGATGAGATTCAACCCCTCTGCCTTAGTGAACTCTCACCGGCATCCTCGCCATCGAGGCACGCTGGACGCGGACGCGCTCCTCCCCGCAACTCTTAATTCCCGAAAAGAAGATCGACAGTTCTGAATCCGGAAAGTGTCCGATTCAGCCTCGGCATGCGCTCACATTGCATGGCAGCTTCACGCCGATCATCGTGAGTGCTTTGGAAGAAGGGAATTCATGACGTTGCGCAGGTACTTGCCAGTCGCATTGTTGTTTCTCGCGGTCCATGCACACGCCTCTGTATTCGGAGTCCTGAAAGGCGTGGTGCACGATCCGCAGCATCGCCCCATCCGGGGCGCGGAAGTCACACTCAAGGCGGCCACGAGCGACTGGCACCGAACAGCTTCCACCACCGATGAAGGAGAATTCCTGTTTCCCGAAGTTCCGGCCGGCGATTATCAAATAAGCTTTTCGGCCCAGGGTTTTGCCGACCAGACACTCAGCGCAACCGTCCGCTCTGATAATGCTCAGGACCTGCACGTCCAGTTGGCGATCGCCAGCGTGCAGCAGAGCGTAGAAGTCTCAGGTGAGGCGGAAACCGTGAATCCGTCTTCTTCTACGACGGAGAGTATGGTGAGCCGCCGCGAAATAGCGCAAACGCCGGGCGCCGATCAGGCAAATTCGCTGGCCGCGATCACCGACTACGTTCCCGGCGCGTACATCGTGCATGATCAACTTCACATCCGTGGCGGCCACCAGGTGACTTGGGCCGTCGACGGAGTTCCGGTGCCCAACACCAACATCGCCAGCAACGTCGGGCCGCAGTTCGATCCCAAGGACATCGATTATCTTGAGGCCGAACGCGGCGGTTTCTCCGCAGATTACGGCGATCGAAGTTATGGAGTTTTCAATGTTGTTACGCGCTCCGGATTCGAGCGCAACAACGAAGGAGAACTTGTCGCAAGCTATGGCAGCTACAACTTTACTGACGATCAACTCAGCTTCGGCAGCCACACCGATACGTTCGCCTACTACACCAGCCTGGCGGGAAACCGGACCGATTTGGGGCTGGAGACCCCAACCTCGGTGGTTCTCCACGACGGCTCGAACGGATACAGCGCCTTCACTTCTCTGATCTACAACGCCACGCCCGCCGATCAGCTGCGCTTCGTGGGCTCAGTGCGGCAGGACCACTTTCAGGTTCCCAACGATCCTGAAGCGCAAGCCGCGCTGGTAAGCGATCGTGAACGCGAGCAGGACGCGTTCGGTAATTTTTCCTGGATCCACACCTTCTCTCCCAATCTGGTACTGACGGTCTCGCCGTTCTATCACTTCAACCGCGCAGCATTCGAAGGCGGCCCCAACGACGTTCCTTCCGCGACCGACAATCGTGGATCAAACTACGCCGGCGGACAGGTCTCAGTGAGCGCGGTCTACGGCAAGCACAACGCCAGCGCCGGCATTTATGCCTTTGGCCAGCACGACAACCAGCTCTTCGGGCTAGTCGCGAATGACGGCAGCCGCACGGTTTTCGCCGAACGCGATATCGTGAACGGACAACTTGAAGCCGTGTTTCTCCAGGACCAGTACAAGGCGACTTCATGGCTCACGCTGAATGGCGGAGTTCGACTCACTCATTTCGCCGGAGCCATCAGCGAGAATGCGGCATCGCCGAGATTGGGAGCGGCAATTCGTATTCCCCATCTGGGCTGGGTATTGCGCGCATCCTACGACCGCTTCTATCAGGCGCCGCCACTGGACACCATTTCCGGTCCACTGCTGCAGTTTGCCGCCGGACAGGATGTCGGCTTTCTGCCGTTGCGCGGTGAGCGCGACGAGGAACACGAATTCGGGCTCACCATTCCCATAAAGGGATGGAACGCCGAGCTGGATTATTTCCGCAACGGCGCGCACAATTTCTTCGATCATGACGTGATCGGAAATTCCAACATCTTCCTCCCGCTAACCATCGATCACGTCCGCGTTCGCGGGTTTGAAACCACTCTGCGTTCTCCCCGCGTCTTCCACCGCATTGACGCGCATCTCGCGTACTCGCACCAGTCGGCAGAAGGCATGGGAGCAGTGACTGGTGGGCTCACCGATTTCAGCCCCCCCGAGCAAGGCTTCTTCTTCCTCGATCACGATCAGCGCGATACGCTGAGCACAGGACTTGCAGCCGCGCTCAAATGGAACGCCTGGCTGGCAGGCAATTTCACCTACGGTTCGGGATTTCTGAACGGCGATGGGCCCAACCACTTACCCAGTTATCGGACGATCGATCTGTCGCTGGGGAAGTCATTTGGCGAGAACTGGTCGGCAAAAGTGAGTGCGAGCAACCTTACGAACAAACGCTACTTCATCGACTTGAGCAATACCTTCGGCGGCTCGCATTTCGGCAACCCGCGGGAAATTTCGCTGCAGGTGCGTTACAGGTTCCATTATTGAGGCGTAGTCTGAAAACATTCTACGTGAACCCATGGCGACCCTGTTGGCGATCGATGCTGAGACGCGGCATTCCGGATGTTGCGAATGGCAGCAGTATCTTGAGATGGGGCATACCCCCTCTACCCGCCATTGGTCAAATGATCAGGAGTTTTGCAGTCTGATGAAGCTTTTCACGCGCGCGAACGCAGTGTTCTTTTTGGCTGTTGTGATTGTGCTTTCCGGCTGCGCGAAGCAGCCTAACGTCAAACACTACGCCTTGCACGGCAAAATCATGTCGGTGGATAAGCTCGGCCACGAGTTGATCATCGACAGCGATGCCATTCCCGGCTTCATGCAAGCGATGACTATGGGATATCCAGTCGCGGATAATGCCATGCTCCTGGAAGTGAATCCTGGAGACGAGATCAAGGCCGATCTTGCCGTCTCAGAGCAGCGCGTCGCGATTGAACAGCTTACGGTAGTGCAGAAGGCCGCGCCCGGCACGTTGCCTAACCCAACGAAGCCGATGCATGTACCGCAGATCGGTGAAAGCGTGCCAAATTTCGTTCTCACCAATCAAAATGGGCGGCGAATTCACTTGAACGATTTTCGCGGAAAAACATTGCTGGTCACGTTCTTCTACACGCGCTGCCCGTTAAACGATTTTTGCCCTCGCATGAATGGCAACTTCGCGGCATTGGACAAGACTCTGGCCAAAAATCCAGAGGTGTATGCGAAGACCCACCTGTTGAGCATCAGCTTCGATCCCCAGCATGACACGCCCAAGGTCCTGCGCAGTTATGGCGGAGCGTACACCGAGCGCTACAGCAAAGAAGATTTCAAGCACTGGGAATTTGCCACCGCTCCAGAAAGCGAGATGAAGAAGCTGGCAGACTTTTTTGGCGTTTACTACCAGCCCGATGGGCAGCAGATCGTGCACTCATTAAGCACAGCGGTGATTACGCCTGAGGGAGAGATACAGGCGTGGTATCCAGGGAACCATTGGGAGCCGCCGGATTTGATGGCGCCGATCACGGCAGCGCTTACAGCGTCGGCATCAGGTGGGCAATCGCATGTCGCCAGCCTGCCACGATCCTCGACAGATTAGAGGCTGCCGCTGTTACTGGGCGCAACCTTATAAACGAATGCTGAGGCCGCGCTGGAGGCGCTTCCAGGAGCAGATTCGAGTCTTCGAGACTCTGAAGATAAAACTCGGTGGCGAATGGATGTCCGTCTGCAGGGAGAATCAATTCTTGCGCGCTGCCAACTTTTGTCTGCTGAAGCGAAGCATGGACCTCGCGCCGGGCATTGACTGCAGGAACATTGGCCGCAACAAACGGAGCCAGCGTTCCTGAAATGAAAATCACGGCGGCGAATTGGGAGAGGAATCGGCGCACGGATTTTGTGATTATAACGCCAAAAAACGCCTGAGTTGCGGGGCAGCTCTCGATTATTTAACGCAGCGTACCTCGCCGCCTTGCGCTCCAAGGTCTGCAAGCAACTCACGCACCGTTTTTCCCAGAACCGGATGACGCGCATCTGGACAAATTTCATTCAGCGGAGCCAACACAAACCTTCTGAGATGCATCACCCGATGTGGCACCGCCAGTCCAGGCGTGTGAATCACCTCGTTCCCAAAAAGCAACAAGTCGATGTCTAGGGTGCGTGGCCCTTTGTTCACCGCGCGATTGCGGCCAAGATCATGCTCGATGATTTGCACATCCGCAAGCAACGCCTGTGCGCTTTTGTCGGTTTGCACCTCCACCGCGCAATTCAAAAACCAAGGCTGATCCCGGAAATCCATTGGCTCGGTTTCATAAAAGGCAGAGACGCGCGACACCGTCGCGATCTGGCTGAGGCGCTGGATTGCCTCCTGAAGGTTGCCGACGCGATCGCCCAGATTGGAACCCAGGGACAGGTATGCAGTCGTGCTCAAACTAGCTCCGCCATGCAGGACGCAATCTCACAAGAATAGGCCAATGATCGGAGCCGGGCTCTCACGCCCGCCATCACAATTCCGGTTTCGTTGCATTTTCCCTGCAGCTAAGAATGTGGCGCTTGCAATCGGAAATATTGAGCTTATGCCGGACGCGCTGCGGCGGTATTCATGCCCTCGAGAACGTGGAAGACATCTTCATTGTCGGGAGCTTCGCCGAGCTCGTACAACTGGGCAAAGATGATTACGCCCTGCTTGTCGATCACAAACACTGCGCGTTCGTTGATTCCCGGAATAGGATCTCCCGTGCGAAACACGCCATATTTCTTTGCGATCTCGCCATGCGGATAGAAATCGCTGGCCAGCGGGTAATTCAGCTTGCCAATCTCTTTATCTTGCCAGGCAATGTGGCTCCAGGTGGAGTCCACGCTTACGCCCAGGACCTGGGCGTCATGGGCGGCGAGCCGGGCGATGTCCCGGCTATACGCCGTCATCTGCTCGGTTCAAGTCGGGGTCCAGTCCAGCGGGTAGAAGGCGAGCACAACGATGTTGCGTCCCCGATAATCGCTCAGGCGCACCTTATGCCTGCGGTCGCCGGTGACCGCGGGCAGTTCGAAATCCGGTGCTTGAGTGCCAACTTGCAGCATTCGTGAGCCTCGCGCGAGCACACCTGTTGTTCTTCGCCGTGGGGGAGGAAGACGAACAGGTGGGAACCTCGATTGTAAAGTTAGTTGGACGACCGGGCAAGCTGAGCGTGAGCAACAGTAGACTTAATGGACGATAGGGACTTTGTGGATTCAATGTCCACCGGCGTCCACTCAGTCCACATCGTCCACTACAGAATGTACCGCGATAAATCCTGGTCCTTGGCGATGTCAGCAACCATTTTCTTCACGTACGCCGCATCGACCAGCACTTTATCTTTGCTTTCCTTGGACATTTCGGGAGCGGCGAAGCTGATCTCATCGAGTACTCGCTCCATAATGGTATGCAGGCGGCGCGCGCCAATGTTCTCAGTAGACTCATTTACCCGAAAAGCAAAGTTGGCGACTTCGTCCAAGGCGTCGCGGCTGAACTCCAGCTTTAGGCCTTCAGTCTCCAGCAACGCCGTGTACTGCTTCACCAACGACGATTTCGGCTCAGTCAAGATTTTGATGAAATCTTCGATCGTTAAAGACTGCAGCTCGACTCGAATTGGGAAGCGCCCCTGCAGCTCCGGGATCAAATCGCTGGGCTTGGAGACGTGAAAAGCGCCGGCGGCGATGAACAGGATGTGATCGGTTCGCACCATGCCATAGCGGGTGTTTACCGTGGTTCCTTCTACGATCGGCAGGATGTCCCTCTGAACACCTTCGCGTGAGACGTCTGGGCCATGACCGCCTTCGCGGCCGGCGATTTTATCGATCTCGTCGAGAAATACGATTCCGGATTGCTCCACGCGCTCGACTGCCGTGCGCGTGACCTGGTCCATATCGATCAGGCGCTGCTCTTCTTCCTGAATCAAATATTCAAAGGCTTCGCTGACCTTCATCTTCCGTTTCTTCGTGCGCTGGCCGAAGATGTTGGGCAGCATGTCTTTGATGTTGATGTCCATCTCCTCGGCGCCCTGGTTGGAGATGATCTCGAATGCCGGCATGGAGCGCTCGCGAACGTCGAGTTCCACCATGCGCTCGTCGAGTTTGCCTTCACGCAATTGCTGCCGCAGCTTCTCGCGGGTGCGCGACTGGCTATCAGAACCGGAGCGCTCTCCGTCTCCGGTGCCCAGCGCCAAACCGGCGGTTGAAGGCGATGGAGTAGGAGGCAGCAATAGATCGAGCAGGCGCTCCTCGGCGTTCAACTCGGCTTTGTCTTCGACTTCTTCGAGGCGCTCCTCGCGTACCATGTCAATGGCAATCTCGACCAAATCGCGCACGATCGACTCCACATCGCGGCCGACATAGCCAACTTCCGTAAACTTTGACGCCTCGACTTTCAGGAATGGCGAATTGGCCAACCGGGCCAGCCGGCGAGCGATTTCCGTTTTACCCACACCGGTGGGGCCGATCATGATGATGTTCTTCGGCATGATCTCTTCCGCCAGTTCGGGCGCGAGCTTCTGCCGTCGCATGCGGTTGCGCAGCGCAATGGCCACGGCCCGTTTGGCCGCGTGCTGGCCGACAACGTACTTGTCCAATTCGGAAACAATCTCGCGCGGGGTGAGTTCGTCGAGCGCGAGTTCCTGTTCTTCCTGCGTGCCAGGGAGATAAATTGCCACTTCTCTTCGGTGCTCCTACGCTTCCAGTGTAAAACAAACGCGAGCGGCGCATGACCCTCGCTGTGTTAAAGCGCCAGCGCCGTGTAAGGAGACAGTTTCGCCTCACCCTACGCCGTCTTCCCCGATTTCATATAATGTCGCGCCATGCAACCTGCCCTGCTGGCCCGTGAGCTGGAGGATTTCCTCGCCAGTGCTCCGGGAGCCGTGGTGATTGAGGATGGAGAAACTCTGTTCGACCTTCGCGACGCCAGGTACTCAATCTCCGGAGAGGACGGCAAGTGCCTGCTTCATCTGTGGTCGGCCGAGCGCAATGCCGTGCGCAGGGTCATCGAGGTTGAACGCGAGCGCGGCGAGATGCGGCTTACAGTGCAGCGTTTTGGCCGGAGCAAGCCGACTTCGATGGAGATCGTTGCCAATCGCGACCGGCGCGCTCCCGCGCTCCAGCGTAAGGCACGGCTGCAATATCAGCGGCTGCTTGCGCGCTTGCTCGAGCGCAATTTCCCAGACTGGAAATTAAGCACCATCACCTCGACGGCAGACCTCGAACATAGCTTTAGTCCGGTGTACGCGCGTGGCCTGTTGCGCCGCGGCCGATCGGCAATCGCTTTCCTCGGCGTCAACAGCTCTGAACTGCAGGCTTCCATTGACGCCGCACTCACGTTTGCGCTGCTCTGGTTTCATTACTGTCGCGAGCGCGAGTCGCCTCGCAGCTTTGTTGAGGGCCTTCGACTTTTTGTTCCGCATGGCTGCGCTGACGTGGTGCGCGCACGCATGCACTACCTGAATCGGGCATCCTTGAAGTTTGAACTCTTCGAGTTGGATGAGCGGGAAGAGAGCGTTGCTGCTCTCGACATCTCCGATCAGGGCAACATCGCCACCCGGCTGGTACGGTGTCCAGACGCGGTCCGCGTGTATGAGCGATTTGCGGCTGCGGCCCAGCGCGTGCGCAGCGCTGTCCCCGAATGTGAGGCGGTTGTGCTCAGCTCCACCGAGCTTGCCTTCCGGCTACACGGGCTTGAGTTCGCCAGGGCGCGAATTTCCTCCGGTGCCGGATCGTTCTCAAGAGAACAGGAAATTGTCTTCGGCAGCGGAGCACATGAAACCGTGTTGAACGCCGATTCGGAACCGTTGTTCGATGATCTGATGTCTCGGCTGCGCCAGATTCGCCGGCCCGGCGGCGATAAGCGACAAGCGCTTTGGCGGATGCATCCGGAGCGCTGGCTGGAAACCGAGGTCAAGCGCGATGTGACTGCTCTGGATGCACAGCTCGATCCATCTTGCGTGTATGCGCAGGTGCCGGCCTTCGCCGCTTCCGATCGTGGCATGATCGATTTGCTTGCCAGGACTCGGGAAGGGCGACTGGCCGTAATCGAACTCAAGGCCGATGAGGACATCCACCTGCCTCTTCAGGGAGTCGATTACTGGTCGCGAGTGAAGTGGCATCAGGAGCGGGAAGAGTTTCATGGCTTCGGGTACTTCGTCTCCCAAGATGGAACTCCGCAGCCGCTTTCGACAGAAGCTCCGTTGCTGCTCCTCGTCGCTCCCTCCCTTCACATTCATCCCGCGACCGATATCATCCTTCGCTACCTCTCCGCCGAAGTGAACTGGACGCTGATCGCACTCGACGAGCGCTGGAGGGAGGAAGTGAAGGTCGTGTTTAGAAAACGACGGCTGCAAGCAGCAGCGCAAATCGGGTGATTTCGCGATTTGTGATTTGATGATTCATAAATCACCCGATCACGAAATCACAAATCACGAAATTTGGGTTCTTGCTTTTCTCCTCGAAACACTCGCGAGATGCCTCGCACGATTCTTCGCAGCGGCAGCTCACCGGAATGCGTAATGAAGATCTCGCCCTTGTGAGTTTTGCGGTAATACCAGCGTTTAAGCAGCGCCAGATGGTCCGAGCTCTCGCCGCGCTCGGGCTTGAGCGGTTGTATCGCCGCGAGCGCCTCGGCTACGCGAGCTTCCAGCATTTGCAGCTTGGGTTTCGACGTGGGCTTCGATTCACCGTTCTCGAGCGGCAGGGCCTCAGCCAGATGCGGATGCGGATAGAGCGAGGTCGATCCCGCTGCCGGATTGGGGTGCATCATGCCCTGTACATTGAACTGCACCGGGCCACGCAGGAGGCCATCGCGAAACTCGAAGAGTGCAACGTGATCATCCAATGCCGAGCGCTGGACCACAACTGCGCGCAGGCGCTCGATTCGCCCGACAACTTCAGGAACGCCATTCCATGGCGCTTTCACCTTCTCGATGCGCGCGTGCAGCGCCGCTGCCTGTTCAAATTCAAGCGCCGCCGATGCCGCCTCGCGCTCTGCCTCGAACTGCGTCACCAGCGATCCCGATTTGGTGTCGAGATACTTCTGCACCCGTTCCACCTCCGCGCGATATTCTTGGTCCGTGCAGCCGGCATAACAAGGGGCCAGACACATCTTCATCTCCGAATACATGCAGCCGGGAAATTTCGGATCTGGATGGAGATTGAAGGTGCAGCGCCGCGATTTGAACAGGTCAAGCGCGTCGTTCAGAAACTTGCCGGCCGCGGATTTCGACGCGAACGGCCCATAGTAGACATCGCTGTGCGCGTTTGCCTCCTCGCTCTTTATCGCAGGCGTGAATTTACCCAGCTTGCGGGTGAGATACGCACGCGGATACTCGTTCTGCCACCCAATCTTCACCAGAGATGCCGGAACCAGCTTCAGGCGCTTGCGATAGGAACGCGGGAAAAGCTCGCGCAGCACACGGTAGAGCAGCAAACGATTTTCAAAATCTGAGCCGGTCAGCGTGTACTCGATTGCGCGCGTGCGAGCATGCAAATTCAGACGCTTCGAATCTGGGGATTCGGGCGAGAGCAGCCGTTCCAGCCGTCGCCGCAGATTCGCGGTCTTGCTGAGGTAAGGCTCGGCAGCCGGATCATTCGCGCGCAGTGAGAACACGGCCGGCTTCTCGGGCAGAGAGAGGGCGCTCTGCCATTCTTCCGGCGAGAAGTGCATCGAGTGTTGCAGCACATCAGTAGTAGGCAACAGCTATGAGCAATACGCAATAGGAATGGATCCGGTCTGAAGCTTGCGCGTGACAGCAGGACTGGTTTGCGTTGTTGTAATCTCAAAGCATGAAAGAACAGATACGCACCGACCGCGCTCCGCAGGCGATTGGTCCATATTCGCAAGCGGTCAAGTCTTCCGGCCTGCTCTTCGGATCAGGACAAATCCCGATTGATCCCGCCACTGGCACCTTCGTCGCTGGGGGCATTGCCGAGCAGACCGAACAGGTAATGAAGAACATCTCCGGCCTGTTGTCGGCGGGTGGAACCAGTTTCGATAAAGTGATCAAGACCACGGTTTTCCTTAAGGACATGGGGGATTTTGCGCGGATGAATGAGGTCTATGCCCGCTACATGGCGGGCGATGGCAAAGTTGCGCCGGCACGTTCGACAGTTGCAGTCGCGGAGCTGCCCAAAGGCGCTCTGGTAGAGATTGAAGTCATCGCTCTGTTGTAGCGGACCTTCCAATGACTCAGAGTCAAGCCGGAATACAGCTCTCAGCGGCGGGTAAAGTCGCGCTCATCACCGGCGGTTCGCGCGGGATTGGCGCGGCGACGGTGAAGATGTTTTGCGCTGCCGGAGCGAAAGTCGTCTTCAACTATCAGCGCGCCCGGGAAGCGGCGGAGCGGGTAGTTAAAGAGTGCGGCGCAGAACGCTGTGTGGCAGTTGCAGCCGAGCTTTCGTCACCCGATCATGCGGAAAGGCTGGTGAATGCCACCATCGAGAAATTTGGGCGGGTTGATTCTCTCGTAGTGAATCACGGTATCTGGCCACCGAATGATGCTCCCATCGACCAGATGACGGAGGGCCAATGGCGGACAACCATCGCCATCAATCTCGACAGCGTCTTCGGGCTGATCAAGCATTCGGTTGCGGCGATGAAACGACAGAGCAGACCAGACGGTCAGGCCGCAGGACGCATCGTGATTATCAGTTCCACCGCCGGCCAGCGCGGAGAGGCGTTTCATTGCGACTATGCTGCCACGAAAGGCGCAGTGATCAGCATGGTCAAGGGACTGAGCACCGAGTTGGCCCGTGACGGCATCTACGTCAATTGCGTAGCTCCCGGATGGGTGGCAACCGACATGGCCGCTCCTGCGCTCAACCATCCCAAGACGCGCGACCGAGTATTCGCCTCCATTCCACTCGGCCGCGTAGGCAAGCCTGAAGAAATTGCCGCGCCGATCCTCTTTCTATGCACCGAACATGCCGGCTTCATCACTGGCGAGATATTGAACGTAAATGGCGGCGCAGTGCTGGTAGGGTGATGTCGCCTGCGAACAATCGCTCAGGAGAGCTTTCCAGAGGGCTGGCGAGTCTCGGGAACGGGTTGCGGCCTCATCAAGGGGGTTCCAGCCGCTGAGAACGGATGTGCGCGCTGCGCACAGGTATTCTAGTTTCAGGCTGGCAAGCTGGTTTTCGGGTTTCTTGACGTAGAAATTGAAAATCACCGCTTGCCGGGACGTTTCGAGCAGAAATTCCTGGTTGCCACAACAGAGGAAAAACCTTCCAAACAATGATGAAGTCAATACTCCTACTCGTCGCGCTCACAGCAATCAGCGCAGCACAATCTTCTCCCACTTCCGGGCAGGCGACCGGCTCGCCCGCGACGCAGCCCATCCAGACTCCGGATGCAAGCACGGCAAAAGCTCGGCAGCTCATCGCGCAGATGATCCAGGCTCTGGGGGGCGATGCCTACCTGCACTTCTCCGATGTCGAGCAGGATGGACGCACGAACGGCTTCTATCACGGACGGCCCACCGGCGGCACCGCTCCGTTCTGGCGTTTCTACAAATTTCCCGATAAGGAGCGCGTCGAACTCACCAAGGACCGCGACTGGATTGTGATCCACAATGGCGAGCGCGGGACTGAAACCACCTATCACGGCACGCGCCCGGAAGAAGACGACGCTCATCGCGAATATCTGCTGCGCGACCAGTACTCGCTCGAGAATGCGTTGCGCATCTGGCTGAATGCGCCGGGCACTGCGCTGTTCTATGACGGAACCAATTTCACCGACAATCACCAGGTAGAGAACGTCACTATCGCCAACGCCAAAGACCAGCAGCTAACAATCTCGATCGATGAATTCACCCATCTTCCGGTGCGAAAGAGCTTTACCGTACGCGACCCGACCTATCACGAGAAGGACACGTATGCGGAAATCTATTCCGAGTACCGGCCGGTACAGGGCATCCAGACGCCGTTTGTAGTCACCCGTTCCAAAAACGGGGAGATGATCGCTCAGCGCTTCATTAGCAAGGTCACATACAACCAGGGACTGCAAGACAGCTTCTTCATTCCGCCTACGTCGATTGCAAAGAAAAAGTGAGGACCATCGCTCGGGGTGCCTGTCCCAAGCTGCGTCCTTCACGCCAGCATCTGTGCACAATCTGCCACAGTCGAAGTAGCCGCCTGACGCGGTATTCTGTTCTGGACCAACAGCTTACAAACGCCCCCCCATTGGTGCAAGAACAGACAATCCGGGATGCCATCAGCTTCAGCGGTATAGGACTGCACAGCGGAGCCGCGGTCAAGATGCGGATGCTTCCCGCGCCTGCGGGTTCGGGAATCAACTTCCGGCGCATCGATCTCGACGCATACGAAATCGAGGCCATCGGCCGCAACGTCGCGCGCGTGAGCTATGCGACCAGCCTGATGAAACGAGGCGTGCTGATCTCGACCACCGAGCACGTGCTTTCAGCGCTGATCGGCGCCGGCATTGACAATGCCGTCATCGAACTCGATCAACTCGAACTGCCCATTCTCGACGGCAGCGCCAAACCATTCCTCGACGCCATTTATCGCGTCGGCATCAAGCGCCAGCGCCGGCAACGCCAGTACTGGCGCATCAAGAAGCCAATCGAACTGCGAGATGGACAGAAGTTTCTGGGCATCTATCCCGCCGAGCAATACTCGATTTCATACACCATCGACTTTCCCAGCCCCATCGGACTGCAGAGCTTCGAGTTGGACCTCACCGGCGACGCCTACCAGCAGAACATCGCTCCCGCCCGCACTTTCGGTTTTCTCCGTGACGAACGTCAACTGCGCAATATGGGACTGATTCGCGGCGCCTCGGAGGAGAACGCGATTGTGCTCACCGACACGGGTGTAAAGAATGGTCCGCTACGCTTTGCTGACGAATTCGTGCGCCATAAAATCCTCGATCTCATTGGCGACTTCGCGCTGCTCGGGCATCGCATTTTGGGGAAAGTAATCGCCAACCGCGCCGGACACGCCATGCATACCGCTCTGGTGGCAAAGCTGTTGAAAGACCGCTCGCTGTGTGAAGAAGTAACTGTCGACCGTGAAGAATCGCGCGAACCGGCAAATGCGACGATCAGCCCGCCGGTTCTTCACGCCAATCGCTGAACTTCATTGTCATCGTTGAAGATACCGCTATCGAATGGTGCCGAAGAAGGGACTCGAACCCCCACACCCTTGCGAGTACATGGACCTGAACCATGCGCGTCTGCCAATTCCGCCACTTCGGCTTGAAACGTTGGGCCGTCGGAAAATTCGCCAGGACTGGAAAAGCGGCGAAAGCGCGGCCAACGGGCTGTTCAGGTATTGTCGCTGTTGGTGGATTTGGCTGTCAAACATGAGCGCCGCCGCCCTTGGCGATATCCGATATCCCACGCAAAATTACCTAGTTCGGAGGGCATTTCGAACGCATCCAAGCCACTGAAGGCAGCGAAATTGACCATCGCATCCCGGCTGAGATTGTTCCCGACAATCTGGCATGAGGAACAACTAAAACCTGAGTTTCTGCTTCTAATTGGCGTGGGAACTTCGACACCCTAGTCCTGGAAGGTTAAGATGTCTGCACAGACACAGATGGAGCCCGCTTCCAAAATCCCGTCCGACATCAGCACAGAGCTGCGCCGGCTGGCGCACGATCTGAGCAACTCGCTGGAAACCATCATGCAGGCTTCCTACCTGCTTAGCCAATCCAAGCTGGACGAAACCTCAAAACGCTGGGCAGGGCTCATTGACACGGCAACCCGCGATGCCGCCCGCATCAATCGCGAAGTGCGCGAGATCCTGCGTTCGCGCAGCACCTAACGCCAAAAACGGACAAGTTCCGCAGTAAGAGAGCGTGATTACGCTCCAGCCCGCATCAAAAGCGTCTGGTGCAAAGCTATGCGACCGGTCGAGCAACTCTACAGAGATTTTTCTGCACGGATGGCGAAAACCCTGGAAGAAGAGGCGAACTTTTATTCACAGCATCCGGATTTGCAGGATGCCGACCATCAATTCATCGACGTTCTCAGGGAACATTGCCGGCAGTGGAAGAAACAAATCCAGAGGCTTGACGCGGCTGGTCAGCGTCGAGCGTCATAGACGACGCAAGGGATATTGTGGAAAGAATGCCGTACGCAAGAGCGGCTCCAGATGGGAACACAAACAGAGGTGATCGGAGCCGCGTCGGTCTTGAGGCGCAGATTTCTAGAACAGCTTGCGACGCCGCAACACAGCCATCAAGCCGGTTCCGAGCAACAGAAACGTCGAGGGTTCCGGAGTGAACGCCAGGTACTCTTGCGGACGACCATCGGGATAGCCGTTTGTACTGTTGTAAGTCACAGTTGAAACAGGCGTGATGATTTGCACACCGCTGTAGTAGCTGAGCTGAGTGGGCGCCATGGTCTGTGCCTGCTGAAGCCAGAAAGCCGCGCTTCCACCGGAAACCGTTCCCGTCGTCCAGCCCGAAGTTCCACTCACCCCGGAATCGAAAATCTGCCAAATCGCGAAGTTGATATTGCCAATGTTGTTAGGCGTGCCCGTAGTGGCAACGTCAGTTGGAGTGCTGTAAAGCCCGGTTTGCAGGAGCAGCCAAGCCGCCTGTTCATAAAGAGACAACGCGCCAGGATCGTTCTTGAAATAGGTATTGCTGAGGTTCCCGCTACTCAAGCTGGTAACGTTTGCGGTCCATTGCTCGCCGACGCTTACATGGTCGGGGAAGTCATCGCAGATCACCGAAATCAGCGAAGGCGCCTTGAATGGAGCATTGTTGGCCGAGTTCACATCCAGAAAGTACGGAGCCACAATCACCCCGCCCTGAGCGGGAGAGTTCAGGGTCTTTGCATCCAGAGTTACATTGATCGTTGAAACCGGGTCAGCGAAGACCAGAAGAGACGACGCAGACAGGAAACCCACAACAAGCAAGAGCCGCAGTTTGAGCAAGAGATTCCCCCAGGGTGACCTATTCGCTATTGCAAGCTGAATGCCACAAGCAGCGCCGCCGCAGTGGAATGTAAGTTGTTGAAAACCTTACTTTTAATTGTTCCCGTGTAGGTATATGTGGATGAGAATGCGGCAATTCATTGCACATATGTCGCAATGGTAAATGCCAGCGAAAATCAAAGGTGAAGCGAGCTTCAGACGGCGAGCCCGCTTTAGGTTCTTTGGAAGTAAGTTCAGATTCCAGAAGAATGTAACTGCGATTGAGTTCTCGTCTTAGAATCAAACTTGTGAACAAGCTCATCCTTTCCAACCTGGTGCACCGTCCGATCCGCTCGCTGATCAGCATTTTTGCCATTGCCGTGGAAGTGATGCTGATGCTGCTGATCGTCGGCTTAATGTTTGGAATACTCAATGACAATAAGGAGCGAGTGGCGGGCATTGGAGCGGACGCAATGGTCCGCCCTCCGGGCTCATCCCTCATCATGACCATGAGCGGCGCGCCGGCCTCGATCAAGGTCGCCGGAGTGCTAGCTAAGCTGCCGCACGTAAAAGCAGTGGCTCCGGTGTTGCTGCAAACCAGCACCGCCGGTTCCGTCGAGGCCATTTACGGAATCGATCTCCCAAGTTGGAACGCGATGGGATCGCCGTTCACCTACTTGTCCGGCGGGCCATTTCAGGGGCCCGACGACATCATCGTCGACGATTACTTCGCCAATGGCGCCCACAAGAAAATCGGAGACACGGTTAGCCTGTTCAACCACGATTTTCGCATCAGCGGCATCGTCGCCCACGGGAAAGGTGGACGCAAATTTCTGCCCATTAGCACGTTGCAGCAATTGGTGGGGGCCGAAGGTAAGGCCTCAATTTTTTATGTGAAGCTGGACGATCCCAATAACTACCAGATATTCCACGACGAGGTATTGAAAGTCCCGGGAATGAACCAGTACAACGTGGAATCCGTCAAAGAATGGCTGAACCTGTTCACGCCGGAAGCCCTGCCCGGCTTTTCCATCACTGTAAAGGTGGTAATCGGAATCGCAGTATGCATCGGCTTCATCGTGATTTTACAGGCGATGTATACGGCAGTGATGGAGCGCACCCGTGAAATTGGCATCCTGAAATCGTTAGGCGCATCAAAGGCTTACGTTGTGCGTGTGATTCTGCGGGAAACCTTGATCCTTGGCGTGCTCGGAATCGTCGTCGGGATCCTCATCAGCTATGTGACACAGGCGGTGCTGCTGAACCGTTTTCCAACCATTCGGATGGAAGTAGGCGCCGAGCATTGGGTGTGGAAATCGGCAACAATCGCCATTGTGGGGGCCGTCATCGGCGCCATTTATCCGGCCTTCAAAGCCGCCCAGAAGGACCCAATCGACGCTCTGGCTTACGAGTAGCTTTCTCTGACCCCGACGGCTCGATAGCGCCACGCCCACTCTCATTCGCCCTTTTTTCCTGGTAACAGGGGAAATAACAGGAAATTTCGCCTGCTGCCTGGAGAAATGATCGAATTCCGCCCAAATTCTGCAAACTTAGTCAAAAGCTGAGGAAAGGAACAGGAAAAGAACAGGCCGGCTGTGGGAAACCGCATTACGCCAGCATCAATGCTGGGGCAAACTGCATTTTTTACCAGGATTCAAGAAAAGAACAGGAAACGAGCAGGAAAGTTATATTTTTTCCACAGGCGCCCGGCGGATGCCGGAACACGCAGAGATGGCGACTAGTTGCTCTTGTGGCCGATGTCGGCGCTGCTCATGTCGCAGCGGCTGAACTCGACGGCGATTCCGGTGGCCGCCCCTCTAGGAAAGCGCTCCACCCGGACGATCTTACCTTCGCAAAGCAGACGAATGTTCTTGCCAAAAGCGCTCAAAGTGAACTGCAGCACAAGCGGAGTGCCGTCGACCACTTCCATTTCGGAATAGAAGAATGCTCCGGCGGTGCTCAGATCGCGCAGGATTGCCAGATGATCGCGAACATTCAGGCTGTGGCAGGTTACCGAGGCTGGCAGGGTAAGGTGTACGCGCGATACCTTGCGTGCTTCCGGCAGACGGGCACTCATGATCGCGATTGCGCGCTCACTTCGGTCGGCCATCCCTGCCTCCTGCATCATGCCCGGGATGTGTGCAGGGAGGTTGCCAAAAGCTAAGCTTCTGAATTCATTGAGAGAAGCTGCTGGCCGGGTCTCAGGGCCTGAGCACTTTTTTCCCGGTCTTAGTCAGGACTAGGAGAAAAGTACCGAGGAGTGCACCAGTTCTGGTGCGGTCGCACGTTTATTCCCGGCACAGTGAACAATCCCTTTTCGGAACTCGAGATTACTGGCTAGGCTGGGATTTCTCGCGGCTCCCGGAAAAGTGAAGAGGAACACTCCCATTTCCGGAAATCCTCCAGCGCGCGGACACATTGCAGCCGGTGTCGCTCGCGTTTGTCGCGCACGCGCCGGCGGCTCTCCTCGTCGAGCGCGGGCAGCAGATCGAAGGTGATGTTCGCTGGCTGAAATCGTTTTGCGTCCGCGTTGCAGACGTAGTGAATGAGCGACCCGAGCGCGGTCGCGCGCGGTATCAAAATGGGATTCGTGGCTGTGGCAACGGAGCAGGCATAGATCCCAGCGAGCATTCCTGCGGCAATGGATTCGGTGTAGCCCTCCACCCCGCAAATTTGTCCGGCGAAAAATACATTGGGATGCAGCTTCATCTGCAGGCTCTCGCGCAGCAGCGCAGGCGCATTGATGTAAGTATTGCGGTGGATTTGCCCGTAACGGAGGAACTTTGCGTTTTCCAATCCGGGAATCAGCCGCAGCACGCGCGCCTGCTCGCCAAATCTGAGGTGGTTCTGGAAGCCCACTAAGTTGTAGGAGTCGGCGCGCAGGTTCTCGCTGCGCAGTTGCACTACCGCCCACGGCTGTTTTCCTGTGCGCGGATCGCGCAGTCCCACCGGCTTCATCGGGCCAAAGCGCAGAGTATCGCGGCCGCGTCGTGCGATCTCCTCAATTGGCAAGCAGCTTTCAAAGTAATTCAGCTTCTCCCAATCGTGCCCCTCGACCGATTGCGCCGCCAGCAGCGCATCGTAGAAACGGTCGTATTCCTCTTTTGAAAATGGACAATTGATGTAATCGGCCGTGCCCTTGTCATAGCGCGCGGCGAAGTACACCTTCGACATGTCGATGGAATCGGTCTCCACGATCGGGCTGATGGAATCGTAAAAGTAAAGATGTTCGCCGCCGGAAAGGCGAGCGATTTCCTGCGAAAGGGCATCCGAGGTCAGCGGACCCGAAGCGATGATGGTGATGCCATCATTCTCGTTAACATTGGTGACTTCCTCCCGCCGGATCTCAATCCGCGCTTCGGCGGTAATTGCATCCATCACGCGTTTCGAAAATGCTTCCCGGTCCACGGCTAGCGCGTGACCGGCGGGAACCGCAGTGGCGTCGGCGCACTCGAGCAGCAACGAGCCCGCCCGGCGCATCTCCTGCTTGAGCAACCAGGGCGCGGTGTGGACGCTCTCGCTTTTCAGGGAATTCGAGCAGACCAGCTCGGCAAAATTCGCTGTCTGGTGCGCCGGGGTAGACCGCACCGGTCGCATTTCATACAGCACCACCCGCAACCCGCGCCGCGCACACTGCCAAGCCGCCTCACAGCCGGCAAGGCCGGCGCCGATGAGGCGAATGGTTGGAGAGTGCATAAGACATTTCACCACAGGAACACGCCAGAAAAGCGTTTCGAGTTTCAAGTTTCCGGTTTCCGGTTTCCGGTTTCCGCAAAGCGTAATGCCAGCTATTCTCTTTTGTTTTGAACCTGAAACTCGAAACCTGAAACTCGAAACGCCTTTGCCATTCTGCGTGTCTCCGTGCCTCCGTCGTGAAAAGGCTTCTTCAGAACAGCGCCGGCGTGATTTTCATGCTCAGGTCTACCGCCTGCGGAGAGTGAGTGAGGGCGCCCACCGAAATGTAATCCACGCCGGTTTCGGCGTAGCTGCGGATGTTCTGCAGATTCATTCCTCCGGAAGCTTCGAGCGGCACACGGCGGGTATGGCTGGCCACGCGTTCCACGGCTTTGCGTACCTTCGCTGGATCCATGTTGTCGAGCAACACCGCTTCCGCTCCGTTGGCGAGCGCGATCTCGAGCTCATCGAGCGTGCGCACCTCAATCTCGATGGGCTGTGAGCCCACGCGCGCTTCGATCGCTTTTTTAAGCACCTTCTCGATGCCGCCCCCGAGCGAGATGTGATTGTTCTTGATGAGCACGCCGTCAGAAAGGTCGAGCCGGTGATTGTGTCCGCCGCCGCATCGGACTGCGTACTTGTCCAGCAGACGCATACCGGGAACGGTCTTGCGGGTATCCAGAATGCGAGCGCGCGTTCCGGCAATTGCGTCCACGTAGCGGCGGGTGCTGGTAGCAATGCCGCTCATGCGCTGCAGCAGGTTCAAAATCACGCGCTCGCAGGAGAGGATCACGCGCGCGTTGTGGCGAATCACCGCGACTGCCTGGCGATCATGCAACCGCACTCCGTCAAAGACTTCCGGATGGCTGATCACCTCGTGGTGAACAGTGATCGACTTATCCAGCGTGCTGTAGATCTCGAGAATGCGATTGATCGCGCCCAGGCCGGAGAGTATGCAGTCCTGCTTGGCATGGATGGTCGCCGTCGCGCGCATTCGCGCATCGATGCATGCCTGAGTGGTGGCATCGCGGGTAGCGCGGTCTTCGAGCAATGCCCGCTCGAGGATTTCAGAAATGCGCCGGCTATGCCAATCCAATTTGCTGTCTCAAGAGAGCCTCGAAGCCGCGAAGCTACGAAGCTTGAATTCGACAGACGCAAGCGCTCTGCCGCTCAAACTTTCTAAGACTACGAGGCTTGGCTGAGGGAGTCAACGAGAAGCTATTTCACCACGGAGGCACGGAGGACACGGAGAAATTGGGTAATTGTGTAATCGGGTAATTTCGTAATTGAAAACCGGGTGAGTGGTCTTGATGATTCTCAAATTACCTGATTACGAAATTACCCGATTACCAAATAGCTTTCTCCGTGTCCTCCGTGCCTCCGTGGTGAGCTGAGCTTTGGCTACGAAGCTTTTCTCTCCACCTCTCCGATGCACTTTTCCAGCACATCCAGCGCGTAGTCTGCCTGTTCTTGGGTGACGATCAGCGGTGGCGACAAGCGAACTGTGGTTTCTCCGCAGCCCAGGAAGAGCACGCCTTTGGCGAATGCCGATTCGACGATGCGGTCGCGGTCCGCTCCGGCTGCGGCTTTGGTCTGTTTGTCTTTTACAATCTCAACCGCAAGCATCAAACCTCGTCCGCGAACATCGCCCACCATCGGATGCGTCTTCACCCATCCTTGCATTCGCTGCTTCATCTTTTCGCCGAGCTTGGCGGCGTTCTTCAGGCCTTCGCGCTCGATCACGTCCATGCTGGCGAGCGCGGCGGCGATTGCCACGGGATTGCCACCAAAAGTGGATGCGTGCGAGCCCGGCACCCAGTCCATGATGTTGGCTTTGCTCATGGTGATCCCCAGCGGCATTCCCGAGGCGATTCCCTTGGCGATGCAGACGATGTCTGGAGTGACGCCGGAATGCTCGATCGCCCACCATTTTCCCGTGCGTCCAGCGCCCGACTGCACTTCATCCGCAACCAGCAGGATCCCATGCTGATCGCAAATTCGGCGCAGCTCCTGCAGGAACTCGGGCGGAGCGGGAACGTATCCGCCTTCGCCCTGAACGGCCTCGACGAAGATCGCGGCCACTTCCTCCGGCGGCATGGTGGTCTTGAACAGGCGCTCTTCGATGAAGCGGGCGCAGGCAATGCCGTAATCGCGCTCGCTCTGACCATTCCCGAAACGGTATGTGTACGGATACGGCACGTGGGTAACGCCCGGCACCAGCGGGGCAAAGCGGCGGCGCTGCTGCGGCTTTGAGGCCGTGAGCGAGAGCGCGCCCATGGTGCGCCCGTGAAATGCGCCGTAAAAGGCGATGATGCCCTGCCGCTTAGTGTGATAACGCGCCAGTTTCAGTGCGCATTCGATGGCTTCGGCCCCGGAGTTCCCGAAATAGAACTTGTGCGGGCCGGGCATGGGCGCCACCCGGCTGAGCCGGTCGGCGAGCTGCGTCATGCTCTCATAGTAAAAATCGGTGCCCGACATATGGATCAGCTCGCCCGCCTGCTTCTGGATGGCGGCCACCACCTCGGGATGGCAGTGTCCGGTGGAAACCACTGCGATGCCGGCGGAAAAGTCGAGGAATTGGTTGCCGTCAACATCCTCAATCATCAGCCCGCGTCCTCGTTTGGCCACCAGCGGATAGGAGCGGGTGTAGCTGGGCGAGATGAGTCGTGCGTCGGCGGCGACAACGCGTTGGGCGTTGGGGCCGGGAAGCGCGGTCTTGATGTTGGGCAGAGCACCATTTACGGCTGCTGCACGTGTCATTACTTCGGTTGTCATGAGAGTCTCCTCGCGAGAAGAAAAGCACGATGTTCGTGCGAAGTTGAATGCTGGGAGCTGCGGGGCAGATCCAGAATCAGCGAGGGATGCGGCCGTTAGTCGCCGGCAAAGAGATTAGGACGGACGTGCGAGGGCAGAATGGCCAGATAGCGGCGCGGCCCGGCAAAAAAGTGCAGCCAGCAAGCCGCTGTGGCGTTTGCACCGAGATTGTGGCTCATAGCCATGTGTCTATCTCGATTATAGCTTGGCGGGAACCCCTGTGAGGGCTCCTACCACAGAGGACACGGAGGGCACAGAGGAAGACGGATTGGCCTTTCCTCTGTGCGCCTCTGTGTCCTCTGTGGTGGTAGGTTTTACCGTCGCTTTTGCGCCCTCTTCTGAATGGTGGCGCGCATCTCGCGGCCGAGTTTGGTTTGGTTGAAGCCAACCTGCTGGACGATGCCCAGGATATTGCTGGCGGCCCAGTAGAGGCCGAGTCCCGCGGACAGGTTCCAGGTGAAGATGCCGAGCAGAAGCGGCATGGTGAATTTCATCATCTTCTGCTGCGCGGGATCCATGCCGGCTTGCGGCGTGATCTGCTGCATGAAGAACATCGAGGCGATAAACACGATGCTGATGATGTGCGTGGGATCGGCGGCGGAGAGGTCGTGCAGCCACATCCAGTTTGCATGCCGCAGCTCGATGGCGGTCTCCAGCATGGTGTAAAACGCCCATAAGAACGGCAGTTGTATCAAGTTGGGCAAACACCCGCCCAGCGGGTTTACACCTTCTTTTTTGTAGAGCTCCTGCAGTTCCTTGTTCTTCTCCGCCTGGCGCGGATCGGTGAGCTTGTACTTCTTGTACTTCGCATTGATGGCAGTCACCTGCGGCTGCAACTTCTGCATGCGCATCGCTGACTTGATGGTGGAGAATCGCAACGGCAGCAGCGCAGCGTAAATGATGAGCGTCAGCGTCAGGATGGCCCAGCCGTAGTTCCCTACCCAGTGCTCGTAGGTCCAGCGCAGCCACAGAAACAGCCACTTGGCAAAAAACGAGAAGAATCCGAAATCGACCAGCTTTTCCAACGTTGGGCCGTTGGGCGGCGCGCCGGGAGAAGCAGCCACATCGTAGGAGTGCACATCGGAGATCACATCCAGCGCCTTCGGGCCGACAAAGATGCGCTCGCTGGTCGCCCCCGCGGGATTCCCCACCGCCGCGCCCAAAACCGGAACCCGCTCCATGTCTGTGGGGTCCGGCTTGTCTAAATTTTTGGGGATCTGGATGTCATTGTGGAACGTGACCATCGCCGTGCGGTCAGGATCGTCGGGCAGAAAGACCGCGGCAAAATACTGGTCGGAGGCTCCGCCCCAGTTGAATGGCCCATTTACCGTGGCCCCTCCCGCTACTTTCTTATAGGAGATGCGCTCGATTTTGTCGTTAATGTCATAGTCGATGCGCGAAGCGTTGTACGACGAGACTACGGTCTGATCGCCAAACCCTGCCGGCCACTCTGGATACGCGCCCACCGGCGCACCGTTCTGTGTGACTGAGGTCTCAATCCGCACTTCATAGCTGTGACTGAAGCTGAACTTCTTGGTGACGGAAAGGTCTCCCTCGGAGAAGTCGAATGTAAGCGTTTTGTCGGCGCCTGAGCCGGTTTCTTTGGCCACATACAGCGCCTGATTCATCTTGTCGCGCAGAGTCTGGTCATAGCTGTAAAGCGAGAGTGGATAACCGTACTTGGCGGCGGCAATGTTGTTGACCAGTTCCAGCGGATTGCGCTTGTCGTCTTTGTATTTCTTCAATATCCAGGACTTGGCCACGCCTCCACGATTGCTGAAGGTGATGCGGTAAAGATCGTTTTCTATGACGGTCTCGGACTCAGCATTGGCTTGCTTCGTGGCTGCCGAAAGTTCAGGTGCTTGCTTCGCGCTCGCCTTCCTGGCTGAGTTCTTTGCAGCAGGTGTGGACGTTGTGGATTGAGTGGACTGAGTGGACTTTGTGGATGGCGTGGACGCTGTGGGTTGCTGCGGAGCGGTTTGCGCCTGGGGCGGTTTCTGGGGCGCTGCCGGAGGCTTGGCGTAGCGCGTCATGAACTGCTGGGTGATGAAGATGACGATGAACGTCAGCGCAAAGGTGAGCAGCAATCGCCGCTCGGTTCCGGGTTCCTGCTGGTTGGGGCTTTGGAAGTCGTTCAAGAACTGTGCCTCGAAATGAAGAAAGGCGTTTCGGGTTTCAAGTTTCGGGGTTCAGGTTTGACTCGAACCACGTTGTAGGCGGCAGGCTCGTCCGAAACTTGAAACTCGAAACCTGAAACGCCTTTCTTCCTCGTGTTCTCCGTGTCTCCGTGGTTTGGGACCGGGTCGAATCCTGCCGCACCTAGCGGATGGCAGCGCAAAAGCCGACGCAAAGCGAGAGTTCCTCCGCGAAACCAACCACGCTCCGCGACCGCTTGTGCGGCATACTCCGAGCAGGTTGGAGTGAAGCGGCAGGAGTTTCCAAAAACCGGCGAGAGCCAGCGCTTATACCAGCGCAACAGATCTTCCGCACGATCTTCGCTGTGAGTATGTACGTTCATGCTTGCGTCCTGCCTCTGGTAACTGCGGCCACCGATCCGGCACGAGGCCGATCATTACTTCGCGTAGCTTGGCTTTGCGGATCGTGGCCTTCCCGACCCGACGCCGTCTTCTGCGCGATGGCATCGAAGGCGCGGCCAATTTCCGCGCCGAGCACTCCGAAATCCATGTCGAACACGGCTTTCTTAGGATTAATCACCACGTCCACCGCGCTGGTAACTCTTTCCAGGTTTTGGCCAACCGCCGCGCGCAGGCGGCGCTTGATGCGATTGCGCCGGACTGCCGCACCCAACTGCCGCCCTACGGTGATCCCTACGCGCGGACCCTCGGTTTTGGTTCCAGGACGCAGCAGGTAAAACGCCGTAAAAGACGAAGAGAACTGCCGGCGGCCGGACTTGTAAACCAACTCGAATTCGGCGTGCTTGCGCAGGCGATGCTCACGGGGAATCGACATAACGTCGGCTGTCGGCCGCCGGCTTCCGGCTGCCAGCTTGGCATCCAAGTTGCCGGAAGTTTTGCCGGAAGCCTGTAGCTGAAAGCGGGTAGCCAATGATGAGAGGGGAACTTGCGCGATCAATGCAAAGGGGCCCGCTACTCGCGGTAACCGGGCTTTACCGAAACCCGCTTGCGTCCTTTGGCGCGACGGCGCGACAACACCGCCTGCCCGGATTTGGTCTTCATCCGCGTGCGGAACCCGTGGGTCTTGCTCCGCCTCCGGCGGTTTGGTTGAAACGTGCGCTTCGGCATCCAGGTATAGCACTCCTACTCAGAAATTTTTGCGTGAGGCAAACGCTAAGTATATCGAACGGGAGC
>JAICXB010000038.1 GCA_025980765.1 Terriglobales bacterium
ACGCAGCCAGTCGGCTTCCTCCATGCGATGGAGCGCCGGATATAACGAGCCCTCCTCCACACGCAAAGCATCGTCCGAGATCTCTTGAATGGCCGTCATGATGGCATAGCCGTGGAGGGGAGAGCGGTGAAACAGAATTTTCAAGATCAGCAGATCGAGCGCACCCTGCAATGTGTCAGGTTTGGGCATACCAGGCTGTTTGTCGACTACTAAGACGTCTAAGTATGGCACTGGTTAGCTGGCTTGAGGAAGAAAGTTTTGGAAGTAGCCGGTTGGTTTTGTGGATTGAGCTTGGGAAGTGGGATCGGCTTTATCCAGCCGCCAGAGTTGGCCTGTTCTTGGCGTCCTTGCACACCAATCGAGCACCGGATTCCGAACCCCAGACATTAACAAAACTTAACTTCCTGCAATCATTGCATTTGTTACGACTTTTAGTTGGGCTGAGCGTCTAAGAGATAGGAGTGCAGCCGCTGTTATCTCCGGCTAGAGTCTGAGTCCCCCGATCTTGTTCCCCGGAAACAACCCAGAGGGCGCGCGATCAATCGCAAATGCTGTACATTGATTGGTTTTGCCCTGTGACCGGGCCGAGTTAGAGATGCCGCAAGAGCTTACAAAATCGCCAGAGGTTCACGATCCAGAACTGGATCGGCCGGTTCCGCCCATGCGGCCGAATCGCAAGCCAGTCATTTGGATCATTGTCATTTTAGTCATTCTTGTAATCGCTTTTATGGTTTACCGCCGCCGCAGCGCGCAATATCCCAATGCGGCCCAAGCCCAGAATCAGGCTCAAGGACATCGCGGCGGACGCGGGGGGCGGGGCGGTCCGGCTGGACCAGTTCCGGTCGCGGTGGCTCCAGTTCAGCAGCGGAACGTGCCCGTATATCTGGAAGGACTCGGCAACGCTCAGGCGTACTACACGGTCACGGTACACAGCCGCGTGGATGGCCAATTGATGAAGGTCAACTTCCGCGAAGGCCAGCAGGTGCACAAGGGCGAGGAGTTGGCCCTGATCGATCCGCGTCCGTATGAGGCGGCGCTGAACCAGACGGAAGCCGCGAAATACAAAGATCAGGCGAACTTGGAAAACGCGCAACGCGACCTGCAGCGCTATGCCGATCTGTATAAGCAGGGGGTGATCGCGCAACAGCAATACAACACGCAGGAATCGCTGGTGGCCCAGGATGAAGGCGCGGTCCGCTCCGACGACGCGCAGATCAATAATGCGAAGCTGAATCTTACCTACTGCCACATCATCGCGCCGATTGACGGAAAAATCGGCCTGCGGCTGGTCGATCCGGGGAACATGGTGCACGCTTCCGACCAGAACGGACTGCTGGTAATCACGCAGCTTCAGCCTATTGCGGTGCTGTTCACATTGCCAGAAGACAACCTGCAAAGCGTACAGCAGCACATGCATAGCGGACCGCCGCTGGTGGTACAAGCCTGGAGCCGCGACGATACCCAGCAGATCGCGACCGGGCGTCTGGAAACCATTGACAATCAGATTGATCCCAATACGGGAACGTTCCGGCTCAAAGCGGTCTTCGATAACCGCGACAGCGCGCTTTATCCTAACCAGTTCGTCAATGCGCGATTGCAAGTTGAAGTCCAGAAGAACGCCCTCACGATTCCGGCCGCCGCGATTCAGCGTGGTGCGCAGGGCACGTATGTGTACACCGTGAAACAGGACAAGAGCGTTGAAACCCGGCCAGTGACAGTCGGGTTCACGGAGGGAACGCTGGTAGTAATCGATAAAGGCCTGAATGCCGGCGATGAGGTAGTCACCGATGGCCAGGAGAAGCTCCAGCCCGGCGAGAAAGTTGAGCCGCAGCTCAAGTCGCCTCCGGGCAAAGTCGGGCCTACCGACCAGGAAATGGGAGCTACGCCCGGTACTGGAGCATGAACCCGTCTCGCATCTTCATCCTGCGGCCGGTCGCGACCTCGCTGCTGATGGTCGGCATAATGCTGGCCGGCATCGTCGCGTATCGGCAGTTGCCTGTTTCCGCTTTGCCGCAGGTGGACTACCCGACCATCGAAATTATTACGTTTTATCCGGGCGCCAGCCCGGATGTGATGACTTCCTCGGTCACCGCTCCGATGGAGCGGCAATTTGGCGAGATTCCCGGGTTGACCCAGATGACCTCCACCAGTTCCTACGGTGGCTCGCTCATTACCCTGCAATTCGACCTGAATCAGAACATTGATGTTGCCGAGCAGGAAGTGCAGGCGGCAATCAACTCGGCCGCAACCTACTTGCCTCGAGACCTCCCCAATCCTCCCATTTACAGCAAGGTCAACCCGGCCGACACGCCGATTCTCACCCTGGCGCTTACATCCAAAGAACTGCCCTTGAGCAGAGTGGAAGACCTGGCAGATACCACGCTGGCACAAAAGATTTCCCAATTGCCCGGTGTGGGACTGGTCACGATCAGCGGTGGACAAAAGCCGGCGGTTCGCATTCAAGCGAACCCGACAGCGCTGGCTTCGTACGGCCTCAGTCTTGAAGACCTGCGCAGTGGGTTGGCGTCTGCCAACACCGATCAGGCCAAAGGCAATCTGCAAGGGCCGCAGCAGTCATTTTCGATCGGCGCTAACGATCAGATTTATTCCGGCGCCGATTACATGCCGATCATCATTGCGTACCACAACGGCGCTCCGGTGCGTGTGCAGGATGTAGCTACGGTCGTCGATGGGGTTGAAAATAATCAGCAGGCTGCCTGGATGGCGGTGCGGGGTCCGCAGAATTCCTCCACGATCTCTCCAGCGGTAATCGTGAATGTGCAGCGGCAGCCGGGCGCGAACATCATCAGCGTGGTCGATCGCATTCAAAAGCTGCTGCCGCAGTTGAATGCCTCGTTGCCGCCGACGGTAAAGGTGACAGGGCTTACCGATCGCACCATTACTATCCGAGCTTCCGTCAAGGATGTGGAATTCGAGTTGATGCTGACCATCGCGCTGGTGGTGATGGTGATCTTCGTTTTTCTGCGCCACGTGGCAGCGACCATTATTCCCAGTGTGGCGGTGCCGTTGTCGATTGTCGGCACTTTCGGCGTGATGTACCTGCTCGGCTATTCGCTCGATAACCTGTCGCTGATGGCTCTCACTATCTCGACAGGTTTTGTTGTGGACGATGCCATCGTCATGATCGAGAACATCGATCGCTTCATCGAAGAAGGGCATCCGCCTCTGGAAGCGGCGTTGATGGGCTCGAAGCAGATCGGCTTCACCATTGTTTCGTTGACGGTGTCTCTCATCGCGGTGCTGATCCCGCTGCTGTTTATGGGAGACATCGTGGGCCGGCTCTTCCGCGAGTTTGCTGTCACGCTGAGCGTCACCATTCTGGTTTCTGCATTCGTCTCCCTGACGCTCACCCCGATGATGTCAGCCCGATTGCTGAAGAAGAGCGACACGGCGCGTGAAGGTTGGTTCTACCGAACGTCGGAGCGCTGGTTCCAGCGCATTATCTCTGAGTACGGCAGGACCTTGCAGTTTGTCCTGCGACATCAGCCCACCACGCTGCTGATCACCATCGGCACGCTTGTGCTCACGATCTTTCTCTATATCGTCGTACCGAAAGGGTTTTTCCCAGTACAGGACACGGGCGTGATCCTCGGCATTACGGAGGCTCCGGAGACGGCTTCGTTTCAATCGATGGCCGAGAGGCAGCAGAGGATCGCTCAGGTGGTGATGCAGGATCCCGATGTTGCCAGCTTATCGTCGTTCATTGGAGTGGATGGCACAAACATGACGCCGAATGTCGGCCGCGTCCAGATCAATCTCACTCCGCGTGACGACCGCAGCGCTACTGCCGACGAAATCATTCGCCGCCTGCAGCCCAAAGTGGCACAGGTGGAGGGAATGACACTGTACATGCAGCCTGTGCAGGACATCACCGTCGAGAACCGCGTGAGCCGCACGCAGTACCAATACACGCTCGAAGATGCCAGCGGACAGGAATTGGCCGAATGGGTGCCGAAGATCATGGACAAGCTGCGTACGCTTCCGGAGCTGCGCGACGTGGCCAGCGATCAGGGGACCGGCAGCCTCGAAGCCGACCTTGTGGTCGATCGGGATACTGCGTCGCGGCTGGGAGTGACGCCGCAGATGATCGACGATACGCTTTACGACGCCTTTGGCCAGCGCCTGGTCTCGACCATCTTCACCCAGTTGAATCAATATCACGTGGTGCTGGAAGCGCAGCCGAGGTTTCAACTCTCTCCCGACGATCTGAACAATATCTACGTGCACGCTTCGCCCGGTGGAACGTCGGCATCCAGCGGCGGCGGGATCGGACCGCCAACGGTTGGAGCGGCGGCCGTCGGTCAGGCGAACTCGTCGGCTTCGTCATCCTCGAGCTCCAGTCCGAGTTCCAGCGCTAGTTCATTTCCCGTGTTCACAGCGCAGGCAGCGGGACGCTCGCAGATCATTCCGCTCAGCGCCTTCGCTCACATCGAAACCAAGACCACTCCTATCGCGATTTATCACCAGGGACAATTCCCGGTCTCCACCATCTCATTCAATCTCGCTCCGGGATCGTCTCTCGGCGAAGCCACGCAGGAGATCGACGCCGCCGGCGCGGCAATTGGAATTCCTGCCAGCATTCATCCCAGCTTCCAGGGCACTGCGGCCGTATTTAAAAGCTCGCTCGCGAATGAGCCGTACCTGATCCTGGCCGCTCTCATTACCGTTTACATCGTGCTGGGGGTGCTTTATGAAAGCTACGTTCACCCCATCACGATTCTTTCCACTCTGCCTTCCGCCGGGGTGGGCGCGATTCTTGCCCTGCTGATCTTCCACATGGACCTTGGGGTGGTCGCGCTCATCGGCATCATCCTGCTGATCGGCATTGTGAAGAAGAACGCCATTATGATGATTGACTTTGCGCTCGAAGCGGAGCGCGAGCATGGCAAGCCTCCGGAGGAAGCAATCTACCAGGCCTGCCTGCTTCGCTTCCGTCCCATCATGATGACGACTTTTGCGGCGCTCTTCGGAGGCTTGCCGCTGGCGCTGGGCGGCGGCACTGGCTCTGAGCTGCGCCATCCGCTGGGCGTGACCATCGTCGGCGGCCTACTGGTGAGCCAGGTGCTCACCCTGTACACCACGCCGGTCGTCTATCTGTATTTCGACCGTCTGGCGCGGCGAATGAGCCGTTTCCAAATTGGGAATCCGGTGGAAGCGCCGGCAGGGGCTGATTAAATCTTGATTGCGAGATGGACGATGTGGGCGCACGAAGGAGTTTGCGTGGGAGCTAGGGACAGCGCATGAGCATTTCCGCTCCATTTATCCGGCGGCCGGTTGGCACTTCGCTGCTGAGCATTGCGCTTCTGCTGGCCGGCGTTCTTGCCTATACCAAGCTGCCGGTCGCGCCGCTGCCGCAGGTGGAGTTCCCCACAATTTCCGTCGGAGCCAGCCTGCCTGGAGCCAGTCCCGAGACCATGGCGTCGGCGGTGGCGACTCCGCTGGAGCGCCAGTTTGGGCGTATCGCAGGCGTCACGCAAATGACGTCGTCCAGCAGCCTCGGATCCACCGGCATCGTTCTGCAGTTTGATTTAGACCGCAACATCGACGCTGCGGGACGCGACGTGCAGGCCGCCATCAATGCCGCGCGCGGACAACTGCCTGCCAACTTGCCCAGCAATCCGGGATGGCGCAAAGTCAACCCCGCCGACGCTCCGGTCATGCTCATCGCCATGACCTCAGACGTGATTCCGCGGCCGCAAATGTACGACCTCGCCGACTCGATCCTGGCGCAGAAACTGGCGCAAGTCGAAGGAGTGGGACAGGTTTTCGTTTGGGGCAGCTCGCGGCCGGCAGTGCGCGCCGAGGTCAATCCGCTGATGCTAAGCCAAATGGGCATTGGCATCGACGCGGTCCGCAGCGCGATCAGCGCTTCCAACGCGCACTCTGCCAAAGGCGAGATTTCCGGCCCGCAGAATGCCTATTTGCTGAACTCTAACGACCAGCTCTTCAAAGCCAGTCAGTACCAAAACCTGATTGTCACCTCGAAAAATGGAACGCCGGTGTTTCTGCACGAGGTGGCCAGCGTTACCGACTCTGTAGAAGACGTGAACAACATGGGCTTGGCCAACGGCAAGCCCTCGGTGCTGCTGGTGATCTTTCGCCAACCGGGCGCCAACATCATTGGCACCGTCGATCGCGTGCGCGCGTTGATGCCGCAGCTCAAAGCGTCGATTCCACCCACGGTCAATCTGGTCGTCACCGTAGACCGCACCACAACCATCCGCGCCTCCATCCATGATGTGCAGCGCAGCCTGGCGATTTCGGTTGCGCTGGTCATTCTGGTGGTGTTCCTGTTCCTGCGCAGCGGACGCGCCACCATCATTCCCAGTGTCGCCGTTCCGATGTCTCTGATCGGGACCTTTGGCGTGATGTACCTGCTGGGCTACTCGCTGGACAACCTGTCGCTGATGGCGCTCACCATCTCCACTGGATTTGTCGTGGACGATGCCATCGTTGTCATCGAAAACATTACTCGGCACCTGGAAGCCGGCATGGCGCCCATGGCCGCCGCCTTCCTGGGAGCGAAGGAAATTGGCTTTACCGTGCTCTCGATGAGCACCTCGCTGATTGCGGTTTTCATTCCCATTCTGATGATGGGCGGAATTGTCGGCCGGCTGTTCCGGGAGTTCGCCGTCACCCTGAGCACCGCGGTGTTGCTTTCCCTGATCATCTCGCTTACGACCACGCCGATGCTATGCGCCAAATTCATGCGCTCGGAGCACAATCGCAAGCACGGCTGGTTCTACAACGCCGGTGAGAAAGCTTTTGCTGGGCTCCTGAAAGGCTATGAGCACAGCCTCGATTGGGTGCTCGGACATCAACCCGTTGTCCTGCTGATTACGTTTCTCACCATTTGCCTGAATGTCTATCTTTACGTCATCGTTCCCAAAGGCTTTTTCCCGCAGCAGGATACTGGCCGCATCTCCGCTGGTGTGATCGCGCAACAGAACATCTCGTTTGACGCGATGAAGCAGAAGATCAAGGAAATGAACGCCATCGTGATGAAGGACCCGTCGGTCGACAGCGTTACCGCGTTCACCGGGGGCCGCGGCGGTTTCAATTCGGGAAGCATGTTCATCAGCCTGAAGGATCTTGGCAAAGGCCGAAACATCTCCGCATTCCAGGTGGTGAACGAGCTGCGGCCTAAGCTCTCGCATATGCCTGGAGCCTCGCTATTCATGGTGCCGGTGCAGGACGTCAATATCGGCGGACGCCACAGCGACGCGCAGTTCCAGTACACGCTGCAGGGCGACAATCTTCAGGACCTGCTGGAATGGGCGCCGAAGCTGCTCAACCGCATGCGCGCGCTTCCGGAGCTGCGCGACGTCAACAGCGACCAGCAGAACCATGGTCTCGAATCGACTGTGGTGATTGACCGCGATACCGCATCGCGCCTCGGGGTGACTCCCACCACGATCGATACCACGCTCTATGACGCCTTCGGCCAGCGCCAGGTCTCGGTAATGTACAGCGGCATCAACCAGTATCACGTTGTAATGGAGGTCGATCCCAAGTACAGCAAGGGTCCAGACGCGCTGAAAAACATCTATGTCCATTCGAGCCATGGCACAGAAGTGCCGCTCAGCGCATTTGCTCATTTTGAACCTTCCGAAACCGCCATCGCCATCGCTCACCAGGGACAATTCCCCGCGGTGACGCTCTCCTTCAACCTGGCGCCGAATGTTTCTCTCGGCGCGGCAGTCACCGCACTGCAGAACCTGGAGCAAAATATGGGAATGCCGGCGACGATCCATCCGGCATTTCAGGGCACAGCCCAGGCGTACCAGGCATCTCTGCAGAGCGAGCCTATCCTGATCCTCATCGCGCTCGGGGTCGTCTATATCGTTTTGGGAATTTTGTACGAGAGTACCGTCCATCCCATTACGATTCTGTCCACCCTGCCGTCGGCGGGAGTGGGGGCCCTGATTTTTCTGCTCTTCACCCGCACCGAATTCACCGTGATTGCCATGATCGGCATCATCCTGCTGATCGGCATTGTGAAGAAGAACGCCATCATGATGATCGATTTTGCCTTACAAGCCGAGCGCCTGGAAGGTAAGGACTCGCTGGCCGCTGTGCGCGAAGCCTGTCTGCTGCGCTTCCGTCCCATCATGATGACGACCATGGCGGCGATGTTTGGCGCGTTGCCGCTGGCCATCAGCAGCGGCACCGGCAGCGAGTTGCGCCAACCGCTGGGGATCAGCATTGTCGGCGGCCTGCTGGTGAGCCAAGCCCTGACCCTCTACACGACCCCGGTGATCTATCTCTATCTCGACCGCTTCCGCCTGCGTATGAGTGCCCGCTTGCACAGGCTGCGTCCCTCGCGTCCGCTGCCTGCCCCACAAGGGGATTGACACAATTTTGTGATTTCGCGATTTGAAAATAACGAGATTACCCGATCGCGAATCTCCCTTCGGGCTCTCCGTGTCTCCTTGTTAAAGAGGATTGGTTTTCTTGTCTGCAGTCTGCTAAAACGTTGCGCATGAAAATTCGCGTACTTCTTGTCGCTCTACTCGTTTCCTTTTTTTCCGCGATCGCCGCCGATAAACCCACCGAGATTCGCGGCGGCCACGGCATCGAACTGCCTCCGCCTCCTCCGACGGAAATCAAGCCGGTCACCGACGAGGTGTCGGGTCATGAGATCACTGACAACTATCGCTGGCTCGAGGACAAGAACAGTCGCGCGACCCGCGCATGGATCGACCAGCAGATGCAGTACACCGAGGACTATCTCAAGCAGGTGAAGATACGTCCGGAGATCGTCAAGCGGCTGACCGAATTGGAACACGTGGAAGTAATTGGAATTCCCGTGGAGCGCTCGGGAGTGTACTTCTTCAGCAAGCGCGAGCCCGACGAGAACCAGGCATCGATTTACATGCGTAAAGGCCTTCATGGCCCCGACATCCGCCTCATCGACGCCGGCAAGCTCAGCCAGGATCAGAACACCTCGGTCCACATCAATGACATTTCCAAAGACGGCGCTCTGATGTGCTATGGCGTGCGTGAGGGCGGAGCCGATGAACAGACCGTACACGTTCTCGATATAGCTAAGCACGAGGACCTTCCCGATGTGCTGCCGCGTGCTCGCTATTCCGGAATAAACCTGAGTCCGGACAAGCAGGGCTTGTACTACGACAAGCTGGAGCCGACAGGCACGCTGGTCTACTACCATAAGCTGGGCGCGCCCGTAAATTCCGATCAGCTGGTCTTCGGCAAAGAGTTTCAGGGCGAGACCCTTGGGCCGATGGAGTTGATCTACTCGGACGTTACGTGGAATGAAAGGTATCTGATGGTTACCGTCAGCCATGGCGTGCCCGCCAAGCGCGAGGACATATATGCCAAGGACCTGCGTGCCGCGGATTCGCCGTTTCGCGAGATGGTGCATGGCATCGACAGCCGCTTTACGCCGGAGAATTACGGGGACGATCTCTACGTGCTCACCGATTACAAGGCAGACAACTATCGCGTTGTGAAGATTAGGATGAACGATCCTGCCCCGGGAAAATGGCAGACGATTGTGCCGGAGGGCAAGGATGTTATTTCAACCATTTCCATTGTTGGCGGAAAACTCTTTGTCACCGGACTGCATGATGTGGTCACGGAGACTCGTGTTTTCTCGCTGGACGGGAAACAGATCGGGAAACTGACTTATCCCAGCTTGGGATCGGCCTCGGCCGTGATTGGACGCGAGGATTCGAACCATAGCTTCTACTCGTTTCAGTCGTTCAACATCCCGCCGGCCATTTATCACTATGACGTAAGCACCGGCAAAGCCACGGTATTCGCTAAGCCCAAGGTGCCCTTCGCCTCCGACGAGTACGAAGTCAAGCAGGTCTTCTACAACTCGAAGGACGGAACTCGGGTGCCCATGTTTATTTCATCGAAAAAGGGGGTAAAGCAAGACGGCGCGACGCCCACACTGATGTTCGCCTATGGCGGCTTCCTGATTCCCATGACCGCGCATTGGGACCCGGAATTTGCCTGGTGGATGGAGCAAGGCGGCTTCTACGCTCAGCCAAACCTGCGCGGAGGCGGCGAGTACGGCGAAGCCTGGCACAAAGCGGGAATGTTTGAGAAGAAGCAGAATGTGTTCGATGACTTTTACGCCGCCGCTGAATATCTGATCTCACATAAGTACACGTCAAAGGAACACCTGGGAATTCGCGGACGTTCGAACGGCGGCCTGCTGATGGGTGCCGCGCTGACGCAGAGACCCGACCTTTTTGGCGCGGTCTGGGTTGGGTATCCGCTGCTGGATATGATCCGATTCCAGAAGTTTCTGGTGGGCCGCTGGTGGACCTCGGAATATGGCTCGGCGGATAACCCGCAGCAGTTCGCGTATCTCATCAAGTACTCGCCGTATCAGAACGTGAAGCCGGGCGCCAAGTATCCGGCGATCATGCTCAATAGCGGCGATTCCGATACCCGCGTCGATCCACTGCACGCGCGCAAGATGACGGCGGAATTACAAGCCGATGACGCTAGCGATCGCCCGGTGCTTCTACACTACGAAACCAAAGCGGGGCACAGCTCGGGCGTTTCCATCAAACAGCTCGTGAACGACACGGCCGATGAGTTGGCGTTCTTGTGGAACGAGGTGAGCGGGAAATAGCTGCTCAGAGAGCATTTCTCTAACCACAGAGGACACGGAGGACACAGAGGAAAGCGCGGAACTGTTTTTAAGTTTATTTTTGCTTTTTCCTCTCTGCGCCTCTGTGTCCTCTGTGGGAATCCTGAGATCACGCCGGCCAGATCGACAACGCCGTCGTGCTTAAAATCTGCTGCTTGGCAGAATCTGGCAACGGCAAACTGCGAAAGTCTTCTAAGTTCTGCCGAATTTCCGGCACTCCCGGCCCGGGCCAGTCCGTGCCAAACAGAGTCTTGTCCGCGATCTCTTCCAGGCGGGGAAAATACTTCAACAGCGTCTTCGGCGGGATTCCGCTGATGTCCAGGTATACGTTCGGGTGCCGGCGAACCAGAAAGAAAGCGGTCTGCATCCACAGCGGGCGACCACCATGCGCCAGCAGGATTTTCAGTTTGGGAAAATCGACCGCTACATCGTCCACGTAAATCGGATCGCCAAACTTGTTTCTCGCGCCTGGAAAGATGGAAGTTCCGGTGTGCACCATCACCGGAATCCCATTATCTTCAGCCACCTGGTAGATCGCCGCGAGTTCCTTGACGCCATTGAGGTAATCGTTGGGATAGAGCAACTGGTGCGGGGGATGTACTTTGATCATGCGTATGCCGAGGCGGACGATCTGCTCCATGTCGCGCCGCACATTGCTGGAGTGCCGTGGATCGACGCTGCCGCAGGAGATCAGCCGCTTCGGGTTTTCTTTTACATAGTTGGCGACAAACTCATTCACCGCCGGAGTGAATCCCATCAGCTCGGGCGCGACATAGTTGATGAGCACGGCGCGATCAATCCCAATTTGGTCCAGATGCCGCAGGAACTTCCTCGGCGAGCGACAGAATTCGACGATCTCATCGAAGTTCGCCCGCTTTCTTTTCATGGTGGCCAAAGCTGCGGGTTTAAACATCTCCACCGGCTGGATATGGACGTGGCAGTCGGTAATCATGCGCGTGCCGCGGCCAGCACCGCGCGTTTGGCGTACACGCGAATGATCTCGCGCCGGTATTCCGGTGTGAGCAGAGATGTCGTCAGCGGCTTCGCCAACCGCGCGGCAAGCTCGCCCACGGCTGCCGCAGAAATTTCGTTGACCGGTTTCCCTATCAATGCATGAACGGCTTCTTTGACCAGCAGTGGCGCCGGATTGACGGCGGTTATAGCTACGCGAGCGTCTTCCACTACACCGTGTGCGCTGGATTTCTTCATGATGGCAGCTACTCCGGCCAGCGGGTAGTCGATAGACCCGCGCATGCGCAGCTTCTGGTAAACGCCGCTGTAGCCTGCCGTTCGTTCCGGGAGGAGTACGCGAGTGAGAATTTCGTTTTTTTGAATCTTGAGGTGAGCATCTCCGACATTGGTATAGAAATCCGCGAGCGGCATGCGGCGGAAGCCGGTCGGGCCGGCGATCTCGAGCTCTGCTTCCAGACACAGCAGCGCAGCCGGAGAGTCGGCGGAAAATGCCGCCCAGCACTTCTTTCCACCGGGGGCTACATGGCAAAGATCGCCATCCTTCTTGATGCAAAAACCGCACGATTTGCGCCAGGTAAGCGACTGGTTGTACCACAAGCAGCGTGTGTCGAGGCAGATGTTGCCACCGATAGTTCCCATATTGCGCAGGATGGGTGATGCCACCGTCATCGCTGCCTCGCGCAACACCGGGTACCTGCGTCGGATCAACTCCGAGTCTTCGATGGCGGTGAGTGTGACCAGCGCACCGATCTCCAGAGCGTGTCCTGGGATCACGCGAATCGACTGCAGCTCTTCGATGCCGCGAATGTCCAGCACGTACTTCGGTGTGAACAGCCGCTGCTTCATTGAGGGTAGCAGGTCGGTGCCGCCAGCCACGATCTTGATTTCACCGGCATGAATCGAGAGATATCGAACCGCATCTTCAATGCTGTGGGGGCGAAATAGTTTGAACGAAGGCAGGCTCATGGATTACGACTTCATCTCGCTGATCTGAATGGTTGGTTGGGCGTTCGTGTATTTTGGGATGTCGCTCATAATGGCCTGCGCGTGCGGGGCGATGCTGGCCTGAAAGGCTTCTAAAGAGTCGAATAGGAGATGAGCCACAACCAGGTAGGGCGGCGCCGAGCCGGGTTCCAGACCTGCAATTCCTTCTTCGACTGTCACGTCATCCAGGGCTGCTCCGAGCAGTTGCCGCACCATAGGAATGTGACGGTTGCGGTAATACTTCATATCGAAAGTTGTGCCTTGTTGGTTCGGATACATCACGCTCACTCTGATCACGCGCTCTCCTCCTTGAGAGCTTCGATTGTAATTTAGCTCCTCTCTTACCGATCTTACCGATCTTGTAGCCCTGCTACGGTTCTGCAACACCCAAACGCGTGAAATTACCCCAAACCGTCATGGCAGATGGCAGTTTAAGGACGGAATGAATCGTTAACGCTCGATAAACATCAAACGTTGTGCTGTGTAAGGGCCAGAAAGAAGGAACTGATGTCGCTCCGTCCGATCAAAGAAATTATTCAGACCAAACCTACTCTCGAAGGCGCCGGCGTGAAACTGCAGCGCGCCTTCGGCTTCGGCAAAACCAGGGACTTCGATCCCTTTCTGCTGCTGGATGATTTTCGGAATGACAATCCGGAAGATTATGTCAGGGGATTTCCGTGGCACCCGCACCGCGGGATTGAAACTATCACCTATGTTCTCGCAGGCTCAGTGGAGCATGGCGATAGTCTTGGCAACAAGGGGAAAATGACTGCTGGCGACGTGCAATGGATGACTGCGGGCAGCGGCATTCTGCACCAGGAGATGCCGAAGGGAGACAGCGCAGGCCGCATGCATGGCTTCCAGCTCTGGGCCAATCTGCCGTCTTCGTTGAAGATGACTGATCCTCGATATCAGGACATACCCGCGAGCGCAATTCCCGAGGTCACCGACGACGACGGAACACATGTGCGTGTCATCTGCGGAGAGTTCTGGGGTAAACGGGGACCGGTGGAAGGAGTTGCTGCGGATCCGAGTTATCTCGATATCTCAGTGGGTCCGAACCAGACGAAGCGGTTGAAAGTGGAAACTACGCGTAATGCTTTCGCCTACGTCTTCGCTGGCTCAGGCACCTTCCGCGATGCGTCGCGCCCGCGCGCGGTCTTGACTGAGCAAGTTGAGAAGCCAGATGCTCCGGCTGTTTATGATGTCGGCAACCACACGCTGGTACTCTTTGACCGCGGCGATGAGATCGTGGTGCAGGCCGGGCCCGTGGGCATCCGCTTCCTGCTAGTGTCGGGCAAGCCGATCGAGGAACCCGTGGCATGGTATGGCCCGATTGTGATGAACACCCAGGAGCAGCTGCGCCAGGCCATCGGAGAGCTGCACAACGGAGGGTTCATAAAACATCACTGAGTCGCCAAAGACAAGTTGCTACCGCGCGGACCGCATGCGCGGTAGCTTTTTTGTGTGAGGCATTGCTCTTCCGCTCTAGAAAAAATGAATTAAGTAAAATCGATGACGAATGCTCCGTTCGCAACGTTGGACTGTTAACCTTCTTTGGATTCTCTGTATTCCTTTGATTGTGGGTGGGTATTCTTTCAACTCCAACTCTGCGAAATCCGCATCCCCAACCTTCTACAAAGACGTCCAGCCCATCTTCCAGCAGCATTGCCAAAGTTGCCATCGCAAGGGAGAGATTGCGCCCATGCCGCTGGTTTCATACCGCGAGGTACGGCCGTATGCCGCCAAAATTCGGCAGATGACGAATGCCAGATTGATGCCCCCGTGGTTTGCCGATTCTCGATTTGGGAAATTCTCCAACGATCCATCGCTCTCTTCTGAGCAGATTGCAACATTGACGAACTGGGCAAAGGCAGGCGCGCCAGCCGGTAATCCGCGGGATGCGTCACCAGGTCCACAGTGGACACAGGGCTGGAACATTCCACGTCCCGACGCAATCGTGCAAATGCCCAAGCCGGTCTTGATTCCAGCCGAAGGGGATGTCGAATACACCTACGAAATCGTGCCCACCGGCTTTACCGAGGACAAGTGGGTGCAGATGTCGGAAATTCGCCCAAGCCGGCGCGATCATGTTCATCATGCTGTGGTCTACATTCGTCCGCCGAACTCAACCTGGCTGCGCGACGCTCCGGTGAACACACCGTTCACACCGTCGAGGATGAGCGCCGACGAAGATGTCCGGCAGGCGCTGTTTACCGATAGCGACATGCTGCTTGTGTATGCGCCCGGCAGCTCCCCCGATCAGTGGCCGGATGGAATGGCGAAATTCATTCCCGCAGGCTCCGATCTTGTTTTCCAGATGCATTACACAACGAACGGACGCTCTGCAAGGGATCAATCCAGCATTGGCATGGTCTTTGCCAAACAGCCTCCGAAACAGCGCGTACTGACACTGCAACTGACGAACCACAGCTTCGTGATTCCGCCGGACACAGACAACTTTCGCGTGGAGGTCTTCGGTACTCTGCCCAATGACGCAACGCTACTCAGCTTTTTTCCGCATATGCATCTGCGGGGAAAACGCTTTGAGTACGATATTGTGCATCCGGACGGAAGCATCGAAACGCTGCTTCGGGTGAACTACGATTTTCATTGGCAGATGAGTTACCGTCTGGCGGAGCCGCGTTTTCTCAAGGCAGGCACGAAGCTGCAGGCGGTGGCATGGTTCGACAATTCCAAGAACAATCCGCACAATCCTGATCCGGAACAGACCGTCCGCTGGGGCGGCCAGACCTATGAGGAAATGATGGTCGGCTTCTTCGATATCGCCGTGCCCCCAAGCGTGGATAAATGGCAGTACTTCGTGCGACACACTCCGCACCCATCGCACTAAGCAACAGAAAAGCCCTGCTTGTAGCTGATAGAAAGCTTTCTGCAGCGCTGCTTTTTGAATGCTACTGGGGGTGTGACTCAGAACCATTGCCGTGGTTGGGGTGATCATTCTGGCCATTCGCATGCCGGCTCAACATTTCGTCGAGTTTCTTTTGCTGATCAGGATTCAAAATGGGCCGAGCCTGGCTGATCATGTCTTCATGGAGCTGCTTCATCTTCGCGTGCCGATCTTCCTGGGAAAGAGAAGTGTCCTGGCGTACCTCGTTGGCCTGCTTGAGATGCTCTTCGATGATGGGCTTGAGTTTCGCTTGTTGGTCGTCAGTCAGGTTGAGCTCTTTCGTCATATGATCCAGCATCGCTTCTGGAGTCATCATGCCTTGACCGCGACCCTCTCCCGCGCCTTGCCCCTGGCCTGCGCCTGAGTGCTCCTGTGCCGATTGCGCCTTTTGGGAGCCACGCGCAAATGCGCCCATGCTGAACAGCAGCATTGCCGTCATGGCAATGGCGAAATAGATCTTCTTCATACCGATTCCTTTCTTTGCTCGGTGACTTGAGCGTGCGAATCCACTATTAGACCACGTTCCGCTCACAGAGTGAGCACGCTCGATCATTCGCCAGCCGGCCAGTGCTCTGCTGAACCGAGGACTAGAGGATCAGAAGTGCAATGCCAATTCCGCGAACTTCTGCACCTGCAGCAGGCGTTGACCGTTCTTCCTAGGCGCGCTGATTTCTTCGTGTTCCAGCACCCATGTCATATCGTGCGGAACGAAGACGGCGTTCAGGCCCGCTTCGAGCGCGGGGTTCACATCGGAGCGCGGACTGTTGCCAATCATCCAGCTCACTTCGTAGTCCAGCCCGTATTTGTCGGCGACGCTGTGGTAGGCTGCTGCATTTTTCTCGGCGACAACTTCGACTGCGGCAAAATAATCTTTCAGACCAGATCGTTCCACCTTGGAATTCTGCTCGACCGGCGCGCCTTTCGTCATCAGGATAAGGTGATGCCCGCGCCGTTGGAGATGCTGAAGCGTCTCAGAGACGCCGGCGATGATCTCCACCGGATGCTCTGCGATTCGGTGCGCGAAGCGATGAATCGTCTCGCGCAACTCGGGCGTGAGCGGTTCGAGGCTGAGGCACTCGAAGGTGCTGCACAAAGCATGAGCAAAACTGGCGAGGCCATAACCGTGTTTGCGAATGTTTTCGCGCTCCACTTCGTTCAGCCGCTCCCGCACCTGCTCCGGCGCGTATTCGCGATGGTTGAGAAAGGAGATGAAATCCGCGATCGAGCGCTCGAAATAGACGTTGTTCTCCCAGAGCGTGTCGTCGGCGTCGATGAGCAGAGTTTGCGGAAGCATTGAAGAAGCGATGAGCAATAAGCAGTAAGCAATAGGCAGTATGGATAGGCTACCAAACCCGACTGTGCTTGTCGCTTTTTGCTTATCGCTAATTGCTTATCGCGTATTGCCTGTTGGCCTTCTTCACGGCTTGTGTGTGGGCCTCAGCAAGATCTCGCTGGCAAACGATTGCGACGCCTGCGTGACGACCATCGCTACCACGTGCGCCACATCGCCCGGCTGCAGCATCTTGTTCACGTTCTTGCCTTCATGCGGACTCAATTCCGTGTTCACTGATCCGGGGCAGACCACAGTCACGCGAATGTTGTGCCCGCGCAGCTCCTCCGCCATGGAGTATGAAAGCCCGTTCAAACCCCACTTTGACGCGGAATACGCGGCGCCATTCGGCAGAGCATTCTTGCCGGCAAGCGAGGAGATATTCACGATGTCGCCGCCGCCGTTGCCGATGAGCACGGGAGCAAAGACTCTAGTCATGTAGAAAACTCCGCGCAGGTTGGTGTTCATGATCTTTTCCCAAGTTTCGACGTTAGTCTGATGCAGTGGGGCCGAGAAGCCGCCGACTCCGGCATTGTTGACCACGATCCGCAAGGACTCGCGGCGATTGCTGAGCTTCTCGCCCAGGGCCTCGACCTCCGGCAGGGAAGTAACATCGCAGCGCACTGCCTCACAGCGGCCGCCAGACTTGCGGATTTCCGCTGCAGTCTGCTCCAGGCGATCGATACGACGGGCCGTAATGACCACCTCGGCCCCAAGTTCCGCCAGTTTTGCGGCAATGGCCGCGCCGATTCCTCGCGCCCCGCCGGTCACGATTGCCAGCTTGTCCCGCAATTCCGTGCTCACTTCCAGGAACCTCCTCAAGAGCTTGCGGTGTCATTATCCAGCATAGGAGAAGTGTGCGCAGGCAGGTCGCAAAAAATCGAGGGTTATGAATATCCTGTCACTTGCATCTAAGTAATTACGGACCCGCCGGCCTGGGTCGCGCGTTTGCCGCTTGCCATGTATATGGGGCGTTCTTATAATCAGCGTTTCTCTGCCAGCCGCCGACATTGTCTGTGTTTACTGACTGCGGGAGTCGAGGCGGAGGTTGTGGTCCCAATTCCCAATTCTGTTTCGAGAGAAACCATCCCAGCGGAACGTTCCAGCGGGATCGAAAGATCAAGGAGCCTCGAATGAAGAAGTTGCTAGTGACATCCCTGCTGGCGTTCGCTACCTGCGCCTATGCCCAGGGTACGCAGCAGACTCCGGCCACGCAGCCGGGTCAAACCACAACCGCACAGCCAGCCGGCACTCAGCCGCAGCAGAAGACCATCAAAGATCCTGCCGAATATAACGCCTACATGAGTGCGACCAGTCAAAGCACTCCGGCCGCTAAGGCGCAGGCGTTGGAAGCGTTTCTCCAGCAGTACCCAAATACAGTGGTAAAGGAAGAGACCCTGGAGCAATTGATGGGCGCCTATCAGGCAGCGGGCGACGCTGCGAAGATGACGGATGCCGCCAATCGGCTGCTGCAGGTGAATCCCAACAACATCCGTGCGTTAGCTTTGCTGACCTATAGCCGTCGGTTGCAAGCGGCCCAGCAGACCAATCCGCAGCAGGCGGCCAGCATGTACGCCGAAGCCGCGCAATTCGCGCAACGCGGATTGCAGGCGGCGGATGCGATGCAAAAGCCGTCGGGAGTTTCCGATGCCGACTTCCAGAAGCTCAAGACCGGCGTGCTGACCATCTTCAATGGCTCCCTCGGCATGGACGCACTACAGCGCAAGGATTATGCCAACGCGCAGAAATATCTGTTGGCCGCAGTACGGGAACCGGCAGACGCCAACAATCTTCAGGACGTTTATCCTCTGGCAACCGCCTACTTGCAGGCCCCGCAGAAGGATTATCTGAACGGCCTCTGGTACGCCGCCCGCGCCGTCGATCTTGCTGGACAGATGAACAATGCGGCAGCGCAGCAGCAAATCAATCAGTTCGCGCTTTACTACTACAAGAAGTATCACGGCGGCGAAGACGGTTGGCAGCAAGTGCTGCAGCAGGCGCAGACGTCGCCCAATCCGCCGGAGGGCTTCACCATCGCAAAGGCACCGCCCCCGCCAACTCCGTGCCAATTCGCCGATCAAATCATGCAGAAGTACAACAACGACGTTTCCCAGATGGCTTATGGGGATTGGCTGTTCATTCTTGGATCCGGCAATCAGAAGGATGCCGACGCAGTTTGGAATTTCCTGAACGGCAAGCTCATTCCGGTTACCAGCCCAGAACATCCCGGCAAAGTTATCAGCGCCACTGCTGAACAGATCGTGCTCGCAACTACCGATGATGACATTCAGGAGAACAAAGCAGACGTCACGGTGAAGCTGGCGACGCCACTGGCTGCCAGCAAAGTTCCGCAAGCCGGTGCGACATATAACCAAAAGTTGATCGGCAAAGCGGCAAGCTACACGCCAATTCCGGGGAATTCAGCAGCCACGCAGACAGAGGGCGGAGCTGGCGCGGATCAAACAACTTCGCCGAGCACGCAGCAAAGTTCGCCTCAGCAGCAGACGCCCACAACTTCCGAGCAGCAGGCGACTCCCGCTCAGCAGCAGGCGCCGCCGGCTGAACAGCAGCAGCAACCGGCAGCAGGTCAGCAAGCTCCAGCAGCGGGTCAGCAAGCCCCAGCAGCAGGGCAGCAACCCGCCGCAGCCGCACAACAACCAGCAGCCGCTCCCTGCAATTCGAATGCAGGAGTGATGCTCACCTTGACTGATGGAAAGGTGGAAGGAGCTCCGGCCCGCAAGGCGCCGCCTCATCGCACCACGCGCCGACGCCACTGATTCATTGCTAAGCCGTGTATAAAGGCAGCCGAACGGCTGCCTTTTGTTTCGTCGTTATTGCCATGCCGGGCGCCGATATGGTCGTCATCTGGCAAACTGCGGAATGATGTCTGCAATCCAACTGAAGTTATGCAAAATCTTGTTCGCTTGACTCCCCCTGCCCACGATCCTTCGATTTTGCCACCCAGCTCACACGATTCTTCTAAGCACAAACAGTTCGCGAAATCACGCGAACTGGAAAAGGCACTCTCCTCGGTCATAAAGGGTGAGGTGCGATTTGGCGATGGCGACCGCGCGCTGTATGCGACCGATGGTTCGAATTACCGCCAGGTCCCAATCGGCGTAGTGGTGCCGCGAGATGTGGAAGACGCGATTGCGACCATGCGTCTGTGCCGAATGTTTGGCGCGCCAGTGCTTTCCCGCGGCGGAGGCACCAGCTTATGCGGACAATGCTGCAATTTCGCCGTAGTGCTCGACTTTTCCAAGTATATGAACCAGATCCTCGAGTTGAACTTCAAGGAAAAGTACGCTCGAGTCCAGCCCGGCATCGTTCTTGACACGCTCCGCCACGCGGCGGAAAAGCAGCACCTGACCTTCGGTCCCGACCCGGCGACCCACACCCACTGCACGCTAGGCGGAATGATTGGCAACAACTCCTGCGGTATCCACGCGCTGATGGCGGGCAAAACTGAAGAAAACGTGTATGAACTCGACATCCTCACCTACGACGGTCTGCATATGACCGTAGGCGAGACCAGCGACGAAGAGTTGGAGAGCATCATCCGCCATGGGGGCCGGCGCGGCGAGATTTACCTGAAGCTGAAGAACCTGCGCGACAAATATGCCGACCTGGTGCGCGAACGTTATCCCAAAATCCCGCGCCGGGTGTCGGGATACAACCTCAACGAACTGCTTCCGGAAAACAAGTTCAATCTGGCCCGCGCCTTGGTAGGCAGCGAGGCCACTTGTGTGATGGTGCTGGAAGCGAAGCTGCGTCTGGTCGATTCTCCCCCATCGCGAACGCTGGTGGTCCTCGGTTATCCAGATGTGTTCAGCGCCGGCGATCATGTTCCCACCGTGCTTGAATCGAAACCCATCGGCTTGGAGGGCGTCGATGATCGCCTGGTCGGCTACATGAAAAAGAAGGGACTGAACGTCAGCGATCTGGGGCTGCTGCCCAAGGGCAACGGCTTTCTGCTGGTGGAATTCGGCGGCGAAACCAAAGAGGAATCCGATGCCAAAGCTATGAAGATGATGGCGCGCCTCAAGGCCACAGCAAATGCGCCGCATATGAAGCTGTACGACGACAAGAAGCAGGAAGAGATGGTCTGGAAGGTCCGCGAGTCGGGTCTCGGCGCCACCGCTTTCGTTCCTGGTGAGCCGGTTACCTGGGAAGGCTGGGAAGATTCCGCGGTACCGCCGGACAAGGTTGGCAATTATCTTCGCGACTTGCGCAAATTGCTGGAGAAGCACGGTTATGGTTGTGCGCTCTACGGTCACTTCGGACAGGGCTGTATTCACACGCGCATCGACTTCGATTTCCGCACCGTGGAAGGCATTCGCAACTACCGAGCTTTTATCGAGCAAGCGACGGACCTGGTGGTCAGTTATGGTGGGTCCATCTCCGGCGAGCACGGCGACGGACAATCCAAAGCCGAGATGTTGCCGAAGATGTTTGGTCCCGAACTGGTAAAGGCATTCGATGAGTTCAAGGCAATCTGGGACCCGCAGAACATGATGAATCCCTACAAAGTCGTCGATTCTTATCCCATCGACGAGAACCTGCGCTTAGGTGTTGATTTCGCTCCCTGGCAGCCGAAGACGCACTTTAAATTCCCCGAAGATGAAGGCCATTTCTGGCATGCAACCATGCGCTGCGTTGGCGTTGGTAAATGCCGTCGTCACGAAGAAGGCGTTATGTGCCCCAGTTACATGGTCACGCGCGAGGAAAAACACTCGACCCGCGGACGCGCGCACATGCTCTTCGAAATGCTGCAGCAGGAGGAACTCAAAGAAGGATGGAAGGACGAAAGCGTAAAGGAGGCTCTCGACCTGTGTTTGAGCTGCAAAGGATGCAAAGGCGAGTGCCCAGTAAATGTCGATATGGCGACCTATAAAGCGGAGTTCATGTCGCATTACTACGAAGGCCGCAAGCGTCCGCTGAACGCATACGCATTCGGACACATTGACCGCTGGGCCGAACTGGCATCCTTCGCGCCGGAATTCGCCAACTTCTTCAGCCAAACACCCGGATTCAGCGATCTGATGAAATCCGTTCTCGACATTCCCAGGCAGCGGCAGATTCCGGAATTCGCTCCGCAAACATTCCGGCAATGGTTCAATTCACGCAAGACCGATCGCTCCCCCGGCCCGCAGGTGATTCTGTGGGCAGACACGTTCAACAACCACTTCCATCCGCACACCGCGCGGGCGGCGGTGGAAGTACTCGAACACTTCGGATGGCGAGTGCGAATTCCGCGGGAGCCGCTCTGCTGCGGGCGTCCACTTTACGATTTTGGGATGCTGGACCAGGCGAAACACTATCTCAAGCGCATCCTGCACAGCCTGGAACGCGATATTCAGGCGGGATTTCCCATTGTGGTGCTGGAGCCGAGCTGCGCTTCGGTATTCAAAGAGGAATTGAAGAACCTGCTGCCGGAAGAGCACCTCAGCGAAAAACTTGCAGGACAGACCATGCTGCTGAGCGAGTTCTTTGAAAAAAAGATGACCGAAGCGAAATTCCCGCAGGTAAAACGCAAAGCCATTGTTCAATCACACTGCCATCACCAGGCCATCTTCAAAACTGAAGCCGAGGAGAAGATCCTCAAGAAGATGGGAATTGAAGCCAATTTGTTGGATTCCGGCTGCTGCGGCATGGCCGGGCCGTTTGGCTTTGAAGCGGCAAAGTACGAAGTGTCGCAGGCGTGCGGGGAGCGCGTGCTGTTGCCCAAAGTTCGCAACGCCGCGGAAGACGAGATCGTGATGGCCGACGGCTTCAGTTGTCGTGAACAGATCCGGCAAAATACCAGCCGCTATCCCTTGCACCTGGCAGATGTAATGAAGATGGCGATCGAGGACGAGCTTCCCAAATCAGGAAAGCCGGAGGCTGCGCTGGTACGAAAGATCAAGTCCGATGCCGCAAGAGGCAAGGTGAAGGCCAGCGCGGCCGCTGTAGCCCTGTTGGGAACTGCAGCCTTTGGCTTATGGGCGGCCTTTGGCGCCCGCAACGGACGCGCAAACCGTGGAAAGATCACCGAAATGCCGAAGCGCTAAGATTTTGGAATCGCATGGAACAGCCGCCCTCGCTGTGGCTGTGTCCGATCGCTGGCGAGGGCGCCAGTGCCTCACCTTCGGCGCCCGCAAACATGCATCTCGCAGAGTGCATCTGAATAGATGATGCACAGCTTTCCCTACGAAATCCCGATTCTGGGTACGGTAGCGATCGTCATCCTGGCCGCGATCGCTGTTGCTATTGCGCACAGGATCATCCAATCCCGCGTCCAGAGCGCAAAAGAGCACTATCGGCTGTACCGGCTGGTTAACACCTTAATCACAGTCGTAACTGCTGCAATCATCATTGCGCTGTGGTCGAAGGTCTTTCAGCACAAAGGACAATTTTGGGGACTGATCGGCGCTGGCCTGGCAATCTCTTTGCGCGAACCGCTGCTGAGCATTGCCGGCAGAATCGCGATTTTCGCTGCTCACATGTATTCTCGCGGGGACCGCATCGAGATCAACAAGCTCAGTGGCGACGTAATTGATGTTGGATTTTTCTATACGCGAATGATGGAAATCGGCAACTGGATCAGCGGAGACCAGTACAGCGGGCGCACAATTCAATTCGCTAATGCGCAGGTGTTTGGCACACCGGTATTTAACTACACGCGCACGTTCGGCTACATTTGGGACGAAGTCAGAGTTCCCATCACCTACAGCAGCAACATCAAAGCGATGTCCGACATTTTGCGCACTGCCGGGCAGGACTACACTCAAAAGTTTCTCTCAGGGGCCCAGCAGCAACTGGCGCGCATGCAGCGATATTTCATGGTGCAGAATTTTGAACTCCATCCCGACGTGTACCTGAAAGTTACCGACAATTACATCGAGCTGACACTCCGTTACATCGTTGATCCCAAGCAGCGTCGCAAAGCCAGCAGCTTCATCTACGCAGAAACGTTTCGCCAGTTGCGCGACCGCGATGACATCCAGATCGGGTCGACCACCATGGACATTACAGTTCACCCTCCTGACAGCGAATCCCAGGGCGACGACCAAACCAAAGCCGCCGACCAGCCCACCGAAGCCGTAGGAAAGCCGGAAGAAATGAAGGACCAGACGCGCGAGGAAGAGCGAAAAATCCTCGGACGTGACGAAGAGGGTCAACCCGAGGAGCCAGACCAAGCTGCCTAGCTTTTGCCTTGTTTCCTTGCCCCGCGGAAATTCTTTGTCTCTTCTGTTTTTTTCACAGCTTGTGGCCGCCACTTGGGCGATAGTTCATCTCCTTCGACAGCAGGATTTCCTCTTCCCGCTTTTCTTAGGATATTCAACGTTTCCACACGATCAGCACGGCGAGTTCGTTCGCTGAAATACTCCTCTGTCCGTAACGCTGAAATCTTTTCCGCAACTGCTACATTGATAAGCTGATTCAAAGCTACTCCTTCCAATTCAGCAAGCCTACGCAGTTCTTGCATTAGAGAGGGCTGCAGTCGCAATGCGAAATTACTTCGTCTCATGGCATCATTCCTCAATCCGTCGCAACGCGGTTATCGGGAGAATTACCTCACAGGAAAAATCCTTCATTAGAGACACGAAGTCGCGCTGATTGAAAGTCACGATTGCGTCGGCTTTCCCGTTGATTGCGGTTTCCAACACCATGTCGTCGTCAGGATCGGACAGCCTTGGGCGCCAGCGAAACGCAAGCCGAACCGGCCGCGCCACTGCGGTCAAATCATCCAGAACTCGGCCGACTTCATCGCTACTCAATCCAGACATCACGAGATGTTGTGGACGGGTCAAGACCGCTTCGTATTCAAGTATCAGCGGAACAGAAAGCAACAACTCAAATTGCCGATCTAATGCAGCCAACAAGAGCTGCCGTGATGCGCCTCTTTCGCTCCGAAAAGCAGCAACCAGAACGTCGGTGTCGAGCACGTAAGACGCCACTGGGGCCTTATGATATTGCTTGCAATATTACAAGTCAAGCAGACCTAACTGGATTCCGGTCTGCGACGCCAGGTTTTTGTCTCCGGTTCGAAAGCGGAGTTTCTCGGACTTTCGTAACTAGAGACTCTCGATTCGTAAGCTGCGCAAGCGGAGTTTGGCAACAGTGCGTCGGGGAAATGCGTTCCTACTTGAGAGCGGAGATAAGGACAACTCAGGAGGATTTCCATGCAGAGGCTTTTTACGTTGGCCGCAGCTTGTCTGATCAGTGGCGCAATGGCGTTTGCTCAAGGCACTGTCACTAGCCAGCAGCCCACGACGGCCACGCAGCCGAGCAGCAACACGGTCCAATCGAATCCGAACAGCAATGGCACATCGCCGTCCAGCGGATCGCAAGCCGGCCGAACAGCTTCGGCGCCGAATCAGGCGTTGCCGGGCAACAGCAATCCTGTAAATGCCGGCACCAGCGATGCGAACACCAACGGACAAGCAGTGCGGCCGAACCAGTCCAACGGGTCCGCTGCCGCCGCCGGCAATACTCCAGATACAGGCAATCCTGGAGACAACAGCGACAACAATGGCATGGCCAAAGATGCAACCGGCCACAATCCTGCCAGTGGACGCGGCTCCAATACAATTACGAATCCGGGAACGAGCGGGACAGTGCAATGGTTCTGGATAGCATTACTGGGAATTATGGTTATTCTCTTTGCCTTTGCGGTGCTGTTTGCCCGCAATCGCGGCCGCGGCAATATCGAGCCGAACGATCCTGCGCTGCGCGCCACCACCAACCGCAACGATCAGCCACGGCGGGATGAGGAGAAATACCGGAAAGTGGGATGATCCACCGAACATCCACCCTGGGTTAACACGAAGGTCACAACGCGGCAGAGCCGCAAAAAAAGGGCTTTCTCACCACGGAGGCACAGAGAACACGGAGAAATCAAAAAACCTTTCTGGAGTTTCTTCTCCGTGGACTCCGTGCCTCCGTGGTGAAAAATTGAGGTTGGAAATTTGCTCAGTACACCCAGAATTGGCGAAATGGTAGTACAAAGGAACGGCCTAAAGGCCATGAAGACCTGGGATGTCAAATGAAGAGATCAGCATTGGGTTCTCCGTGACCTTGTGGAGTTCCCTTCGTGACCTTCGTGTTAACCCAGGGCGCCGTTCTCCTGCACTACTGCTTCACTAATCCATCCGTCAATAAATGTGCCTTGATTGCCAGGTTGTGGGCCCGCTCAAAATCCTGGTCTTTCAAAGCTGCGCGTGACTGCGCCACATAGCTGCGAATGTCTGACAGGATATTCTGTTCTTCGCTGCTCAGCCGGCGATTGATGCTGCGCAAATTCTGTTCGGTTGAATTCAGCAACTGATTGGTGCTTTGCACAGTGCTGTTTTCTGTTGCGGAGGGAACATCGGGCGAAATTTGTCCCACAGCTTCGTTGTTCGCCGGTGGAACATTCGCGGCTTGCGCCGGCGGCGCAGGATTTGGGTTGGGCGGCTGCTTCTTAGCATTGGTCACGCCATTGTGGCGCCTATTCTTCGGTTTCGGCGGCAGTGGCTTTGGAATTGTGGTTGAGGCTTCCGGCAGCGGAGGCTGGGTCGCAGTCGGATTGGAAGAGCCTTCCGGTGCAATCGTAGGCGGAGACGGCTGGGCCGTAGTGGTTGGAGCTTGCGCCTGGGGCGGAGGAAGAGTCGGCTTTTTCTTCCTGCATCCCGGCAGGAACAGCAGTGCGAAAGCAAACAGCGTCGCGATGATTCCGCGCGTGAATTGTGTGACTTTCATGCTCAGGATTGCGCCACCAGGTGATCTTGCGCAGGCCGCTGTTCCACCCTGGCCAGCGGCAATGTTAGATAAAATGTGGTGCCCTCGCCCGCACGCGTATCGAAGCGTATGGACCCATTATGCAACTGCAGGATGCGGTAGGTCATGGCCAGGCCAATGCCGCTGCCACTCTTTTTGGTCGTGAAGTAGAGATTGAAGATCTTATCGCGGATAGCTGCCGGAAGTCCCTGGCCGGTGTCCTCGACTTCGATCAGGGCTTCGCCCTCCGCGCGGTGCGCCCGAATCTTGAGCGTGCCCCCGGATTCCATGGCTTGGGCGCCATTGATCACGATATTTAGCAGCGCCTGCTTCACTAAATCAGAATCGATTTTCGCCGGCAATGGTTCGGGCGCGATCTCCCACACCAGATGCACACCGTGACGCTCACAATCGGGGGCCGCGGTGAATGCGACTTGCTCAACCAGATTTCGCAGATCGACATCTACAAGCTTCAGATCTACAGGGCGGGTGAAATCAACCAGGGTTTGCACGACACGGTCGAGCCGCTGAATCTCACTGGCGATTACATCCATGTGCCGCTGTGTGTCGGAATCGGGCTGCTGCAGTTTGTTACGAAGAATCTCGAGGTGAACGACGATCGAGTTGATGGGATTCTTTACCTCGTGCGCAACCCCTGAGGTCAGCTTGCCGATATTGGCCAGGCGGCGGGAGACCTCGATTTCATCTTCGATCTTGCGCATGGATTCGGCGTCGCGCATCGTCAGCAACGCACCCAGCTGCTGTCCATCTTCCTCGATGAAGTCGAGCGAAAGCTGCACGTCGGTGCCGTTGTCTCCCGTGATCTCCACCATGTACAGCGGGCGATGCTGCGAGAAAGCGGTCAGGATGGTGCGGCCAAGCTGCGTCTGCCGAGAGAAGATCTGCTGCGCCGAACTGCCCAGCATCTCGCCTCTCGGCTTTCCCAAGTAACTTTCAATGGACGCGCTTACTAAAACCGCGCGCTGATCGCGGGTAAAGAGCATCAGGCCATCCTGAAGATTGGCCATGATCTGGTCGACATTTTCCTGCAGCGCCGAGAAAACCTCGTTTACGGTACGCATCTGCCGTCCGATGCGTTCGATTTTCGAGCTCACATTGCCGTACTCATCGGTGCGATTCAGCTCCTGCGGAGCCGGCGAGGTCATCTCACCCGAAGTCATCTGGTCGAGCCGGCGGGCAATTGCCTCCAGCGGGCGCAGCGCGAAATTGGACAGGCCGGCCGCCAGAGCGAGTGACACCAAAATGGCAATGGCGGAAAAAACCAGCGCGCGGGCCAGGTGCGGTTGCAGCGTATTTTTCAGGAATACTGAAGAGACTCCTACCTGCACCGACCCAAAGGGATGACTGTCCCTATCGAGCGGGACGGTAATGACGTAGCTGCGGATCGGGCCATACACAACCTGAAGCTGGCGCCAGAACCTGGCACGCGCCAGCTCTCCCAAATTGGGACGCTGCGGCGGGGCCTTACCAATTCTTTGTGGGTCGCTGTGCAGGATGGCATTGCCGTCCGGGCCAATCACCGCAACGTCGCTGATGATGGGCGAGTAGCCAATGATGGACTCCATCAGCCCATTCAGGCCCGCATCGGTCTGCAGGCTCTCCGCGATGAATTCGTTTACCTGTTTGGGATCGCCGGCATCGAGCCGTTGGTTGGAGAGATCAATTTCCAGGGCATCGCGCGACTGGTGAATGATGGCGCGCGCGGCGAAATCGCCATCGCTCACCGCATCGTTCACCACCTGGTGCACCAGCTGGGCCACATAGATGGTCGAGAGCGTGACCACGATGGCCATGACCATCAGGCTGATGGCTACCACCAGCTTCGTTTTGAGTCGCATTTGTGGCACAAATCGATTTACCTGTCTCGGAAAAATATTCTTAGAGCACGACCTCGGTCGTGCCGCGACCGTCTCGATTCATACTCGGCTTCACCCTACCGGCCAACCCTCGAAACTGTCATCCTGACGACGAGCGATCAACTTCGCGCAGCGGAGTTGATCGGGAGGAGGAAGGATCTCTGCACCTGCCTCGGTTGCTTCTGCAGATTGCGGCTCTTCGGCCAACGATCGCCGTTGAAGAGCCCTGCACCCGGCAATTTTGTTCGACGCATCTCAGGAGGTCCTTCGGCCGCTACGCGGCGCTCAGGATGACACATAAAAAAGCTGTTCCACGCCATCTTCAAAGCCGCTTACTGATTGACTGCCTCGGCCATACTGCCGTTTGAGCCGTACTCTTTCAGCTTATTGTGCAGGGTCTTCAGGCTGATGCCCAGAATCTCCGCAGCGCGCGTTTTATTGTTGTTCGTACTGGCCAGCGTGCGCAGAATCAACTGCTTTTCTGCCTCTTCTACCGTTGTCCCCACCCCGAGGTGAATGGCATTGGGATCGAGATTGACCGCTTTCAGCGCGGTTGTGCCGAACGTCGGCGGAAGATGACGCGACTCAACCAGTTTGCTGGTCGTAAGTATCACTGCTCGTTCCAGCATATTGCGCAGCTCGCGCACATTTCCCGGCCAGTCATAAGCCTGAAAAGCCTTCATTACCGCATCATCTACTCCCCCAACTTCGCGCCCATGCTTTTCATTGAGGTCGCGTATTAAGGCGTCCACCAGCTCCGGCAAGTCTTCCTTGTGTTCGCGCAAGGGCGGCATGTGGATGTTGAAAACATTCAAGCGATAGTAGAGATCGTTTCGTAATTCGCCTCTTGCAACAGCTTCTTCAGGAATTTTATTGGTTGCCGTAAGCACCCGGACGTTGACTTCGGTTTCCGTCTTGCTCCCTAGCCTGCGCAGCTTGCGGTCTTCAAGAACGCGCAGCAGCTTGGCTTGCGTGGCGATGGGCATTTCTCCGATTTCGTCCAGCAGCAGCGTGCCTTCTTCCGCTAATTCGAAACAGCCGGCGCGGCGTTCGACTGCTCCGGTAAACGCCCCTTTTTCGTGGCCGAATATTTCGCTCTCAATCAGTGTCTCCGGAATCGCGGAGCAATTGATCGCCACAAATGGCTTGCTCTTGCGCGGGCTGAGTTCGTGCAAGGTGCGCGCCACCATCTCCTTGCCGGTTCCACTTTCACCGGTGATCAGCACGGACGCGGTGCTGGGGGCCACGCGTTCCACCATTGCGAAGATTTCCAGCATTTTCTTCGATTTCCCGACCAGCCTGCCGAGTATGCCGGCATCGCGCAACTGCCGCCGCGTGACCTCAAGCTCGCGCTCCGTGCCTTGTTGCCGCGCCGCGTTTTGCAATATCGCACGCAACCGGGTTGGATCCACCGGCTTCTGGATGTAGTCGTAGGCCCCGGCCTTCATCGCGTCCACGGCGCTGTCAATTGTCCCCTGGGCGGTGAGAACGACTACCGCCATCTGCTGCGGCTGATCGGCCAGACGCTCCAGCAGTTCCAAGCCGTCCATGCGTGGCATTTTCAGATCAGTAACGACAATGCCGGGCGACCAGGTCACGACTTTGTCCAGCGCATCCAGCCCGTCCTTGGCGGTCTCGGTACGGTATCCCCAGGCCGAAACCAGCTCCGCCAAACCCGTGCGGGCGTTCTCTTCATCTTCGACGATCAGCACTTTTTCGGGCATGTGAAAAGCTTCTAAGCTTCTGAGCTTCTAAGCTGCTGAGCAAACATGCAAACCTTGTAGAAAATTGGCGGAAACTCAGTTCCCTAGAAGCTTAGCAGCTACCGGATTAAGATGCAGAACTGCTGGCCAGGGACAATAAAGAGCATCGGCATGGGTGGCCGTGGTCGAGACCTGTGCAAAAAAAAATATTTCCTGTTCCTTTCCTGAGAATTTCTTGAATCCTTTTCGGGCGTGCAGCTTGAGCCAGTATTGGCGCGGGTGCGAGGCGCTTTTCCACAGCCTCCCTGTTTCTTTCCTGTTCTTTCCCTCAGGACACTGTGAAATTTGTGAATTCTGGGCAGAATTCGCGGATTCGGCGCGATTGTCGTCATATTTTCCTGTATTTTTTCCCTGTTCTCAGGGGAGGGCGCCTGAACGCGAAAATCGCGTAAGGGCTCAGCAGCGTAGAAGCTTAGAAGCTCTATCAGGCAGCAGAACAGCTTATCTTTGCATCCCAAGTTGTTGACGCAAATAGCTTGTTTTGGATCGGTTTGATGGTCTTCGCCAAAAAAATCCTGCTGTTTCTGCTCATCACAACGCCCTTTTCGCTGTTCGCGGCCAAGCTGCGCGAGGTTGCGGTACTCGATATTCCCGGACCTCCCGGGTTCGAAACACTGGCATTTGCCAAGGGATTTCTCGTGATTGCCCATGATGGCGCCAGCACGGTGGAGATATACGATCCCACCAAGCGTCGTCTGGTGGCGGAAATCAGTAATATCGTCAGTCCGCGTGGGGTGGTATCGGACGACGCCAGTGGCAAAGTCTACATTGCCGACGCCGGCGCGAATGTCATTGACGTGGTCAATTCCAGCAATTGGCAGGTGGAAGATCAAATACGGCTCACCAACGCTCCGGGAAACCTTCTGCTCATCCCCGGAACTACTAACTTAGTTGCCAGTAATCCGTACGCTCGGTCGCTTACGCTGGTGAGCCGAGAGATCAATCGGGAGATGCAGGTAGTTGACATTGCCGGCCGTCCCGGCCTAATGGCTTTCGATCCGATTCGCAATGCGGTGCTCGTATCGCTCGAGGACCAGAATGAAATTGTTTCCTACCCGGCGTCGCTGGAGGCCAACGCCAAACCGCTGCACACGATCCGCCTCAACGCTTCGCAGCCGACTTCAATCATTCTCAATCCGACTGCACGGGCGCTATTTGTTTCGGTAAGGTTCGCGGTGTTGTCGGTGGACGCCGATTCCGGCCAGGAACTAAGCCGCGTCCCGGTCGCGGGAGGCACAGATCGGCTGTGGCTCGATTCCCAGGATCAAGTCCTCTATGCCGCGGCCAGTGATGGCACCGTGACTTCGATCAAAGTCAATGGCCGCCAACTCACCTACGATAGCGAGCTGAAGACTGACGTTAAGGGTCACACCCTGGCCTTCGATCCCATTCACAAGCTGATCTATGTTCCAGGTGGCAGGGAAGGCAAGTCGAAAATGGTGATCCTGAAAGAGTCAGGCGCCATCCCCGTTCTCGACGAAGTGAAGACCGCGCAAGTCACGAAGAGTTATTAGCCCATTCCGCCATCCCAGGCAGACCCCTTCCACCTTTTCGCATGGTAGATTGGAAGAGTGTGGGCGCGTAGCTCAGTTGGTAGAGCAACGCCCTTTTAAGGCGTGGGTCGCAGGTTCGAATCCTGCCGCGCTCACCATCGTTTCCGCGGCTCCACTCCAAGTCTATTCCAAACCGGAATTGCCGGAGTTTGTGGCGGAACTGGCTCTCCAATTTCCCGACCAACGTGGGACCGGCAGCGCATACCGGAAAAACCGGGGATGGCCGCGCATTTTCCAATAATGGGACTTGTATGAGGCGATCCTGACGCCTCGACGCAGCGCGCTGAGGAACGTGCTGTCTTGAGGATCGACCACAATTCCCACGTGTCCGGGCCATACGATCAGGTCTCCCGATTTGGGACGGAACACCCGCTTAAAAGCCTGAGTTCCACGGTACAGCACCGTGGAGGGCTCGTATTCGTAGAAGAGACCCGCCTCAGCATAAAGAAAATGCACAAAATGCGAGCAGTCGAGAGTAGTGCGGTCCACAGCAGTTCCCATTGCGAGAAGCGCATCGCTGTCGATTGGGGGAATACTTCTGGAATGAGCTGGGGGTTCTCCCCAAAGGAGAGGTTGTACTAGGAAAGCCAACAAAATTCCAGCCGATAAAAAATTGCGCATAGCTCGATCGCAGTGTTGAGGATTGTTTCCTCAGTTCGATGCGCTTTGCTGAGATGCGGGAGAAGCTGAATCGAGAGTTGCTGGATGGATTTTTATGCAGGAGAGACTCTGGTTGTGAGTTACTTCTGGAAAGACTTCTGCTCTGCTGGGGAGGGTGGCTTGCGCAGAATGAAGGCTTTCACCGCGATTGCATTTGGCTGCTGTCCGACGGGAATGATTGTTAGAAGCACAGCGCCATTTTTTGCTGCCGTGCGGACGACACTGACGTCCCCTGCGGCGGTATCTGCGACAAACAGAAAATTCTGATTGGGAGAGAGCGCCAGTGCATCTGGCCGGCGGCCCACGTGGACCGTGCCAATCAGCTTGCCGTCATCCACGCTGTAAATGCCAACTGTATCGGAATTGAAGTTGCTCACATAAAGCACCGAACTATCGGAACTGACGATCGCGCGCACCGGCCCGGCGCCGATTACATGACTTGCCTGCACCTCGTTGGTCGCCGTAGAGATTTCCGAGATGGAGTCGGAGCCGAAGTTGCTCACGAAGATCTCCCCGCCGTCCGGTTTCAGCGCCAGATGGAGCGGAGTCTTGCCAACATCGAGCAAAGCCAGCAGACGATCGGGGCCAAATCCGGACTGGGCGCTATGCGGGCTTGCCCGCGGGGAATTCCGGCTGGATTTGATTTCCATCGCAGCGCCGCCCTGCGTCTCCACCTGCTTTCCTGGCGGATTCAGTGCCACGCTTGCCACCTGATCGGCCGCGCTGCAGGCGACGAATGCCTTGCTGGAATCGCCGAGTATCGCGACGTCAGTCGGCTGCGTACAGACCGGAACCGAGGAGCGCACTGCAAGCTTTTCGGTGTCGATGACCGAAACGGAATTGCCGAGTCGTTCGCTCACCACCACTAGCGTGCCGTCTTTCGAAACACGCGCCAGTCCGGGCCCGCTGCCTACCGGAATGTTGCGCAGCACGCGACGGTTGACTAGGTCGATCACCGACACGCTGTTCGATCCGGAGTTGGCCACGTATGCGCGCTTGCCATCGGCAGACACATCAATGAAAAAAGGAGCACGCTCCACCGGAATAGTTCCCACCACGCGGTTCTGCTCGGCGTCAATTACGCTGATGGAATTTCCGCCGGTGTTTACCGCATAAATTTCATTCTTCTGCGGGTTGGCTGCAATTCCTGTGGGATTTGCGCCAACCGGTATTGTCGCGATCAGCCGGTAATTGCGCATGTCCAGCACGGAAACACTGTTGCTCTTGCCGTTGCTCACGTAGGCATATTCGCGATAAGCGGGCGGATAGTCGGGCAGTTTCTGACATCCCGCGCTGAGGATGGTGAGCAGCGCAATCGCAAAGCGGCCAACACGTGGAACAAAACGAAGGGACACGATTATGGAGATCAGTTCGCTGCAGCCTGAAGTGTAGCAGCCAAATGCTAATGCGCCGCTGCCGGACGCGAAGTTGGCTCCACTGCAAGCACGGTCTCGGCTACGGGATCGAGCGGTGCAACGACTCCCCGCTTCAGCACTGCAGCGATCTGCTTTACCTCCGACACAAGTTCCTCAAATTGATCCGGCAAGATAGATTGCGGACCATCTGACAGCGCGTGGTCAGGATCATGGTGGACTTCGACAATCAATCCATCGGCGCCAACTGCAATGGCGGCGCGCCCCATCGGCAGTACCTTATTGCGTTTGCCGGTTCCATGACTCGGATCGACCAGGATGGGCAAATGGCTCAGGCGCTGCACCGCGGGAATGAGGCTGAGGTCCAGCGTGTTGCGCGTGTGATCGGCGAATGTGCGTACGCCACGTTCACACAAAATCACGTTATAGTTGCCCTCGCTCATAATGTATTCGGCAGCCATGAGGAATTCTTCCAGGGTCGCAGACATTCCCCGTTTGAGCAGGACAGGTTTGCGAGTGCGCCCGGCGTGCTTCAGCAATGAGAAATTCTGCATGTTCCGCGCGCCGATCTGGATTACGTCTGCATACTCCTCCACCAGCTCCAGTGACTCATTGTCGATCGCCTCCGTGACTACCAGCAAGCCGAAGCGCTCGCGCACTTCGGCCATGATTTTCAGGCCGTCTTCCCCAAGTCCCTGGAAGGTGTAGGGAGATGTCCGCGGTTTGTAAGCGCCGCCACGAAAGAAATGGGCTCCGGCACGCGCAACCTGCTCACCGATCGTCATGGCCTGCTCGCGAGACTCGATCGAGCACGGGCCGGCCATGATCACGATGTCCTTGCCTCCGATGGCAACGTGAGTTCCTGGAAAAAGGATGACTGTGTTGTCGGGTTTAATATCGCGGCTGACGAGTTTGTAAGGCTTGCTGACGCGAATGACTTCGCCAACACCGGGCATCTCCTCAAGGCTGCCGGCCTCCACTGTCCCCTGGTTTCCTGTGATGCCGATCGCAGTGCGCTGAGCGCCTGGAATGGGATGGGCACGAAGTCCGAGAGCTTCGATCTTATTGCAAACCGCGCGCACCTGCTCTTCGGTGGCCTGTGACCGCATCACTACTAACATCGATGAATTCCTCGCTAGCTTCTTTCCAGTGTAATCAACGCAAACCAAGCTCCGCAATGCGCTTTAGATGTGGTGTGTCAACACGTTGTTCCCATCGAGGCCGGAGCGACTGATGGGTGGAGCGTTGGCCAGACTAGCATGCGGACGGTGCCAGTTGTAC
>JAICXB010000078.1 GCA_025980765.1 Terriglobales bacterium
CCAAAATCTCATGGCAACAATGTCTTTGTGGATTGAACAGCGCCTAACAGCGGTCATTCAGAATAAATGGGAAGCAGGGCAAATGAACAGGTGAAAACGTTAATTCTTCTTGAACCCGGTTCTTGAAACTGAGTTCGAACACTTGCGGCTGCCAACACGGTTTCACAAAGTGTTTCGAAACGCGGTTGTGAACGGAGCCGCTGCAACAGACGTGATACCAGCCGTGCAGCGACGGTATGTGCAACAGAGGTGATACTAGCCGCGCAGCGGCGGTATAAGGAAGCCCGGCACGGCAGTGTCGGGGAGGCTAGTAGCAACAAGGAGAGTCCGCTTCAGCGGACGACACCAATAAAGGGCGGCTTGGCACCCAAAGTAGGCAACCTACAGCTTCGCCCTCAGCAAACTGATCACGTCGTCCGACGTAATTACGCCAGTCAGTCTTCTCTGATCATCAACGACGGGCAGCGTCAGCAGATTATATTTATCAAACAATTCCGCCACTTCCTTCTCTCGTGCCCCGGCGTGGCAAGAAATGAGAGGCTCTTGCGTCAATGAACTCAGCTTCTCGTCCGCTTTCGACAATACCAGCTTCGCCAACGGAACCGCCCCTTTTAGGGTGTTGTCTTTGTCCACGAGATAAATCGTGCTGACCGTCTCGACGCCACCCTCAAACCTTCGCAGGGTTTCGATGGCATCATTTACCGTGGCATCCGGATCAAGCGACAGGAACTCGGTATTCATGCGCCCGGCAGCGGTGGTCTCACCGAACTCGAGCAGTTCGGCTACTTCCTCGCGCTCCTCGGGCGCCATTTCCTGCAGAATTTGGCTGGTGCGTTCCTCCGTCAGGTCCGCCAGCAGATCGGCGGCGGCATCCGGATTCATCTCCTCGACGATCTCTGCTGCGCGCTCCGAGTCCAGCGACTCGACAATCGCCTTCTGAACCCGGGGATGCACTTCTTCCAGCGCCTCGGCCGCGACCTCCTCGTCGAGAGTCTCAAAAACGGCCTCGCGCTCATCTGGCGCCAGTTCTTCGACAATATCCGCAATATCTGCCGGATGCAGCCGCGCCAGTCGGTCATGCGAAATCTTCAGCTTCACCCGCCGAGCCGGATCGGTCTCGATCAGGTCGACAAACTCCCAGGGGATTAGCCGCGGCGGTATCCGTTGCAGCATCACCCGAAGCGCCGTCATCGGAACCACGCCCTTGAGCAGGCGCCGAATGGCTCCGCGCAGGCCGACGTCAACCGAGCCTACCTTCAGTTGAATGCGCCCGGCAGCGCTCTCCGGAAGCAGATCGACATCATTGACCCGCACCACCTTGCGCCCGTAGACGTCAATAATCTGCTGGTCGAGCAGGTCCCGCTCCAGCAGGAACAAGCCATCAGCCTGAGGCGCTGCCCACTCCGCGGCCTTTGATGCTGCCCTGATTCCGCCATTGACGGACACAACTGCCGAGAAGGGAAGCAGGCGGTCGCCGCCTTTCGTTCGCACAATCAGATTCGAAACCCGCGCCCGGTCGTCAGCGGGGGTGAGTACCACCTCGCGCACACGACCGCACACTTGCCCGGAAGCCTCGATCACCGGGCGCCCCAACAGTTCGGTTAGTGCGAGCGTGGGCATATTTTTCAGAATGTGCCGACAGGAAATTGTTGTCAATAACAGAAAGAGAGAACACCGAACAAAAGTGATTGGGGACCTGATGCATGGTTCCCCACGGGGAGAGTGGAATCTCAAGTCCTGCTCAGGTACCGGCCCATCCATTGCAGGATCAAAGTCCGCATTACGGGTAACTCGACATGTTTGCAGTCGAACAATTCGATCCGGCAGTCTTGCTCATTTCCGTGCTCCCGGTAAAGCGGCATCAGGTAATCGCGGATCTTTTCCACCCCAGCCGGTGGCGTCAGTACATCCAGACGCCCGTTTACGCTCAGATGCGCTCTAGGGACGATGAGTTCGTTGATCTGCGCTGTCTGAAAGTGCTTCAGTAGCGACGGAACGTAGTAATAGATCCCGTGCTCCTTCAGCGAATGCGCCTTGATGAGCTCTTCGTAGTCCGTCAGGCAGCACACGTCCATGCAGAGCTTCACTCGCTTGTCCAGGGCCGCCAGCCACCACGCCTTCGTAGCTCCCATCGACATTCCGAATACCGCTAGCCGCTTCGGATCGACTTCTGCCCGCCCAGCCAGGTAGTCCAAGGCCCGCAGTTCGTCGAACAGCATCATTCCGTACAGTACCTGCCCGCGCCACAACATCAACTTGAAAGCATCTTCTTCGCCGGTGTGACCGTCCGCCTCGCGCTGCCGTTCGCCGAAGCACCAGCTGTCGATCGCCAGCGTGACGATTCCTTTTTCCGCACAGACCGGCGCGTATGCCGGTTGCTGCTCCACGCCGCGCAACAGTTGCTCTTTCCCAAGCCCATACATCCCGGCATGCCAATGGATGTACAGCATTCCCGGTGCGCGCTCCTCACGCTTATCAGGGATGAGCAGCAGCGCCGGCACGGGTTCCTGACCATTTAGATCGAGCACGAGCCGCTCCAGCGTGTACCCATCATGCTTCTCTGTCGACACGAACTTCGGGGGCCCGGGACGATGCTCCCACGGCAAGTCCCCCAGCAGCGACCACAATTCCTTCCGCCGCTTGATCTGAAATGCTGCGAAATTCTCCGACGATTTCATGTCCTTGCTTTCACCGAATGCCGTCACTCCCGACAGCGCCGCTGATACTGCGGCCGAACTCCGTATGAAATCCCGTCTCGTGCTCATTGTCGACCCCTGATCTCAATTCAGTCTTTGCGTACTCTGCGACCTTCGCGGTTCGAGGTGCGGAAAAAGACTTGAACCGCAAAGGACGCCAAGATGGCAAAGAAGACTTATCAATCCGCTGCAGAATTCCTTTGTGTCTTCCACGGTGGACCTCAGTGTCCTCTGTGGGAAGATTTTGAAACCTCTACCACCGAGGCGAACTCAAGCGGTTAACGGCAGCATCGGAACTCGGCTGTCCTAACGTTTCGAGAAAGGACGTCATGAGATCCGGCTGCACCGAGCGCCTTGACCGCCGCCTCCACAGGATCGCCGGACGCCACTGCCGGATACGCCTTGCGTTCCTCCGTCCATTTCTTCTCAAATGCGAAGTAGTCCGGCTCAACCAGCGGCTTGCCGCTCAACGATTCCCGTAACTCTGCGACAAACATCTCCCACCGCCGCAGATAAAAATCCCGCAACAACCCCGACCATTCTTTATGCGCGTACTCGTGCAACTCGGTCTTCGGATCGTCCGGCCCCCAATACGTGATCTGCGTCCGCGCATTGCGCTCGCACAAATCCTTTTCGGCGACGTCGTGCCCCATCGCTCTGGCCTCCGTCAGCCACGTCCCTAGCAGGAACTCGCGTCGCGTGCTCAGCAGATCGTCTTCCGTCCGAATCAGCCCAAGAAACTGATTCGCCGCCCGCTCAAACCCAGTCCTGTCATGATTGTTATAAGCCTCGATCATTTCGTGATATGCGGGCATCCCGTGGTTCGCCAGCACCTGACGCACTAGATCGACCGCGTCGTATTGATAGGCATCGTTGGCGCCGAGTCGATCCCTCGCCTTCAGGAACTCACGCGCCGCATCCTCCAGCTTCGCCGGATCGTACTTAACCTCCGCCGCTCCCCAAGTCGACACATTCTTCAGCGACAGGGAAGGCCGCGCACAGAAAATCGCCTCTGCCCGATTGCCGGATTTGTACACCGTCTCCAGCAGCAGTTGCCACGCCCGCTCAACCTCCGGCATGCTTTGCCCGTACCGATATTGCGCGTACTGCTTGATCCAATCGTCTAGTTTGACTGGCTCGCTCCCCCACGCAACATCGAAGAGCAGGTCATACACCACCGGATTGTTATCAATCCCCTCCATCAGCGCGCCCACGCCCACCATGCTGGAACCATAGGGGCCGCTCTTCGCGCGCGCCGGTTCCGATGCCACTCGCGGCAGCGCGCCAAAGATCCCCGTGTTCTCGCCAAAGTTGTTAATGATCCCCCAAATCCACGGCGTCCCGCCAAAGCCCGCACGCTTTTCCCAGTCATCGCTCTCCATGTTGATGATCAGCGTGTGCGGTTTCAGCAGCCCGTCTAGCAGTTGTTGTTTGGGATTTCCTTGCCAGCCCTGCAGCACCCAGACTGAATCCGGGTTGGCCTTCAGCATCGCGTCCTGCACTCCACGTCCCAACGAAGCCAGGTCCAGTCCCGCGGTGACGCCGCCTTCATGAAACAGATCGCCGCCGTAAAACCGCACCGACCCATATAGCTTGTTGATCTCTTCGTAATAAATCGCCGCCATCCGCGCGAACAGGGGATCAGATGACAATAAAATTTTCGGCCGCCGAAATCCCACCCACCTCCCTTGCTCGATGATCTGCGCCTGCGGGAACTTCTGCGACAGCGACGCCGGCACCATTCCGTAGAAGCCCTGCATGACCGGCTCGATACCCAGTTCCCGCATGCGCACCAGAATCTTCTTCTCCAGCGCGACGCGGTCATTGATCATCCGCTGCGTCACCGGGCCGCCCCATCCTTCCAGGTTGCCCATCAGCCACCACGCCGTGTAAGCCGGTCCCGGAATGAAGTCGAGAATCTCGGCATCGCTGTATCCCATTCTGCGCAGCGTATTCTGCCAGACCGCTTCTGTTCCACTGGTCGCCAGCGCCAAATTGACGCCGTTCAGCGCCATCCAGTCGAGCTCGCGCTGCCACCGATTCCAGTCGGCAAACGCCAGCGTGTAATTGAGAGTGCAGTAATTCAGCAGGTAGCGATATTGGAACGGGGAAACCTTCCGCACCGGAAGGCGCAGCATGGGCAGCGACCTCGCGGGTGCAAGGTTGTTACCTACATGAGACAGTGAACGATGGCAGAAATACTTCAAGTAATAGTTGAGACCGGCTGCCGCGCTGGGCACATCCGACGCGCGAATGATCAGCCTGCCTTTTCGCGTGCTCAGTTCAAAAACATCCTTGCCGTCCACTTTAGGAAGCGGCTCCAGCACAAGGTCCTTTGCCAGCCACGGAACCACTCGTTGCGCCAAGTCGGCAACCGGCTTGAGGTTGACCGCAGCGCGAGGAGCATCATTGACCGCGCCGCGTGCGATTGTCGGCACGATTAAGAGAAGGGGAAGAATCGGCAAAACACGTTTGGGGAATGTTCGCATGGCTCGTGTGTTGAGCCATCCATGGTAGTCCAAGACGA
>JAICXB010000017.1 GCA_025980765.1 Terriglobales bacterium
GCCCAGTTTCAGCGGCGTGCAGTGCGGTCGAGATGGTCTCCAGGTCGCGCATTTCGCCCACCAGAATCACGTCGGGATCCTGGCGCAGGCTGGCGCGCAGCGCCGAGGCAAACGACGGAGTATCGACTTCGACCTCACGCTGGTTGACGAAGCCGCGTTTGTCGCGATGCAGAAATTCGATGGGATCTTCGATGGTGATAATGTGTTCCGGGCGGGAGGCGTTCACCCGATCCAGCATCGCCGCCAGTGTGGTCGATTTTCCCGAGCCGGTCACGCCTGTCACCAGAACCAGTCCGCGGGACTCGTCGCAGATCTTCTCGATGATCTTGGGTAAATACAGTTCTTCCAGCGCGCGAATTTTGGTAGGAATCACGCGGAGAACCAATCCCACATTGCCGCGCTGCTGAAAGACGTTTACGCGGAAGCGTCCGAGTCCGGCGACGCCATAGGCCATGTCGAGCTCGGCCGTCTCTTTGAACTTCTGTTTCTGCCGATTGGACATCATGCTGAAGGCCATGTTCAGCATGTCTTCGGCGGAGATGCGCGGTTGGTCAGTGAGCGACACCAGGTCGCCGTCGATGCGGATATGCGGAAAATTGCCGACCTTCAGGTGCAGGTCCGACGCTTTGCGCTCCATCGCAATCCGGAGCAAGTCATCGATATTCATTGGGTATGTCCTTATGACTCAAACAGATGGTGGGAGCCCCCTGCTTCAGCAGGGGGAAGCTGGACTTCGGTCCAGCGGGGAAAATGACGAGTTTAGAAAAGGGCTTTAGCCCAGGCTTGATGCCCAGCGCTAAAGCGCGATGTCAAAAATCGCATTTCGCTTCCCGGAGCGCTCAAGCGCTCCTACCCCCGCATAAATGCGGGGGCTCCCACCGAGCTTCGCGCAAAACTTAGCATGCGCGCAATATCGAGGCAATCAGGCCCGCTACTTAGTGGTTAACTTTAGTCACATCTTGCCGCTCGCATCATCTAAAGGGGCATGAACAGCCACACTCAGAGCTCGAAGCCAGCCGATGTGCGGCCCCATGTGGTGATCATCGGCGGCGGCTTTGCCGGTCTGAACGCCGCGCGGGCATTCAAGGGCAAGGACGTCCGCGTGACCCTCCTCGACCGCAAGAACCATCACACCTTCCAGCCACTGCTCTATCAGGTGGCTTTGGCCGCGCTGTCGCCGGCTGAGATCGCCTCGCCGATCCGCACCGCAGTACGCGGGCAGAAGAACGTCGAGGTGCTGATCGGCACTGCCGACGGCTTCGAGCTGGACCGCCGCGTGGTCCGTCTCAAAGAAGGAATTGAGGTCAGCTACGACTATCTGATCGTCGCCACCGGCGCAACGCATTCCTACTTCGGTCATCCAGAGTGGGCGAAAATTGCTCCTGGGCTGAAATCGCTGGAGGACGCCACGGAGATCAGGCGGCGCATCCTGCTGGCTTTTGAACTCTCCGAGCGTGAGTCGCTTTTGGAAGGTATCCAGCGCCCGATAAATTTTGTGGTGGTTGGAGCAGGTCCTACCGGCGTGGAACTTTCCGGCGCAATTGCCGAGATATCGCAGCACGTGCTGAAGACCGATTTTCGCGGCACCGATCCGCGCCGCGCCCGCGTGATCCTGCTCGAGGGCGGCCCGCGCGTACTGGCAAGTTATAGCGAGGATCTGTCCGCCAAGGCGCAGAAGCAACTGGAAGAGCTGGGGGTTGAAGTCCACACCAGCACCATGGTCACCAACCTCGAGCCGGGAGTCGTCCATGTCGGCGAGAAGAAGATCGATGCCGCAGTGATTCTCTGGGCGGCGGGCGTACAAGCCTCGCATCTGGGAAAGGCGCTTGGTTCTCCGACCGACCGCAGCGGACGCGTACTCGTAGATGATCGGCTCAATATTCCTGGGCATCCCGAGGTTTTCGTGCTCGGTGACCTGGCACATTTTGAGCAGGATGGAGCGCCGCTTCCCGGAGTCGCGCAGGTTGCAATCCAAACGGGAAAATACGCGGCGGCGGAGATCGTGCGGCGCATCGGCAATCAACCCAGCCGCGTTTTCCATTATCACGACAAGGGCAGCATGGCGACGATTGGACGCGCGCGCGGCATTGGCCAAATCGGGAAAACCCACCTCTCCGGCTTTCCAGCCTGGTTCGCCTGGCTCTGCATTCACCTCGTCTTCCTGATCGGATACCGCAACCGCGTCGCAGTGCTGCTCGACTGGATGTGGCAATACCTGAGCTGGCAATCCGGCGCCCGCCTCATCACCGGTAGCGACAATTTGCCCGGATGGCACCAGCACCATGCCGCAGAAGAGAAATTGCCCGAAGAACAAAAGGTAGGATGAGACAATTTTGCTTCGCCTCCTCTAATCGCAATGTCTTACTAACTGAAAATTCCCTGTTCTTCGGAAAAACAGGGAATTCTGCAGGGAATTTCCTGTCTCACGCTTCAAGATTCTAAGATTTTGCCCAAAATTCGCGAATTCCGCCGAACAGCAGGGAATTAGCAGGGAATTCTTGATTGCAGGCCTAAGTCTTTGCTCTTCTAGAGGCTAGAAGCTAAAAGCTAGTAACTGTTCAAAGAACAGGGAATTTAGCAGGGAATGGAGTGATTCTGAGGTGACCCCCTCGGATGAGACAGAGACGAAAGTCCCCGGTTGCCGCTCGCTGAGATTTCCTCGACGAACGAAGGTGGTTGATTGCAGCATGCCTTTGGCTGAGGAAGCGGAGGCGAGTCCGCCTCAGGCGGACTGGAGGGCAACTCGCCAAGGGATGACCGGCGGAAGCAAATCGCAGATCACGCTTGTCTGCTAAATTGTCTCCTTCCACTTCGTCCGGGGCTTCCGCAAAACATGCGAATTCACAAATCAGTTGTTCTATGTCTGTTTCTCTCCCTGATCTGCTCGTTGTCAGCCTTGGCGCAAACTACAGCGCTGCACTGCTCCAAGTTGCTCGACGTCCGTTCGGGCAAGTATGTGAACGACGCCCTCATTCTGATTGCCGACGGCAGGATCGGAAGCTTCGGGCCTGCGGCCAGCGTCAGAGTGCCGGCGAATGCACATGCCATCGACGTTCCCGGCACGTGCTTGCCGGGGTTGATCGATGTGCACACACATCTCACTGACGATCCCGAATCGGGATTTGGGTATGCCGAATTGGGAATCTCAGTTCCGCGCGAGGCCATCTATGGCGCGAAGAATGCCCGCAAGACGCTGCTGGCGGGCTTCACCACGGTGCGCAATGTCGGCGCGTCGGGATACACAGACGTCGCGGTGCGGGATGGCATCAACGCAGGCGATATCCCCGGGCCGCGCATGCTGGTTTCCGGTCCGCAGCTGAGCATCACCGGCGGACACTGCGACAACAACCTGCTGCCATTCGAGTATCACAAAACCGCCGATGGCGTCGCGGATGGGCCATGGGCGGTGCGCAAGAAAGTTCGTGAAGCCATCAAGTACGGCGCTGATTTGATCAAGGTCTGTGCCTCGGGCGGAGTGACTTCCAAGGGCGATCTTCCCGGCGCCGAGCAATACACACTCGAGGAGATGAAGGCCATTGCCGATGAGGCCCACCGGCTGGGCCGTAAAGTGGCCGCGCACGCACATGGCACACAAGCAATTAAGGACGCGATTCTCGCGGGCATCGACACCATCGAGCACGCCAGTCTGATCGACGATGAAGGCATCGCGCTGGCCAAACAGCATCATGTCTGGCTCGATATGGATATCTACGACGACGATTACATCCTCGCCGAGGGACCGAAGCACGGTATGCTGCCGGAGTCGATCGCAAAAGAACGCTCGCTCGGCCTGCTACAACGCCAGAATTTCCGCAAAGCGTTTCTCGCTGGAGCGCCCATGGGATTCGCGACTGACGCCGGCAACTTCCCGCATGGCGATAACTGGAAGCAGTTTCCCAAAATGGTTGAATGGGGCATGAAGCCGATCGACGCGATCCGTTCCGCGACCGTCAACGCTGCGCAGATCATTGGCTGGTCGGACCGAGTGGGCGCAATCGATAAGAACTACTTCGCCGACATCATTGCCGTGGATGGAGATCCTTTGGCGGACGTGAGCTCGCTTGGCAGGATCCGCTTTGTAATGAAAGGCGGAGAAATTTTCCGCAATGACTACTCAGGTCACACGCCCTGAACAATTCGTGCTGAGGCATTTCCCGCCGAGCAACTGCTCCGCTACTCTCACATAAAGCTCGACCGAATCGCACAGCTCTCTCTTCGAGATGAATTCGCCGTCGGTATGGGCCACGTGAATCGATCCCGGTCCCAGCAATACAGGTTCGCCCCAGTTGCTCAATGCCGGAATATCGGTGGTGAATGCCGCAATCATCTCGGGGACTCCTTGTACGGTGCGCAGCCTGATAAATGGAATTTCCAGCGCGAATTCGGCAATTGCCAGCCCCTCCACCGCGCGCTCAATCTCCTGGCGTAGTTCCCGGGTAGGGCCAACCAGCCGATACAGCAATTGAGCACGTGCAAAATCGGGAATCACATTCGGCGCGCGGCCGCCTTCGATCTGTCCAACATTCATGGTCGCCTGACCAATTTCAGGATTATTGGGCAGCGGCATCTTGATCAGCCGATGCAAAGCCTCCACCAATTTCTCAATGGCCGATTCGCCCAGATGCGGATAAGCGGAATGCGCCATGCGCCCATTGGCGGTGAGTTGCACGCGCAATGTTCCTTTGGATGCACTCCCGATCTTGCTTTCGGTCGGCTCGCCGTTGATCATGAAGCGCGAGCCCGGCGGCCGCAGGTTGGCGACCTTCGCGCCCTGGCTGTCTCGCTCCTCGCCTACGAGAAATAACAGGGCAACGCTGGAATGGGTGGCGCGCAAGCGCTCCGCCGCCGCGATTTGCGCCGCGATGATCCCTTTGGCGTCGCAGGAACCGCGTCCGTAGATATTGTTCTCATCTTCGGAGGAAGAGATGAACGGCGGGACGGTATCCATGTGCGTGGAAAACACCAGATCGGGCTTGCCGTCGAGCGCCGCGTAGACATTGAACCGCGGTCCTTCGACCGCCATCTTTTCCGTTTTGTATCCGAGTTGCGATAAATGGTGGAAAAGATACTCGCCGACCGCCGCCTCGTTGCCGGTAATTGACTCGATGTCGATGAGTTCGCGCGTCAGGCGGACGAGATCCATGCAGACGAGAATACCGCAAACAAAAAATCGGGTGATCGGGCCATCGGGTCATCGGGTGATTTGAATCACTTCGCCCGATGACCCGATCACCCGATGGCCCGATCTCGTGTTCCCGGTGTGAAAGAATGAAGCCGAGGCCACCCCTTGCCCAGCGAAATCCGCTCGTTGTTTATTCCCGGTCCGGGTGGACGCCTGGAAGCTCTGCTCAACGTCGGCGAAGCAGATGCGCGATATTGCGCGCTGGTATGCCATCCTCATCCGCTCTATGGCGGGACGATGCACACCAAAGTTGTGTATCACGCGATGAAAGCACTCAACAGTTTCGGATTTCCAGTGCTGCGCTTCAATTTTCGCGGTGCAGGTCTGAGCGAGGGCAAACATGATGAAGGACGCGGGGAACGCGACGATGTTCGAGCGGGTCTGGACTGGTTGACGCGCGAGTACTCGAGTTTGCCCGTCATCTTTGCCGGATTTTCATTCGGCGCGGCGACGGGTCTGAAGGTTTGTTGTCCGGACGAGCGCGTAGTCGGGCTGATCGGATTGGGCACGCCAGTCGCAGCCGAAGGGCGCGTGTACGCCTATCGATTTCTCGCTGGTTGCACGAAGCCCAAGCTCTTCGTCAGTGGAATGCGCGACCAGTATGGACCAGTGGAACAGCTCCGCTCTGTGTTCGCCTCTGCGGCGGAGCCGAAGGATCTCGTGCTGGTGGAAGACGCCGATCATTTCTTGGAGGGACATCTGCCGAAGATGCGGGATGCCATCGAAGATTGGGTGCGCCGCGAATTCCGCGGGGTTAACACGAAGGTCACAAAGGAAAACATCAAGTACACGGAGACTTGATCATTTCCGTGACCCTGTATTTTCCTTTGTGACCTCCGTGTTAACCTCCGGCAATGCGTGATCTCGCACGCCAGATCTTCCTCGACACTCTGAAAGGAATCGCGATCCCGCGAATTTTCAAGCAGAAAATCGAGTACTCGCGCGGCGTGTTGCGAATCGAGCAGGATCTTTATGACTTGAGCTCTTATGCGCGTGTGCTGGTCATCTCCATGGGCAAGGCCGCTCACGCAATGCTTGAAGTTCTGCTGGCGCAGACCGGGCCTACGCTGGAAGGAATCGTGGTGTGCTCGCAGCCACCCCAGGCGCAGCAGCCCGGTTTTCGTTATTTTCAGGGCAGACATCCGCTCCCCAACGAAGAATCGCAGCACGCGGCCCGAGCGGTCTTAAAGTATGTGTCGGGCGCGAGCGAATCCACACTGGTGATCTATCTCATCAGTGGCGGGGCATCGGCGATGGTGGAGGCGCCCCATGATGCGGAAATTTCTTTAGACGACCTGATCCAGACCTATCGGGTACTGGTGGATTCGGGCGCGACCATTGGCGAGATCAATGCCATTCGCAAACATCTTTCCGCGATTAAAGGAGGACGCCTGGCCCAGGCCGCATATCCAGCACAGCAGGTAAGCATCATGATCAGCGACGTCCCGGAAAAATCATTGGACGCACTGGCCTCAGGGCCAACGATGCCGGATTCCAGCAGAGAAGAAGATTGTTACCGCATCGCTGCCGAGCACGGGATCACTTCGAGATTTCCCAACAGCATTCGAAGTCTGTTTGAGCAGCATAGGCTGCAGCCCACGGCTAAGGCCGATGATCCAGCGTTTGTGCGTGCTCGCTGGTGGCCCATTCTCTCCAGCGCCTCGGCAGCGCAAGCCGCTGCCGGATTAATTTCCCAGCATGGATTCGCGGTTGAAATTGACAATACACCGGACGATTGGCCCTATGAGCTCGCCGCAGATTACCTGCTGACGCGCTTGCGCGAATTGAAAAAGGGAGTATCGCGCGCCGCTCTGGTTTCGGCTGGCGAACTCACGGTCAAAGTTTCCGGCAACAATGGTGTTGGGGGCCGCAACCAACAGTTTGCGCTGCAATGCGCAGCCACCATTGCGGGAGAAGACATCGTCGTACTCAGCGCGGGAACTGATGGGATTGATGGAAACAGCGTTGCCGCGGGAGCCATAGTGGACGGAACCACTCTCTCGCGTGCGACACAGTTAGGGATCGATCCGGCAGCAGCGCTGCGATCTTTCGATGCGTTTCCGATTTTCGAGAAGCTGGGAGACGCAGTCATTACCGGGCCAACGGGGAATAATGTGCGCGACGTGAGGATATTGCTTGCGTATTAGCCGTTGCGAGGCTTTGAAAACAATGGTATTTCAAGTTGTCATTCTGAGCCGAAAGGCGAAGAACCTCCTGCGAAACTTACGGACCTAAACTTCGGATGCGGGGCTCTTCAAGCAGAAGTCAGGTTTTCGGGACGCGGCCAAGAAGCCTCACCGTATTGCATCATCCTATACATCTCGCAGGAGGTCCTTCGCTCGCTGCCGCTCTCTCAGGATGACACCTGAAAACTGATGCTCACCAGATCCCAATCACTTAAAGATTTTCGTCTTGCCTTCTTCCAACGCGAGTACGCGATCGCTTACTCCGGCCTTGGCGGCAGCTTCTCGCAAGCGTTTTAACGGCTCATCGAATGGCTCATAGGACAAACGAAATGTGCCGTAGTGCATTGGAACCATGAAGCGGGAGCCGAGATCGAGGAAGCCTTGGAGCGCGTCTTCCGGACTGGTGTGCACGTTGCGATAGTGAGCGGGATGATAGGCGCCAATGGGGAGCAGCGCCACTTCCGGATGGAGCCGCTTACCGATTTCGCGGAAGCCGTCGAAATACGCAGTGTCGCCGGCGTGATAAATGGAATGTTTGGCTGAGCGCACCACATATCCGCCAAAGCCGCGATGAAAATCGCGCAGCAAGCGCGCTCCCCAATGTTGCGAAGGCGTGTGCGTGATCGTCAGCTTGTCATCGCTGAACTCCTGCCACCAATTCATCTCGACGATGCGGCTGAAGCCGAGCCGCGCGACGATGTCGCCAACGTTTTTTGGAACGACGATGGTAGGGGCCTGGCCGCAATATCGGCGCGTGAGCCGCGCGATGGCGCGTAGCGATGGCCGATGGAGGTGATCGAAATGCGCGTGGCTCACCAGCACCAGGTCCAACGGCGGCAGATCGCGCAGCCGCACTCCCGGCTTCCGCTGCCGTTTCAGCACAATCAACCAGCGGGCAAAATTGGGATCGATGGCAAGACTTCGTCCGCCGATCTGAATGAAGAAGCTGCTGTGCCCAATAAAGGTAACGCCAAGCTCGCGAGTGCTCGCGAGTTGCGGAAGATGCGAGCTGCCGGTGCGCCGCGTCATGGCCGAGGTGCGCACCAAATTCCCAAATTGGCCAGCTTTGCGGCGGATAGTGACGTTGAGCATATAGGCTCTAATTATTAGACGTTTGCGAATCGAGATGAGATGCAGTCTGTGGTAACGCGCGAGTCGGCAGCCTGTAAAAAGCTGTCATCCTGAAGCGCTTCTTTTGCGCGAAGGACCTCCCGCGATCTGTCGGACGCAATTGCCGCTGTGTGGCTCCTCAGCCAGAACCGCAACAGGATGGGCCGAGGAGTCAGAGACGCCGGTTCCATCCGATGGCCTCGCGAGATCCTTCGCGCAAAAGAAGCGCTTCAGGATGACAGAGCTTATTGTTTTGCACCAGAGTCTTCATACCTCATGAATCATGCTCGATTAATCGTGCGGTGATACTTGTCTTGCCCCGAACTCGCTGCGCGGTTGCTTTTCAATAGCATTCATCCAGCACCTCAATCACGTGTTTCACTGGCAAATTCAGGCCGGCGCGATCCATGCCGGCGCGCAACTGCAGCATGCATCCGACATTTGCGGTGACCACCAGTTCCGCCGATGTGCTGCTCACATCGTTCATCTTTGCATCGAGAATCTTCATCGAGAGCTCATTTTGGGTCACGTTGTAGCTGCCGGCGCTGCCGCAGCATTGGTCGGAGTGCGGCATCTCTTCCAGTTCGATGCCCACGGCCCGAAGCAGTTCGCGGGGAGGGTTGCGGATTCGCTGTCCGTGCGCGAGGTGACATGGATCCTGGTAGGTGGCCTTGAGCTTCATCTGGCGCTCCGGTGGACGCAGCCCGATACTACTTAGAAATTCCGTAACATCTTTCACTTTCTCCGCGAAGCGCTCCGCATCGGAGCATTGGCCATCTTCGCGCAAGAGATCCCCATATTCCTTCAGCGTCGATCCGCAACCGGCGGCATTGGTGACCACTGCATCGAAGCGGTCATCGAGCATGGCCGCGATGTTCTGCCGCGCCAGCGCGCGAGCCTCATCGCGAAAACCCGCATGGGCCTGCAGTGCCCCACAGCAGTTTTGGCCTGCGGGCACGCAGACTTCGATCCCGTTCTTTGTGAGAACCCGGACCGTCGCTTCGTTCAGCGCGGAAAACGCGACACTGGCAATACATCCGGCATGAAAGGCTACGCGAGCCCGCCGCTCGCCCGATGCGGGAAATACTTGGCCAAATTGCTCAAAGAAAAAGCGGTCATCCACACGCGGCTGCAGGCGGTCGAGTTCGGCCATGCCAATCAGCTTCAGAGCGCCGCAGTGCTGGGCCAGCGATTGCAATCCGGAACGCTGATAAAAGCGCAGCAGAGTTGCAATCTGGGAAAGGCGCTTGCGATCTCCGAGCACATGGCGATAGAAGAAGCTGCGGATCTGCCGAGCCAGCCATGGCCGCTGATAATGCTGTTCGATTTGCGCGCGAGCACGTTCGACTATGTGCCCGTACTGCACACCGGAGGGACAAGCACTTTCACAGGCACGACAATCAAGACAGCGATCGATGTGAGTAACAAACGATTCCGCAATTGGCAGCCGTCCGGCATCGACCTGCAGCACCTGATAGATGCGGCCACGCGGAGAATCCATCTCCATGCCCAGAACGCGATACGTCGGGCAGTGATTGAGGCAAAGGCCGCAATGCACGCAGGTTGCGTAGAGCTCCCAGGTTGGGCGGTCCGGTCCGGCAAAATTCGATTCGCCCATCTGCAGGGAATGACCGTGCTCTTCTGCAGTTTGGATCGCGCTGTCCTGATGGCTCATTCAACCAGGAATCTACCACGGTTGAGAATGTTATTTGGATCGAAAGCGCGTTTGATTTTCCGCATCAGCGCAATGTCGGAGGGAGTGGAGCCCCAGAGATCGAATTGTGGCTTGGCTTCAAGAGGACAACGCATCACCACGGCTGAGGCCCCTCGCGACAGCCGCGAGCGGAAATGGGAAGCGGCGCTGGCAAACTGCGTAGCTCCGGGCGGATCGACGGCAAGCGGAAGAAAAGCTATGACAAGGGTTCCCACTGTAACGCGAGCAATGGTTGAGGCCACGAAGTTATAGTCGGTTGCGGCGCCCTGAGCTGCCTCGATCACGTTCTGCGATTCCGCTAACGGAGCGCTCACGTGAAAGATCATTCCATTTCGGTGTCGCTCGATCGCTGTTGCTTCGAAGCCAGCAACAGCCCGCCAGAAGGCCATCTGCTCCGCTTCAGTCAAATCGCGCGGAGAAGCGAAAGCAAGCTCCTTGCGGCAGCGCGCCAACAGGCGATCACTGCCGGCGAAGCGGAGCGCCAGCATCCAACGTTTCTTTTGCTGCGAAGGCGCTTCAGGAGCCCAACTGTCTGGATCTCTCGGAGCTCTGTTCGTAAGGTATTCCGATGCAGTTGGATTGATCAGTTCGGCGGAAATCGGCGCCAGTGGCGAGCGAAGCAGCCAGTCCCGCACCTGGATCGCTTGGGCAACCGAATCGAATTCGGTGATGAATGTGGCGGTTTGCTGAGCAAGCGGGAAAAGTTTGAAATTGGCGGAGACGATTACGCCCAGAGTTCCGAAGCTGCCGATCATCAGCTTCATCAGGTCATAACCAGCAACGTTCTTTACCACGCGACCGCCACCCCGGCCTTTCACGCCGTCTCCGGTAACGAAATTCACGCCAATGCAGAAATCACGCGGCGCGCCAAAGCCGGCCCGCAGAGGACCACTTTCGTTGGCGGCCAAAGCGCCTCCGATCGTGGCTCCTGCCGGCGCTTCCAGCGCGAGCAATTGCCTGTGCTGCGCGCAGGCGGTGCTGACTGAATCCACCCTCGCCCCACTCTGCACTGCAATAGTGAGATCGCCGGGATCGTAGTTTTCGATTTTGTCGAGCCGTTCCGTCGAGAGCACGATGTCGATCCTCTCGATCGTTTGGCCAACCTGTTGCCGCGTCCCTCCGCCGAAGGAAACGACTGTCCAGTTCTGTTCGTTGGCAATCTTGAGGAGAGCGGGAATCTGTTCTGCGCTGCCGGGTCGAGCAACGGCAGTCGGAAGAACTCCATCGATCGAGTAGCGTTGCAAATCGGAGACGAAAACCGCTTCGGGCCCGAGAAGCTGTTCTAACTGCGGCACGATGTCGTGCCGAATGGAAATTCCGGAGCTCACCGCAACTCCGCCCCCGAGGCCACGGGTGCGTCGAGGCTGGCATGGCCCGGCATCACGGTTTCACGGCAGGTGCGTATGGAGGGCAAGAGTTTCTGCGGGTTCAGTACCGAATCGGGATTGAAGCACTTACGGAGACGGGCCATTACTTCGAGTTCCGAATCGGAGAACAGGCTCGACATCAGGTCCTGCTTTTCCATACCGACTCCGTGTTCCCCGGTAATCGAGCCACCCACGGAAATGCAGAATTCCAGGATCTCGCGACCGGCTTCCAGGGTGCGTCGGGTTTGCTGCTCGTCGCGCGCGTCAAAGAGAATGAGTGGATGGAGATTGCCGTCTCCGGCATGAAAGATGTTCCCGATGGTGAGCGAATGCTTTTTGCCGACCTCTTCGATCTTGCGCAGTGTTTCCGGGACGCGGGTGCGGGGGATAACGCCGTCCTGCACGTAATAAGAAGGAGAGACGCGGCCGATGGCTCCGAATGCGGTCTTCCGGCCTTTCCACAGAAGCTGGCGCTCGTTCTCGTCTTTGGCCCGGCGCACCTCGCGAGCGCCGGCGCGGCGGCAAACTGCGGAGACGATCTCCGCCTGCTCGTCAACGGCTTCGCGCAGACCTTCTAGCTCGATCAAGAGCACGGCAGCCGAATCCAGTGGGTATCCGGCATGAACGTAGGCTTCCACGGCGCGCAGCGTCCAGCCATCGAGCATCTCGATGGCCGCGGGAGTGATGCCTTCAGTGGTGAGAGCGACGACGGTATTGGCGGCGTCCTGTACGTCGTCATAGATGGACAGCAGGGTCGCTACCGATTCGGGAAGCCGGCAGATTTTCACCGTGATGGCAGTGGCGATGCCGAACGTGCCCTCTGATCCGACGAAAACTCCGGGGAGGTCGTAACCCGCAGCATTTGCCGATTTGCTACCGAGCTGTGCAATCCGGCCATCTGGCAGCACGACTTCAATGCCGGTCACGTGATTGACAGTGACGCCGCTTACCAGAGTATGCGGTCCGCCGGAATTCTCCGCGACGTTGCCGCCAATGGTGCAGGCCTTCTGGCTCGAAGGATCGGGAGCAAAATAAAATCCCTGCGGCGCGAGGGCGGCGCTGAGGTCGAGATTCACCACTCCCGGCTGCACGGTGGCGCGAAGGTTCGCGACATCGATCTCCAGGATGCGGTTCATGCGGGCCAGGGAGAGCACGATACCGCCCCGTCGAGCAATCGCGCCTCCACTTAGGCCAGTTCCGGCGCCACGGGGGATTACTGAGAGTTGCTCGCTGCAGGCCAGCTTCATAATTGCGGAGACCTGCTCGGTATTCTGAGGAAACACCACGAAGTTCGGCATTCCTCGCGCTAGTGAGCCGTCATACTCGTACAGCATGAGGTCTTCGGCGCGATCCAGAACAGAATCGCGCCCGACGATCTTTTTTAACTTGCTCGCGATTCCGAAGGAGAACATAGGTGGGAATTGGTGGGATTTTATCATCGCTGCCAGTGGCGATATAAGCGGTCGGCGACACAGGGGTGACACAAACCATCCATCGACGTTCGCCAAGAGCACAGAGCGAATGTGCGAGGTCGCACAAGGGTCCTGGTTCGGCATCTTCCAGGCCAAGTGCTCCGATCCGAAGGATCCTCGGCTTTGCGGGGCGGGGTAACCCGGGGCTCCGTAATGCTGCTTGCAAATGCGAGCAGCTTACATTGCATCCAAAGAAGTGCCGATGAAGATTTTCGACGATCGTGCTGCCCGCGTGCTGCTCACATCCGTCCTGTTCGGATTGGGATTGTTGTTTCTGTGGATGGCCTGGCGCACGATCATTGCTTTTATCTTCGCCATCTTCTTCGCCTATCTGTTGGAGGCACCGATTTGCGCCATGCAAAGGCGCCTTCGACTCTCGCGCGGGATCTCCATTGCCGCAGCTTACGTTGCTTTGTTCCTGCTCATTGGAGCGTTGCTGGCTCTGGCTGCGCCTCGGGTGATGAGGGATACCGCGACCTTCGTGCACCAATTGCCATCATTGACGGAAAACCTGAAATCCGGCCAGATTGCCTACCAGGTTGGCGGGCAGCGGGGGTGGAGCGTGGAAACTCAGCAGCGGCTGCAGAGTTTTATCGTCTCCCATCGCGATGAAATTATCGGCATCAGTTCCGGATTCCTCTCCCGTGCGGCGGTATTGGCAAAAAATTCATGGTGGCTGCTGCTGATACCCATACTGGCGGTTTTTTTCCTGAAGGACGGTCCCACTATGGGCCGCGACCTGATCGAATCCGTGCGCGGCGCACGCAATCGTCGCGCTGTTTCTTTCGCTGCCAGTGAGATGAGTGAGATGCTGGGCCACTATATTCGCGCCCAACTCTTGCTGGCCGTGCTGGCGATGTTTGTGCTTACGCTGGCATTGTGGATCTTCCGCATGCCATACGCCTTTGTGCTGGGGCCCGCGGCCGGCGCCCTCGAATTTATTCCGGTAGTTGGACCGATTATTGGCGGCGCTCTGGTGCTCGGCGTAGGCTTCCTCGCCAACTACACTCATCTGCTGTGGGTGCTTCTGTTTCTGTTGCTCTGGCGCGGTACCCAGGATTATGTGAATTCGCCGAAAATTATGGGTGGAAAACTCGAGATGCACCCGCTGGCAGTGCTGTTCGGCGTACTCGCCGGAGCCGAGGTCGCGGGGGTCATTGGCGTCTTCCTTTCGGTTCCTGTATTGGCTGCCTTGCGCATCTTGTGGCGCACGTGGCGCATGCTCAAGAGTTCCCCGGATGAAGCAGCGGCGGATATTGTGCGCGTGGCTTGACCTCCGTCGTGCCTTATCAGTTTCCGTCTCGTTAGCGGCGATTCGGGTGCCCGCAGCTCTGACGAGAAATGATGATGAGAATTCATAAAACAGCGCCCGCCGCTACCGCAGCGGGTTCTGCTTTTGGTGCAGAGAACAGTGAGATGGAGTTATGCCAGTCGTGGGAGCCGACCCGATTCCGGGGTGTGACTGCGGATCCAGGCCGCTACCGGCGTGCGCAGGATAAAATGCATGCGAATGTCTTCGTGATCCAGGGTCCGCCATTCTCCACCGTTGACTCGGAACTGCACCATACCGTCCAGCATGCGGTAATCGTTATACGTGTCAGGAAACTCCAGCCGGAGCGTTGGCAGATAGGCATCCATCGGGGTACCCAATTGGATGCAGCTGAGAAAGCGACGAGAGCTGCTGGGCCGAGTTGCTGCCGACGTTCAGCGTTTTTCGCCAATAAAGATGAAGTAAGAGTTGGTCCAAAGCTGGGTGGGAATGGATCCCCGCTGCCGCGCGGTGATAATGAGGTTGTAGGCGTTCCCGCTAGATAGACTTTCCAGCACCAGCGGCTCAGCAGGCTCGATTACCGCCAGGTACCGCAAGAAACCCAGCGCATCCTGCGGGCCAGCAAATCCGGGAGCACAGAAGCTTAAGTCAGTGGACCCATCGGCAAAATGCCAGGCCAGCGATGCGCCCAATCGAACCGACGCCTCGTAAGCATCCTCGCTCACGCATCCCGGAGCGGGATTATCAAAAACGATCCTCAATTTGCGTTCATCTTCTCGAGTAAATTCGCGCACCATCACTGTCTGCGCTCGCGCCGTGGCTTTCCAATCGATGTGGCGGGCCGGATCTCCGGCAGAAAATTCGCGAAGACGGTAAAGATCGTAGCCGCGTCCGGCAACGAACACTTCGAATTCTCCGCGCAGCGCCGGCAGGATCGTGAGGAACTCCTCTGTGGGCTCGACTGCGGGTAAGACAATCAATTCGCGCTCAAAAGGCACGATCCTGGTCTTGGTTAGAAACGAGAATGGAAACCGGGTGGCCAGGCCGAGTCCATTCTGCACGTAGCGGCCTCGCCGCAAAAAATTCAGTTCCACTGCGGCGGATTCTGAGCGCTGACGTCCCAAATAGGGAAAGTAGACTGGATGACCTAAGATGGCCGGCTCGCTGCGCCGGGGAGCCAGCGGCCGAAGTTGAAGGTCAGGGATGCGAAACCATTGTCGCTCCGGTGGCCGGAAGGGCGGAATTCCCAATGTTGCCGGCTGCCACTTCCATTTGCGTCGGGCTGGCGGCTTTTGTGGAACCACGCTCACCGAGAATGAGGGTATCCGCCCCTGATTGCGAAGGTACACGGTGCTGATGAAAGGCTTGCCCGCAAATACGTGCTCGGGAATGACGACGTCGAGCTTCAATCCAAGCAGAACAACAGTGGAGGCAATGCCCGACACCAGCACCGCCGCCAGCATCGCCGCCACGACAATGAACAGCAGGTTATTGCCGGTGTTAAGCGCGGCGATTGCGATGATCATTACCACCGCGAGATAAACCAGGCCTTCGCGGGTGAGGTCGTATCGCACCGCGACGCGCACGCGCTCCAACGCAACCCGTTTTGCCAAGTAGGGAACTGTGGTAAGACCGACAATACCAGCGGTAAGCAGCGCGAGCGATGCGGTAATCGCTGTTCCCCAGAGATTCCCCTCATCGCGAAAGCTGGAGGACAAAATCGCGAATCCAAACGAGAAGACGAGCCCAAGCAGCGCAATGAAAAACCGCAGCCAGGCTTCGCGATCTATTTCTCCGAGGAATTTAGTGATACGCGACAAATGGGTGCATCCTGGCAGAGAGGGGACATGCCGGATCTCTATCAACGAATTTAGCCGGTTCTTCTCTTCCTCCACAAGACTAGCGCGCCTAAAAGCACGAGAACGGCAATGGTTACATCGACGATCTGGAGCCGGGTCAAGAGCCATCGCCAGCGGCTACCAAAGAAGTATCCCAGCGACGCGATGACTGAAACCCACACTGCAGCGCCGAGGAAATTGAAAGTAAAGAACTGCTTCCAGGGCATCTTGAGGACGCCTGCCATCGGGCCGGCAATGATGCGCATGCCAAAAAGAAACCGCGCGAAAAAGATCGTTAACGAGCCGTAGCGGCGAAAAAAGCGCTCGCCGCGCTCCAGATGCTCCTGCGAAACGTGAAAGAACCTGCGTTGCAGCGTGGTTTCTCCCGGAACGGGAATGCCGGCATTCTCCAGTAGCAGCACCGCCGCCACAGTCCAGTAGCCGTACTCCACGAAGTACCAGCGCAGCAGCTCGAAGGGGTGCATGGAATGAAGAATTGGGTAATTGGGTATTTTGCAGTTGAACGGCAGAAGGCTGCGTTTTTCAATTACACAATTACAAATTGCTCAATTACCAACATTTTTTCCGCCTCGCAAATAGCGCAACAGGACGGCATTAAACTCCTCCGGCATCTCCTCGTATGGCAAATGGCCCAGTCCTTTGATGATCGCCATCTCTGCGCCGAGGGCTTCCTTGAGTTTCAGTCCAGAGTCGAGTTCGACTACCCGGTCACAGTCGCCCCAGATGAGCAGGGTTGGCACTCTTGAGATGCCGGGCAGCTTCTCGCGCAGGGCCTCAATATCGGCAGCGAGGGTCTTCAGGATCGCCAGAATGAATTTAGCGGTGCCGCGCTGGCGCAGGGGTCGCGCATAGCCGATGCCCGTGCCTGCAGCCATGCGGCTGCCATCGGCATACATGCGGCCGATACCGTAGTTCCACGCGCGAGCCGGGAGAAACGGCACACAGCGCATGAAAACTCCGCCGAGGAAGCTCAGATAAAACCTCAGTACTCGCTCGTATTGTCCGGCGAATGGATTGGCCGGCGAGATCAGCACCATGCGACGCAGGCGATGCGGAGCCAACGCCGCCATTTGCATGACGACAGAACCTCCGTAGGAGCTGCCCACGATGTCGGCCGAAGCGAGCCCGGCAATATCCATGAACTGAGTCAAGCGATGAGCGGTGGCGCTCAATGAGGCATCCAGCCCGCGTACCCGGACGGAATATCCGAGATTCGCCAAATCTGGCGCGTACACGCGAAAGTGGCGGGCAAGCTCGGCAAAATTCAATCGCCATGAGAACGAGGATGCGGCAACTCCGTGGACCAGCACCAGCGGAGGCCCGCTACCACCGGCCAAATACCGCATCCGGGCGCCCACGACATCTGCCCAGAGCTCTTCCGCGCCGGAAAAAACTGGCCTCAAGCAGGTCCTCTTACACGGGCGAATTTCTGCGTGAGAGACGCGGCATGCCGCATCTCTCACAACGTCAGGCAACTCTGTTCCAGCAGCTTACGTCCAAGTTCCTGTATCGCCTCTGTCGCTTCTGTTTGGGGAGCCCGCAATCTGCGGACTCCCCGTTTTTTTGGTGCAGCGCTTGCGATGCCGGTGGACCCATCCGCTACCGCGGATGGTACTGACGAGTTGCCCACGCGTTCAGTGGCTATCGAACTGCGGTATCTCCGGCTCGGCCGAGCCGTCGGCTCGCGGATCTGAAGCGGCGTAATTCATCTTCTTCGACGAGTCGTGCAGCACTGCCTGGCCTCGTCCCATGAGAGCCGAATAATCTTTGCGAACTTGCAGGTCCTGACCTTTGGCGCGCAGTTCATCGATGACGTTCTGCTTTACCCGACCTTCGATTGGAATGTGACACAGGCTGCGGCCGACGGTAAATCGCGGCGCCGAGAGTGCGCCCTGAATGTTCATGCCGTAATCGACAATGTTCGACACAAATTGTGCGTGCGCTAGCGGCTGATTCGCGCCTCCCATGATGCCGAAGCCGATGTGCTGGTCTCCCTTTTCCATGAAAGCCGGAATGATGGTATGGTAGGGGCGCTTGTGCCCGGCAAGCACGTTGGGGTGGTTGGGATCGAGCACGAAAAGCGCTCCGCGGTTCTGAAGTGGGAATCCCATGCCGCGCACCACCACGCCGGAGCCGAATGCTGAATAGTTGCTTTGGATCCAGGAAGCGATGTTGCCCTCGCGATCGACCACCGACAAATAAGTCGTGTCGCTCCCGGGCGGGGTTCCCGCCGAGACATCGCAATGCGCCTTATTGGGATCGATGAGCTTGGCGCGCTCGGCTGCGTATTCCTTGGAAATCAATCCTTTTACCGGCACCTTGGAGACACGCGGATCGGCGAGGTAGCGGGCCAGATCGGAATACGCCAGCTTCATGGCCTCGATTTTCTTCTGGAGTTCAGCCGCGCCTTCGGGTCCATCGGGCGCAGCGGGAGTCTGTTCCATCATGTTCAGCATCTCCAGCGCCGCCATCCCCTGACCATTCGGGGGAAGCTCATAGATACGCCAGCCGCGATAATCGATCGAGATCGGTTCCACCCACTCCGGCGTGAACTGAGCGAGATCATCGGCGGTCATAGTGCCGCCAAGCTCGTTGGATGTGGCGAGAATGGCTTTGGCAATTGTTCCGCGATAGAAGGCGTCAGGGCCTTGCTCCGCGACCAGGTGCAACGCTCCAGCGTAGTCGGGATTGCGGAAGACCTCTCCCAATCCGGGAGCGCGGCCATTGGGCAGGAACACGCGCTTGCCCTCGGCAGTAAGGGCGGGATTCTCCCAGTAATCGTGGATGATCTCCGGGACGGCGTATCCGTTCTCTGCGTAGTAAATGGCTGGCTGGAAGAGCTCCTTCCAAGGCAATTTGCCGAATCGTTTATGCATTGCCGCCCATCCTGCGACCGCGCCGGGAACAGTGACGGTATCAATGCCGTGTGATGGCATTTTGGTAATGCCTTTGCTGCGCAGGTGCTCGGGCGTAAGCCCTTGCGGCGCCCATCCGCTGGAGTTCAATCCTGTCAGCTTGCCGCTGCCGGCGTCCCAATACATCGCGAACAAATCGCCGCCCATGCCATTCATCATGGGTTCGGTGACCGAGAGAACCGCGTTCGCGGCGATGGCTGCATCTACTGCTGAACCGCCCCGCGCCAGCATTTGCGCGCCGGCTTGCGATGCAAGATAGTGACTCGTGGCTACAATGCCGTTCGGCGTAATTACCATGGAACGGCCATAATTCCGGTCCTGCGCTGAAAGGGCCAAAGCAGTGAGGGCTCCCAAGAAAAGAAGAGTAATCGTTCGCATCATCGACAGTCACTCCAGAAAGTGACAGCGATTGTACTGTTCCATCGGAGCAGGCGCTAACAGAAGTTCGGTCCACAACTCGAGTGAGTACCACATTTCCACTTTTCCTCGTGATGCACATGCCTGCATTCGTTGACTCGCTTGCTCGATGTCTCTAGAGTTGCGGAAGCCTCCCCCATTAGCATTGGGTAGAGATGTGGGATGCACGTCTCTACCCTGCATCAGGAGTGCTCAGGAGTGCTTTAGGATGTCTGAAGAAGTACTAAGCCTCGAGACGGAGCTGTTTCCAGAAATGGCGCAGGAAGCATCGTCGATTAGCGGAACTGGAATCCTCGCGTCACAGCAGATCCGAGAGCTTCTGGAGCGGCAGCAGGTGTTCACTCGTGTGAGTGAGGGGATCGCGGAAGCGCAAATCCAGCCTGCCAGCCTCGATCTACGCCTGGGAACCGTCGGATATCGCGTGCAGGCCAGCTTCTTGCCCGGCCAATCTTCGACCGTAGAGGAACGCATCAAGGACTTGCAAATGGTTCGGGTCGATTTGACGCGGGCCGCCGTTCTGGAGAAGGGTTGCGTTTATATCATCCCGCTGCTCGAAGAGCTGAAGCTGCCGGAAGGCATGTCGGCCAAAGCAAATCCTAAGAGCACCACCGGACGTCTGGATATTTTCACCCGGTTGATCGCCGATTACGGAACCGAGTTCGAACGCGTCCCCGCGGGATATCGGGGCAAGCTGTATGCCGAAATTGTGCCGCGCACTTTTACGGTCATTGTGCGCAGCGGAATGCGGCTCAATCAGATCCGTTTCATTAAGGGAAAGCCCAGATTCCATGACAGCGTGATCACCGCCCTCGACGAAGAGAAGAACCTCGTTTATCTGGACGAGGACAGTCCGGTCAAGGCCCAGGTCGACAGTGGTCTGAGGATTTCAGTAAACCTGCAGGGAAGCGAACCGTCAGAGATCGTCGCCTACAAAGCGAAACGAAATGCGCCGGCGGTCGACCTGGAAAAGATCGGTCATTACGATCCGGAGGAATTCTGGGACGCGAAGTCCAGGATCAGCGACAAGGGACTGATACTCGACCCGGGCGACTTCTACATTCTCGCGTCGAAGGAAAGAATTCGCGTGCCACCCGATCACGCGGCAGAGATGGTGCCCATCGATCCTTCCATTGGCGAATTCCGCATCCACTATGCCGGTTTCTTCGATCCGGGTTTCGGCTATGGCTCCAGCGACATCAAGGGCACGCGAGCGGTGCTCGAGGTGCGCGCCCATGAGGTGCCATTCTTAATCGAGCATGGCCAAATCGTCGGGCGCTTGACCTACATGAGGCTTCTGGCTGAGCCGGACAAGATCTACGGATTGAATATTGGCTCGTCTTACCAGCGGCAGTCGCTAACACTGAGCAAACAATTCAAGCGGTGAGCGGGAGAGGAGCGGCGATGCAGGTTTGAACAGCCTGCTCGTTTCTCGATTTGCTCTATCGGGGTATATATCGACGGTATATACTTAGCGATGGAGGGCCTCATGGCAACAAAAACGATTGCAAAATTGTTTCGTAATGGGCGAAGTCAGGCCGTCCGGCTGCCTCGAGAGTTTCGCTTCACAGGCAATTGCGTATCTATCCGCAAAGTGCGGGATGGAGTTCTTTTGGAGCCTATGACGTTCAACGCTGAGGAATGGTTCAGGGAACTTGACGGCATGGGCCCTACGCCTCTAAATGTCAAAGATCGCAAGCAACCCAAGACTCCCCGCCGCAAAATATTCGAATGACCTACCTCCTCGATACGAATGCCTGCATTGCTCTTATTAAAGGAAGTCCCGAGAATGTTCGGCATCGGTTTCAATTAGCCTTGGCCAGGGGCGCTCATCTTGCGGTTCCCTCCGTCGCAGTATTCGAGCTGTGGTATGGAGTAGCAAAGAGTTCCCGCGCAGAGAAGAACAAAAATCAATTGTTGTCCTTTCTGGCCACTCCGGTTGAGGTGACTGCTTTCGACGAGGAAGATGCCAGAGCGGCCGGAGTTCAGCGCGCAGCTCTGGAATCAATCGGCCGGCCGATTGGCGCTTACGACCTGCTGATTGCAGGGCAGGCTCTGCGTCACGGCTGGACTTTGGTGACAGCAAACGCCTCGGAATTCGCTCGGGTGAAAGGTCTTTCCTGGGAGGATTGGGCAAGAGCGTGAGATCTGTGACAAGTGAGCCACTCGAATGCGCGCAGCGATCGTAGGCGGCGGAACCGGAGGCCACGTAATTCCCGCTCTGGCTATCGGCCGCGAGCTAAGCGATCACTATGCCGCCGAGCTGATGTTTATCGGCACTCCGCGGGGCATGGAGACGCGCCTGGTGCCGCAGGCCGGATTTGAACTTCGCCTCATCCAGGTGGGCGCGCTCAAAAATGTTAGTCTGGCGCGACGAGTGCGAACGCTCACAAGAATTCCTTATTCCGTATATGTTTGCCGCCGTATGTTTGCCGAGTTTCGCCCTGATGTGGTGATTGGGGTTGGCGGATACGCCTCCGGACCGGGCATGCTCGCGGCAATCCTCATGCGCGTTCCCACATTGGCATTCGAGCCCAACCTTGTTCCCGGATTCGCCAATCGGATGGTTGCACGCTACGTCTCGGCTGCCGCCGTCCATTTTGAGGAAACACGGAAGTTTTTTCGCAATCCGGCGGTCACCGGAGTTCCAGTTCGGAACCAATTCTTTAACATCGCTGAACGGGTATTCTCTCCGCCTGCTTCGCTGCTGGTTTTTGGAGGCAGCCAGGGAGCGCGGGTGTTGAACCAGGCGATGATCGACGCAATTCCTGAATGGAAGGGGCTCGGCGTTCACGTGCGCCATCAGACCGGAGAACGGGATTTCGAGAAAATCGAAGCGGCCTACAAGGAAGCCGGATTTCCCGCGCAGGTCAGCCGTTTCATTGACGACATGCCATCCGCCTTCGCCCAGGCTGATCTGCTAGTATGCCGCTCTGGGGCCAGCACAGTGGCGGAAATTACCGCCGCCGGCAAGCCCGCCGTGTTTGTTCCGTTCCCGTTCGCGGCCGACGATCACCAACTTCGCAATGCCGAGGCTTTGGCAAGAGCAGGCGCGGGCCGGCTCATCCCGGAATCACAACTCAGTCCTGAGCGCCTGACCGCCACCGTCGCCGAACTGCTCTCCAGCCCGGAGACTCTGGCCCGGATGTCCATGAATGCTCGCACACTGGCTCATCCGAATGCCGGACGCGAGATTGCCCGCATGGCAGCCGACCTCGCCGGAGTCGCGTAAAATTTTGATAGAGACGGCCGCTTTCCTGAGAACAGGGAAAAAAGCAGGGAAATTTGCGGGAGAGGTTACTGAATCTTCAAATTCTGCCCAAAATTCGCGATTTTCGTGTTTTGCTGAGGAAACGAACAGGATAAGAACAGGAAAGCTTGCAAAATAACCGTTAAGGCATTCCAAATCTGAGAGTTACAGAGGAATTTCCGGAAGAATCAAGAAATTCTCAGGAAAGGAACAGGGAAGCCGCGAGATTTCCACAGCCCAGGTGAATGCAGGTGTGCAGGCCGCTTCCTCCGGAGGTATTGGACAGCCCTGCGGGGCATAGCCGTCTCCCCATCGTGGTTCACAGGTAAGAGGCGGGTCGCCGCGGCAACCGTCTCTGCCAGCAACTGTGGTTCGCTAAAAAGTATGTTTGCCAAAGTCCAAAGAATACATTTCGTGGGCATCGGCGGAATCGGAATGAGCGGGATCGCCGAGGTGCTATTGAACCTCGGATACAAGGTCTCCGGCTCCGATTTCAAGGATTCGTCCGTAATCCAGCGGCTGGCCAGCCTTGGCGCCATCATCTTCATCGGACATCGCGCGGAGAACGTCACCGGCGCCGAGGTCGTGGTCACCAGTTCGGCAATCGCGCGCGACAATCCCGAAGTGGGAAGCGCGCGCGCGCAGCACATTCCCGTAATCCCGCGAGCGGAGATGCTGGCCGAGTTGATGCGGCTGAAGTATGGCATCGCGATCGCCGGTATGCATGGCAAGACCACAACCACCTCGATGATTGCAGCGGTGTTAGCTGCCGGCGGGCTTGACCCAACGGTTGTTGTCGGCGGCCGCGTTGATGCGATGGGATCGAACGCGCGGCTGGGGAAATCGCAGTATCTGGTTGCCGAGGCCGATGAGAGCGATCGCTCGTTTTTGAAGCTTTCTCCCATTCTCTCGGTGGTGACCAACATCGATCGCGAGCACATGGACTGTTATCGCGATATGTCCGACGTGGAGCAGGCGTTCGTCGACTTCATGAATCGGGTGCCGTTCTACGGGGCTGTGATCGCGTGCCGCGAAAATGAGCGCCTCCGCGCTCTCCTCCCGCGTGTTGAGCGCCGGGTAATCACTTATGGATCCCATGAAGGCGCGGACTTCCGTTGCGTGCTGCTGGATTGCGCCACCGCGGGAACCGCGGGAGCTCCGCGCAGTCATTTCGAAGTGCTGCAGCGCGATAAAGCCATCGGCCGCTTCGAACTGCATATTCCCGGTGAGCACAATGTGCTCAATGCGGCCGCAGCCGTCGCCGCGGGTATTGGACTGGATGTTCCCGCCGCGAAAATCGCTGAAGCTCTGGCGCAATTTCGCGGGGTGGATCGGCGCTTTCAGCTCAAAGGCAAAGCTGCCGGCGTGACCGTCGTAGATGACTACGGCCACCACCCCACCGAGATTCGCGTCACGCTCGCCGCCGCCCGCCAGTGCGGCTTTTCGCGCATTCACGTCATCTTCCAGCCGCATCGCTTCACGCGTACGCGCGATCTCACAGACGAATTCGGAAGCGCCTTCTCCGCTGCCGATACCCTTCAGGTGCTCGACATCTATGCCGCCAGCGAAGATCCAATTCCGGGAGTCACCGCTGAGATGCTGGTGGAACGCATTTGCCGGAGCGGAACTCGCGCAAGCTATGCCAAATCGTTTCCGGATGCAGTGACTCAAGCAGCGGCGACCGCGGCCGAAGGCGACCTCGTCCTTACGCTGGGTGCGGGAAGTGTCTACCAAATCGGTCCGCTGGTGCTTGAAGAGCTGAACAAGCGGAACTCATCGTTTGAAGCCGTCGGATGAAAATCAAAAAAGCGTTTCAAGTTTCAGGTTTCGAGTTTCAAGGTTTTGCTAAGCCTGACCACGGTAGATTGATTGTTTTTTCTCAAACCTGAAACTCGAAACCTGAAACGCGTTGCCTTCTCGCGCCCGTGGTGAAAAAGATTTTCGTTTTCCATTCTGCAAATTTTCAAAATGCGGTTATAGTGGCGAGTAGGCGATTACTCTTCATACCATTTAATGGCGCGCGACGACGCTCAGCTCAGGCAGGTGGAAATACCCACTCGCGTCGACGTTGTTTCTGATCGCGACGACGAACTCTCTTCCGAGTTCGGCGCTGGATCGTCTCTCGCCGAAACCCACTCTGAACCTCAGTTTCGACGCGCCGAGCGCCGGGTTTCCGTGCGCAAAGGTCCACTGCCCAAAAAGACTGCCGGTCGGGTGCGCATGGCGCTGGTGGCAATGGCGGCGCTTTCCATGGCCGCAGCCGCCTATGGCGGGATTTATCGCTACGGCACGCGCAATTGGAGATTTCGCATTGAATCGAGCGATGACATTGCGGTGCACGGGCTGGGCAGAGTCACCCGGCAGCAGGTGATGGATGTGCTCGGTGCTGATATCGGTCGCAATGTCTTCTTCATCCCGCTGGAGCAGCGCAGAAAACAACTCGAAGAGATTCCGTGGATTGAATCGGCCGCTGTGATGCGGCTGCTGCCGAACCGCATTGCGGTGGCAATCCAGGAGCGCACGCCGATGGCCTTCGCGCAAATCGGCAATCGCGTTGAACTGGTGGATGCTCACGGTGTGATCATGGAGATGCCGCGCAACGCGCACTACTCGTTTCCGGTGATTACCGGACTGAACGACTCCGACCCGCTTTCGATGCGCTCGTCCCGCATGAAGATTTATTCGCGGCTGACGAGTGAACTCGATGCCGGCGGCGCACATTATTCCAATGACCTGAGCGAGGTCGATCTGGGCGATCCTGACGACGTGAAGATCACCGTCGGCGATGCTGCCGGCGCGGTGCTGGTGCATCTTGGCGGCGATCAATTTCTCGAGCGCTACAAAATTTATCTTTCGCATGTCGGAGAATGGCGGCAGCAATTTCAAAAGCTGGAGTCTGTGGATCTCAGGTATGACGGGCAGATTATCGTGAATCCCGAGGAGTCTACGCCGGGCGTGAAGACGAGAAATACCAGAACCAAGCGCTTTCATTAGAGAGTGTAGAAGCAGCTTGATGTTTGATTCCTAGTAGGGCATGGCTAAGAATGTACAAAGTGTTTCCATCTCAGGATGACACCTGAGAAATTGATGGCAATTCGATGAATCATGCTACTGAAGTCGTGCCCCGATGCGAATCTGAAGATTGAAGTAACAGAAAATGGCAAAAGTAACGGAGAACATCGTTGGAATTGTGGATGTAGGCAGCGCTAAGACCTGCGTCCTCATCGGAGAAGCTACCGATGCGGGCCTGCGCTATCGCGGACACGGCATGAGCGATTCGCGCGGCATGCGCAAAGGCGCCATTGCCGAACTCGATAAGGCGACTGCTTCCATTCAGCGCGCCGTGGAAGAGGCAGAGGACTCGGCCGGATTCCCGCTGGAGCGCGCAACGCTCGGCATTGGCGGCCCACACATTCGCGGGGTCAACAGTCGCGGAGGCATCGTGCTCGGCTCTCGCCCGCGGGAGATCAACCGTGACGACGTACGCCAGGCGGTGGAACGCGCGCGCTCCGTCTCACTTCCTCCTGACCGGCAGACGATCCATCTGCTGCCGCAAGAGTTCATTGTGGATGAGCAGGGCAGCATTCAAGATCCTGCCGGCATGATTGGCATGCGCCTCGAAGTGAATGCGCACGTGATCACCGCGGCCACTGGAGCGACGCAAAGCCTGATTACTGCCGCCAATCGCGCCGGCCTTCACGTGGACGATGTTGTCTTCGAGCCGCTCGGCTGTGCCGATGCCACCCTGGATTGCGATGAGCGCGAGTTGGGTGTTTGCCTCGTCGATATCGGCGCCGGTTCCACCGAAGTCGTCGTTTTCTATGAGGGCGCTGTCGCCCACACCGGAGTGATTCCCATTGGCGGCGATCACTTCACCAACGATGTCGCCGTGGGCATGCGCACGCCGTTGGCCGATGCCGATAAGATCAAGCGCCTTTTTGGGTGCGCCATTGTGACCAGCATTCCCGAAGGCAATGAAGTCGAAACGCCGTCAGTAGGTGATCGCCCTGCGCGCCTGGTGCCGCAACGCATGCTTGGGGAAATCCTCGAGCCCCGGGCGCGGGAACTGTTTGAGATGTTGCGCGAGCAGCTTCGTCAAGCCGGAGTTCTGGAAGGACTCGGCGCCGGATGCGTGCTGGTCGGCGGCGGCTCGCGGCTTCCGGCCATCGCCGAAATTGCCGAACAGGTGATGCGCTGCCCTGCGCGCCTGGGCAGCATCAATGGCATTCCCCGAATGCCGGCCGCGCTGGCACAAAGCGATTTTGCGAGTTGCGTTGGGTTGCTCATGTACACGCATCGCGCCCGCGTTGGCCGGTGCAAGGAAGAACAGGGAGTAAAAGCAAGACTCAGAGCGTTGTTTGTGGGAGCCTAGAGGATTTCGTAATTGTGTAATTTCGAAATTTCTAATTGAACATCAACATCAAGGATCGTTCCAGATTTTCAATTACCCGATTTCGAAATTACCCAATTACTCAATTTGTGATTTGAGGGGGCGTAGTAATGGCAAAGACCAACGGAACTCAAGACGACATTCGCATCAGCTTTAATGAAGATCCGCGCAATAACGCCAAGATCAAAGTCATCGGCGTGGGCGGGGGCGGTGGCAATGCCGTGAATCGCATGATCAACGCCAAAGTCGAAGGCGTGGAGTTCGTGGTCGCCAACACCGACCTTCAGGCGTTGCAGATGTCACAGGCGTCGGTAAAGATCCAGCTTGGCGTAAAGCTGACCAGCGGTCTCGGGGCGGGTGCGAATCCTGAAGTGGGACGCAAGGCCGCTCTGGAGGATGCCAATCAGATCATGGAAGCGCTCGAAGGCGCGGACATGGTTTTCGTGACTGCCGGACTTGGCGGCGGCACGGGCACGGGAGCGGCGCCGATTATCGCTTCGCTGGCCAGCGAGATGGGCGCGCTTACGGTTGCGGTCGTAACCAAACCATTTGCGTTTGAAGGCAAGCGCCGCCTCGCCCAGGCCGATCGCGGTTTGGCTGAGCTCATCGACTCCATCGACACCACCATCGTTATTCCCAATGAGAAACTGCTGGCCGTCGCTCAGGACGCGGGCTTTTTCGAATCGTTCCGTGTTGCCGACGACATTCTTCGCCAGGCGGTGCAGGGAATATCCGATATCATCACCATTCCCGGAATTATCAATCGCGATTTTGCCGACGTGAAAACCATCATGGCCGGCATGGGCTATGCCGTAATGGGAACGGCCACCGGACGCGGCGACCGCCGCGCGCTGGAAGCGGCCCAGGCTGCCATCGCATCGCCGCTGCTCGAAGCCGGAGCCATTGACGGGGCCCGCGGCATCCTCATCAACATCACCGGATCGAGTTCGCTGAAGCTCGCCGAGGTAAACGAAGCTTCCACCATCATTCAAAGCGCGGCCCACGAAGACGCGAACATCATCTTCGGCGCCGTGCTCGATGAAAAGATGAAGGACGAGGTGAAGATTACCGTGATCGCTACCGGGTTCAAGAGCGACCAGCCTCAGCGCCGTGAACGCGCGATAGGCGCGGCGGCTTCGACAGTCTCCAGCAGCCGTTCGGCGCCCATGTACCAGCCGGTGTCACCGGTTATTACTCAGCAGGCGCCGCCTACGCCTGCAGTGGTGCAGGCCAGCAATGGGTACACTAACGGGCACTCCGCGTTTGAGGAGCCCAATCCAGAGCCGGTTGCGGTCTCATTTTCTGCGCCAACCCGAGTTGTAGCGCCGGTGCGTGAACCCTCGTCCCTGGATGCGGTGCGAAACAGCGTGAGCGGCATCGATGGAGACGACCTGGATGTGCCCGCGTTCATTCGCAAGCGCATGGACACTTAGATTCCATGACATACGGAGCTGCGCCCGGAAGATGAACTCTCCTTTTGCTTGGCAGGGTGGGAAAGCACGCTCTGCAAGTCATGAACTTTCCGTAGCTCTGTTTGTCTTCTATTGTGTGCTTACGTGTCTTGCCAGTCGCCAGTGCTCCAGGACTGCGACCAGTCCCTCTCGAGGATTAAAGGTGAGGCCCACAACCCTGTACTGCGCACGGCTAGGATCATTGAGCAGAAGTTGGAGCTCTTCGGGAGAGGTTGCGCAAAGGACCTTAATTGCTGGTTCTTGCTCGTTCATTCTGTGTTTTCACCACCTAGTCACATTTGAAAAATCGGTGCGGCCACTCGCTTAGATGAATTCATACGCAGAGTGGTTCCTGTTTCAGGCGTTCTTTTTGATTCGTCGCTTTCATGCGATTTCGTCCACATTTGCACGGAAAGCTAAATTTTTGCGCGCGCAATGCTAGACTGCGCGGAGTAGGGGTTGGCGGAGGCTGGGTGAGTCGAACACCGTTCCTTGCGTGGAACTCCCGCTTTGCAGGCGGGTCCCGGTACCGACCGGTCAGCCTCCCGCCACCCCTGCATAGTTGCACAAAATGCTGGCGCTCCTAGTCGAAGTCAACGCCCCGATCTGTGAAGAAGATGTCTTTCTTCTGGAGCGATGTTGAAAAGTAGTCCGAAATCGCTAGAAACGGTGCCAAGCGCTGTGTTTAACTATGAGCCCCTTGACCTGTGGGCAGCGAGAGAACAGTGGTTACTTTCCTCGGGGCAAAATCATCGAATGCTCGTTTTGGGCATTTGGGCTTTCTGATCACGCCGTCAATGCTGCCGTGGGCGACATCTCAGCGATGTAAACATCCCACCCAGCGCTAGGCGCTCGCGCTGAATTTCATCATCGCTCATTGCGTAAAGTTCAGGCTTTGCAGCCGCCAGCCGTCATCCCATTTTTTGAAAATTGCCGTGTTGAATTCATCTCCGCTGTAAATCGCAGTGTTGCCTGTCTCGCGCTCCCTGAGTTCTACGGAGTAGTCGGCCGTAGCAAAAAGCAAACCGAGGCTGTTCATCTTCCATTTCCAATCGAAGTCCACTTGCGCAAGATTTCCATTGATCGAAATGCCGGTGACGCGGACCATCTCGCGAGTGGCCAGAGGAATAGCAAAATAGTCCCCGTCTTTTTCGTGATCCCTCGTCGCATCGACAGCCTGAAACGCTTTCTCGCCCGCGGGCGTCACATCGACGTGCCAACCACTGCGGCCCTTGCGCGTGGTGATGAACCCGGCTTTTTCGAGGGCCGCATATTCGTTTTGGGTTTCTGGGCTCCGATCCCACTTCTGAAGATTCCCGAGATGGATCACCGCTAGTTTACTTGCGCGGAAATCAAAGCTAGCGGAGATTTTTTCGGCTGCTACGCCGCGTGCCATTCCCATGAACGACGGTCTCCATCCGTAGGCGAAAGCGAACATGCCCACAAATACAAGGCAGAGCGCTCCCAGGATGAGCGCCATAGCGCCGTTGCTCATTGAGGTGTAAGTTGTCTTTGATTCTTCCTGCTGCTGAGCTGCAGCTTCCATTTGTTTGATCCTCTTTATTTTCCCGGCGGAGGCGGTTCGCCGATCCATTTCACTACGCGGCCCACGATCTCAACTGAGTCACTGCCGGGGGAAATGATGCGCACTGGATGGCGCAAGCTGGTGGTTCGGCAACAGTATATAAGTCTTCTTGTCTTTCGCAGCTACTTTATCGTCACGCCGTCACGTTGCCCGCCCCGGAGTGCGATGACTATTTTCGGAAAGCCACGTTGATGAGCAGCTTTTCGCCGCTAACGTCCACCACGTTGCAGAAGGTGCGATGACCCTGGCGGGTGAAATCGAGCGCGACCCGGCTGTCACCGATGCTCAGATTCCGGATTTTCAGGAAGTCGAGCCAGTCCGGCAGGATCGGGTTCACGATATTCAATTCCTTGCGCGAAGCCGAGGGACGGATCCCCAACACCGAGGTCAGCAGCAGGAAAAATGTGCCTGAGGCCCACGCCTGCGGCGAGCAGGAGACGGGATAATGCACGGGCTCGTCGTATTCGTGGCGCTGGACTCCGCAAAACAGCTCGGGCAAGCGATAATCGCGGAAGTTCAGTGCGGCCTGATAAAGCGCGGTGAAAATTTGTTTTACCTCTTCACGAAATCCATACAGCGCCATGCCGTGCGCAGTGAGCGAGTTGTCATGCGGCCACACCGATCCGCGGTGGTAACTCAGGGGATTGAAGACCCTCTCCGACCGGGCCATCGTGCGCCATCCCCAGCCGGACTGCATGTCATCGCGCATAAAGCGCTGCACCACGGAGCGCGCGCGATCGCGGGCAATAGCGCGGGTGAAGAGCAAGTGCCCGGGGTTGGACGAGATCACCTCCAGAGGGCGCTTCTGAGCGTCCAGTCCCATCGCGTAAAAACCTTCTTTCGCCAGCCAAAAGCTCTTCTCGATGCGGCGCGTCAGTTCGGCTGACGTTTTGCGCAGGCGATCTGCGCGATCCGTCTCGCCGAACAGTCGCAGAAGTTGCGACATGCGGTATTGCGCTTCATAGCAGTAGCCCTGCACTTCAACCAGCGCGATCGGAGGATTGGCAACACTGCCATCGCGATGAATATTCGCGTCCCATGAATCTTTCCATCCCTGGTTGGTCAGCCCCTTGGTTGAGCGGCGTTTGTACTCGATAAAGCCATCGCCATCGAGGTCGCCGTAATTTTCGATCCAATCGAGGGCAGCGTGGGCATTCGGCAGAAGCTCCTTCACCAGCGCCTCATCGCCGGTCCAATTGAACGTTTCGCTCAGCAGGATGAGAAAGAGGGGAGTCGCGTCCACCGATCCGTAATATGGACTGAATGGCATCTCACCGGCGCGCGTCATCTCGCCCGAGCGGTACTCGTGGGGGATTTTGCCCGGATCTTCGTCCAGCCAATCATTCGACTCCTTTCCCTGATATCGCGCCAGCACCCGCAGGGTCTCGCAGGCCAATCGTGGATTCAGCAACAACGACTGATAGGCGGCGATAATCGAATCGCGGCCAAACATCGTTGCAAACCAGGGAATTCCAGCAGCGACAATGTGCTGATCGCCAACCGGAATTTGTAACGCATGGAAGTCGGCCATGCAGGTGTTGAGCGCTTCGTCAAAGACGTCGTTGCTGCTCTCGAAGCTGGTGGACTCCTGCTCCCAGCGGCGATAAGCCTCGCGCCGATCGCGGAAGCCCTGGACCACGGTTTTGTCGGTAGGCCGCGCCGCCTTGCCGTTGATGCGGCAACTGATCGTGTTCAACACTTCCTTGTAGCCGGAGGCAGGCACCGTCAGCCGCCAGCGAGCGGTGTTGTTGTCGATCTCATCGGGCGGGAGTTGGAAGGTGACCACGGTCTCGCGACTCACGTCATCCAGTCCGCGATAGAAAAACACCAGGGAATCGTGCCGGTTCAGTGGACGATAGTAGTGGCCGCACTTGTGGCGCGCGCATCCGCGCACCTGAAAGACGTCGACAAAATCGGCATTGAACGCGATCTCGACTTCGAGTTCCGCGTCCGCCTGATTGAAATTCGAGAAGGTAATTGAATCGTATAGAACGTCGGAAGCCAGGAGTTGCTGGCGGCGAATGTGAATCGTGTTCTCCGGCAGATCGAAGGAATTGATTTGCGCCAGCGATCCGGTGGTCAGCTCGATCTTCGCCGCAAAAGTTTTTTCCGTGCTCGAGGAGAGCACCATGGTGCGATGTCCGCCAACCTTCAGCTCGAGGCTGCTGAGAAAGCGCGTGTCGTCGTGAAAAAAACCCACATCCGGAGCGCCCGCCGGAGTGATGTCTCCGGAGACGGTTGTGGACAAAAATGTTTTTCCATCAATCAGGGTGAGATTATTGACCTTCCTGGGTTCATGAACCAGGAAGCCCAACTGCGGCTCGGGATACGGACAAGCAATCTCTTCGAGCTCCTCCGGAGGAACCCGAACGGCAGTACTCATGCAGCGGCCCCCGGAAGCGTAGCCAATTCAGGGCCATCCTGCGCGGCGGTAGCAAGATCCAGAGCCAGTTCGGTGCGGCCGGTGTAGATCTCGGTATAAAGGTCGATGTATTTCGCCACCATCACGTCCACGGAAAAATTCTCTTCTGCATATATACGCACGCGCGCAGGAGGAACATCAAGGTTCTTCACCCGCTCCGCCATCTCGTTCACATCCGCGCAGATATAACCGGAGACGCCGTTTTGGACCACTTCGGGAACCGAGCCGGCGCGCAATGCAATCACCGGAGTTCCGCAGGCCATGGCCTCAATCATCACCAGCCCAAACGGCTCGTTCCACTGGATGGGAAACAGCATCGCCAGAGAATTGCCGAGAAGCTCGTTCTTGGCAGCAAGATCGGCTTCTCCGACGAACTCGATAAACTTGCCGTCGATATGCGGCTTGATCTCGCTTTCGTAGTAGCTCTCAAAGAGCGGTTGAATCTCGCCCGCAATTTTCAGCGGAATCCCCGTCTTCTTGGCCACTTCAATGGCCAGATGCGGCGCCTTCACCGGCGCAAGCCGTCCGATAAAACTGAGATACTGCTGCTTCTTTTCACGCAACTGGTACTGATGCATCAGAATGCCGTGATGTATGGTGCGCATCTTGGGCATGGCTTCCAGTGACTGCTGAAAGTCGCTGATAGTGACGTACTGCACCTGCGGGTAGTAAGAGTAGAAGTCGCTCAATCCGTCTTCATGGGGATGGTGGATGGTGTAAACGAAAGGCAAGTCGACAAATCGCGAGTTTGCCAGTCCAGGAGCGTTGTTGATGTGGATGATGTCACAATCGCGCGCAGCGTCGGCCATGGCCCAGGAAGTGTGGTTCACGTCCTTCATATTGGAAAATATTTCACCCGTAAGCGGCCATTGCGCTTTGGGATAGAGGAACTTCAGCTCGCAACTGACGTTAGACTCGCCATTTGCGTAAACGACGACTTCGATGCCTTTGGAAGTGAGTCCTTCGGCAAGATGACCAACAAACAGCTCGGTTCCTCCATAAACTTTCGGCGGGACTGAAATGAAAGGCGGCGCAATTAGGCCGATTCGCATGCGGATTCCTTCGCTTACAAAAAGTTAATTGTGGGAGACGACTTGCTCAGATCGTCGTTTATTTAAGATGCGGGGAAACCGCGGCGATGTTGGCGCGCAAGTCTGTGGAAAAACGATAGATATGCAACTGTGGTCGCGAAACAAAGACGGCCAGTGGTGACGGATTGAGCAAAGGAACAGAAAATCAACAACTCACGCAGATTACACGGATGCTACGGATCGCACGGATGATTCTCAAGAACATTGAGGATGCTCCCTGTCAAAGGCAGGCCATCGGAGGGGCTTCATTCGCAGCCCCGCCTTTTCAAGTTTTGGATTATCCGTGCGATCCGTAACATCCGTGTAATCCGTGGGAGGTTTTGCTTCGGGGGTTTGGTTTTGCGAGAGCGCCCCAACATCGAGCACGGTAGCTGTTGGCTAACGTGGAACCCTTCTTAAGAAATCTACACTTAATCCCTTAGAAAATTCTTGATCGCCTCTGCCGCCTGGGCTACTCTCGTCCCACTCAAGGCTGGCGGATTCGTCAAGCCAGTCTCCCCCCTGATTCGATTGGGGCTGCAATCAGAAGCGATACGCGAGACATAGCAGTTACAGCACATTCGATTCATCGCTCCCATGCATGCGGCTTCTTACCGACGAGCGTTCGCTCTCGAAATAACGAGGCAATTCCCTTTTGGTCCCTCTGGAGGTTGTATCCATGAAGAAGGTCATCACCCTTCTGGTAGTCTGCCTTTTCGCAAGCCTAACCTTCGCGCAAGTCGCAAAACAATCGCCCGACCTGAAGCCGGATGGCAAAGGCCACGGCAATAAAGTCGACAATGGAGCCACGCGCAAGCTCCGCACCAGCAACGGCATTTCTTATCACGGTGGTCCGGTGATGCTGGGAACGGTGACCGCGTATTACATCTGGTACGGAAACTGGTCTGGCAATACCGCAGAAAGCATTTTGCCCGACTTCATTGGGCACGAAGGTGGAAGCTCGTACTACAACATCAACACGACCTACTTCAATGGCAGCGGTCAGCATGTGTCTAACTCCATTGCATACGGCGGATCCACCAGCGACAACTACTCGCAGGGCACGGCGCTGAGCGATGCCGGGGTACAGGCAGTTGTGAGTAAAGCCATTAACAATGGCTCTTTGCCGTCCAGCTCCAGCGCTGTCTATTTCGTTTTGACCTCCAAGGACGTAAATGAAACCTCCGGTTTCTGCACACAGTACTGCGGATGGCACACTGACGCCAGCATCAATGGCAAGAACATCAAATACGCTTTTGTGGGAAATCCGGACCGTTGTCCATCGGCCTGTGAGGAGCAGAGCGCAAGCAGTCCGAACAACAATCCAGGCGCCGATGGCATGGCCTCGATCATCGCGCACGAGTTCGAGGAGAGCACCTCGGATCCGGACCTGAATGCCTGGTACGACTCGCGAGGCGAGGAGAACGCCGATAAATGTGCCTGGACGTTTGGCACAGAATCGACGGCCTCAAACGGATCGAAATACAACCTGACGTTGAGCAACGGCTCACGCTGGCTGATTCAGCGCAATTGGGTGAATGCCAGCGGCGGTTATTGCTCGATGAGTCACTAAGGTGAAAAGACGTGGGCAGAGACGCGGCCGTGCCGCGTCTTTTTTTTCTTCCGTGATGGCTTCAAATCCTGAAGCCCACCAAAGGTAAGCGAAGGATCTGATGAGATGCGCTCGATGGAATTACCGGGTGCAGGGCTCCTCAAGCAAAATCTGCGGTCGAAGAGTTTCAATCTGCAAAGGCGACCGAAAGATTTCGCAGAGGTCCTTCCTCCTCCCTCCTCACGATCAGCTCCGCTAAGCGGAGCCGATCGCTCCTCGTCAGGATGAGATTCTTTATATGGGCAGGGTAAATTGGAGAATCGATTTACTTATTGCTTTCCGCTTGTCTTGGCGTTCTGCGGATGAGTTGCATGGACATTACTTCGATATCTCACTGCCAACTTCCATCCCTGTTCCGAACCGCGCCAAACATCCACCACGAAGCGATCTGGCTTTTTTCTCGCGGGATCGAAGCTTTCCAGAAAATCGACGACACAGGAGTCACTGAACGTCCGCACAGCCATGTTGCGGATTTGTGGTGGGGCGCCGGTCTGTGCAGTCAGAGCTTGGTTGATCCACTGCTGGCGAGGGAGGGGATCCATCGGCGGGGCGGAAGTGCGCTGTTCAAAATCGTCGGCCAGTAATGATGAGAGCTTTTGGCGATCTCGCGCAGCCACGGCTTGATTCAGTTCCTGTTCAAGACGGCTGAAGAGCACGACTTGGCGCGTGGCAGTCCGAATGCGTTGCGCAGATAGTATGGCGGCCAACAGAAGGATGCAGGCTGTGAGCAGGAGAGGGATGCGGGCAAAACGGGAAATAGAGAGTCCTCGCGGAAAAGTTGTGGAAATTATCGCATGGTCGGAAACAGGCAGAGGTGATGTTCGTTCCCCTTCAACAGGATGCGGCGTGTTACCGGGCTATGTCTTTCGTAATCTTCGATCACGGCGAGAGGACGCATATCATCACGCCCATGGCCACTGCTATCTCTGTTCAGTCCCCAGTAGGCTTCGCGCGCAAGCGTCGCTGGGAGCGCCACAAGATCGATGTCCCCATTCGCCTGATCTTCTGGAACTCGCTGCACACCGCCAAGATCGTGGACGCCCGCGGACGCGACATGAGCGAAGGTGGCATGGCGGTGTTCGCCGGCGTGGAGCTGCGCATCGGCGACATCGTCGAGATTGAGTTCACTCCTGCTTACTCCGGCCAGCCGCTGCGCGTACGCGCCGAAGTCCGCAATCGTCGCGGCTATTCCTACGGTCTTGAATTCTTAAGCGACACCAGCACGGAGCTGAGCCATGCTGCCCGGCTGCGCGAATTGCTCATCGCCTCCACCGGGCAAAACAACGCGTAGGTAGGTAGCTTCCGGCTACTAGCTTCCGGCCATCAGCCCACATTTCTCACTAACGCTCAGTAGAGCTTCACGACCGCCGTCTCAACCCTGGTTTGCCATCGCCCCATTGGCAGGCAGCCGGAAACTGGCAGCTGGTAGCCTCACAATGCTAAGCTTTCGCGGTTGAAAGCGAGGAGCTTATGTTTCAGGGATTCAAGAAATTCATCTTTCGCGGCAATGTGGTGGATTTGGCTGTTGCTGTGGTGATCGGCGCGGCGTTTGGCGCAGTCATCACTGCCCTGGTGACCAACATCTTTACGCCTTTGATTGCCGCGATTGGCGGCAAACCCGACTTCTCCAATCTCAGCGTCACTATTAACAATAGCAAGATCATGTATGGCGCTTTTCTGAATGCGCTGATTTCTTTTCTGCTGATCGCATTGGCGGTGTATATCTTCGTTGTGGCGCCGCTGAACGCCTACAGCGAACGCAAGCGTCGCGGCCAGGTCCCGCCCGATCCCACCACCAGGAAATGTCCCGAGTGTCTCAGTGAGATTCCGATTGCTGCGCGGCGCTGCGCCTTCTGCACGGCGCCGGTGGACGCAAGCTCAGTGCAAAGAGCGTCCTAAGAGCGACTCATGATTCGGCTGGTCAGGCAGACCTGCGAACGCGCTGCCAGTAAGGGTTCGCCAAAAAACAACGGTGAGCATTTTCGACGATAGTCAGCAGTCGTGGAGATGCGGCAGCGGCCAGCATCTTTCCACACCGGGCGCAGATTGAGACCAGCAGTCGGGGATCGGAATCATCCAGCTTACGAATGAAAGGCATGTTCGAAGACATAAATGCAACGCCAGCTTGGGATGGATAGTTGAAGTGTTACTGTATCCCGGTCATCTGCCTGCGCCATCCGATTAAGCCCCGGTTACCCAGCATCGAACTATGCTTAGGGCGAATTAAGTAACGCAGCACATACTTAATTCCTGCCAAGGTGATTCCCTTGCCGCGCCTTCTGCCGCTCCGACGTAGAATGCCACCATGGCTCGAATGAAAGTGGGCAATGAGTTGTTGATGTTGCTGCAAAAACAAAGAGGCCTTGAACTTCTAATCCGTTATGAGCGAGACGAACAAAAGCTCAAGTTCTATTGCCAGGAATTTGCTTTAGTTACTGCAGAATTGAACAAACGAGCCGGTTCGGCCACGCGGACCGCTGAAGATGCGGAGCCGATCATTACAAAAAAATCTTCGCGTTCCGCATAGCTCAGCCATTGGGATTACGAGATTGCTAAAGTTTGGATGCAGCGCCGCAGTTCATCCTGCTGCTCTCCGGTAAGGTCCAAGAATTCGAATCCATGGGAGCCTGCGTTCTGGTAGCGGACGGTGGCGCGAAGTTCCAGCCCCAGCTCGCATTGCGGTAAGTCAAATTTGATAGCGACCACCTGACCGGGCGCGATCTCCTGGTCCAGAGTGCCGCCCAAGCCCCCTTCGGCGAGGTCGAGCAGCCAGCCTTGCAGCGTGGGCTGGGAAGTCTCGTTGCTCTTGCCAATCTGTAATGAAAAAGGCGATCGCACGGGGAATCGAGGAAAGCGACGCTTTGGCGGTTCTATCGCAGCCCGCTCGAGCACCCGCGCAAGAGCGCCGATCAAAGCTTGCGGTCGGTCCTTCTGGACGTATCCATCCACGATGCCCATCGCGCCTTCAGCATGCTGCGGCGGGTGGGCAGAAAACATGATGATGGGAAGCTGCGGTCGTGAGGCCTTCACGATTTGTGCGACCTCCACTCCGTTCAAGTCGGGCATTTCGTAATCGAGCACCACTGCGTCGACGTTTTCGTCCAGCGCCATTTGCGCGCCAATGCGTGCGTCCGCCGACGTCAGCACCCGATATCCAACGGCGGACAAGAATATTTCCAGCATTGTGAGGACATATGGGGTGTCGTCAACGCACAGAACGGTTTTCGACGAAGACTCCGATGGGGACATTCAGCCTCGACAGGTTGCTTGTGTCTTAATTCTTAAGATGACTTCATCTTGCTTAAGTCTGCTGAAAAAACAGAGATGCCGGAAGGACTTGTACGCAGGGACATGTACCAGTGTGAGTCCCCGGCGCCAGCCTCGCAAATCCTAAGGTGCGGCAACGCGGGGGCCGGAATTGCATCCAATTAGCTGAGTTCCTCGTTGAAGTTCTTTTATGTCCTTCCCCGGGCCCGCGTCCTGCAGTAAAGCTTTCTCAGTCGCTCAATTCGGTTTTCTTTTGGCGTCTGTGTTGCTGCTCGTTCCCGTTCTGAATTCCCAGGTGATAGGCGGAAAGCAAGCGGTTGCTGTACCAGAAGTCACCGAGCCCTGGGCAAAGACCATCGTTTCCGTGGACCGCGCGGCGCATGCGGCCTCTCTGATGGAAGCAGACGATGATCAGGAGGCGCGCGCGTCAGCGCTGGCTAGAACGCAGCCAGCAGCGATCGCGACCGGCAAGAGCACGCGGGAACAACTGGGCAAGGTTGCGAGACAGCAACAGAGCTCGACCTCCTCCATTGTTGGAACGGTTTTCAATGTTCCGTTTGGAGCAAATCCTCCCGATCCCATGATCGCGGCCGGCCCAAACCATCTGGTGGTGGTGGTGAATACCGTGATCGCGATCTACACCAAATCGGGAACTCTGGTCTCCCAAACGAACTTCTCTAATTTTTTCGGCGGGTTCAACATCCCCTCCTGCTGCTTCGATCCCCGCATTGTTTATGACCAGGCACATCAAATTTTTGTCTTTGTTGCTGCGGAAAAGGGTCCGCAGGCCGGCGATGCCCATATCTTCGTTGCCGTTTCTGAAACTTCCGATCCTACAGGCAACTGGAACAAGTTCGTCCTTGACCATAGCGAGAACGGCACCTGGCCTGATTTTCCCGGGCTGGGAATATCTGACTCCGCAGTTTATATCGGCGATGACCAGCTTCCATTCACCACCGGCACTGCGGAAGCCTGGATTACCATCATTCCCACTTCGGAGCTGATCGCCGGCAGCTCGACTCTGAACGTCACCCGCTTCAAAAAGGTGAAAACCGGCTCGGGCGCTTCCGCTTTCGGAATTGAACCGGCCGTGACTTATGGGACGACGTCACAGGAATTCCTGGTAGCAAATCCTGATGGAAATTCGATTCCTCTGTTCGCCATTAACACCGCTGGAACACCAACCTTGAGTGTAGTTAACGTTCCAGTACCGGCATTTCAAGGACCGCCGCAAGCCACGCAGCCGGGAACTACCACCACGATCCCACCGGGTGCGAACGTTCTCAGCCCTGTGTGGAGAAATAACTCGCTTTGGTTTACGCAGGGAGTTGCCGATTCCAGCGGTCAGAATCCGGTGGTGCGCTGGTATGAGCTGGATACTCCCAGCAAATCGCTCAAGCAGGTGGGCACAGAAGCCGGGGTTGGGGAAGCTTATTACGGCGCGCTGACCGTAAGACCCGACGGCGGAGTCGATCTGGTTTACTGCACCTCGAGCGCAATCCAATTCGCCTCCGCAGGGTACGCGCACCGCGATGTCACTGATCCTCCCAACACTATGTCGATCCATGGAGTGTACAAAGCCGGAGATGCGACATTCACTGCCGGCCGTTACGGTGATCTTTTTGGAATGTCTGCAGATCCGAGCGGCAGCGGAACCTGGGGCATTGCCGAAATCGCCAGCGGCGGCGGAGCGAACCACGGAACGGCAGTGGTGAACCTGCTTTCGACACCGGCATCAGCGCCTCCGGATTTTTCGCTTATGGCGCCGCAATCCATCACGGTATCGGCGGGATCAGCCTCTGAAGCTCAAATCAGTGTTGTGGCTGCCAATGGCTTCAGCGACGAAGTCACGTTCGCTATGTCAGGTTTGCCGGCGGGGGCCAGCGCGAGCTTCACCCCGGCCACCGTCAATGGTGGAGGATCGACAAAGCTGACGGTCAGTACCACATCGGCGGTAGCTCCCGGCAATTATCCCCTCACAGTAACTGGTTCCAGCACTGGCCAGGACGGGAACCTGAGTCACTCGGCCGCACTCACGCTGGTGGTCGCGCAACCGGCGCCAGACTTCACAATTACGCTGCAATCGCAAACCTTGGGTGTTCAAGCTGGAGCCAGCGCAACCCTCGAAATCGCGATTGCAGCCATCAATGGATTTGCCGGGAGCGTGACTTTCAATGTCGCGGGCTTGCCCACAGGCGCAACTACGAATTTCAATCCGGCGTCGGTGCCCGGCAGTGGATCGACCACTTTGACCGTTGCCGCCGATTCGTCAACCCCGGTCGGGCAATTCCCGCTGACCATCACCGCATCAGGCAACGGTCCAGACGGTGCGATTGCGCACACGGCGGCGGTGGTACTCACGGTGACAACTGTAGCTGGGACTCCAGATTTTTCAATCGCAGCGGCTCCGCCCACCATGACTGTCAGGGCCGGACAGACAGCCTCTTATTCAGTCATTGCGTCGACCCTCAACGGGTTTAGCGGCGCAGTCACGCTGGCCTGCGCGGGATTGCCTCCCGCGGCCAGTTGTACGTTCAACCCAAATCCACTGACGGTGACGAGTGCGGGAGCGCCAGCGACCCTGCAGATCGCGACCGCCGGACTCGCAGCGGTGTTGAGAGACGCGGTTCCCAGGCCTGGGAGCTTCGCGAGTTTGGCCACGATGGGATTTTCCCTATTTGGAATCTGCTTGATCGGAGGGAGCACTCGGCGCAGAACTGGTCGACGCCTCACCCGGCCCAGCGCCAAGCGAGGACAACGCTCGACAGGATTGCTTGCGATGTTGCTTACGCTCGCGCTGCTCGGATTCGGCTGCGGCACGGTAAGTAATCACAACCAGCAGAGCGGTTCCGGCGGCTCTCCTGCACCGACTACCCCGGCTGGCACTTATAGCGTGACCATTACCGCAAACTCGGGATCCTTGCAGCATTCCACCAGCGTGCAACTTGTGGTGCAGTAGCAAAAAAAATCGGAGCCCTGGAGCGAGGTCCTTCGCGCTGTGTGAAGGACTTCACTTCAAGGCTCCAGCTTCGTCCTACCAGTTTCGGGGCGACCGAAGAAAATCAAACTCTCCCACCTTTCCAGAGGTGTCAGAAAGGTGGGGATTCCCGCCTTTGCCCGCTCCCCAACGAACGCCGGCGAGTCTCTTAAAACTCAGCTCCGCAGCCTCGAAGCCTCGTAGCTTCGACGCCAAAACTGCGGCTTAACTCCGTGTCTGCGCGGCGGCGCAGCTTCGAGGCTTACCCCAGCAGGGAACTGACCCTGCGCAGCGCTTCCCAGGCAAATTGAGCGCGATTGTTGGCCGGAGCGCCGGCATCGGAATGCTCGGCATCGACAGAACGTTTTTGCTCTAAGCCGAAGAATTCGCGTTCTTTCGTGGTCATCTGTCGACCCATTGCTTCCTGAAACTTGTTTTCAAAATCGATCGTCCGCCAGGGCCTTGCGCTTCTATGTGCTGACATTGGGGGTTCTCCTTGTTACGCCGTCGATATCGCAAGCCATGTGCCAATCTGAAGAAGGCGATGTCTCTGACAGCGAGTCCGCTTGTAAGCCAAGCACTTTGTTATATTTAGCGTGGTGGACGCAGACATTAATCCACACCGGCCAGGCCATGTTTCCTGCACCAGCTAACCGGACGGTTAACGATGCGTTAGCCGATCGGTTAGCAAACTGGGGCTAATAGGATTCACACGCTGCACAGAAGTTCAGGATTATGCAAGGATTTGAACGGGCCACATAGCGGGAGACACCTGCAAATTCATGAACGCGAGGCTTCTAGCTCTTAACGGACCGATTGCGCAGACAACGTTTCTACTTCCGGATTCGGAAGTGACGATTGGGCGCAGTGCCTCCAATGATCTCTCGATTCCAGACCGTATTCTGTCCCGGCAGCATTGCGCCATCAATAGGCAGGATGACAGCTACTCTATTCGCGATTTGGGCAGCCGTCATGGAACGCTGGTCAACGGAATTCCTATTAGCCAACAGCTTCTAAAGGTTGGGGATCAAATCGAGCTCGGAAACTCCGTCTTCGTATTTCTGGCGGGTGAGGCTGAGGCACGGCCGCAGGGGAATCGCGCAGAGCTCTCCGACAGCGGTGAAATGCCGGGTGCGCAAACCCTTCTGCGGCGCGAGGACTCGGTTTACGCCAATCTTGACACCACTACCCCGGATTTTCCCACGGGCGGACGCGTGGCCCGCGACCTGAGCACGTTATTGAAGATCGCGCACAATATCAGCGCGGTGCGTGACAGCGAATCATTGGCTTGGCAACTGCTGGGCATGGCCTTCGATGTGGTTCCTGCCGAACGCGGCGCGATGATGGCCTTCGCCAACGATCCGGAAGAGGCCACGTGGTCGATAGCCTGGGATCGTGTCATGGGACCGGGAGTGCCGGTACGTGTGAGCCGTACCGTGGTGCAGCGCGTTCTGCAGGAGCAGAGTGGATTGATGATCCGCGATATCTCCAGCACCGACGCACTGCGCGGCAGCGTCAGTTTCAGCGAATTTCCTGTGCACTCTTTAATCTGTGTACCGCTGACCATGAACGGCAGAATTTCCGCGCTGATGTATGTGGATACCAGAGATGCCAACGTGCACTTCGACGACAATCACCTGCAAATGATGACGGCGATCGCCGGTATTGCCAGCTTGGCGCTCGAAAACATCGCTCATCTTGAGGCGCTCACACAAGAGAATCAGAACCTACGTTCGCAAATCACAATCGAACACAACATGGTCGGCGCAAGCGCGCGCATGCGCGAGGTGTTTCAGTTCATACAACGCGTCGCCCCCACCGAGTCCACGGTGCTGATCCTAGGTGAAAGTGGCACCGGGAAAGAGTTGGTAGCGCGCGCGGTGCATCGCAACAGTCCGCGCGCCAAAGGTCCGTTTGTGGCCATCAACTGCGCCGCCATCGCCGAGTCGCTGCTGGAAAGCGAGCTGTTCGGACACGAAAAAGGTGCCTTCACCGGCGCCGTAGGACAGAAAAAGGGAAAGATCGAGATGGCGAGTGGCGGCACAGTGTTCCTCGACGAAGTCGGAGAACTCGCTGCCGGACTTCAAGCAAAGTTATTGCGAGTGCTGCAGGAGCGCGAATTCGAGCGCGTGGGCGGAACGCGTCCCATCAAGATCGACATTCGCGTAGTGGCGGCGACCAACCGCAATCTGCAGGAGGCCGTGCAGGCCGGAAGCTTTCGCAAGGACCTCTTCTATCGCCTGAACGTGGTCGCAATCGAGGTCCCACCCCTGCGGGAGCGCCGCGAAGATATTCCCGAGTTGGTTGAGCATTTCATCCAGAAGACCGCCAGAAAGTGCAACACCCGGCCAAAATCGTTGTCGCCGGCAGCCCGGTCGAGCCTGACGAACTATGACTGGCCGGGAAACGTGCGCGAACTGGAAAATGCCATCGAACGCGCGCTGGTCCTGGGCTCCACCGATTCCATTCTGGTGGAAGATCTGCCGGAGACCATCTTCGAAACCGGCGCTCCCGCAAGCGGCGCTGCGACCAAATACGCCGGCGCAGTCAAAGACACCAAAAAGCAACTCATCCTGGAAGCGCTCGAACAAGCTAACGGCAGCTACATTGAGGCGGCCAAAGCCCTGGGCCTCCATCCCAATTCACTGTTGCGCCTGATCCGGCGTCTGGATCTCAAGCCTGAGGCGAAGCGGACCGGCAGCTAGCATATTGGACCGGCCATCCAAATAGTCCGGAGCAAAACCCCACCGGACGAAGCCTTGTTGAGCAGAGGGCTGGATACCAAATTGCTGCGCCGAGTAGGCGCTGTGACGGAGGTCACCAAAGCTTAAACCTCCGTTCGTTGACTCCAATTCGCGAGTTTCTCATACTGATTCCTCTCCCCCGGGAAATGCAACCTACTGACCTATGACCTTTCTCGGGAGAATCCTGCCTGCAATCGTGTGCGCCACCTTAGGCGCGAGCGCATCCGCACAGCAGAGTGCGGGCCAGCCACAAGCGCCCTCTGCTCCTAGCCCGTCTGCCGACGAAATCATCGCGCGCAACGTGCAGGCGCGAGGCGGCGAACAGGCGCTCACTGCTATCAACACGATCCGTATCCTGCGGCACGTTGTCCAGAAGAGTAGCGAGTCCGGCGCGGCGCCGCACGAGTATGACCTTCTTTTCGAGATGAAGCGTCCCAACCTGGCGCGCAGCGAAGTGCGCATGGCTCAGGGTACCTATGAAATCGAGGTATACAACGGCAGCAGTGGATGGAAGACGATCGCGGGCAAGCCGGCGGTCGAGGTCCTGACCGCGAACGAAATTCAGGCGCAGCCGACCTTCTCCGATGCTGTTGAAGGCGAAGCGTTCCACTACAGAGACAAGGGATACGCCGTCACCTTACGTGGATTGACGCAATCGCAAGGCAAGCGATGCTACGGCGTACTCGTCCAGAAACCCAGCGGCATAGCTTACCGTTGCTTCGACGCGACAACATTCCTCGACGTCGAACGCCGCAATGAAAACTCGACCACGCTGCTCAGCGACTTTCGTCCAGTTAATGGAGTGATGTTCGCTTACCGCATCGAGACCAGCTCAAAGGATGGCACGTGGGTATACACCACCAAAAGCATCGAGGTAAATGTGCCGATCCCAGACGCCGATTTCCAGCAACCTGCGCCGCTGCAGGCTGCGAAGGTTGCTGCTGAGCCGGCGTCGTCGCCAAAGTCTCAGATGGTCGCAGCGGCGGCACCAACCGGAGCGCCGACGGGCGAGCAGGTGGCAGAAGCGCGTCGCCAGATAACGGAGGCGCTTGCGCACGTCCGTTCCTGCGTGCAGGCCAACATCTTTGCGCCAGCGTGCAGCTTTACCGCGCCGCCAACGCAATTGAAGATCACACATGACCGCATCGAGTTCTGGGCGCCATTTCACAGCGGCGCAAAGATGGCATACATCGATTTAAAGAACATTCCTGAGCTCAAGTCGGTTCCAGTGCGACCATTTTTGCAGCCACCGACCACGTTTTATGCGTACTTCATGTCTGCAGACAAGAAATATGACAAGGACAGCTCGAACGTGTTGTTCTGGCACCGCGGCGTGGATCCGCTCCAGTGGAGCGAGAGTGAGGCAGCGTACATGGGCGAGTTCGTCCGAGCGCTGGAAGTGTTAAAGGCGAATGCGCGCAGTCCCGTCGATGCCGAGGTCCACGATGAACAGGAATTCAAGCAGCGTGCGGCACAATGGCGCGAATTGGCGGAGAAGCCCGCATTGCCGGATGCCGTCCATCGCGAAGAAGTTCTTGCGAAGTACGAGGTGACCGAGGAGAAGAACCCGGAGCTCGCGCTTGCGCATTTCGAGAAGGGTCTGGCAATCGAGCCGCTTTGGCCCGCAGGTCAACTGGCTGCGGCGACCATCTGCAGCGAGCTGCAGAAATGGGGATGCGCGGTCACTCACGGCCAGGAATACCTTGAGATGATGCCGAACGGCCCGCAATCTGACGTGCTGCGCGACAAGCTCATCATCTGGCAAGACAAGCTGGGAAGACAGTGATGGGAAGGGGGATCATCGCGGCGTCCCTGTCTGTCGCGGTGCTCGGCGCGATTCTGCCGGCGAAGCTCTCGGCGCAGGAGTGCGATCCGCCGTGGAAGAACGCCACCACGTGGCAGGAGGTTGTGAAAGCCTGTAGCGACGCCGGCGGCACTTGGAAGCCTGCCCCAGGCGGCGACGTCGCGCATGGAACATGCGATATTTCCCATGATTACTGTCACAAACAAGGCTCTTCTTCGAGCGGCACGAGCGATCCGGTCGAGCTGATCAAGCAGATGCCGGCGCCAGCCAATATGCAGCAAGCGAGCCAGGAGATATTTCTGGGCGCCAGCGCGATCTGGCTGAACCAGGCGATCAAGAGCGGGAAGGAAGCGCAGGCCAGGGCAGCGCAGGAAAAAGCCGAACGCGAGCAGCGCGCGGCCGAGCAGCGCGCTGCGGAACAGCGAAAGCGCCGCGCCATTGCCGACAAGCTGAGCACCATGCTCGACGGCAATGGGCCGAAAGGCGATCTGAACCTTGTCTTTGACGACTCGCAGCTTGGAGTAAAACACGCTGCGAAGTCGGCCGCGGGTTATGGCATCCCGGGCCTGCCTGGCGTTTACACCAACGGCGCGCGTGATAGTAGCAGCGCGGGCGCAAGCGGCAGCGTTGGCTATGGAATTCCCGGCCTGCCCGGCGTCTACACCGTCGGCCCGCAGAGCTCAGCCGCTCAACAGGCAAACACTCAGAATTCCTACGGTATCGCCGGCTTGGGCGGCGTTGGGCTCCCACTTCAGCAGAACTCCGAGCCTGATGCTCAATCGCAGCAGCAACCTTCCGGCTACGGCATTCCAGGCTTGCCAGGTGTATACACCGGAGGTCCGCGGGAACAGGCACCGGAGCCTAACTCCCAACTTCCGAGCGGCTCGTCGCGGAGCACACCCGAGCAACCCGCCACCCGGTCAGCGGCTGATACCGGGGTCGCAGATTCATCTTTAAATCCGGCCAAGGCCGCGATGCAGATGCAAGTATCGCCATCCAGACAACAGTTGCAAACTGCCGCTGAGCAATCACAGACAGCGGCTCAGGCGAGTACTACTGAACGTGCATCAGCAGCGGCTTCGCGACCCTTCGACAATCCGTCCAGCGTCGTGGATATGCGAGGCACGACGAAAACCTACGTCGATCCAAACATCGTAAGGGGCAATGCGTCATCGCTTGCAGCAGCACCGGCAATTGAGTCGGGGCCAGCCCCAGAGGAAGGTGCTTCGGATACAGCCACATCAATTCCGCCTGTGCAGCCAAGACCCGCCTCCCCAGTGATTCCGGGACCAGGAGTCCAACCTTCTCATTTCGTCGAGCTCACGCGTGCACAAATGATCGCCGAGTCAGGCATGCTCGCTCACGACGCGGAGGAGCTCTGCAAATACGTGCAGAACAGCTGTCGCGGCACAATCATCATGCAGAAGGTGAATGCCGGCGCGACTTACTGGATGCAGCGAGGCAAGGCGAAGCCGAAGCCGCGGACAATCAAGGCCAAGAGCTCGGACCGGCCGGAGATTGCCGGACTGATACCTTGCAACCAGAAGCAGGACGGCAAGATTACCGATGAAAAGGAGCTAACGGAGGTCTACGCGACCCTTGTCTCCGCCCTTGCCAGTAAAAAGTACAAGTGCGTGGAGGCGGTGCCGGGCCAGCCAGATGTGCTGGCTGACAGCGAAGGCAATCTCATCGTTTCCGATTACGACCTCTATGCTCTGTCCTGCGCTGGCGATTCCGGCCCTGCATATGACGATCATGGAAGGTACGGGATCGCCTCTGACGCGCAGCGAAAACGTTTCGATGAGCTCAAGGCTCCGCTCAAAGACTTTCCACCGCAGCATGGCGCAGAGCTTGAACATGGCGGGCGCGTGAAGCTGCCGGCGACGGCCTTTGAATATGATCCAACGTCATCGAGCTGCAAAATCAGATCATTGAAGGACGAGGCTCAGGTTTCCGATTACCTGCGGCAACGCGAGATCAAGCCGCTGACGAGGGTCGCCGCCCAGCACTAGATTAGACTCCGCGACGGCGGAACAAGCTGGGCACAGCTCAGACTTGCGATAATCTGAGGAGCTGCAGGTGCTGGTGCGAAAGGAGGGACTCGAACCCCCACGGTTTTACCCGCCAGATCCCAAATCTCTCTTTCGACACCTTCGCATCAGCCTACTTGAATCTCGCCACCCTCGCCTGGCTTGTTCTTTTTCAGGCAAAAGGAGAGAACAAACATGGCTGCAGTGGCCACTGCTAGAAGCCAGTACAAATCGATATAGGAAAGAACGGCCGCCTGTGACGAGATCATCCGAGCGAGCCTTGCAATGGCTCTCCTGTGAGCATCTGCATATCCGACCCCGGCATGGTTGAGCTGGATTGTCAGGCCATCTACCGCGGCAAAAAACCGTGGGGATCGAGTGTGTTGCGCCAGAATCGACTGATGGAACTGCGAGCGACGCGCAATCACAGTGGCAACGATCGAAGTGCCTATGCTGCCTCCCATATTCCGCATGAAGTTTATTAGGCCAGCCGCAGAGTTGCTCTTCTCTGCGGGGAGCCCCACGTATGCAGACATTGTGATGGGAATGAACAGGAAGCCGATTGGAAGGATTTGGAAAATGCGGAGGGTGGCAGAATGGGAAAAGCTCATCAGGAGATCGGTCGCCCGAATTGACACAAACATCCCAATCGATAAAGTCAGCCATCCGAAGGTAACGAGGTATTTTGCCGGATATCTGTTTAGCAACTGGCCAACGACTGGCAATGCGAATAACAGGAGAGCTGCACCGCCGCCAAGAACTAAACCCGCCAATTCTGCCGTGTATCCCATTTGCGTCTGGAGCAGTTGTGGCACGAGAACGTTGCTGGCGTAGAGCGCGACTCCAACAATCAACATCATCAGATTTGTGGTTGCAAAATTGAAGTTTCTGAACAGACGAACATCCACGATGGGTTCCTTAGCGCGAAACTCCCAAATGATCAGCGCCGTCAGGCAAACCACTGCCGTGATGCCCAAAAAAAGAATTAGGTGAGAACCGAACCAGTCATCCTCTTGTCCCTTGTCGAGGACGACCTGCAATGCAGCAATTCCAATTGCCAAAAAAGAGAAGCCTAGATAATCGAATCGTGAGAAGTCTACCGCCCGCTTGACCGAACTCGGTGGATCCTTCACCAACTGATGAACGAGCAGCAGAGCCAGGATTCCGACAGGAACATTGATGTGGAAAATCCAGCGCCATACATAATTGTCCGTAAGCCACCCGCCAACAATGGGGCCAGCCGCCGGACCCACGACAGCCGTGACCCCATATAGCGCAAAGGCCAGGCCACGCTGCTTGGGAGGAAAGGTGTCCGCCAGAATGGCTTGTGCCATCGGCTGCAAGCCGCCGCCGAAAGCTCCTTGTAGAACTCGGAACAACAGCAGAAGGCCGAGGGTTGGCGCTGAAGCGCAAAGAAAAGAGCTCAGCGTGAACATGCCGATGCAAAGCATGAAGAATTTTTTTCTTCCAAACACCTGTGTGAGCCATCCCGTAATGGGAAGCACTATGGCATTCGAGGCAAGATAGCTCGTGAGCACCCAAGTGCTCTCATCGTTGCTTGCGCCCAAGTTGCCTGCGATATAGGGCAGAGCGACATTCGCGATGCTGGTGTCGAGCACCTCCATAAAGGCAGCCATTGAAACCACCACGCCGATCACCCACGGGTTGATCTGCGGCTCGCTGAATGACTGCTCAACGGCAATGGCTTGCGTGCTCACCGGATCCTCACATCAGGTTCTACCGACAAGCCCGGCTTCAACAGACCGTCGGCGTTAAAGCTCTGCCCCGAGATGCGATCGAAATCGATCCGTACAGGGACGCGTTGCACAACCTTGACGTAGTTGCCAGTTGCGTTTTCCGGGGGCAGGAGACTGAAAACAGATCCCGTGCCGCCTCCCAGATTGGTAACGCGTCCGGTCCAGGAACGGCCGTAAGCATCGACTTTCACGCTTACCGGCTGGCCCACGCGCATGTGCTGGAGTTGAGTCTCCTTGAAGTTCGCCGTGACCCAGATGTCATCCAGAGGAACGGCTTCTAAGAGTTCTTGTCCAGGACCGACGTTCTGGCCAACCTCAACGGTCTTCTTGCCGACAATTCCTGTAACCGGTGAGCGGATAACCGTGTAACCGAGATTGAGCTCCGCCTGCTTGAGCTGCGCTTCGCGCTGCAGCACCGCCGCATCGTCAGCATCGGCCTTGGCGCGCGTGGCTGAAACCTGCTGCGGCGCCGTCTGCGCGCTGCGCAGGTCGGCCTTTGCCTGGAGGAGCTTTCCTTGTGCCTGCCGAAGCGCCTGCTCCGAGGCGAGGACTTCTGCCTTCGCAGATACGACTGCGGCTCGGTTCGCTACCGCAGCCGCCTGAGCATGGTCGTATTGTTGATGCGAGATGTCGTCTTTCGCCACAAGCTGCCGATAGCGCACGAGGTCGGCATCGCTCTTCGCGGCGTTCGCTTCCGCTTGTTGTGTGGCAGCTTTAGCTGACTCCAGATTCTGTCCGGCAGCAGCCACCCCGGCTTCAGCATTTCCGACTGCCGTCTTCGCAGAATCGAGGTTGCTGCGGGTCGAAACCGAAGTGATTGGCACATTCAAGTGCGCACTCGAGGCGATGGCTTTCGCATCCGCCAAGTTCGCCTGAGCTTGCGTGACCGCAACCTTGTAATCTGTAGGATCTATGGTCACGAGCACATCGCCGGCATGCACCAGTTGGCCTTCAACGAAATTCACACTCTGCACCTGGCCGTGGATCCGCGCGCTCAGTGGCATGACGTGTCCATCGATCTGAGCATCGTCAGTGCCTTCAAACCGTAAGGCATTCCAGCCGAAATAGCAGCCAGCAATCAGGACCACCAAAGCTCCGACGACGGCAGACGCGATTTTTATGCGACGCTTTTTGTCCGGATCAGCCGACTTCGATGGTTTCTCAGCGCTGTCTACGAGCTCGGGTAATCCGACTTCGTTGATAGGAGCGGCCTCAATGTCTTCCTCCGTTTTAGGAACCAAAAGATCAGCACTATTGGTTGGGTTTGGCATTAGTGACCTCCTAAATACTGGCTGTAGTTCGTTCGTGCGACTCCCAAAGCGCGGGCGAGCGAGAGTTTGGCGGCATTGTGGCTATACACGCTGGTGATGTACTGATCGTTGGCTCCGGCTAGCGACTGTTCGGCCTGCACCACTTCCACGCTGTCGGTGACACCTGAAGCGAAGCGATCCTTGGAACGGCGAAGATTCTCATTCGCGAGATCGACGTTGCGGCGGGCAACATCTACCTGTTCTCGCGCGGCGTTCAAGTTCAGGAAGGCAGTGCGTACGTCGTAGTCGACCTGTCCGCGAATGTTCTCCGCTTCTGCTTTCCGTTGCCGCAGCGCCGCCTCAGCCTCAGTTATCTCCGCTTTAATGCGACTACCTGTGAAGAGAGGAATCCGTACGCCTGCGGCGAAGCTGAAGTTGCCGTTCGAATGTCCGAAAGTCGTTCCAACATCGCCGTAGCTGCCGTTCATGGCTATGACCGGGTACCGTTCACCGCGCGCGCTCGAAAGGGCTTGCTGCGCGGCCTTTTCAGAATCCAGCGCGGCACGGAAATCGCTCCGCGACGAGTAAGCGCTGTTCAGCGCCTCTTCGACCGTTGCAGGATGTATATCGGCATATGGAAGCTGATCGGCGAGATCGAATTGTTGGCCGAGCGGCAGCCCGATGGCGCGCGCCAGGTTGAGCTTTGCAATATCCAAATTGTTGCGATCGACGCTCAGGCTGTACTCTTCGGTGTGCAGTTGCACTTCGGTCCGAGTAACGTCAATCTTCGGAGCTGTGCCCGCCTGAAAAGAATCGAGCGCCTGCTTGTACAGTGCTTGCGCATTTCGCACCAGCGCTTCCTGGGCTTGAATGCGAGAGGCGGCTTCGATCGCCAGCAGATAGGCATTGCCGACGACGAGAGTGACCACATCGAGCGCGTCCTGATAACTGAGCCGAGCAGCCTGCTGGGCGGTTTGGGCCGCGCGAAAGCGTTGAATCGAAGAAAAGTTGAAGAGGGTGAGGTCAACACTTACATCCGCGCTGCTGTAGCCGTACTCGCGAACTCTCGGAATCTGCGGTAGGCTCTTGATTCCCAGAACCGCCTTGCTCGCCTGGTTCGCATTTTCCGAAACGCCTGCACTCACTTGAGGCAGTAATTGGCTGAGAGCAAGCAGGCGCTCACCGCGCGCCACGCGTTCGTTTTCCCCGCTCTCGATTGTTCCCAGGTTGTACCGGAGAGCCATGTTAATGGCGTCGCGTAATGTCAGCCGGACCGTTTCTTTGGTAGCTGCACCGCTGGGCACGCTCCCCTGGGTCGCGGAGTTCTGACCAGAAACGCTAGAGATGGCTTGCCGAATTCCCGAATCGGAAGCATATTGCGCGTTCGCAGCGGGCGAGACTGCGAGTATTGAAATGAGCAAGGCAGTCACTGCGATGAATATGCTTCTGCAGCGAAGTTCACCATGGCGGCTCATTCCTTTTAGAACGCCGAGGAAGTTTCCAAGCATTTTCTCTCTGTCTCCTGCGCTGTCGCGCACATTGCGCACCCTAGCCGTCGTAATCGCATGAGAGCTTCCAAACGAAAAGCGAGCGGGGACCATCAATAATTGCTTGCAGATGTAAGAGATAAAGAAAGGATCGGGCAGATGACTCCCGCCGAAATGTCAAAAATGACGATGGAAGTTGTCGGGTGTCAAGGATGTCAGGCTAGCTGGTAGAAACGAATCGATTTTGAAAAGATCGCCTGCTGGAGCACGAGATACGCAATCCCGGCCATCAGCAGCACCACGCCACAAGAGCGCGGTCGGCACCCCGGCAAAGCGGCTTTCTCCCATCCACGCAGTGGCGAACGGGAACAGCGATAGCCAGAACAAAAGATGCAAGTCGGCCCAAAGCATTGCACCCGTCACGACGGTGACGGCATGCAGCATGTGATGGTGGTTGTTCCAGTAGATGCCGACATAAACGAAACTCAAGACGTAGGTGAGAAACGTCGGCACTAGCGGCGCCCACGTCTTCCACACGCGCTGCTGGGGCGCCTTCATCGCCAACACCATAATCGTGATGATAATCGCGATGATAATCGCGATCACGCCATCGCTAAACGCCTCTAACCTGCCCCTGGTCATCTGTTTTTCACCCGGCGCAACCCTTATCACTTCACCGGCAGGAATACCGGAGAGTCTTTGTTCTTGACTAAGAACACGACAAATTTTGCTGGTTTGGCATTTCTTGCGTTTCAGCCAATGATATGAACCTCGTCAGGACCTTCATAGAAGGTCTGACTTTGCTCAGGCGGCGATACTCCCCCGCGACTTTGCGCGTGTCGCGGGTCCTCACCAGTTATTAGGGTAGTTACCGGTTCAGCGTGGAGGCCGGTTTAACCAACCGGCCCCCTAAGCGAGCTGCTAGTGGGCGATCATGGGATCATGCTGCGGGTTGTGATTTCGCATTACCGATCTGACCTGTGGGCTGATTTAGCCAGGTTTCGAAGCGAGTTTCGCCAAGCCGTGCGTCGTCGCCGGGAACGAGTGTCCTCTCACTCAGCTCCACGCCGTAGTAGCGCGCGTGCGGGTCAGTGACAATTTCACGTGAATCCTTGCGCGCGGCAAGATAGATCCGCACGAGCTCATCGAGACGAAACTTTTCCGGCCCACCGACTTCACCATGCCCTTTATTGGTGAGCCCATCGCGATCCGGGCTACTGCACTGGCGACATCGTCGGCCGCCATGGGCTGGATGAGCGCAGATGGCAGGCGCACTTTATTGCCCTCGGTAGAAAAATCGGCGATGCCCTTGACGAATTCGAAGAACTGCGTCGCCCTGACAATTGAATACGGGATTGAAGATTTCTTGATCAAATTCTCCTGGGCGATTTTTGCCTTGAAGTAGCCGCTTTCGAACAGACGCTCGCTTCCTACGACTGATAACGCAGCGTGATGTCCCACGCCTGCGGCCGCTTCATAGGCGAGGAGGTTGCGGGTTGATGTCTCAAAGAACTCCATTACGGCCGCATCTTCCCACGAGGGAGCGTTCGATACATCCACGACCACCGCTGCGCCCTTCAACGCTTCGGCGAGTCCCTCGCCGGTCATGGTGTTGACACCGGAATTCGGTGACGCGGCTATCGCTTCGTGCCCCTGCTCACGAAGCTTGGGGACGAGCTTTGATCCGATGAGTCCACTGCCGCCGATGACTACGATTTTCATGATTGTCTCCTTCATTGTTTTGCCTCGAAATTTCCAACCACGCCTCTTATCGCACGAAAGCTGCCAATCGAATGTGAGCTTTGTCATCAGTAATCACTTGCACTTGTGAGGGATAGAGAAGCGGAATTGCGGATAGCTTTCGCGGGATGTCAAGAATGACGACTGGAAGTTGTCAAATGTCAATTTCATACCAGCCTCTAAAGCTAGTGCTGGCCTGTCAAAGCACGGATCGAAGGCATGCTTCAAACGTAACGGAGTCAACGGCCTTGAAGTGATACTCTACACCTAGGAGGCTCTTATGAGTTCCACAGCCCCTATTCTGAGTTCCGCAGCAACCCCCATTCACTTCGCCGGCTCCGAATTTGGCGACCAGCGCCATGTCTGTGCTTTTTTTCACAATTCTGAAGAAACGTACCACGCCCTGCTGCCATTCATCAAAGAGGGGTTCGACTGCAACGATAGAGCTTTCCACGTTGTAGATCCCGATCGCCGCAAGGAGCACTTCCAGCGATTGGAATCCATCGGGATTGATACCGCTGCGGCAGAATCCAGCGGCCAACTCAAGGTGTACGGTTGGAACGAGGCCCATATTGATCCTGATGGTCATTTCGACCAGCATCGGATGGTGGCCCTTATCGAGGAGGAACTGAAACTCGGCGTGGCGCGCGGGTTCGGGGTCAGTCGCTCCATCGGCCATATGGGATGGGCGGTGCAAGACCTGCCTGGGGTTGACGACCTTGTCGAGTATGAGGCGCGGCTGAATTACATCTTGCCGCGCTACAAAGACCCCGTTATCTGCGTCTACGATATTTCCAAATTTAGTGGCGCCGTAGTCGTTGATATTCTACGAACGCATCCGATGGTGATCATCGGTGGGACGCTCCAGGAAAACCCTTTCTTCGTGCCACCCGATGAGTTCTTGCGGGAACTCCGCGACAAGCAAGCAGGACAGAACCAATCAGCAAGCGGGCATGCTGCATAGGCTGGTGGAAGAGACCGGCTCTGAGGCGAAACAACTCAGAGCCTGCATTAACGATTTGATGGGCGTTGTGGCACTTCCTGCCATTTGGAGTGGCAGCGTTCCATCGGAAATCGTTCGCACTCTTCTTGACGCGCTACTGAATATGCTGCGCCTGGATTTCGTGTATTTGCGTTTGACAGATTCCATCGGAGAGCCGCCGCTTGAAGTAATCCGCGGCCCTCTTTCGCATCTGGCGAAGGGCGTCTTGCAAGGGGTTCGGGAATTGCTCAAGAACTGGTCGGACGATCACCTGCAGAACTGGCCCCGGGTGCTACGGAAGACGTTTGGAGATGCAGATTTTTCCATTCTTCCTCTACCCCTGGGCCTGAAAAGTGAAGTCGGCATTCTGGTAGCGGGGTGTCAGCGAACAGATTTTCCTTTGCAGACTGAAAGACTTCTTCTGACAGTAGCGGCGAACCAGGCGGCAGTGGGGCTGCACGGGGCGCGGCTTTTGAACGAGCAGAAGCGGGTCTCCGACAATCTTGATCAAACGCGCAAATACTTGGAGCGACAGTTGGAGCTTGAGCGCGATCGGTTGAAGATTGTCCTCGAGCTCAACAACTCGCTGGTATCGAATCTCGAGTTGAAGCCACTGTTTTCGGCGCTTGCTTCTGGTCTTCGTAGGGTGATGGAATGCGAATTCGCCGGGATTTTCCTGCCCGAGGACGATAGTCAACTCCGGCTTCAGCTCTCTGATTTCCCAGGAACCAAGGGCCACTTTAAAGAAGGCATGCTCGTTCCGATGCGCGGTTCAGCCGCTGGCGTGGCATTTCGGACTGGCAACCCTCTCCTGCTTAAGAATTCCAATGATGCACGCGCTAACCCCGAAATTCACACTGGCCCAGACGCAGATTCCTTTCTCAGACTAGTCGAATTAGAAGGGTTTCAGTCGGGATGTTTTGTGCCGCTCAAACGAGCTGGTACTACCATCGGCGTGCTGGCGCTCACTAAGAAACGAGGGGATCCGATCGCAGAGGAAGATCTAGGATTCCTCGATTTGGTTTCAGCGCAAGTGTCGATTGCGGTCGCAAATGCACTCAGCTTCAAAGCCTTGGCCGATACAAGCGCTCAGTTGAAGCGCGAGAAGCTGTATCTCGAAGAAGAAATTCGAACGGAGCGTGGGTTCGAAGAGATTATTGGCAATAGTTTCGCGTTGCGACGCGTGCTCGAACAAGTCGAAACAGTCGCTCCCACCGATTCCATTGTGCTGATCCAGGGAGAGACCGGCACAGGCAAGGAACTTATCGCTCGAGCCATCCACGAGCACAGCGCGCGCAAGGCCAGCACGTTCGTGAAATTCAACTGTGCTGCCATTCCGCTCGGTCTGCTAGAGAGTGAGCTCTTTGGGCACGAAAGAGGCGCATTTACCGGAGCAATCGCGCAAAAGGTGGGCAGATTCGAGCTCGCCAATCGCGGAACGCTTTTCCTGGATGAAGTGGGTGACATCCCGCTCGAGCTGCAGCCGAAGCTCCTTCGGGTTCTGCAGGAACAGGAATTTGAGCGGCTGGGAGGAACTCGGTCGATTCGCGTGAACGTCCGCCTGATCTCCGCCACCAACCGTGATCTTTCGCAGATGATGGCGGAGCGACAATTCCGGACTGATCTGTATTACCGCTTAAACGTGTTTCCCATTCAGCTCCCATCCTTGCGTGAGCGCCGGGATGACATTCCCCTGCTGGTGCGGCACTTTACCCAGAGATACGCACGAAAGATGGGCAGGCGCATTACATCGATCCCGGCTGAAGCGCTTGAGCGGCTATCAGGCTGGCATTGGCCAGGCAACATCCGCGAGCTGGAGAACTTCATTGAACGTGCCGTGATCCTCACGCGAGGCACGGAACTGTCGGTTCCGGTAACCGAGTTGGACAAATCCTTCACAGCTTCATCCAAGAAAAGTTACGAAGATGAAGAGCGCGACCGCATCATACAGGCGCTGCGCGCCTCAAACGGACGCCTCGCCGGAGTGGGAGGCGCAGCGGAACGGCTGTCCATTAAGCGCACAACTCTCCTCGCACGCATGAAGAAGCTGGGTATCGAAGCCAAACGCCTGCAACAACTTTGACAGTCGACAATTCTCATCGTCATTCTTGACATCCTGCATTAGTCCCTACCCACGGTTTTTGTCCGTATCTTCATATATCTCCAAGTGATTGACGACCGCTTCTCCGCGTGATCGGTTTGGCACTTTTCATGCGAATCAGAGGGTTAAACCGAACGCAAGTGCCGATTCGGAACCCAATGGCGAGGAGAACAAAGTGGAACCAAGTATGAACGCCCAAAAATCTTCACCTTCGGCAATGAAGGCGTTGTGCTCGCTCTCCATGCAGGTCCAGTCCGGTCTGGGCCTGGATCCGAAGCTATTGAGTCTTCTGGAACTCCGCGCATCGCAGCTTAATGGATGCGCGTTCTGCATCGACATGCACAGCAAAGACGCCGGGGATCTTGGCGAAACGGAGCAGCGCCTTTACGCGCTCGACGCCTGGCGCGAGAGTCCATTTTTCTCTGAAACAGAGCGCGCAGCTCTTGCCTGGACCGAAGCGGTTACAAACGTCCAGCAAGGACATGTTCCAGCGGATGTGTTTGACACCGTGCGCAAACACTTCAATGACGAGCAGTTGGTGAACCTCACTCTCGGCATCGCCGTGATTAATGCGTGGAATGGCATGGGTATTGCGTTTCGCGTATCAGCCCTCCGGTCGTCGAATGGACAAGACTGCTTGACTGCGCCGAGACACTGGCACGAGACACGACCATGACACGAGACGCAAATTCGGCAGCAGCGGCGATTTTCGTTCTGGGCACCCGAGCCCTCGTGCTCGACTGCCCGCACGTTGAGTTTAATCTCGCGCCACATGTCGCTTTTCGCGCAGAGTCCCGAGGCTATGTGCACGAGGCCCTTGATTGTGACGTCAATGACCTGAAGAAAGACGCGATCACGCACCTGGCACAGCCCTCAGCCGGAATCGTATTTCGGTGATGACCTGCGCGCACTGCGGAGCAGCAGCGCGCTGCTGCTCCGCTACGAGTTTCATTTTCTCTGAAGGATCATTGTCATGTTTCGACGCAACAAAGAACAAAGGCATGAAGGCGCCGTAGAGACGCCCGATCAATTTGCATTGGCTGCAGGGCGGATGTACTGGCTCGCGCTGGTGCTCACTGATGACGAGAAGTTAGCTGGTTCACTGACTCACGACAACATTGAGCAACTGGTGACAGGCAATGCAGTGTTTGTCCATTGGATCGGGCGCTGGTCACGCCGAATCATCATTAAAGCGTGTATCGCAGCTAAGCAGGCTGACTTAGCGGTGGACCAACGCAATACCGCTTCCTGGGATGCTGCTACTGCCGACATCGAAATCGTTAACGCACAACTGCTCCGCGAGTTCTCGATCGATTCGATTCAAAGGTCAGCCAGGTCACTGCCCTTGCTTCCGAGATTCTTGTTTGTGATGAACGTCTTGGAAGGCTATTCGCTTTATGATGCGGCTCAGCTCCTTCAGATTCCACGAAACATATGCGAAGCGGCGCTCAGGTATGCGTTCGCAGCCCTGACAGACGCGATCCACTCTCCTCAACTTTGTTCCCGGGTTGAAAGCCATAGCTTTTCGTAAATGTTCTGCTAATCGGCGCCGGTGGCCGTATGGTCAATGCGGTCATCCAGGATTCGTGCTGCACAAGCTCACGTCCAAACACACCACGCATGATCACTGACGTTGTCTCGCGTTGGCGGAGATAGAGGAACCTGTCGGTCTTGATTGGATTATCGGTTTGTATCACTGCCATGATTGCTGTTTCTGCAATGGCCTGTCAGTTCGCGCTCTTGCGATAGGCTGTGCCCGGCGGTGTGCCTTGGACAGCCGTGATGACCGGCAACCTGACCGGCAACCTGACCAACGAGGTATTGTCGCTGCTCGACGATTTGACCAAGGCTCGCCGCTGCTGCCGAGGTCTGGAGAGCGGTTGCGAAAGACACTACCTCTCGTAGCGGGCTTCTTAGCCGGATGCTTGCTTGGCGCTTGCGCGGTCTCTCGAATGGGAAATTGGGCGTGGTCGCTTCCCGTCGCTCTGGCCGGAGTTGCGCTGGTACTGCCACAGGGGTGGGCACAAAAACGGGCACAGCGCAGAATGAAGAAAAACGCGATGCCCTGCAAGGTGCTGGTGCGAAAGGAGGGACTCGAACCCTCACGGTTTTACCCGCCAGATCCTAAGTCTGGTGCGTCTGCCAATTCCGCCACTTTCGCCCGCTTGGGGACAAGGGTGTAGCTAGCTGCGCTGAATCGGTTGGCGCAGATACATCAGAAATGCTTATACATGTCCCAAACCCACATGCCCGCCATTACCACCAGGAGTGCGACAGAGACGGCGCCGCAGACACGCACGAAGGGTTGAATCTTGTCCATCCTTTTCAGCAGCTCCGCCTGTTCTTCCTGAAGCTGCGTTTCACCCGCGCTGAGGAAGAGCTGGTCGTCCTCATGCATAACCAGGGTGCTCCGATAGATGAGCAGCACCACCAGGATCAGAGTGATTGCTCCCCACACGATGAGCAACATTATCATCGGCGACAGTCCAGACATGTTCACCTCGCGGTTTGAAGCTGGTCCCACAAACCGGTTGCCGGACTTACAGAGTTCCTCCGGTAGCCGCCATACAGGGGCCGTATTTGCGGGAATTATAGCTCCCTTTTGGACGACTACCAGTGGTTTCGGTTACTTTTTTCCCGCCTTAGCCGAAAGTGTATTCGCCATAGAAGACACGGAGAGCAAGAGGATATTAACGGTCTACGAGGGCGATCGCGCCTTGCGGCTCAAGCTGATGATGGGAAAAGAAGAAGGAGCTTCATGAAGCAGAAGCTCGAATAATTTCCGGTTAGCTCTTGGTGTCCCGCGCTGCCTGCCAAGCTTTCTCGGCGGCAACACCGACTTTGGCAGATTGTCCTTTGGGAATGCTGAGAGACTTCCAGTCGGAGCCGCGATAGTGTTTTGCCAATAGCACGATTTGCCCAACGTGATAGGAATAGTGGGCCATCTGGCGATTGATTGCTTGCAGTACCGTGTGTTCCTGCCCGCGGATATACACTTTCGCATCCAAGTCTTCGGGTTTAAGGTTCTCCATTGCATGGAAGACATACTTCCAGCCGGCTTCCCACCACTGCATCACCCGTTCCCGATTGACGGTTTCATCCTGAATGAACTCCTGATCGCGGTTTCGATCGGGCTTCTCTCCGTCGGTGGTCAGAAAATCAGTCCAGCGCGAACGCATATTGCCGGCCATATGCTTCACAACCAGCGCGACTGAATTGGAGTCGGGGTCGATCATCCGCGACCATTCATCATCACGAACTTGCGCAAGCGCTCCTTCGCCCAGTTTCTTGTAAGCGCGAAAGCATTTGATGGATTCGATGAGATATGCGGCGGCGATATCAGACATTGGCAGTATTCACTATTCAGTAATCAGTAGTTATTCGAATGGAATTTGAGAACGCTCCAACTGAAAACTGATTACTGACTACTCGGTTTTCATAATGAACTCATGTTTGCCAGGAACTCGCCGTTGGATCGCGTTTTGCCCAACTTATCGATGAGCAATTCCATAGCTTCCACTGGCGAAAGTGGGTTGAGCACTTTGCGCAGCACCCAGATGCGTGCCAGATCGTCTTTGGGAATCAGCAACTCTTCCTTGCGCGTGCCCGAGCGTTGAATGTCAATAGCGGGGAAGACGCGCTTATCGACCAGCTTGCGATCGAGGATAATTTCCATGTTGCCGGTGCCTTTGAATTCTTCGAAGATCACGTCGTCCATGCGCGATCCGGTTTCAACCAACGCGGTGGCGATAATGGTGAGCGAGCCGCCCTCTTCGATATTACGGGCCGCGCCAAAGAACCGTTTTGGGCGCTGCAGCGCATTGGAATCCACGCCACCGGAGAGCACCTTTCCCGAAGGGGGAACGATCGTGTTGTACGCCCGAGCGAGACGGGTGATGGAATCGAGCAGGATGACGACGTCGCGCTTGTGCTCGACCAATCGCTTGGCCTTCTCGATGACCATTTCGGCAACTTGAACGTGGCGAGCCGCCGGCTCGTCGAAAGTCGAGGAGATGACCTCGCCCTTCACCGAGCGCTGCATGTCGGTGACCTCTTCCGGACGCTCGTCGATCAGCAGCACGATCAGCACGACTTCAGGATGGTTGGTGGTAATTGAGTTCGCGATCGCCTGCAGCAGCATGGTCTTGCCGGTACGGGGTGGTGCGACAATCAGTCCGCGTTGTCCTTTGCCTACTGGCGTCAGAAGGTCCATGACGCGTGCACTGATGTTCTCGCGTACTGTTTCCTGCTTGACACGCTCCAGCGGGTACAGCGGCGTCAGATTGTCGAACAGGATCTTATTGCGGGCTTCATCCGGCGACTCGAAATTGACGGCCTCGATCTTGACCAGCGCAAAATATTTTTCGCCTTCATGTGGCGGGCGCACTTGCCCGCTGACCGTATCGCCGGTCTTCAGGTCAAACTTGCGGATTTGCGAGGGAGAGACATAGATGTCGTCAGGACCAGGCAGGTAGTTGTAGTCAGGCGAGCGCAGAAAACCATAGCCGTCAGGCAGGATTTCCAGCACACCTTCGGCGAAGATATGGCCTTCCTTTTCGCTTTGCGCCTGCAGGATTTTGAAGATGAGGTCCTGCTTGCGCAGTCCGCTGGCTCCGGGCAGCTCGAGTGAGCGCGCGATGCGGGTAAGTTCTGTAATGTTTTTTTCTTTCAGTTCAGCGATGGTCATGATCACCTACGGGATTTGCTGCTAAGGGAGGTCGAGGAAAACTTGCGATAGTTGTCGAAAGGAATCCAGGGGAAAAGACGCCGCGCCGGGCGCGCGGCGGAGGCTGCTTAAGCAGCCCGCCGCTGCGGCTCGAATACTTCTTCTACCGAAGGCTGGTTCATTACGCGTTCCGCCTCATTGGCCCGGCCCACGCGGGAGAAAACGTCATTCATTGTTTCCTGTACGCGGGTGTTGGGTTTGTGAAACTTGCGAGTCGCCTTTGAAGCCAGCTGACACAGGAGGTAGCGATTCTGTACCGTACCCAGAGCATCATAAATTAAATCAGAGCGCATAAATTGAAGATATCCTTTCTTGTATTGAATTCTTAGACTTACAGATGCCGAATCGACAATGAAGTCTGGCAGGCGTCTGGAATTCATCCCGGCAAGCGTATGCTTACCGATTAGACGCCTGAGGGGCCCTTAAAGTCACAGGAAACTATTTCGCTTGCTTCCGACAGCGGAGTTTTATTCCGAGGAGAACTCAGATGCGAAAACTAGTTGCAGAGTTGCTCAAAAAATCTCGTTCAGGCTCGAGAATCTTCCAACCAGTACGAGAAGCGGTAGGGTAACTGCTCTACGGGACAGCGTCAAGCAAAAAGTGTCCGTTCCTAAGTTACTGATTCGGTGCGGCTTCTTCCGCAGTCTATACCAGCATTCGATATCGCAATAGCCTGCGCAGCGACGAGGCATGCCCTCTCCCGCGAAAACCCGCGATGCTACTGCTCCGTGCACACGCGGATCTGCCGCATCTCGACCCAAAGTTTCGCAGCCTTTTTCTGTAACCTTCTGCACCATGCCCGGTTTTCATCAAGGAACGGACGAAAATCCCAATCGGAAGGCAAAAGCACGGATTCAATGGCGGCGCAGGCGCATTGCGCGATGAGCAATACACTTCCTGACGAAGAGATCATGTTGCAGGTGCGCGAGGGCGTAAGCGAGATGCTGACGGTGCTGTTCGACCGTTATCAGCTTCCGCTATTCAATTTTTATCTTCGGTTGACCGGCGACCGGGTTGTCAGCGAGGACCTCGTCCAGGATGTTTTCTTCCGGGTTTTGAAGTACCGGCGCAGCTATCGGCCAGGCACACCATTTCGCGCCTGGATCTATCAGATCGCCCGCAACGCTCGCATCGATTATGCCCGAAAGCACCCGCAATCAGTGGAATTCGAGCCGGAGATGTCTCCGGCTACCACGGACAGAGACAACGCTGACGCGGAGCAACAGACCGCTCTGCTGCATCGCGCACTGCTGCAGTTGCCGGCCGACAAACGTGAAGTTCTTCTCCTCAGCCGCTTTCAGGAGATGAAGTACGAAGACATCGCGCGCACCCTCGAGTGTGAGGTGGGAACTGTGAAAGTGCGCGTGCACCGCGCCTTGCGAGAACTACGAGACCGATTTGAAAAGCTCTCGGCTATAAAGCCGAAGGGAACATCCCAAACTGGTCTGCCCTTGCCGTTTCCCAATCGCGAGAAAGGACGTTTGCAATGAGTTGCGACAAATTTGCCGAAATTCTTTCTGACTACTGCGAGCGCAGCCTCAGCGCGAAAGACCTGGCGTTTGCCCGCGAGCACCTCGAACTGTGTCCGGCATGCAAAGCCGACGTTGAGATGTGGCAAAAGCTCGCGGGGCTGCCGTCGGAGCAGCCCAGCGCCAGCTCGCGCCTGCGCTTCGAGCACATGCTCTCCGCGTATCAGGAAGGCCGATGGGAGAAATCCAGCTTTGTTCCTGAGAAGAAGAGCTGGTTTGCTGCCTGGGTGCGCAGCAGCTTCTCCGCGCCATTGACCCAGGGCGCGTTCGCACTGTGCCTGCTGCTCGTCGGATTTGTCGCGGGTGAGCGTCTCACAACGAAACCCGTGAGTACTCCGCCTCCGCAGCTTGCCGCGATGCAAAGTGAACTGGCGAACCTACGGCAAATGGTGGCCCTATCACTGCTCGAGCAGCAATCGGCGAGCCGCCGGCTCGAAGGCGTGAGTTACAGCACGCAAGTGGAGCGCCCGGATCCGGAAATTTCCGCAGCGCTGCTGCACGCGTTGCGCTTCGACAGCAGCGTCGATGTTCGCCTGGCGGCGCTCGACGCATTGAAGCGCTACTCGCACGATCCGACTGTGCGCCAGGGCCTGCTCACTGCGCTTCAGGACCAGCAATCGCCGCTGGTGCAAATCGCGCTGATCGATCTTTTTGTGGACATGCGCGAGAGCGACGCCAAAGACCATCTCCGCCGTATTGAGCAGGACGCACACGCGAACTCCAGCGTTCGCCAGCGCGCGCAGTGGGGAATTCAGCAGTTGAGCTAGCAGCTTACAGCTACCAGCCTCCAGCTACCAGCAAAAGACGTTGCTGGCAACTGATGGTGGCTGGCGGCTGGAAGCTGGAAGCCAGGAGCTTTAAATGATGCACCTTCGCAATATCGTATCCGTCCTGATAAGCCTCAGCATCGCGATGCTCGCGATCGACAGTCAGGCGCAGCGCGTGCGGATTGCGCCCGCTGTGCATCCGCATCCGCGGCCCATCGCGATCCATTGGCATGACGATGATGACGATGCCGACATGCCGGTGAAAGAACAGCAGACCATTCGCAAGAGCTTCACTCTCGCTTCCGGCGAGCGCCACCTGGAAATCGACAATGTCTGGGGTTCCATTTCGGTAAAGGGCGGAAGCTCCGACCAGGTGCAGGTGGTGGTCAACAAATCCATCCGCGCCGAGAGCAAAGAAGCGCTGGAGCAGGCGAAGAAGGAAGTTTCGCTCGACATCACCCAGCCCGCAGATAGCGTGAAGCTTTATGTGAACGGCCCATTCCGCTGCCACTGTGAAGACGGGTGCGATCACGGGCATTTGGGCTACGTCGTCAAAATGGATTTCGAGGTCCAGGTCCCCAGCAGCATCGATCTCGCGCTCAACACCGTCAACGAAGGCGACATAACAGTCGAGGGCGTCAGCGGACACTACTCCGTCCGGAACGTGAATGGCGGCATCGACATGCAAGGCATCGCCGGCGCAGGACAGGCCAAGACCGTCAACGGCGGGGTAAAGATCGCATTCACCGGTAACCCACAAGCGGCATCTTCGTATTCATCGGTGAATGGAGATATCGATCTGCTGTTTCTGCCCAAGCTCTCCGCCGATCTTCGCTTCAAGACTTTTAACGGCAACATCTACACCGACTTTCCCATGACGGCGCTGCCACAGCGGCAGCCAACGGAAGAGCACCAGAATGGGAAATTCGTGTTTCGTGCAGACCGCTACAGCGGAGGCCGCGTCGCCGCCGGCGGACCAGAAATCAAGATTGAAACTTTGAATGGAGACATACACATCCGTGAACGCAATCAATAAACACCTACATCTGTTTCGTGCAATCGTCATCCTGTCTGCAATCGTGGCGGTTCCGCTCGCCTGGGGCGCGGAAACCGTTGGCAATGGCGACCGGGTAGTCGTGCCGCTCAGCGATCCCGCTCGCCCGGCCTTTGTGAAGGCCCACCTGTTGCAGGGAAGCATCACCGTGAAGGGCGGCACGGCCAACAACATCGTGGTCGAGGCGCGCGTGCGCGATACCGAACACGAGGGCAGCGAGGGCGGGATGCATCGCATTCCGGTAAACACCACCGGCCTGCAGGTGGAAGAAGAAAACAATAAAGTCGATATTGGCGCCGATTCCACTCAGCGCACCGTCGACCTCACCATTACCGTGCCTACGCGAACTTCGCTGAGCCTGCACACCGTCAACGATGGCGACATCAACGTCAGCAACGTCGATGGCGAACTCGACGTCAATGACGTCAATGGCTCAGTCACGCTCAAGGGGGTTTCCGGAACTGTGGTCGCGCACGCCCTCAATGGCAAAGTGCTGGTCACGCTCAATCGCATCAACCCGAGCAAACCGATGGCCTTCAGCTCCCTCAATGGCGACATCGATGTGACCTTCCCGCCCGACCTGAAAGCCAATCTGGTGATCAGCTCCGACCATGGCGAGGTGCTCAGCGACTTCGATGTGGCCCTGCAAGCGCGCGCCCCGGAACAGATCAAGGAAGACACTCGCAACAGCGGCGGCAGCTATCACGTGAAGATTGATAAGACCGTGCACGGCACCATCAACGGCGGCGGCCAGGAGATCCAGTTCCGCAACTTCAATGGCAACATCTACATTCGCAAAGCAGGCGCCAAAGGCTGAACGATAAAGGAAATCGGATACGACAACAGAACGGCCTGCGGGGTCCCCAGCGAAACGCCGGTGTTGCGGCCGTTGGGGTGCAGGTAGCGGGCCGCGCCGTTGCGGATCAAGCCCCAAAAAGCAGAACGGCCTGCGGTAGCGGGCCGTGCCTTCCTTCCCAACCTTTTCCTGAGAACAGGCGAAAAATACAGGAAAATGAGTGCATGTCGTCTGCGAACCTTCTAATTCTGCCCAAAATTCGCAAATTTCCCTTCGAGCTGAGGAAACGAACAGGAAAGGAACAGGAAACGCAGATTTTTCGGCCTAAGTCTTTGATTTGCTAGCGGCTAGGAGCGAGCAGCTAGTAGCTTCTTTGAAATTAACAGGAAACGAACAGGAAAGCATGGGCACAAAGCGAAAGCCAAGGCCCAAAGCCGCTCCATCGGAGTTGGGCCGTTCGGGGTGAGTGCACTGGCCGTGCTCTACTGTGCTTCGTGCGTGTGCAAAACGTTCCGAACTGAATTCAGAAAATCATCCATCTTCTGCGTTTGGTGGGTAAACACATTCTGGTCTAATAATTCTGGCCTGCCGCCACGATACAGTTCCAAAATCGGTACGTTGCGATTCGCTTTCGCCGCAACCCAGATTCGACGTTTGTCGGATGGTAACAAAGATTGGCCGAGCACAATCAGCCGTACGCGTTCACGGCTACATGTGGTGTGTCAACACGTTGTTCCCATCGAGGCCGGAGCGACTGATGGGTGGAGCGTTGGCCAGACTAGCATGCGGACGGTGCCAGTTGTACTGATGGAGCCAGGGGTCGAGCTCGGAACGACGAAGGTCGGAGTTGTGA
>JAICXB010000072.1 GCA_025980765.1 Terriglobales bacterium
CGCGTCAAGTGGGGTTTGTATTGACCCAGCATTAACTACTTTAATGTTCCAGTGACTCAAGTCACCTCAACCAATGCTTGACACCCCGGCAGAAGCAAAGCTATAGTTGCGCCTGATGAACCGCAGCCGGAACATCGCGACAACAACAAGCATGTGCACAACACGCACAGCTACGCGATTTTCTGGCGAGCCGGTGAACTAGCAACAGGGCATCATAGGTTTCCCGACCCACTCGCCAGAAGCGAGTGGGTTTTGTTCTTTCTGAAGCAAAATGGCGAACGCACAACAATCCGGTTCTGGGTACGGCTGGCGAGTGGTAGTCCCCGCGACTTCGGCCAATTTGGGCTGCGCCTTCGATTGCGGCGGACTGGCGCTCCAGCTTTATCTCAGGGCGTTTTTCACTGCTGATGACCGGGCAGCGCTCACGCTTGAGTATCAGGGTGAAACTCCAGAGCGATTTCCTTTCGACGAATCCAACCTGATCTTGCAGGCGCTGCGATTTGCTGCGGATCAATTGCATGCTCCGGCGCCTCGCGGTCGAGTGACGGTGCAAAGCGCCATTCCCATCGGTGTTGGGTTGGGAAGCAGTGCCGCCGCCGTAGTTGCCGGCTTGCTTTTAGGAACGCGCTATGCCGGCGCGGAGGTGGTTCCGGAAGAGTTGCTACACTGGGCAGCCCAGATCGAAGGACACTTGGACAACGCGGCCGCGGCATATCACGGCGGGCTAGTATTTGCTCTCTCCAGCGGTTTGGAACGCGTGGTGACGTTCAGGACCAAGTTTCCTGAAACCATCAAGTCAGTGATCGTCACTCCTGAAGCTACCGTCTCTACTCACGAATCCCGCAAGGCCCTTCCAGAAACATACTCGCGTGAGGATGTTCTGCACGTCACGCAGCGGCTTGCCGCATTCGCAGCCACTTGCTTCTCCGGCGATTTTGCGGTCATTCCCGAATTCTTTGACGACCGCCTACACCAACCGTACCGGCAGAAGCTGGTTCCAGGAATGGAACGCTGTCTTCGCCTGCGCCATCCCGGGCTGCTGGGAGTTGCCATCAGCGGTTCCGGCTCGTCGGTAATTGCATTCGTGCAGGAGCGTGAGACTGAGATTGCAGAAAAGCTGAGACAAATCTTCGCCGAGGATGGCCAGAAGACGACCTCCCGCATTACCCCGGCTGACAACAACGGAGCGTGGGTTTCCCGTGAGCCGGTACGAATCGTGCAGGCAACCCAGGAACTGGAGAACAGAAAATGAGCAGTTCACGCCTGATTGTGATGAAATTCGGCGGCACCTCTGTGGGCGATGCCTCGCGCTTTCGCCAGTGCGCAGCCATCGTGAGCAAGGCGCTCAAGAAGGACCGCGTGATCGTGGTGGTTTCGGCGATGGCTGGAGTCACCGACCTGATTTTTCGCACCATTGATGCCGCGCGGCACGGAGATTCCGAAAACACCGAATCGCATTTGCGCACGTTTGAGACCGCGCACCGGCGGCTGATTTCTGAGCTGCTTACCGGAAGCGCCGCTGCCGACGCCGAATGCTTCCTGCAGCAGGTGTTCGATCATCTGCGGAAATCTGCTCATGCGCTGCTCGCACTGCGATCAGATATTTCGGCGCAGACGATGGACTCTCTTGTCGCGCTGGGCGAGCGCATCTCCTCGTGGGTGCTGGCAAAGCATCTGGAACAGAGCGGGATCCAGAGCGCCTTTGTTCGTGCTGAAGATGCAATCGTTACCGACGCAAACTTCGGCAACGCCGCTCCGGAAATGGAGACTACGCGCGCAAAATGCCAGTCGGCGCTGCTGCCGCCTACTGCGCGTGGTGTTGTCCCGGTGGTCGGAGGCTACAGCGGCGCAACGCCAGATGGGCGCATTACTACTTTGGGCCGCGGCGGCTCGGATTATTCAGCCACCATCATCGGCGCGGCCTCCGGCGCGGATGAAGTCTGGATCTGGACCGATGTTGACGGCGTGCTCACAGCCGATCCGCGCATTTGCCCTGATGCCACCACCCTGCCGCAGATTACTTTTGCCGAAGCGATCGAACTCGCCTACTACGGGGCAAAGGTGATTCATCCCAGGGCGGCTTATCCGGCAGCCGACGCCGACATTCCAGTGTGGATCAAGAATTCCTTCCGTCCGGAAGCAGAAGGCACGAGGATCACGCGCTCGGTCTCGCCGGTGGCATCCCCTGTGAAGTCTGTGACCACCGTGAAACAGGCAACGCTAATCACGTTGGTTACGCGGCGCGATGTTCATCCGGTTGAGCTTTGGGGCCGCCTGTTTCTGCGGCTGGGTCAGGAGCAAATTGAAGTGCTGTTTGCCACGCAATCTTCGCCAGAGCACGCCTTAGGTCTGGTACTGCGCTCGGAAGATGCAGGCCGCGTGCTCAAGCTGGTTCGCACCATCTTCCGCATCGAGCTGGCTCAAGGCGTGATGCAGCCGGTACAGGTGAACAATGATGTGGCAGTTATCGCTGTGCTGGGTGAAGCGATGAAGGGCACCTGTGGCATCCTCGGCCGCGTTTTCTCGTCCGTCGCGCGCTGTGAGGTGAGCGTGATTGCCGTTGCGCAGGGCGCCAGCGAACTCAGCATCTGCTTTGCCGTTCCGGCGGCCGCAGCGGCACAGATTGTGCGCGCAGTTCATGATGAATTCTGCGCGAACTTCGGCGCATCAATTCCCGTGTGCCTGCGTCCCAGCACGCAGGCCCTCTCAGGAGCGCAATGAAGACTGCATCATCAACGCCTGTTGCTGCCGATCACCTGCTGCGCTGCGTGCATTGCGGCACGGTGCAGGCGAGCGCCGACCGAATGTTCCGCTGTTCCTCCTGCTCCGAACTGCTGGAAGTAGCTTATCCGGAATGGGCGGATGCTGGGCGCGAGTTCGGATTGCGACTGAAAGAGATCTGGCGGGAGCGCCGCAATTCCACTCTACCGGAAGACGCAAGCGGCGTTTGGCGATTCCGTGAACTGCTGCCGCGAGTTGAGCGCGAGCACATCGTCACCATGAGCGAAGGCAACACTCCGCTCGTGGACCTCCACAAAGCAGCGCGGGACCTGGGCATCACGCGTGTTCTCGCCAAACATCAGGGCATGAATCCTACCGGGTCATTCAAAGACACGGGCGTTTCCGCGGCTATCAGCATCGCAAAGGCACAAGGCTATGGGCTGGTTTGCTGCGCCTCCACCGGGAACACATCAGCTTCGGTGGCCGCCTATGCTGCTCGCGCCGGGATGAAAAGCACTGTGCTGCTTCCGCAGGGGCAGGTCGCATCCGGCAAGCTTGCCCAGGCACTGGAGTATGGGGCGCATGTGTTGCAACTCGAAACCGATTTTGATGGCTGTCTGAAGATTCTGCACGAGGTGATCCGGCACTTTCCCGCCTATTTGATGAACTCAGTCAATCCTTATCGCCTGGAAGGACAGAAAACTCTGGCATTCGAGCTGATGGAGCAGTTGAACTGGGAAGTTCCCGATCACGTGATTGTGCCGGGTGGAAATCTGGCCAACAGCTCTGCCATCGGCAAAGGCTTTCTGGAACTGCAACAGCTCGGGCTGATCTCGCGCTTGCCGAAAGTCTCCATCATTCAGGCAGAAGGCGCCAACGCGCTGGTCCGCAGCATGCGCGAGAGCGCGGGCGAGAAGTTGATACCTGTACCCCCCCACACCCGCGCGACCGCCATCCGTATTGGCAATCCTGCATCGTGGCGAAAGGCGGTTTCGATTCTCAGGCAAACTGCCGGCGCTTGCGAACAAGTCACAGAGCACGAGATAGCGCAAGCGAAAGCAGAGTTGGGATCGCAGGGCGTGGGTTGCGAGCCTGCTTCAGCAGCTTCATTTGCGGGGCTGAAAAAGCTCGCACGCCTCGGATTCGTAAAGCAGCAGGAAACGGCGGTTCTGGTGCTGACCGGGCACATGCTGAAGGATGTGGACTACATGCTGGACGCGCAGATGCATCGCACCCTTCGTCCGATTCCAGCAGAGGCATCTGCTGTCATTCGCGCCCTGGAGACGATCAATGCCGGAAGTTAAAGAAGCAGCCCTCGCCAATTCGCAGCAACTCGTTGCACGAAATCCTGTTCGCGTTGGCATCGTCGGCTATGGAACGGTGGGAAAAGCCACCGCAGAGATTCTCACCGCCAACGCGCAGGAGATCGCGCGACGTATTGGTGTTTCCGTGCTGGTTACGCGAACCTGCCGCAGGAGCCCGCGTCCGTTGGAAATGGGAATCAATGGCCTGCCCGTAACCCGCAACTGGCAGGATGTGGTTTTCGCGGACGACGTTGACATCGTGGTGGAAGCGGTCGGCGGAACCGATGTTGCACTCCAGGTGCTCAGAGCGGCGCTGGAAAATGGCAAAGCCGTCGTGACCGCCAATAAGGCCCTTCTTGCCCAGCATGGAGAAGAGCTGTTCTGTCTGGCCAAGCAGAACAACTTGCCAATTGGCATTGAAGCCAGCGTGGCCGGTGGAGTTCCGGTGATTCGCGCCATCTCTGAAGCGCTGGCTGCCGACCGCATTCAGGCCGTTTACGGAATCGTCAACGGCACGTCAAACTACATCCTGACGCAGATGGAGCAGCACGGCATCGAATTTGCCGAAGCATTGGAGCAGGCTCAGAAGGCGGGCTATGCGGAAGCTGATCCCAGTCTGGATATTGATGGCCTCGATGCGCGCGACAAGATCGCCATTCTTGCGCGCATTGCATTCGGACTCGCAGTGAATATTGCAGAAATTCCGGTGACCGGAATTCGCCAGGTCACAGCCACAGATTTTCACTATGCCCATCGCCTCAACTCGACGATTCGCCTGGTGGCATCGGCAGAGCGAACCGGCGACGGGGTGCATCTCGCGGTGCAGCCGTGGCTGGAGCCGCGCGATTCGATGCTGGCCAAGGTGGACGGAGCGAACAATGCCATTTTCATTGCGGGCGAACGCGTGGGAACGCAGATGCTTTATGGCCGCGGCGCAGGCGGAAGCGCAACCGGCACCGCGGTACTTTCGGATGTGCTTCAGATCGCGCAGCAGATTGCGCGTGGCGGGGCTTCAGCCAGCGGTCTTGCGGGATTTCATAACGGCAAGCGGACACCGCTGCTGCCTCGTCCTCATGCCGTGAGCTGGTTTCTGCGCCTAACCGTGCAGGACCGCCCCGGCATCCTTGCGCGCACGGCGGAGGCGATTGCCCACTGCGGTATCAATATTGACTCGGTGATCCAGGAGCCTCACATGCCCAAGGACAATCTCTCGTTTGTGATCACGCTGGAGCCGATCTGCGAGAAGACGGCCAGGGAAGCGGTGCAGGCCATCAATCAGTTTGAATTCATGAAGAGTCCTGTGCTGCTGCTGCCGATGATCTCATCGGCGGAAGAGCACGTTTAGGAAAGTTGGTAATTGAGAAATTTAGTAATTTGGTAATTTTGAAAAACTTGTCGGTACGGAATTCGATTACCCACTTACCAAATTCACCAATTACCAACTTCTAAACCCAGGCTCGACTCTCGGTCCGCGAGATCGTCTCGTCCACTACCAAATTAGGGCACTGCAATAGGCTCCGGTTCTGCCACTCCGTCGGCGCGGGGATCGGAAGCGGCAAAGTTCATTCCGGTCTTGCTATTGTGGAGCACCGCCTGTCCTCGTCCCATCAGCACTGTGTATTCCTTTCGTACGATCAGATTGTGCCCTTTCGCCCGCAAGGCCTCAATGACATCTGGCTTCACGCGCGATTCGATCAGGATGTCGCAGCTTACCTCTCCACCTGTGACGGTAAAGCGCGGCGCTTCCAATGCTGCCTGAATGTTCATGCCGTAATCCACGAAGTTGGAAACAAACTGAGCGTGAGCAAGCGGCTGATTCGCTCCTCCCATAATGCCAAAGCCGATATGAATGTCTCCGCGCTCCATGAACGCTGGAATGATCGTGTGAAATGGCCGCTTGCGCGGCGCCAGCGCGTTGGGATGGTTGGGATCAAGCGTGAACAGCGCACCGCGGTTTTGCAGGGCAAATCCCATGCCTTTCACTATCACGCCTGAACCAAAAGCCGAGTAGTTGCTCTGAATCAGTGAGGCGATATTGCCGTCCTTGTCCACCGCTGCGAGATAAGTGGTATCGCTGGCGGGAATACCCGGACCGGGATTGCAATCAGCCTTGTTGGGGTTAATCTTGGTTGCGCGCTGCTTCGCGTATTCCTTTGAGAGCAGTCCTTTCACCGGTACTTTGGAAAATCTGGGATCGGCGTCATAGCGGTAAAGGTCCGAGTAGGCCAACTTCATGGCCTCGATCTTCTTGTGCAGTTCCACCGTGCCCTGAGGACCAGCAGCATCGGGCGAAAAGGTGCTCATGATGTTGAGCATTTCCAGAGCGGCCATGCCCTGGCCATTAGGCGGAAGTTCGTAGATTGTCCAGCCGCGATAATCGGTTGAGATCGGCTCGACCCACTCGGAAGA
>JAICXB010000086.1 GCA_025980765.1 Terriglobales bacterium
GATCCTGAACCAGTACCCAACTTGACGGCAGTGTCGCACTACGCCCGACTCTGCGGTCCTCGACCCGCTCAGCCAGACCGCGAAAGCAGTACGACAGCGGCTGACGATTCCCAAACTACTCCTGGCCAGACCGTCGGCACCGTTGCGTACATGTCGCCCGAACAGGCACGAGGCGAGCAACTGGACCCACGGACCGATCTCTTTTCACTGGGGATCGTGCTCTACGAAAGGGCAACCAGCAAGCTGCCATTCAATGGTCACACTCCTGCGATCATCTTCGATGCGATCTTGAATCGCGAACCGGTTTCAGTGCTCGAATGCGAGCCTGCATTGCCTCCGGAACTGGCGCGCATCATCGCCAGGGCGCTGGAAAAAGATCGCAAGCTGAGATATCAGAGCGCGGCGGAACTGCGCGGCGATATCGAACGGCTCGAGCGCAGCAGGAGCGCCGGTCACTCCGCGAGCACAATGTCGAGCATTGTCGCCGCGCGGCGTAAGTCGCGCACTCGCATCGCGTTAGCAGTCCGGGTTTGAACTGTTCCTGGATCGTGAAGCGGGGCAATCTGAAGCGATAGCTCAGCTAATCGAAAGGGCGTTACCGTGAGCGCGGCCGTTACCGATTATCTGTTCTGAATTCTGTGAGTCCATAAATTCCGCGCATCGGAGCAGTCCGCAAAGAATGCGCAGCGCGAGAAGGCAGGAGGACGCCGCATCTCCGAACCCCCTTGGCGTTCCATATCCGCACGCTTTGCGCATTATGAGCCCCAGATTGAATGCGCTCGCGTGAATCAGCAGCCGTTTGATGATGTTGTCGTGCCGGCGCAGATGCGTTCGCCTCATCCTACCCGTTTCGTATAAATGCGCGAAGCTGCGTTCGACCCGTTCTCCCCGTTGGCGCAAGAGCTGTTTGCCAGATTCGCCGCGAATGCGCCGCCGATTCTGATAAACCGCTTGCTGCTCTTCTTCTTTTCCAGCCCACTTGCGCTGTCCCCGCGCAGGCTCCGAACAGTAACTTCGTACGCCGACCTCTTTAAGCACGACCAGAACATCACTGCTGTGATAACCCTTGTCCAGTACCACCGCGGCCGGCCCTTCCGGATTTACCGGCTGCTCTGCTTCCGGACCGGTCTCAACGGCCACCTCGCGGATTTGCTCGCCGCACTGCGTCAATGTTTCGCAGATTGTATTCGTGTCACCCGCGGTTGCCGGGTGCAGTGTTACCGCCACCACCGCGCCGGTCTCCAAATCGACCGCATGCTCGGCCTTATGCGCGAGGTGCGTGCGGCCGTCCTTCATCTTCGTGATCTGCGCATCGGGATCATGCGGATTGACCCAGTCCTGGTTGGAGCCTTTGTGGGGCCGCTTGCGATCGAGTTTCGCCAGTTGCTCGCGCGTGGGCGTCTCGATTCCGGATTCTTTCGCCAGCTCGATCAGGAACTCTTCGTAAGGTACGCCAGTATCGCGGCGTACGATCGAGCGCAACGCCGCATTCGCTTCCAGAGTCGTGCCATCGATGGCGACCGTGTTGCCCTTCAGCAGACCTTCCTCAGCCAACATGCCCAATACCCACGTGAACACCGTGCGGTGCGTGTCGATGTCGATCAGACGACGAGTTCGGGAAATGGTTGTGTGATCCGGCGTCCTCTGATGCAACTCAAATCCGAGAAACGAACGCAGAGCGAAAGAATCGGCGGCGCGCCAGGCGATGCCGCGCTCCGAATCGAGCCCTTCAAAATACCCGACCAGCAAAAGCCGAAAATAAATGCCCGGCGGCAGCCCTGGACGCCCCGTCCGCGAATAGAAAGGCCGGCAGGTCTCTTCGGCGAAACGGTCGAAACCACGCTGATCGAGAAGCTGATTCAGGCGCTCGTAGAAAGGATGAGCGGCCGGCGTAGCCAGCGAAGCCGCTTCAATCCAGATCGGAGCCTGTTTCTCCCCCGGCCCGCGCTTGCCCAACGACATGCCTCCATACTACGGTCGTCCACTCCATAACGCCAGGAAGAAAATCGAGTTGCACCCCGGACTGCTAGTACTACTGGGTCATAAAACAACATTTTGGTATAGAATTGTTTTGTGGGAACACGCCGCTCTGCGCCAGGCCCACAAGAGAAACGCTTCGCGGCGTATATGGGGGGCCTGGCGACAGCCGCGGGGCATCAGGACCGGCAAGAGCCGTTGAAGAGCTATTGCAAGGGTTTGCTGCTCCCGGGAGAACGCAAGAGCATCGAGCCGATGGCGGCGCGTCTGTCCCCGGAGAACGTTCAAGCGATGCGCCAAAGTCTCCATCATCTGGTAGCGAAGGCGCCGTGGAGCGACGAAGGATTGCTCGAACAGGTGCGCAGCTATGCGCTGCCGAGGATGCAAAAGCAAGGACCGGTGGTGGCCTGGATCGTGGATGACACCGGATTTCCCAAGAAGGGCAAACATTCTGTCGGCGTCACTCGTCAGTACTGCGGTCAGGTGGGCAAACAGGAAAACTGCCGGATCGCGGTGAGCCTGTCGGTGTCAACGTGGAACGCAAGCCTGCCGATTGCGTACCAGTTGTATTTGCCGAAGGAGTGGGCCGAGGATTCCGAGCGCCGGGAAAAGACGGAAGTGCCCGAAGAGGTCAGGTTTCAGAGCAAACCGGAGATCGCCCTCGATCAGATTCGCGCGGCAGCAGCGGCCCAGGCGCCCCGCGGGGTGGTACTGGCCGACGCCGCTTACGGCATCAATACCGCTTTTCGCGACGAACTCACCCGGCTCAAACTGCAATATGTCGTGGGAGTGCAAAGCTCGTTGACAGTCTGGGAGCCTGGCAAACAGCCTTTGCCGGCCGGGCCCCGAAAAGCGACAGGGAGACCACCGCGATTTTTGCAGCGGAGCGCGGATCATCAGCCGGTCTCGGTGAAGCAATTGGCGATGAGCCTGCGCTCCGGCGCTTTCAAAGAAATCGCCTGGCGAGAAGGTACAGAGCGAAAGTTGCGATCCCGCTTTGCTGTCGTGCGCATCCGCCCGGCGCATCGCGATTACGAGAGAGCCGAACCTTACGCCGAGGAATGGTTACTGATCGAATGGCCGCGCAGCGAACCGGAACCGACAAAATACTGGCTGGGGACACTGCCTCCGGCTACACCGCTCAAGGCTTTGGTGAAGATGGCCAAACATCGCTGGATCATCGAACGGGATTATCAGGAGTTGAAACAGGAGTTGGGGCTGGGACACTTTGAAGGCCGTAACTGGCGCGGGTTCCATCATCACGCAACCCTGTGTATCGCAGCTTATGGGTTCCTCGTAGCCGAGCGGAACCGTTTTTCCCCCTCTGCCCGCTCCGGTCATCTCCGATTCGCTGCCCCGGGACCAGCGCCGGAGTTCCGCCCGCGCGGATCGCCACGTTCGTCCTGAGCGGCATAATCCAAATTCCATCACCACCCTGAGGATGATGCTTGCCCGGCAACTGCTTGGGCAACTCTCTCAATGTCCTTTTTGTGGATCGCGCTCGGGTTGATCCTCCGCGTCAATATCGGCTTCAGCCACGCAGGACCCAGGACGCGAATGATTCGGCGCTGTATGCCAGTGATCCTCGGCCAACTTCACCGAGCTGAGTCTTTCGAGCGCAACACAACGCCAGTTCATGGGCGAACTTGACGCCTGAAGTCCCGTCTGACTATCGCCGCGTTATTGATAACACAGCACGCGAAGCTGACCTTCCTTGTTCCGGCCCAGTCGGTGTGGACAGAACAATCTATGCCGCCCCTGGTAGATGGCTTCCATCGGCTGCTTGTTCGCCACCGCTGTCCAGACAAGCTTGTAAATCTCCTCCACCGTCTGGATCTGCGCTCGGACAACAGCCATCTCGATTCACAGAATATCCATACATTGTGCTATCTTCAAAGCACTCAGTACTTTATGACCCAGTAGTACTAGGTCGGTGGGTGCGAAGTTCATCGCAACTCACTCCCCGACCTTGAGCGCCTTGCGCAGGTTGCCAAGCAGCACCTCCCGCTTTTTCGGGTCAGCCTTTGCGAGGTTCTGCAGCCGCCATTGAACGGCGGGCAGCGTTTCGACGTGCGGGATGTCCAGAAGCTTCCATTCTGGTTTTCCTTCCTTGACGGACAGAAGGAATCTGCGATGGTCCTCGGGCATCTTCCCGACGAGTTCCTCGATGAATTCCTCGCGCGCGCGAAGCAGGTCATCGAGCGTAAC
>JAICXB010000029.1 GCA_025980765.1 Terriglobales bacterium
CGGAAGGCAGCTGCGAAGCTTCGCGGCTACGAGGCTACGAGGCTGTCCCGCGGGTAGTCTCTTTCCGTTGCGGCATCTGCGGCGTTCTCCTTATTGATCCGTCTTTCTCTTCACTGCAAGATGCGGTTGCCCCCACCCAGGAGTCTGTGTGCGCGATCTGCAGCGGTCGCTGTGCATTGGTTTGTTTGTTGTGGTTGGTTTTATCGGCGCTCAGGCGCAGCAGTTGCCCGACGCTCCCGGAGCGTTGGGGCTGAAGTCGGAAGTGACGCCGGCCGCGCAGGTGTTGCGGGAGCCGAACACCCGCGTTGCCGACAAGAAATTCTGGGCGTTGACGGCCGCGCATTTTGCCGCGACCTATGCCGATGCGACTACGTCATCGTTGGGCGTGGGTCGGCATTCCTGCGGGCCGGAGACCAACGCGATCTACGGGAAGTATCCATCGCCGCAGCGGTTCTTTCTGCAGATGTCGGCAGAGACGGCGGCGATCAGCGCTTTCGATTACTTTCTCAAGCGCAAGCACAGCCGCTTCTGGTTTGTCGCCGGCTCGGCCGATGCGGTGAGTCACGCCTGGGCCGCTGCGGTGAATGCCAGCCGGTGTTCGTTGTGAGGAGATCAGTACTCAGTTTTCAGTAGTCAGTATCAGCTAGCGACCAAACAGAACCTGAACTGAAAACTGACGACTGGATACTGATTACTCCCACTCAAAATCAGTAGTCAGTACTCAGTTTTCAGTAGTCAGTAATCAGCTAGCGGCCAAACAGAACCTGAAGCTGACAACTGAATACTGACAACTGAGTACTGATTACAATCAGTAATCAGCTAGCGACCAGGCAGAACCTGAACTGAAAACTGACAACTGAATACTGACTACTCCCTACGGCCAGATTCCGCGTGATTCGGTTGCTTTGGCTACGCGGTCGATGGCGACAACGTATGCCCCGGTGCGCATGTCTGTCTTGAATTTTTTCGCGCATTCGTGGACATCGGCGAAGGCCTTGCCCATGATCTTCTCCAGTTTGCGGTTGACCTCTTCCACGTCCCAGAAAAGTTCCTGCAGGTCCTGCACCCATTCGAAATAGGAGACGGTCACTCCACCAGCGTTGGCGAGAATATCGGGAATCACCAACACTCCCTTATCGCGCAGAATCGCGTCGGCGCCTGGAGTAGTTGGACCATTGGCGGCTTCGGCGATGACGTTCGCCTTGATGCGATGCGCGTTGGTCAAAGTAATTTGGTTTTCCAGGGCGGCGGGAATCAGCACGTCGCAATCGAGTTCGAGTACATCGTTGCTGGAAATGGCTTTGGCTCCGGGAAAGCCGGCGACGGATCCGGTTTTGCTCTTGTGCGCGACCAGCTTGGGGATATCGAGTCCTTTGGGATTGACAATGCCGCCGCGGGAATCACTGGCAGCGATCACCGTCATTCCAATCTTTGCCAGCAGCTCAGCGGCAATGCTGCCCGCGTTGCCGAAGCCCTGGATGGCTGCGGTGGCGCGCTTGTGATCGATGTTCTTTACTTCGCAGGCGCAGCGAGTGACATAGACGCAGCCGCGAGCTGTTGCCTCATGCCGTCCTAAAGAACCGCCCAGAAACGTTGGCTTGCCGGTGACCACGCCGGGAACGCTGTGCCCGCGGGTCATGCTGTAGGTGTCCATGATCCACGCCATGACCTGCGCGTCGGTATAGACGTCGGGCGCGGGGATGTCGCGGTCTGGGCCGATGAAATCTGATATCTCATACGCATACCGGCGAGTCAGGCGCTCCAGTTCGCTCTTTGAGAGCTTGTGTGGATCGCAGATGATTCCACCCTTGGCTCCTCCGAATGGGATGTTCACCGTAGCGCATTTCCAGGTCATCCACGAGGCCAGGGCCTGCACTTCGTCAAAGCTGACGTTGGGATGATAGCGGATGCCGCCTTTGCATGGTCCGCGCGCGTTGTTGTGCTGCACGCGAAATCCCTGAAAGACTTTCACGGCGCCGCTGTCCATTTTGATGGGCAGCGAAAGTGAGAGAGCGCGCCGCGGCGTTCGCAGCACCTCGCGCAATCCCGCGTCAAGCTTCAGCTTTTCGGCGGCAGTATCGAACTGGTGCATGGCAATGCGAAACGGATTCAGATCTTCCGCGACCTTGGAGACGGCGTGTACGGCCATATTGGCTTCTCCCTGCGATTCGGCAGCTAGCGGCCTGCCGGAGGCGCAGGGGAGTATACATCCAAGCGTCCGGCGCATCCCGTTTTGAGCCCGGTTGCTGATGATCGAAACGGCGTATTCATGAGCGGAATTGCGCTTACCATAAATGAATTCACTGATTTTGGCGGGTTTTCCACAAGCCGAGTTGATCGTTGCACAAAAGTCGTGAGTAATTCTGATCAAATCTGCACTTTTATGCTTGCCTTCAAATGCGATTTGATTTATGGTGCCGGACGGCTCTGGGATGGGCTGGAACCTGTTCCGGAGAAAATCGCGGGCTGAGAGACTCTGCTGCCAGGTTTTTGATGCCTGTCCCGACCCGATATTCAGGAAGATCTCGGATCATGGATTTCTCCATAACTGGAAGCGTGAAGCCGCCGCAGCGCAAATTTCCTTTCCTGATGTTGAAGGAGATTTACGAGCAGCCGGAAGCGGTCCGCAACACCATTGAGCAGCATTTCGATCCCAAAGTCGGTTCCGTTCGGCTGGATAAATTTCCGTTCACCTTGGATCAGATCAAGACCCTGCGGCACGTAATCATTGCCGCGAGCGGCTCAAGCCGTCATGCTGGGCTTTGCGGCAAATTTATGATTGAGGAGTTGGCGGGCGTCCCGGTGGATGTGGAATATGCCAGCGAATACGGCTATCGCCAGCCGTTGAAGCAGGATGGGGCGCTGTTGGTGGCAATTACCCAGTCTGGTGAGACCGCCGACACCATTGCCGCTCAACGCATCGCGGCGGAAAACGGAATTAAGACTCTTTCCATCTCCAATGTGCTGGGTTCGACCATCGCTCGCGAAGCCGATGCCAACGTGTTTACCTATGCCGGCACGGAGTTTGCGGTTCCGGCGACCAAGAGTTTCACCACGCAACTGACCGCCCTTTACATGTTCGCGCTTTTTCTAAGCGCGGGAAAACAGGCGTTAGATCTGGACCAGATTCGCGAGCGGATGCTGATGATCTCGCAAGTTCCCTCGCTGCTCAGCGGAGCGATGGAGAAGCTGGACCGGCAGGCTGAAGCCATAGCCAGGCTTTTTCACAAGGATGAAAGTTTCATTTTTCTCGGCCGCGGCGTGCACTATCCGGTAGCGCTGGAGGGCGCACTCAAGCTGAAAGAGATTTCATATGTCAATGCCGAGGGTTATCCCACGGGGGAGCTGCGCCACGGCACTACCGCTTTGATCGACGAGCGCTTCCCCATGGTCGCAATCATGACGCGTGATGCGAACAGTCCGGAATCAATGTTGCGGTATGAGAAATCGCTTTACGTCCTGAACGAGGTGCGCAAGTATTCGCGCCGGCAAGTGCTCCTGATATCGGATGAGGACGCCGGGATCCGGGAACTGACTGACGCGCAGTTCTTTTCCTTCCCCCGCATGGACGAGCTGCTGCTTCCCATCTTGGAAATTGTGCCGTTGCAGCTCCTGGCGTATCACATTGCGGTGATGAACGGTCTGGATGTGGACCATCCTCGCAACCTGGAAAAAGCAGTGACCGTGGATGGATGAGTGCAGTTGGTGAGAAAGGTCGTCCAAGAAAGACCATGAAAACACAGTTTGGCGGAGTCGGTGAGATTGGCAGTTCAACAAATCACAGAAAATACGAGGGGAGAATTATGCGTGCGTTTACTCGCTTTTGGCTTGGCGCGGTGCTGTGCCTGTTCCTGGTTTCAGCGCTGACGGCCCAAGAGATCACGGGCAACATTTCCGGAACGGTGAAGGACCCGAACGGCGCAGTCGTGCCGAATGCAACCGTCACCGTGACCAATACAGACAAAAACGCTGTTATTCGCACCGTGAAAACCGGCGCGGGAGGGGATTTCTCTGCGCCAACCCTTCCCATCGGTCATTACTCCTTCACGGTAGATGCGTCGGGATTTAAGAAGTTTACCCAGAAGGACATCGTGCTGAACGTAAATGACAAGCTGACATTCTTCCCCGTACTGTCCGTGGGCACCGCCCAAGAGACAGTGGAGGTAAATGCCAATGCCGACCAGGTGGAACTGCAATCGGCGCAAGCGGCAGGGCTGATTACCGGCACCCAAGTTCGCGAGCTGGAGTTGAACACGCGCAACTGGGAGCAACTGGTGACTTTGACCCCGGGGGTCTCCGATGCCGGCAATTCCGACCAGCTTTATGTCGGCGCTTTCGCACCTCAGGGTACGAACCTGGTGCAATTCTCAATCAATGGCGGGCGCCGCGAAGAGAACAACTACATGATTGATGGCGCCGACAACATCGATCGTGGCTCCGCGCTCACTCTCCTGTCGTTTCCCAGCGTGGATGCCATTGCCGAATTCAAGGTCATTCGCGGGCAGTACGATCCAGAATATGGTCGCGCCGCCAATGGGCAGGTGAATGTCATCACCCGCTCCGGCACGAGCAAGCTGCACGGCAATATTTATGAATTCTTCCGCAATGACGCGTTGAATGCCGACCCCTACTTCAACAAGCACTTCACGAAAGTGCAGCCGACCCCCATCCTGCGCTACAACGATTTCGGCGGGACCATTGGCGGGCCAGTGTACATCCCCAAGATCTACGAGCAAACCAACAAGACTTTCTTCTTTTTCTCGGAAGAGGACCGGCGCAACATCATTAACGTGAATACAACCCCTGAAGTGCCGACTGCCGGCATGCTCAGTGGACAATTCCTGCATCCGGTTTGCGTCGCTTTCGACGCCAGCCACACCTGCACTGCCACCGGCACTTCGATTCCCACCACATCGTTTGATCCCATTGCCACGGCATACATCAAGGACATTTACTCCAAGTATCCGCAGCCGAATGCCGCAACGGCGGCCGACCCGTTCGGCTTTATCGGGAATTTGAAGGGAATTTTCAATTTTCGCGAGGAGATTTACAAGATTGACCACATCGTCAACCAGAAGTTGAGTTTCAGCGGCAAGATTTTGCGCGACAACATCCCTACTGTGGAGCCAGGAGGCCTGTTTACCGGAGTGGGAATCGATAATATCGGTACCACCCACACCAATTCTCCGGGACAGAATTACACAATTCGAGCCACCTATGCGGTCACTCCCACGCTGCTGATCGAGCCGGGTTACGCCTATTCCTACGGCGCGATCCTCAGCACCCCCGACAACCTGTTGAACGTCAACAACTCGCCGGATATTGCTGCTGCAGTCAAGAGCACGCTGCCATTCCAAACCACGCTAGGCCGAGTACCTAGCATTGCCTTATCGGGGCAGGGGTCGAATCCGAATCTCACCGGACCGAACAGCTTCGGCCCCTACAACGACTTCAATCAAAACCACACCGCATTCGCCAACGTCACCAAGATCATTGGAAACCACACCATCAAGGTCGGCGCAACCTACTATCACTATCGCAAGCATGAGAATGCCGGCAGGGGCAACGAAGGCTCATATAGCTTCAACAACAATGGCATTCCCAAAGGTACTGGCACGTTCAACTTCGAGCAGGCATGGGCCAACTTCCTGCTGGGCCAAGTAGGCACCTTCTCACAAACTTCTCTGGATTTGACTGCCGATATTCGCGACAATCAGTTGGAGTATTACGCGCAAGACGCCTGGCGCATCCGGCCGAATCTGACGATTTCCTACGGCTTCCGGCACTCCTTCTTCCGGCAGCCGACCGATGCCTTAGGATTGCTGGAGAATTTCGATCCCGCAGCCTACGATCCCGCCAAAGCTCCGTGTATCACCGCCAGCGGCGCGACCGACGTGACCAAGAGTCCGACTGGCACGTTGACCAGCGCCTGCAATCCAAATTTCGATCCTCTCAACGGCTACATCTTTGCGCATCCGCCTGCCGGCTTCGAGAGCCACAAATCGCCGTTTGGCGACAAAGTCGCGCCGGAATACAACGCAGCCATCGCGCCCCGCTTGGGAATCGCGTGGGACCCATATGGCGACGGCAAAACCTCAATTCGCGCCGGCTACGGCATGTTCTATGACAGCGGCACTATCTTCGGCAATGCCGAAAACAACGTCTTCAATGGCATTGGATTTCAAAATGCTCTCACTTTCACCAATGTCACCACGCAAAATCCCACCGGTGGCGCACCGATACCTTCTACTGGCATCGGCTCCGGCGCCTCGCGTCCTCAGAGCCGCATCGACATCAACTACAAGCCTCCCTATACCCAGCAGTGGAGTCTCGATGTGCAACGCGACCTCCATCAGGGATTGATCCTTGATATTGGCTATTACGGTGAAAACGGCATTCACCTGCCGGGGTTCATCGACATCAATCAGCCTGCGGTAGATTCCTACCTGAATTGCACTAACGCCACTCCGTGCATGAGCGGCCCCAATGCAATCAGCTTCAACACCACCGTCAATGGAGTTCCCGCAGTCGCGGTCACCAACGGCAACACCAATAAGCTGAATGTGCTGCGCCCATTCATCGGTTACACCGGCTCTGATGCCGTCCGCGACATCTACACGGAGAACTATCACAGCCTGCAGGCTGAACTACAAAAGCAGTTCAAAGAGGGTTCTCTCTTCAACATCTCCTACACTTGGGGTCACTCGCTGACCACCTACCAGTCTGATCGAACTACCGGCAACATCGTGCCGCTGCAAGGCCACATTCGCGACAATAACTACGGTCCCGGAGTGGGCGATCGCCGGCACGTCTTTACTGCAAACTTCGTCTACAACCTGCCGTTCCTGCGTGACCAGAAGGGATTCGTAGGCCATGCTCTGGGAGGTTGGGAGGTCTCCGGCATTCAAACCTTCCAGACGGGGTTACCTGCCACCGTCTCATCAAGCCAAACGATTGATCCAACCGGTGCTGGCTGCCTTGGACCCTCACCCTGTTCGTTCCGTGTGAATCAGGTAGGAGACCCCAATGTAGGACAGCCTGAAAACTTCGATACGGGTTTCTTTAACGCGGCTGCCTTTGCCGATCCAGTTGTCGGGCAGACCACTCTCCCCTCGGAGCGGCCCGGCGCGGTCCGCTTGCCTGGTTTCTGGCGAACGGATCTGGGAGTATTCAAGAACTTCAAGATCACCGAGAGGTTGGGGGGGCAGTTCCGAGCAGAAGCCTTCAACCTGTTCAACCACACAAATCCGGTCTGCTGCTCGTCGTTTACCATCTCCAGCGGATCGTTCAACCTGGTGCGCGCGACTCGCGATCCACGCATCATGCAATTGGCAATGAAGTTGGAGTTCTGACCAGAACCAGTTGGGGCGGATCCGCTTTCTCCAAGAGCGGATCCGCCCTCTTTGCCTATCGCGGCGGCAAACTTTTGACCTGCTACTATGACTCCGAACAATGCACCCTTGACGCCCGTTGAAAGCGACGGTCACGACGGCATGGCAAATAAATCAGGAGCGGTGCTGAACGAGGAGCGGCGGCGCTCGATCGTGAGTTTTGTCAACCAGAACGGTCGCGCGCTGGTGCGCGACTTGGCCGTCCAGTTTGGTTCCTCGGAAATTACGATTCGCCGCGATCTTGACCTGCTTCACGAAGGTGGGCTGGTTTACCGCACTCGCGGCGGAGCTTTGCCCATCCGCGCAGGTCTCGAATCCGACAAAAAGCTGATTGAGCGCGAACTGGAGCACCCGCGCGAGAAGGCCAAGATCGCCATGGCCGCGGCGCTCATGGTGAAAGAGGGCCAGTCGATCGTTCTCGATTCCGGCAGCACCACTACGGCGATTGCCCGCGCATTGCGCGATTTCAAGGAGTTGACCGTCATCACCAATGCCATCAACATCGCGGCGGAATTGGCTGGGACCAGCGTCGATGTAGTACTCACCGGCGGGATGCTGCGCAAGGACTCGTATTCACTGGTTGGGCCGCTGGCGGAAGAGAGCCTGCATCACTTGAAGGCCGATATTGTCTTCCTCGGTGTGGACGGCTTCGATACTCACACCGGCGTTTCTACCCCCAATCTGCTGGAGGCCCAGCTCAATCGCATGATGGTCAGCATGGCCAGCCGGGTTGTCGCTGTGTGCGATTCCAGCAAGTTCGGCCGGAGGAGTCTGGGCTCGATTGTTCCCGTTTCCAACATTCACTGCGTAGTCACTGATAAGCAGATTCCCAAATCGGATCTGGACAAGCTGCGCAAAGCGGGTATCGAGATTACGCTGGTTTAATGCCTTCCCGAATAGTCTTCTCGATCGAATTTCTCATGCCGGAGATCACTCCGCGAGCGGAACAAAAACATCAGAGATGCTGATAATGGCGAGAATCGCTACCGGGAGATAGAGCGATCGCAATTCGATACGCTGTCTGAGCCAGGCTCCGGCGAAGCCACCTGCCAGGAATGCGACCCAGGAAATCGCCGTAAGCACCGCAGCGATAAAATCGCGCTGCTTGCGTGATGCTCTTACCGCGAAGAGCCAGGAACGTCCGGCCCGAGCCCGGTCGTAGAGCCAAAACAAATAGCGCGATCCGGATTCAGCAAACTTCGAAATTGTCCCAGTCACATGTGTGGTGCGAACGCTCAGGGCGCCTACGCGCGTGAGCGTCGCATTCTGTATTCCCATGGCCAATGTTGAAAGAGCCAACAACGCGTAGAACATTGGGGGGGATGGTTTCATTTCCGCGCCTACGAGCAGCGGAGTTCCAAAATACACATAGGCCGCCAGCAATGCTGCTTCAAGGCTTAGAGTGATTGCCGCGACTGGCCGAAACTTCCGTCGCTGTCCCACTTCATGAATGAATGCCGCGACGAATAATCCGGCGATGAACATTAGCACTGCCCATCCTCGATGCAAGGCCAGGTCTCCGCGCTGTTCGATGGTCCGGTACGCGATGCCAATGGTATTACCGCTCATGTTGGCGTTCAGGATGTGAGAGAGCGAAAGATAACCAACCACATCCACATAGCCGGCGATTCCGGTGAGGACCACAGCGGTGACTCCCTTGCGGTACGAGGGAATCGGTTCTCTCTCAGCGAGCCGCTTCAAGTCTCTCCTTGCGCCTGTAGGTACGCTGCTCAGACAGGACACAACTGTGATGTGCTGGAAGCGACTTGGGATTCCGCAACCGGGGCGCAACTGGCAACCAGGAATTCTTAAAGGCGGGTTAACGGAGATACGCGAAAGACGCGGCAAGCCGCGTCTTTCACCTTCGATTCGGATAGGGATGGGACGATGTGCCGATTGGATCTACATGTGCTGCGGGGCGTTCGGAGTACGCCTACGGCCTGCTCCGGCAAGCTGCGCGATCAGTGAGATGATCCAGATGGCGCAGAACAGCCAAATCCAAGCTCCGATTGAGTATGCACCGGCAAGACCCACAATCCACAAAATGAAGAAAATCACCGCCAATGTCCACAACATACTTCTTGTCCTCCTTTTTCCTGCCTATAAGTAGGAATCCGATCGACAAGTTTTCGTTGTCATACTGGCTAGGGTCATTCGTTGCAGCCAGCACAAATGCGGATCAGAGCTCCGGAGCTACGTTCTTGGATCGAGCCGAGATAGAGCGCTCGGCGGAGCGGGCCAGTCGATCGAGGCACTGCTGCATCTGCATCCATCCCTCTGCGCCAAGCTGGTCCTGCAATCTTCGTTGCGCGCGTACAAAATAAGGAAGGGCCCTTTCGAGCTGAACTCGTCCAGCATCGGTGATGCAGTACAGACGCTCGCGGTGGTCCGAACTGGGACGCACCTCAACCCATCCGGCGCGTCGCATCGTAGCTAACCGTCGGGTGAGAGTCTCGACGGCGATCGAAAGGTCCCGCCCAAGCTGCCATTGCGCGATTTGTCCGGATTCGGCGATCGCTCTCAACAACACAAACTGCGTTGCCTTCATCTTCACCGGGGTCAATACCAGGTCATAGAGCTGGGTGACGCTCCGCGCTGCCCTGCGCGTCAGTGAGCACGCGCAATCCATTTGCATGATCGAGAACGGAATGACCTTCGAACGTGCGGGGGTTGGCTGACGATTGCCGGCAACATTCCGCTCGGCGGCTGCATCGTTGCAGGCCAAAGCAGCAGGTCTCATTGGGCGCCTCTCGCTACCATCTTATGCCAATTTGGATGCTGGAAAACGGGAGAGCACGGGAGGCGCGCAGGAAGAAAGAACTTCCAGCCGGAACTGATGTTCCAGCCGGAAGTCTCCGGAGTAGTTCAATCCGCCTTAAAGGTCAGCGAATGGGTGTAGAGATGGCCTTGATGGTCCCAGGCCTTTACCGCGAGATTATGAGTCCCAGCAGACATGCTCAATGAGGTGTTTACGGAGTTGGTAAATGTGGTGTAGCGGGCCTGATTGTCCACATAGACCATCATCGATGCGATTCCAGCGGAAGCGTCTGACCCGGCGGTAATTGTCACAGGTGAACCCATCGTGCTGCCGCTCGCGGGACTACAGACCCTTACTCCAGTTGACGTCATCGGACATACGCCGGGGTTGGGCGACGAGGTGCTGGAAACGAAGAACTCGCTCATGCTCGGAGCGCTAGCCGCGGCTCCGGGAAAGCTGCTCATTCCTAAAGCGCTCATGATCAGCCTGAGGGTACTCTGATGCTGATACACACGCGTTGAGCGATAGCCCCTGCGCACCTTTGGGCCGACGACCACCATCGCAACATGCCCGCCACCTCTGGTGCTGTCGCTATCGGCGGCTTCATCGAAGACGATTATGAGCAGCCCATCCTGTTGAAACTCCGCATTAGCCAAAAGGGGCGCAATGTTCTCCTTCAGCCACGAATCTGCGGTCGCAAGGCTACCGTTGTGGGCATCATGAAGCGAATCCGGCACGATGTAGGAGAAATCCGGGAGCTGCCCATTTTGCAAATCAGTATGGAAATGAGTGAACGGAACCAGGTTGAACTTTTCGTTGCTGCTGTTGCGCACGTCGGCGAAATACGCGAATGGGTTGTGGTGCTTCATGTAATTATTGATATCGCCGCCGGTATAACCGGTATATGGCAGGTCCTCGGCGTAAGACTTCCAGCTCTTGCCCGCCGACATCATGTGCTGAACGATGTTGTCGGAGGTCACCGTAATCGTGCTGCTGTCGTTGTTGGTGAGGATCTGCCCCGTGGTCAGCATGAAATAGTTGCCGATTGAGGGATGCGTACTGGCATAGTACTGAGTCGCCAGACCGTATTCTTTTGCCAGGCTGTTCAGATACGGCATGCTCGAGCTGCCGATCACGCTGCTGTATCCATGGTTCTCTTCCATCACCATCACGACGTGATTCGAATGGGGAACTTGAGCGAAGACTGAAGCTGCCGCCAGGCATAATCCAAATAACATAATTCCTAATTTCTTCATGCCTCGAATGCTCCTTTGCATTTGTCTGGAGCGAGGCTACGGACGCATCTACTCTGGCTATATCGGCGTAATGGCCGACTTTGGCGAACCTAGACGCCTAGTCGAAGCGGGGAAACAGCGGTGAAAGATGCGTATGAAAGCCTGAGATCGCGCCAACAAGCTACTTAACCCGGCTACAAGCCTTGGCCTTGCGCGGGTGTAGAGCGATTTCAGAGTTGGCAGAGGGGTTATCCAATCCGAACTTGATCTCTGCGGCGGCGGTCTTTGCGGGCGAGATGAACAATTTGCTCGACCATCTCCTGGTAAGATCGCCCGGACTTCTTTGCTGCCATGTAGAACTCGGAAGTGCTCGATAGCCAGGGATTGGGATTGGCCTCGATTACAAACACCTCGCCCTTGCTGGTGAGACGCATGTCAATCCGCCCGTAATCCCGCAGTTGCAGCGTGCGATACACCGCCAGCGCCGTCCGAGACAGCGACTCGATCGCCTCTTCGCTCAGGTCTTCCGCGGGTTGTGATTTCGTTACTTTATAAGCTTCGCTGTCCTTCTCCCACTTCACCTCTGTGCCTGCTACCTTGGCCATTCCTTCCGGAAGCTTCGAGAGGTCAAGCTCGATCAGGGGCAAGACTTCGGCATGTTCATTGCCTAGGACCGCCGCATAGATCTCGCGTCCTTCGATGTATTCCTCGATCAGCGCGGGAGAATCGAACTCCTCCTGGATGTAGTGAATGCGTTCCATCAGTTCCTTCACGCTGTTCACCACCGAGTTCTGGTCGATGCCGATGGAGCCGTCTTCCGACGTAGGCTTCACAATCAAAGGGAAGCTGATGTCCTGCGAGTGATCGACACGACCGCGAAAACAAGTAGCGAAGTAGGGAGACTGGATGCCATGGAACTTGAACAGCTTTTTCGCCAGTGACTTGTCTTGCGCAAGATAAAGCGCCTGCGGGCCGGCTCCGGTGTAGGTACGCCCGAGCAGGTCGAGGTAAGCGGCGACGTTCATCTCTTTGGTATCGTCGCCTGCATAGGATTCGGTGAGATTGAAAAACAGGTCGGCCTCGCATTTTTGCAGAGCGGCTAGGGTCTTGTCGGTTCCGTCGAGCACCTGGTAACTGGGCTCGTGACCAAGCTTCTCCAGCGCCTCGAATATTTCCTCTCGGTCGTGCTTTTCCCGCCGAACCGCCCGGCGTTTGCGACGCGTTTTCCGCTTGGGTTTCGGCTCGGCTTCGACTTCTTCCTCGCCCCATACGTCGTACAAAATCACAATTTTGAGTTTTTCGCTCATGGGTAGTTAATCAGAACCTTTAACACGGAGGACACGGAGACCGCAGAGGGAAGCCAAAATCAATCTCTTTTTCTTTCCTCCGTGCCCTCTGTGTCCTCCGTGTTAAAGCTCTTGCTGGTGGCCTAAACAAACTTTCCGCGGGTCACGTAGTTCATGGCCAGCGCGGTGGCGTAAACGGTTATCTCCGTCAGATATTCTTTTTCTCGCCGGATCTCCGCTTTCAGGTTCAGCTCCGCTGCGCGGTTTTCGATCGATTCGATCAGCTTGCGGATTAACGGCCTTTGAGCGCCGCTCCAATACGTAAGCTTGTCAATCAGATACTTGCGATTTTCCCGCAACAGTTCCGCCGCGAGGCGCACGCCTTGGCGCTTTCGCCGCGAGACATTAAAGATGTCTTCCAGATCGGTATCGAGCGCAAGGTCGCCGGGAGATGGCTGCTGTTGGAGAGCGCTTTCGTAAAACTCGGCGACAGTAGTCTCCATCTCCTCAACGGTGATGTCAGTATGCCCCTGCGGGCGCACCGGATCGACATTCCCCAGCCTTTTGGCCTCGCGATCAACATAACGAAGCTTCAGCATCGCCGGCCAGTTCTTGTAGCGCTCTCGCCAGCGCGAACGAGGAGTCAGCCACACGGCGAAGGTCTCAGCAAAATCTTCGTCGGGATGCTTCTGCGCGTACCAGCCTTCCATGTGACGGACGAAGTGCCGGGAGAACGGCACTGGACGATATTGATCGCGGTATGGCCGGCGGAATGGTCCGAAGAGTTCCTTCCATTCCGGCGTCTTGTACAGCGCATAGGCATAGTTCATGGCGTGTCCGGCTTCATGCCTGAGATACATCATGATCTGGCGCGAGTCTTCCAGATCATTCATTTCCTTTTCCAGGTGTGCCAATTTGGGATCGGCCAGATAAAACGGAATGCCAATCACCGGCTCACCCGAAGGACATCCCCATTCGTCCGTGAGATAGCAGAGCGGTCGAAACTTATTCAGGCCTTTGGCGTTAAGCTCGCGATAGAGCTGTTGCACAAATCGCTCCAGCGGAGAGCCCTCGAGCTTGAGTCCCAGCTCACGAATCGGTTTGCGCAGGATCTCCTGTAGGTCAGCCGGCGCTTTTTCGAATGCAGACACGTGTGCTCCACGGAGCGTAGCACGCGACATGCTGCGTGGGGGTGCTCAAGTCGAAGGCGCTGTAAACACCTTTGGTTCGCCACCAAAGGCTTCTCTCCGGTAGAGACGCGGTAAGCGTCTGTGCCCGGTGATTTCCTGCAATCATTCAACTGGGGAAATGGAAATGTACGTCCTGGCGCGAGGGAATGGGGAGACCATCGCGGGTGGCTGGGCGGAAGCGCCAACGTTCCAGCACCGCAAGCACTTTTTCGTCAACGCCAGGGCCCACGCTTTGCAATACTTTTTTCCCGGTGATGTTCCCGGCTTCGTCAATCGTGACCTCGATAATGATGTCGCCTGTAAATCCTTCCGGCAACTCCGAGCGTGGAACCCGGGGGTCGGGGAATGTGACCGGCAGCGCCGGACGAATATCATGGCCGTCATCGGGACCGTAATCGAGCGATCCAAACCTTGAACCCGCGGGCGGACTCTGGACCTGGGTGTCGGTAGCGTGCTCCTCATCCCGAACTGGAGCATTTTTATGCGCGCGCTTATTCACCGGTTTCTTGCGAGCAGCTTGGTACCTGAGGCTGTGCGACTGTTCGTTTACGGGAATACGCAGCGATGCGTCAGTGGGAAGGTAAACGATGCCGAGCGCGCTGCCGTTCTCTCCCGCCATGACAGTGGAAGGCGTGACTATGATCGGCTGCGGACGCCAGCAAAAATACGCCAGTAGCACACAGTGAACGGCAAAGGAAAGGATGAGCGCACGCAACGGCCATCCTTCCCCGACGGGTTGAAATCGACCAAACACGCCACCGCTCCGTCCTGATTATGTTACAGATGCTTGCGCTAGATCGGGATAATTTGCACCCGACCGTTCCTCCCAATAGACCCTCAAGCGGCTAAATTGTGAGCAATCAACGGAATCGCCCGCGCTGACGGTCCTGCGTCCTTCACTCTTTAGTCCCATGCGTCTACATTAAGAAGAGTCGGGCGAGCCCGCGCGGCATTACCAACATTAGGTTGCCGCCGGCGAGTCGCGCTCCGAAGAAACTCACAAGGAGAACGTCATGATTTTAGTTACAGGAGCTTCAGGTAGCGTTGGTGGAGCTGTCTTGAATGCCGTATTGAAACGCGGAAAGCCAGTCACTGCCGGCTACCGCAACCCAGACGACGCAAAGAACGCTCCCGCGGGCGCGAAGACTGTGATCGCCGACTTCGCCGACAAAGCCAGTTTGCGCCGGGCGCTGACAGATGTCGACGCGGTATTTCTGGTCTGCTCGCCGATTCCTCAACTGGTGGAACTGGAATCGAACGTGATCGCTGTCGCCAAAGAGACTGGAGTCCGCCATCTCGTGCTCAACTCCTCGGCGGGAGCGGGACGATGGAACAAATCCTTCCCGAAATGGCACAGTGAGGCGGAGCAGAAGCTGAGAGAATCGGGAGTCCCCTTCAGCATTCTTCGTCCCAACAGCTTTATGGAGAACATTCTCGCCTTCTACGCGCCGACAATTCACACGCAGGACGCTTTTTATGCCGCGATGAAGGATTCGCGCATGAGTTTCGTGGCGGTGAACGATATCGCCGAGTGTGCGGCCAGCCTGCTGGAGACCAAAGCGGAAAACAAAACTTATGAAATCAATGGCCCCGAGGCAGTGACCTACGCTGAACTGGCGGCGAAAATCTCGCGCGTGAGTGGCCGTCCCGTGCGCTACGTGGATGTATCTACTAGCGAGCTCAAGAAATCATTGGTGAGCACGGGAATGCCGGAGTGGCAGGCCAACGCTCTGGTTGAGCTTCAGGAGTACTTTCTGACCGGAGGCGCCGGGGAGTTGACTCCCGATGTCCAGCAGCTCACCGGACGGCGGCCAAAGACTCTGGATGCATTCCTCTCTGAAAATGCGGCAGCATTTCGCAAAAAGGCAGCAACAGCTTAGAAGAACTCTGCACGTTCGCGGAACGCCGGGCGGCCTCGCCCGGCATCTCCTTGGGCGAATCGCCCGAGCCTTAAAAAATCGAGCGGAGACTCACGTCTGAGTTGCTGCTTATGTCGCAATTCCAACTCTCATCGGCACACCTGTCGCTCTCGGACCGCATCTCTATCTAGAGACTTCAAGACAAAGCAATGACGTGTCGGCTCGAGGATTGAAGGAGGAGATTTCATGCATAGACTCGCACAACGATTGACCATGTGTGCGGCGCTGCTGTTCGCTTGCGGAGCGTTCGCACAATCACCCGGATACGGTTCTCCGGCCAACGGAGCTACGGTCGTGCCTTCTGGGACTGAAGTTCACGTCCGCACCGATCAGGACATTAATGCCAAGAATGGAAATGTAACCGCTGGAGCTCAGTTCCCCGGTACTATCTCGCGCGATGTGACTGATAGTAACGGCAACATCGTGATTCCGCGCGGCGCTCGCGCGCAGCTTGCTGTCGTGAGCACCGGCAACGACAGCAAAGACATGACCCTCGATCTGCGCTCAGTGGAAGTGAATGGCCGGAGTTATCGGCTGGACACCGAGGGAACCAGCGCGGCGGGCAGCAGCAAGAATGGCGGCTTGGGCGCGAACAAGCGCACTGGCGAATATGTCGGTGGTGGCGCATTGGCAGGAACCTTGATCGGCGCTCTTGCGGGCGGCGGAAAAGGTGCAGCCATTGGCGCAGTGTTAGGCGGAGCCGCCGGCGCCGGAACTCAAGTCTTAACGCGCGGCAAAGATCTCAACGTCCCCGCCGAGACTGAACTCACCTTCCGTCTTGATCGCAACGTCAGAATGCACGAATACAGCGGATATCAGGGACACGGTCGTGAACTGCCGCCTCCTGACCAGCAACCCTACAATCCGAATCCAAGATAGTCAGTTCACCCGAATAGTAAAAGGGCCGGATGTCTTCCGGCCCTTTAAATTCCCTGCTATTTTCCAGATTTCATTCCCAAAGCGGGTAACTCCAGTATTCCTGGTCGGTTAGACCGATTCCCACAGATTCCCTGCTAATTCCCTGCTTCCTGGTAAAATTCGTTGAATGTTGGCAGAATTCAACAATTCTGGAGATCAACCGAAAAATCCCTGCAAAATTCCCTGTTATTTCGCGGAACAGGGAATTTCCACGTCCGTCAGGCTCTGTTGGGAGGGCCCTTTTGCGGGCCAGGCCTGCACAATATAATGAAGTCCTCCCTATGATCGAAATTCGACGCTGTTTTTTTTGAATGGACCTGCGACGCGCGGCCGTGAGCCTGCGCGAGGCTGCTGCCCAAAAGAACATTGAGGTTCGCATCCGAACCGGCTTGCCCGGGAATCTTCAGATATTTAAGAACGGAGCCAAGCTCTTCGACCACAAGCAGACGGGAACCCTGCCGGAAACCAACGCGCTATTGCGCCTGATCGAAGCTGCTCCCTAACAACGGCTTCGACCTCGTGGATGCGGTCGCGCTCGCCTGCGCAAGAGATTCTCATTCCTCTCGCAGTGCGACCATAGGATCCAGTTTGGCAGCGCGTCTCGCAGGCAATGCACTGGCGGCGATTGCCACAATTGCAAGAAGTGCGATCGATGCTGCCAGCGTAAGCGGGTCATCAGGCTTCAATCCGTAAAGCAAAGCACTCGTGGTGCGCGCTCCGGCCAGCGCCAGCACCATTCCGACCGCCAGACCAATCCCCAGCAAGGTTCCGGCTTCGCGCAATATCATGCGGATGATGCCACTGCGATCTGCGCCGAGAGCCATTCGGATGCCGATCTCGTTTGTGCGGCGCACCACCATGTATGACATCACGCCGTACAACCCGATGGTCGCCAGCAGTCCAGCCAACACGCCGAAGAATCCGGACAGCATGGCCATCAGGCGCTCTTGCAGGAGCGAGTCTTTGATCGTGGTTTTAAAGCTGCGGAAGTGATAGATCGAAATTACTGGATTGATTTCCGTGACCGTTCGCTTGATCTGCGCGGTCAACTCACTGAGCGGGATGGAGGAGCGAAGCAGGATTTGCTGATATGTATCCGGGTTTATCGCCTGAGATAGCGGACTGTAGAAGATTGGTTCAAAGTCCTCGCGCATGTCATGGTATTTGGTGTTCTTCACCAGACCGACGATCTGAAACGTGGCCTCTGGATCGCGTGAGGTAGCTTCACGAACGAAACTCTTGCCCACCGGATTCACTTCTCCGAACACTTTCTTCGCGAAGATCTCATTGACGATGGCAACATTCGGCGCAGTCACGGTATCGCGGCTGGAAAAATCCCGGCCGGCGAGGAGAGGAATTGAGAGTGTCTGGAAGTAATCCGAGCTGACCGGAGCCATATCTGTGACGACGCGGTTCTTGGGATTGTCCTGCATCCACACTTTATCGTTCATTCCATTGCCGCTGATAGGCAGGATGTCGGCACCTGCCGCAGACTCTACTCCCGGAATAGTACGCATACGCTCCAGTACTTCTCGCTTGAATGCGATTCGTTCTGACGCGGGGAGCCTAAGCGGACTGTAGTCCAGAATGACCGTAAGAATGCCGTTTTCGCGGAAGCCGGCGTCGAGCGTCATCAGATTACGCAGAGTGCGGGTGAACAGCAGTGCGCCGAACAGCAGCACCAGCGACATAGCAACCTGCGAAACCACAAGAATGCGGCGCAGTCCGAAGCGTTCGCGGGTGGTGGTGAGTCCCAGGCTGCCGGCCTTCATGGCAGCCTGCGGAGAAATGCGCGTGCCGCGCAGCGCCGGCGTAAGGCCGAACAAGATGCAGGTCAGAGTTGCAGCCGCCGCAGTAAAGCCCAATACCCGCCAATCGGGAGACAGATCTACGAATAGCGATTGGCCGCCGGTGGCCAAAAATGCAACCAGAAATCGGCTGAGCCATTGCGCCAGCACTAAGCCGAGCAGGGCGCCAATCACGGCCAGAACAACGCCCTCGGCGAGGAGCTGGCGGATGATGCGGCCACGAGAAGCGCCTACCGCAAGGCGAACGGCAATCTCGCGCTCGCGAGCGCTGGCGCGAGCCAGCATCAGATTTGCCAAATTGGCACAGGCAATGAGCAGCACTAGAGCGGCAATTCCCAGCAGCAGCCAAAGGGGGGTGGAATAGTCTTCGCGCAGTTCCGAAATGCCAGATGCGGCGGGCAGCACTTTGAAGGTGAAAGCCAGATATTCGCTGGCGCGCTCTCCGTGAAAAGTAGGCGGCAGAGTTTCTTTAAACAATGCCGGAGCCAAGGAATTCAGTTGCGCGCCCGCCTGAGTGAGCGAGATACCGGGTTTTAGGCGGCCCATAACAGTCAGCCACCAGAAATATCCTTTGTGTAATTGGCTGTCTTCTCCTTCCAGCGCGTCTTGCGCGCATACCGGCACGGCGACTTTGAAGCTTTGCCCGACTTCCATTCCGAAGAAATTCGCGGGGGTCACGCCGACGATGTCGAGGGTATGGCCTTCCAGGGAAATTGGTTTTCCGATTACCGCGGGATCTCCGGCGTACTCACTCTTCCAAAAGGGATAGCTGATGACAACGCCAGGCGCGCCGCATCCCGGCTGATCGTCACGTTCATTGAATACTCGGCCGAGAAGGGCATGAACGCCGAGAACATTGAAGAAGTCCCCGCTAACCCACAGTCCCCGTTCCTTCCTGGCTTCTCCGCTTGGGGCGAGGTTGAAATCATGAGGCGCAAACGCGAACATTCCGGAGAAGACCTGCTGCTCAACTCGAAGCTGCTCCCATTGCGCGTTGGTCATCTGCGCGTGCCAGTTGGTGAATGTGCCGCTCTTTCCTGTTTTGGAATCAACCTGAACTTCAACGAGCTGCTGCGGATCTTTGACTGGCAGCAGGCGCAGGCGCACTGAATCCAGCAGTTGAAAGATTGCGGTGTTTGCCCCGATGCCTAAAGCCAGGGACAGCAGCGCTACCGCAGTAAATCCCGGATTCAGGCGCAACAGGCGTAAAGCATAGCGAACGTCCTGCCAGAAGGTTTCAAACTCCATGGATCTCGGACCTCTCTCGTGAGACGGACAAACTGAGATCTGGTTAGGCAGTCTCAATCAACTGCTATGTGCATACGTGCTTCCAGGACACGGACAAGAAACGGAGACTTGCTTTGTTGAACTTGCAAGCGGCCCTAGAAAGAGTCTTGAGCGCAGACGTTCGCCTACGCAACTCATTGTGCGAAGGCGGACGCTCCCAACCAGTCAAAGTCGTAATCCTGTATGTTATAGACGCTGTGCTACCGCCGTAGCCAGCCCTATGCCAGTATCCGTACACAGTTCGCAAGCGATTTATTCGGCGCTGAAATCGGCGGGGATACGACTGGTCTCGGCACTGCCAGAAACATGGCTGGTGCATTTGATTCGCATGGCTGAGGAGGATCCCGAAATGATCCTCGTCCGGCTTGCCAAGGAAGAAGAAGGAGTGGGAATTTCCGCAGGCGCTCATTTTGCCGGCGTGAGTTCGGCGATGCTGATGCAGAACCACGGCTTTCTTGCCAGCGTCAACGGCATAGTTTCCTTCGCACTCTTGTACCGCATTCCGCTGCTGATGCTGATCAGCTATCGCGGCACGTTTGGCGAGCGCGATCCTTGGCAAACGCAGGGCGGCAATCTCACCGAACCGGTGCTGCGCGCGCTGGGCATTCCTTATTTTTGTTTGCAGAGCGTCGAATCTGTTGCGCAACGGATTCGGGAAGCGCAGACGCTCGCCGCCAGCAGTCTGCAACCGGTCGCACTGTTGCTCACCCGCGACCTGATGTGGGAGGAGTAATGCTTCGCCTTGACTGCCTGCGAGCGATTTACGCGCAACTCGAACAATGCGTGGTCGTGACCATTATGGGAGCGGTCGCCGCCGAGTTGCAGTCGCTGGGACATCGACCCAATTTCTTCTATCTTCAGCACGCGATGGGACTGGCTTCGTCCACCGGCCTGGGGCTCGCGCTTTCTCTGCCACAACAAACCATCGTGGTATTCGACGGCGATGGTTCGGTGCTGATGAATCTCGGGACCTTTAGCACCATGGCGCGCTATCGTCCGCGCAATATGGTCCACATCGTCTTTGACAATGAGAGCCTGCTCTCGGTAGGCGGCTTCCCAACGGCAACTGCCACCGGCACGGATCTTGCCAGAGTGGCTGAGGCAGCAGGAGTTCCTCGCACTTCGGCAGTGGCCACGTGCGAGACTTTTGTGGCTGCCGTAAATAACGCGCTCCAGTCCAAAGAGCTGACCGTAATTGTGGCCAAAGTGGAAGCCAGCGGCCCGGCGAAATATGTGACGGATCTTACTCTGCTGGAAAATCGTTTTGCATTCAGCCGCTACTTGAAGTCGCTGAAAACATAGCCGGAGAGGACATCGATGTCGAAGCTCTTGATGCAGCTGGTTGAAGAATTGAATCGAGGTTCGTTGCGGGTAGTCGATCTCACACAGCCGCTCAGCCCCGATACGCCGATTCTGCCTCTGCCGGCGCAGTTCAATAACACGCCGAAATTCCGCATTTGGGAACTTTCCCACTATGACGCTCGCGGTCCGGCGTGGTACTGGAATGCGTTTGAAACCGGCGAGCACACCGGCACGCACTTCGACGCGCCCATCCACTGGATCAGCGGAAAGGACCTGCCTAACAACAGCGTGGACCGAATTCCACCCAGCCAGTTCATCGGGCCGGCTTGCGTTATCGATATCATCGCCAAGGTTGCAGGCAATCCCGACTATCTGGTCGTTCCGTCTGACATCTCACAATGGGAAGCGCAGCATGGAAGAATCAAGCCAGGATCGTGGCTGCTGCTGCGTACCGGCTGGTCGCGAAGAGGTGGCGCGGATTACATAAATCTAAAAGACGACGGTCCACACACTCCGGGTTTCGCCAAAGAATCCTCGGAGTTGCTGGCGAAGGAACGCAACATACTGGGAGTGGGCGTGGAGACAGTCGGCACCGATGCTGGACAGGCCGCCACCTTCAATCCACCATTTCCCAATCACTACCTGATGCATGGCAGCGGCAAGTTCGGACTAGCCGGATTAGCCAACCTTGACCAATTGCCTCCCACCGGTGCCGTCGTAATCGCCGCGCCGCTCAAGATCGTGAACGGCTCCGGCAGCCCGGTACGAGTGATCGCGATTGTGAGTTCGAGTTGATTAAAGAATGAAGTCGCAAGGACCTCATCTTCAATATCGGCTACAATTTCGGAGCGATGAGTAATACGTACATTCAAGAACGCGATGGCGGCTACTATTTTGTTTCTAGCCGCGTATCGCTCGATTCTGTGGTGTATCAGTTTCTACAGGGCGAATCTCCGGAATCCATTGCGCAAAGCTTTCCCTCGCTTTCGCTGGAACAAATCTATGGCGGTCTAACTTACTATCTGGCGCACCGCCATGCGATTGATGAATATCTGGCTAAAAGCGAAGCCGAGTTCTCGGAAATGGCAAAACAAGCGCGTGACGCCAACCCACTGTTATACGAAAAGCTGCGCGCAGCTCGAACGAACGTCTGACGGATGCGCCCTCGCTTTTTGGCGGACGAAAACCTGAACACCAAAATCATCTTAGGAATGCTGAGGCTGCTTCCGATCTTGAGGAGTGGATCAACAGGTTTGCGTTTCTGCCTAATTCTCGTACCGGGGATTCTCCTATTCTCAAGCTTCAATGCCTTCGCGCAGCAGGATTATGTCCCGCACTATGACCTGTACGGCGGCTTTGCCTATTTCGAGAGCCCTCATGTGGACCTTGCCGAGCGCGGCTTTCATACTCAGATCGGGGTGAATCCGAAGACTTGGTACGGACTTGGATTCGACTATAGCATCGCCACCGGCCAATTGCCGCTCACACCAAACCTGTTGCCACTCTCCTTACAGCAGCAACTCGGAGCCGAACTACAGCGCCTCGCAACTGCCGGCCTGATTCCGCCAGGCTTTCAACTGGCGATTCCCGTGAACTCGAAGACGCAGACCTTCGCCGCCGGGCCGCAGTTTAATTACCGGCATTTTCCCCGCGTCACGCTGTTCATTCGTCCTTCCCTCGGAGCCATCCATGAGAACGCGGTTCCTCGTCCTCAGGATCCAATCAGCTCGGTAATCGTGATGCAGCTTGCGCCCTCAGGCAAGAAGCAGGACTGGGCCGGCTTTTACGGCTTTGGTGGCGGACTTGACCTGAACGCCAGCAAGCACCTGGTATTGCGGATGCAAGCAGATTTCGTCCACGATCACCTGTTTAATGATCTGCTCAAGGACGGCCGCAACACGGTCCGCGTTTCCGTCGGACCCGCATTTCATTTCGGCAGGAACATCACCCAATAGCGGTTCCCGAAATATTCAGAGATGCTGGATCCGGCGCGCCCTCCAGTCCCGCTGATTCGCAACAAAGCCTGTGTGAATTCCCGAAATGTAGGTATGATTGAGCACTTTCTGCGGCGGTGGATGCTATTTTCGTTGGCCGCCGGTTAGGTGCGACCGGGATTTGTACCGCGGCAGGAAGCTGGCCCATTGCCGGGGCATTTGTGACCCAAGATTTAAATATCGCCAATGCCCTTGCCGTGACCGCAGATCCCATCACTCTGCGCTTCCCGCCGGAGATTGAGCGGGAGTTCCTCGACCGGTACTTCGAGGACTCGCTACCCCACATGCATCGCGTGTTGCCAGTTGCCCTGGGGCTGGTCGCGATCTTTGGCCTGCTGGATTGGGCATTGGCGCCAGCCGAAGCCCCGCGCATTTGGATTATCCGCTTCGGCATCCTGTGCCCGCTGATCACGGCATTGTGCGTGTTCTCCCACTCGCGATGGTTCAAGCAGTACATGCAGTTGTCGGTCGCGGCTATGGGCGTCATTACCGGACTGGGAATTGTGGCCATCATCACCCTCCTGCCCGCGCCCGCGCGCTACTTCTTTTATGCCGGCGTCCTGCTGGTGGTGATGGTGATTTGCACGTTCGTGCGCCTGCTGTTCGTTTACGCGGTGGCTGCCGCCGCCATTATTTCCATTGGATATGAGGTCGCAATCATCGCCAGCCACTACCCCACATCCATCATTCTGAACAACACCTTCTTCCTCCTCGGCACCGATGTCGTCGCGGGCATCGTCGGCTACTCCATCGAGCGCTACACCCGGCAGGATTTCATCCAGTCGCGGCTGTTGAAGCTCAGGACCGAAGAGCTCAAGCAGCAGCAGGAGCTGGCCGAATCTCTTCTGTTGCAAACATTGCCTTCAGTGGTGGCGGCAGAATTGAAGGAGAAGGGTTTCGTCGCTCCACGCTATTACGAAGACGTGACCATCCTTTTCACCGATTTCAAAGGCTTTACGCTGGAGACCGAGCGCCTGGCCGCGGAAGAACTGGTCAACGCTCTCAACGATTATTTCACCGCCTTTGATCAGATCACTTCCCGTTATGGGCTGGAAAAACTGAAAACCATCGGCGACAGCTACATGTGCGTCTCCGGTCTGCCCACGCACGTGGCCTCTCACGCGGTGGATGCCATGCTGGCTGCATACGAGATCCTCGCGCAGGTAAAAAATCGCAAGATGCCCGGCAAGCCTGGCTGGTCTATACGCATCGGCCTGCACACTGGACCGGTGATCAGCGGCATCGTCGGCATCCGCAAGCTGGCATTCGACGTCTGGGGAGAGTCGGTGAATTTCGCCTCGCGCATGGAGAGCAGCGGCTGTCCCGATGAAATCAACCTCTCGGCCAGCACGTTTTCCCGGGTGAAAGATTTCTTCGTCTGCGAGCACCGTGGCCGCATCGCGACCAAAGAAAAGCGGGAGTACGACATGTACTTCGCCAAGGGCGTGCAACCGTCACTGATGCACGATGCGCTCCCAGGACAAATTCCAGGAGCTTTTCAGCGTCGCTACTACACTTACTTTCACCACGATCTGGAGTGCTTCCCCGAGATTCTGGCAAATTCAGCAGAAGCGGTGAGAGCAACATCTTAGACCGGGGGGGTTAACACGAAGGGCACGAAGGACAAAGAAAAGGACACAGAAGATTTCTCCGTGACCTCGCGCTCTTTCCCTCGTGCCCTTCGTGTTAACCCCAGGCGCTTACCCGGTCTTCAATCCCCAATCGCGTGGCCATGGCTTCAAACCCAGGCGCCAGTCCCTTCCATCGCAATTCATCAATTGAGTCAAACAGACGAATGTCGCTGCGCAGCGTGGCGAGCGTCCTGAAGAGCAAGGCCCGCTCACGTTCGAGCGCCAGGGTCGCTGCCAGCGTTCTGGCATTCGCAATTTTTACTTCCCACACACTTCCATCTTTGGGAATGTCTTCGAGATGCAGATACCGGGCAAGCACGGCGCCGGCGGACTTCGCGCCCCATCGCTGCAGACCGGGATAGCCGTCGGCGGCGTCTCCCACCAGCGCCAGGTAGTCCGGAATGGACTTTGGCAACACCCCAAACTTCGCGATTACGCCACTCTCGTCCTGCAGGCTGCGCGCCCGCCGATTCATCTGCACCACGCGTGTTCCCTGCACGCATTGAGCCAGATCTTTATCGGGCGTACATATAATCACCCGCTCCACTCTTTCATCCTGGGCTGCCCCGGCGGCCGCTGAGGCCAGAGCATCATCGGCCTCGAACTCCACCATCGGCCATACCACAAGGCCAAAAGAGGACAAAGCTTCTTCCAGCAGGGGAAATTGCGCGAACAGCTCCGGCTCAATGCCCTCACTGGTCTTGTAGCCCGGCCAAAGCTCGTTCCGAAACGACTCAATTATGTGGTCGGTGGCCACGCCCATATGCGTAGCCCCCTCGCGCAGCATGCCCATCAACGACAGCACCACCCCGCGGACGGCAGCAATCTCGTTGCCCGCCGAATCGCGCATCGACGGCAGCGCGTAATAGTGGCGAAAGAGTTCGTAGGTACCGTCGATGAGATGAACTTCCAGGCTGTTTTCCTCGTTTATAAGCTTAGCTGGTCAGCAAGGCTCCAGGGATACACTGAGACGCTGCCAGGTTCATTCCAGAGGGAGGCCATAATGTATTGCAATTCATGCGGCAGTCCGGTTGCGGCCAATCAGACGGTTTGCGGAAGGTGCGGTACGGTGGTAGGCCAGCCATTGATGAGCCGGGTGGAACAGCATCTCAAGCTGCTCGGTATCCTGTGGATCGCATACGCCGCCTTGCATGCAATCGGCGGAGCAGTTCTGCTGATTATCGCCAACACAATATTCGGAAACTACAGCGGGCCACACGCCGATTTTCTTCATCCGCTCCTGCAGACAATAGGCATTCTGGTGCTGGCGAAGGCGGCCGCCTGCGTAATCGCCGGCTTCGGATTGCTGGAACGGGAGAGTTGGGCCCGCACCTTAAGCTTGGTAATGGCTTTCATCTCTCTGATTAATGTCCCGTTCGGGACCGCGATGGGAATATACACGCTCTGGGTATTCCTCTCCCCGCAAGCCGAATCCGACTACCGTCGCCTGGCGAGCGCAGCGGGTTAGCTCCCCGATTTGCCCATCCCCGGTTTGCCCCCGGGTTTGCCGGTGGCATTGTTCCATGTGGAACATTTTCGGCTTGCGCCAGATGGATCGATCGGCCGGCTTTATCGTGAAGGGGGACAGGGCCAGGGAGAGACGGGCGACTGTAGAAAACCGGACGTTTCCTGTTCGTTTCCTGTTATTTTGAAATATCTATTAGCTTTCACGCGCTAGCTGCGAGCGAATCAAAGACTTAGGCCGAAAACTTGGGCTTTCCTGTTCTTTTCCTGTTCGTTTCCTCAGCTTTGGCTGGGATTTGCGGATTTTGGGCCAAATTCGGGGGTTCCGGAGATTGCGGCCAAATTTTCCCTGTAAAAATTCCCTGTTCTCAGGAAAGTAAGCTGCCGGCTGCCAGCTTTCCGCGTGAGGCTGCCGCAAAGATGGGTGCTGAATGTTTCCGAATGATGTTAATCAGCAGCTCGCGGCTAAAAACTGGCAGCTGGAACTGATTGGGGAAGAAGTCAAATTCTGTTGCCGAATTTCCCTACCGCGCGGTATGACTGACGCGCCATATGGAATTTGAGCCATCGTCGCTCATCAGCAGCGATCCATCCTTGGCGACGGTGACGCCGACCGGGCGTCCCCAGACCCTACCTTCCGGGGGTGATGAAGCCGGTTACAAAATCTTCGTACTCGCCGGTGGCCCGGCCGTTGCTGATGGGAACTCGCACGACTTCATAACCAACGCGTTTGCGGCGGTTCCAGGAGCCATGCTGGGCGGCGAAGATACTTCCGCGATACTCAGCGGGAAACTGCTGGCCGTCATAGAAGGTCATCTCCAGCGAAGCGGTATGCGGCTGCAGCAGGACATCAGGCGTGATCACCTTGTCTTTCAGCTCGGGGTGTCTGCCTGGATGGCGCGGGTCCTGATGTCCGCCCATGTAGTACCAGGGCCAGCCGTAGAACCCCCCCGCCTGAATGTGGGTGATGTAGTCCGGCGGCAGATTGTCGCCGATCTCGTCGCGTTCATTCACTGAGCCCCACAACTGCCCGGTGCTGGGTTCAATGGCGATGCCAACCGCGTTGCGGACCCCATAGGCATACACGCGCTGGCCCGAGCCGTCGGGATTGAACTCGAGGATGTCGGCGCGGTCTCGCTCGCGAGAATTGTTGTCGGTATCGTCGTCATTGGAATACGACCCGACAGAGACAAACATCTTCTTGCCGTCGGCGGAAAAGGCAATGTCGCGCGTCCAATGTCCGCCGCCTCCCAGATGTCCCGCTCCCGATGGAAGATGCGCGATGGTTTGCGGCGCTGCGCGTGCCTTCAGGTCGCCGTTTCGATATGGGAAGCGGACCACCGCATCCGTATTGCCGATGTAAACCCATTCCGGGTTGGCGCCCGGCGGGTAGAATGCAACTCCGAATGGCCGATGCAGCCCGGTGGCAAAAGTCTCCTTCTGCGCGGGTTTTCCATTCGCGTTGATTCCGCGAAACACCAGCACGCGTCCGGCATAGCTCTCGACCACAAACACATCGCCGTTGGGCGCGGTGCGGATGAGGCGAGGGCGATCGAGTCCGCCGGCATAGAGTTCCACTTTGAAACCAGCGGGAGCTTGCGGCCACGCATCATGCGGGCGCGACACCACCCGCGGAGGATTGTCCACCGACTCGGTATTTTGCGGCTGAGGAAGATCAGAGACCGTGATTTTGTGGGCCGCTCCCGGTTTTTCTTCACTATAGTCAGCGAACCCCGACTCGCCCTTGGGTGCAGCAGTCGAGTGCGACGACGCCTCGCTTGCCTTCGATTGCGCCTTTTGCGCGATCAGCGGACCAGGAGCCAGCATCGCGCACGCCAACGCAATCGCTGGAATTGCGTTGCGAACTGGATATATCGTCTGCACCGTTGCTGCCCACCTCGATACCATAGATGCGCGCGCCGGCGACTACGAAAGGGGTCGAACCGCAGGTGGCTATAGGGATCAGCGGCAATGTGGTCATTGCGGCGAATCGGTTCTTCGTTGAACCTTAAGGCAGCAGCACAATTGAGAAATTCCGTCTTCCGGGATCATGCGAGGTTATAGGAATCGAAGTGAACCAGCAGTGAATCAGGCCAACACATTCTCGTGCATCTTCGATTTCGCTCCGCATAATAGTGCGCAACGATTGCTGTTTTGCTGCGATCGACAGCCTGGCACGCACAGTGGGAATGTCGGTATGGCAATATCGTCGTTCTCAATTCTCGAGCTCACATGATTGCTCCTGCCGTCTTGTGGCCATCCATCCTCGGCGCCGCCTTCTTTGCTGCCGGGATTTGCACCTATGGGCGCGATCTGTTGGCGCCGTTGCCGCGCCCCGGTTCGAGAGTGTTGGCGTTAGGGCCGGTGTTGATTGCTGCATCGATGGCTGCGTTCGCGGGGGAACACTTTACAGCGGCGAAGAGCCTCGCCGCATTGGTTCCAAAATGGATGCCGTCGCGTGTGTTCATCGCGTACTTCGTGGGCGTAGCACACTTGGCGGCCGCCTTGAGCCTTGTCGCCCGACGATACGTTCGCTGGTCAACGATCTTTCTCGCCATCATGTTTGCGCTTTTTGTTCTGCTGCTACACCTGCCGAATGCCGTGGAGCATGCGGCGAATCGCGTCTTTTGGATTTTCCCCGTTCGCGAGACCACATTTGCAATCGGAGCTTTGGCATTGTTTGGAACGGAAGTCAGCTACGAGTGGCCGGCAAGCTCGAACAGGTTAGCTGCTGTGGCCAGGGTCTGGACTGCAATGGCCATCATCTATTTTGGCATCGAGAATATCCTCTATCCCCAGCTGTCGCCCGGCGTGCCTGACACCAAAGCCACATCGGCATGGGTTCCTTTTCCGCACTTGGTCGCATACCTCACCGGAATACTTCTGATAGCGTTCGGGATCGCGATGTTCATGAAAAAATATGCCGTCTCAGGCGCCAAATACGCCGGAATTCTCATGATCTTGCTTACCATCGTTCTGTACGTGCCGGAATTTTTCCTGGCGCGCAGCGTTTTACAACAGGTCACAGCGATTAACTTTGTTGCCGATACGCTGCTCTTCGCCGGCACCATGCTCGCTGTAGCCAGTGCGATCTCGGCATCGGAATCGAAACCAATCGCTACTCAGGCCGCGATGTGAATCAGGAAGTCCGGGAACTCTGGAAAGTTACAGGCGATCAACGTCTTCGTGGCTACGACCTTCTCCAAAGTGCCTTTCGTCAATATGCGAAATGACCTATTACTGACAGGGCCCGCATTCGTTTTGGGAATTCGCGGACAGACCAACGCTGCCAAAATTCAAGCCGACAATGCATCTACAAACGTGAGCAAAAGCTCAGTGCGCGGCCTGAAGCGCGCTGGTCTCCGGGTTTCGCCTGAGTTGTAATCCGCAAAAGCTGTGATATAGATTGCCTCGCCGCCACTTCTAATCGCCACAGGCGAATCCCCCGGCGACCCTGGTTGCCGTATTTAGAGGTGCTTTGCATGACCGCCGCATCGCAACAGCCTGAGTTCCCCTACTGCGTGAAGATCGAAACCTCAACCGGCCAGTCCGCCCATGTCCCCATCGCATTCTTAACCCGTCAGCAGGTCGAACAATTCGTTCAATCCGACTTCAAGCGACTGGTACAGGAAGCCGGCATAAAAGGCGCCTGTATTGTCGTGGAACACGCCGAAACGGCAGACTATGACAAGGTGCTCAGCGAAGTCAGTACGTGTCTTCGCACTGCAAAAGCGAAGGTAGCCTGACTTAACGGCGCGAATCGGACACCATTCTCGATCTCACCGCGAAGATGGGAGTGCCGGGGAAAGACGGAAGATTTCCTCAAATAGGAAAACAGATGAGAATCCGTTCCGTCTTTTCCTGACTTCCCGTCCCTGAATTGCGTCTGTCAGACTTGGCGGTTAAAACCAACGGAACCACCTGCGCTAGCAGGTGGCATTTATCTTTCTGCCGTAGCGGCGGCCTTAACCGAGTGCTGGCGTCAGAAATGATTTTTTCTGAGAAGAACAGCCCACCCGGAGTTTTCAGCATCTCTCTTAAGATTACGCGAGCTTAAGCTGAACAGCGCCGCTTCTCCTCGCTACTTAGTACAGGTGTTAAGCGAATGCCGCGCGTCGCGCGCGCGGCGGCTTATATATGATCGAACTCTGCAGTATGGGGCCACAGGTGTCGTCCGCGATTTTGGGATCTCCCTCCTGGCAATTCATTCACAAAACAAACTGCACACGCTGATCGATGGAGATTTCAAACTATGCGACTGGTAAGGACACTTACAACGGCCGGGATACTATTCTTCTTTTGTATTGCACCGCTGGCGATCGCGCAATCCTCTCCAATGGTGGTCTCAATACAGGTCAGCCCTGCTGAGGCAAGCACCCCAGCTTCACATTTGTGGTACCACATTCGCCCGGCGTCCACCGGCGCCGCCAGGATGCTTCCTTCTACCGCACTCTCAACCAAGCCCGCAGCAACGGCATCCGCAGTGCCGCGGCCGGAAATGTATCCGGCAAATCTTTCCTATCACGGTGGTCACGTGGTTAAAAACGCGGAGCAACATCCTGTCTATTTCAACTGTCCCGCTGGCCCTACCGCTTGTTGGGGAAATCCGGCTGTCTTCCTCAACAATTTGGACCACAGCGCCTTCATTCACTTAGTCGATCAGTACGTAGGCAGCAGCGCCAACAATCGTTATCCGCTCGGGGCAGCCGTCTCCATACACCAGACGCTGCAAACGAACAGGCTGGATCAAAACGACATCGGCAACCTGGTACACGCGGCCGCAGTCAAACTGGGAAAGCACGGCGGCTACACGGAGATTTATCATGTGTTTCTGCCGAAAGGTATCGACGTATGCCTCGGTCTCGGCTCGATCTGCTACTCGCCAGACGATCCGGGGTCGTTCTCCTTCTGCGCTTATCACGGCAGCGCTGACTTCGACGACATCGGTCATGTGCTCTTTACCGTTCAGCCATACCAGAATGTGATTGGCTGTCAGTCCGCTCAGCCGAGTCCAAACGGAGTGTTGATTGACTCGACCGCATCGATACTCTCCCATGAAACCTTTGAGACGATTACCGATCCCGACGGAAGTTCATGGTGGTCCGACAGCTCAATGATCGAATCGGGACAAGAAATAGGCGATATTTGCGAACCCCTGGACAACGACAACTCCCAATTCGATGACCCTATATTTAGCGTCAATGGCAAAAGCTACAGAATACAGCTTGAGTACTCAAACAAGTTCCATGGCTGTACTCACCAATAATTCTCAGACATGAGTGCGGCGACCTCAGACTGGAACTTTCGATTGTATTGGATTTGCTGATTGCTGATTCGAAGGAACGTCGTCTGCCTGGGGTTCTTCACGCACGCAGATTGACGGCTCGAAAAGTCGCTGTCTGCGCGCGTCGCTACTAAATGCGCGCAGCCGGACGCTCAAGTGCTCCGCGGTCCCATTTGCCGAGGGTTGCGCCGGCCTCATACGTGCTCTGCAGGAACTCGAGCAGCGCCTGCCGGGGATCCGGCGCATGCCGCAGATCCTCATACATCAGAATGTATTCGCCCAGAGATTCGTTGTAACTCGCAGAAGCGGGCAGCACGCGCGCGCTGCGGAAGCCATGCGGCTCGGGAGCGGCGTAGGCGTAGAAGGCAGCATCGTTGATGGCGCCGCCGCCCGGCCAGAAGCCTCCGCTGATCACCTCGTGCGAGTACGCCTCGCGCGTCATCGCGTCGGCGCCCGGACGCTCCGGCGCCGGCCTGCCGGAAAAGCGCGTGCAGCAAAGGTCCATGCTGCCCCAGAAGAAATGTACCGGACTGCATTTGCCGATAAAGTGCGCGCGAAACTCTTTCAACACCGAATCGGTCGCCACCAGCACTTGCCAGAACCGGCGCGCATACTCAGGATCGTAGGAGCAGTGCACGCGGTCTTCCGCGAACGGAATCGGCTCCGCAACCTCATCCGGCTGGCTGTGAAACTTTACTTCGATGCCCAGCTCGTTGAGCGCTCCCATCAGCTCGCGATAAAAATCGGCAACGGATTTCGGCTCCAGCTTCAGCGCGCGCCACTCGTTGCTGCTGGTAGCGATCACCAGGCGATCATCGAGAAAATCAAAGTGGACCTCGAAAGTGCGATCCGCGTACGGAATTGGCGAGGTTGACAGCCCGCGCGAGGTGACATACAGCGTGACATGCCACCAGTGGTTCACCGCCGGCGACAACACCATCCGCACGTGCCCGACGATCTGCGTCCATATATGCAAGGTGTCGCGCGTAGCCGACCAGTCAGCCAAATGCAGCTCTGGCCACAGATTTGTGGATAAACGTCCGGTAGATGTGAGAGGCGAATGAAGAGCGTTCACGGAGCACCTCGCAGAATCGATTGTGCTCCGGTCCAGTGGATTGTTCAACGCGGGAAATGCAGCTCCGCAGCCTCGAAGCCTCGAAGCTTCGCAGCTACCCTGTGGCCGGTTGCCCCAGCCGGAATGTCATCCTGAGCCGACGGCAAAGCCGGAGGCGAAGGACCTTGCGTTTGCCGTTGCTGTTGCTGTTGTTTTTTGTCTTTGCTGTGCCCTTGTGTTTGCATTTGCTCTTGCTGTTGACTCAGCTCCGAAGCTTCGCGGCTTCGTGGCTTCGTGGCTTCGCAGCTTATGTCGCAGCTTCCGATGGTTCATGTCCAATTGGGCACTCAGTCTCTGTCCTAACGTTACGATGCAACGTAGGCGAGCGCGCCCTACCATTAAGTCAGCCGCTTCTCTGATTTCTAGGTTTCGCAAGCGTGCTTCGGCACGCCAAGGAGAGCTATGGATTATCAAAACGAAGCTGATCGCTCAGCCCACGAAGACGCAGCGTTTTCGCGCATCTCTCGTATCGTCAGCATGAAACTTGTCGGGACGCTATTGGCAGCGGTATACGTGTGCGGCTCGGGTTTTTATGCCTATCAACTGAACACGCGGGTGGCGCAAGCGGAGCAATCGCAAAAAACCATGCTGGATGCGATCGAGAACCGCAATAGTGCGATTGCCAATCAGGTTGAGACCACCGAGTCAAGCTTGAAGCAGTCCACAGCGGCCCTGAGGAGATCGCAACGCCAGATCGCCGCGCGTTCCAATGCTCTGCGCAAGCAGGTCAACGAGACTGCGAAAGAACTCGAGGAAAGCCAGCGACTGCTGGCCTCCATGTCAAACGACCTCGGCGGCGTGAAAACCGATCTTTCCGGCGCCAGGAGTGACATTTCTTCAACCCGAAGCGATCTCGAAGCGACGAAGAAGCGGCTCGACTCCACGATCGGCGACCTCGGGTTGCAGAGTGGACTCATCGCCCACACTCGCGACGATCTCGAACTCCTGAAGCACCGGGGCGACCGCAACTACTACGAATTCACGCTGGCCAAGAGCAAGCATCCGACTCCGGTGGGAACTGTCAGCCTGCAATTGAAGAAGGTCAATGCCAGGAAGGGCAGCTTCACCATGAACGTGATCGCCGATGATCACGTGATTGAGAAGAAAGACAGAAACGTTGCCGAGCCGTTGCAGTTCTACACCGGCCGCGATCACATGCTGTATGAGGTGGTCGTGTTCACAGCGAACAAGAAGTCAGTCTCCGGTTATCTGGCCACACCGAAGAACGCGCCGCAACAGGGAGCCATCCGGGACCGAGAGCAGTCAGGCGAGTAGCCGGTCGCACGACCCAGTTCACCGCTGGCCGCGCCGTGGCGGTTCTTTTGCAGCGGCCTGCGATAGCAGGCCGCGCTGTTCTGTTGCTGTTGTTCACCTGCAGTTAAGCCACCCGCTTCGGACTGACCTCCTGCTGGGCTGTCCGTTCCGCCTTCTCTTCTTCGATCTTTCCCGCGGAGCGGCGCACTGGCGGTTCCTGCTGCTTCGTCTGACCCGTTCCCGCACGCTCGATGGCGGCGTTGATCTCGCCTCCAATCAGGATCGCGAGTCCGGTGACATAGAACCAGAGCAGCAGGATCATCACCGCTCCGAGCGATCCATATGTTGCCGTGTACGTGTCAAAAAAGTGCAGGTACACCCGCAGAGCGACGGAAACAATAATCCACAGGACCACGCCAACCATCGCTCCCGGGGTCACCCAGTGCCATTTCGGGTGTTCCACATTGGGAGCGTAGTAGTAAATGCAGGAATAGGAAAGGAAAAGGAAGAAGACTGCCACAGCGTATTGCAGCACCTGCCAGGCCGATTTGAAAGCTCCGCCTGCCAGCACGTCAGCCAGATGTCCGCCGACAATTACCAGACCTATGGCCACGCAGATCAGAATGCCCACCGCAATCGTGAGAAGAAGCGCAACTCCACGCTGCTTGATCAGCGACCGGCCCTCCTTAACGCCGAAGACTACGTTCAGCGTGTCCATCATGGCGCCTGTGCCCGAGGAAGCCGAGAGCAGCGCAATGACGATGCCGAATGTCAGCTTGCCTCCTCCACTGGCGGCCAAGTCCGCCTGGAGTGTCTGGTGTACTAGGGTGGCAGCAGATCCCGGCATGGCGCGAGTGAGATAGTCCGCCAGGCTATGCGCCGTCGGCGATCCTGGTCCGGCTACCACGCCCAGCAGCGCCGTCAGGAAGATTCCCAGGGGAAAAACCGCAAAGAAGAAGAAGTAGGCAAGCTGGCCTCCACGGCCGAGCACATCATCATCGTTCATCGCCTGCCAGGTCTTCAGACCAAGTGCCTTAGTGGTCATTCCCCCGAACTTCCAGGGTGAGTCTTTGGCCGCCTTCTTTGTTTGTGGATTTGTCATGCCGTGGCCTCAAATGATGGTTTGTTTAGTTATTTGGAAGCACAGGACGGACGTCGGTTTGCTAGAGACGAGCTGCGAGACAGCTCCCCCTGTCGCAGATCTGGCAAAGCCATGCTGCTCTCAGGGCTGGCCGGAGTGGGTGAGCAGCATCAGCGGGATAGCGGCAATGGCGGCAATCGTAATCAGCACCAGAAAAATTCCGGAGATGATGTTCACGGAGCGGCGGTTGGCGTGTTCGCCCATGATGCCTTTATCCGCGGCGACACGCAGGATCGGATAGTAGGTCAGTGGCATGACTACCATCCCAAAGATGATCGAGATATTCACCAACTGGAGAGGGCGGAGGCCGGTTAGCGCCAAAACCACGGCCAGCACCAACATAGCGATCCAGCTCGCGGTGTAAACCGGGGCGGACTTGGGCGGCAGGTTCTTGCCCCAGCGAAGATCAAAAAACTGGCACAGGTTGTAGCCGCCGGAGAGAGCCGTTTCTACAGCGGCTCCGCCCAGGCAGGCAAGCGTGCCAAGTAGTGCCAGGACCAAAGCCTTCTTAGCGAAAGGGAAGGCGCCGGCCATAACCGCCGTGCTGAGAGTCTGGGGAAAGATGCTGCGCGGAAGAAAAAGCATTGCTCCCAAAACCAGCAGAGCCGAGGTGAGTACTGCTCCGAGCACCGAGCCCAGCGCCGCAACCATGAAATTCTCATTCAGGTCTTTGGGCTCCCAATCTTCTTCCATTGCGCCGGAAGAATAGAAGTGGACTTCGTATTCCATCAACAGCGCGCTGAAAATTCCGACGGCGAAGTATGCGTAGAGCAGAGTGTGCCGGCGATCCGCCTGTGCGATGGCGGGCAAGAATCCGCGCGCGAGTTTGCCCCAGTCAGGATGTAAAACGAAGGCAGACACAGCAAAGATCGACATCATCAGGCCGGAGAGACCGAAGGTTCGCTCGATCCACTGGAACCGCAAGAGAAGAACTGCCGCGCCGATTGCGACCGCACCCAGGACGAGCAGCAGCCGCTCGGGCCAGCCGGTAAGCAGGTGCAGGACGATGGCAATTCCGCCCAATTCGGCGGCGCAGGTGATCAGGTTCAGAAGGTTCGAGGCGACCAGGACGGCGAGACCAAGACGGCGTCCCAGGCGGTCGCGAACCACCGCGAATACTGGCTCTTTCGCAACCACGGCGATGCGTCCGCACATTTCCATGTAGACGATGATCGCGGCAGTGCCGAGCGCGATTGCCCACATCAGCTGGTATCCGAAGAGCGCGCCGGCCTGCGTAGTGAAGACGATTTGGCCGAGATCAACGAATCCGCCAAGCGCCGTCATAATGCCAAGCGTGATGCCGAGGAGCTTTTTCATAGCGCCGACTTAGCCTGATCCAGGTCATGGCGAATTTCTTCTACACGGGCTTTGGTGGCGGAGAGTGCGTTGCTGTCCCGACGGTGTATGCGCACGTTCCACAGTTCTTCGCGAAGCTCGCTGAGCTGGATGCGACAACGCTGAAGCGCAGATTCGGTTCCTGGTTGGGGAACGGCTTTGGCCAGTTCGTCGGCCGAGCGCTTAATTTCAGCGTCGAGATAGGCTGAGTGCTGCTCGGCAAAGTTGGATGTGGCGCGGCCGGTTCGAACGTAATCGATGAACATCTCTTCTTCGGAGGCGAAAGAGATGGCGCTGGTGAATTGAGACTTCAGATCGTCGGGCGTCAGGGTCTTCCTTCGAGAGCAGCCCGTGAAAGCAAGCAGTAGAAGCAGCGCGGTGAGCCTGCGCATCATGCACCATCATGGATGCAGCAGGTACTCGCAATGTTTGTAGTGAAGGGTGGTTTTTTCTGGCAGTGGCCTCTGTGCCACCTGTTGGGTTGGAGAACCAAAATCGGCGTAAGTCTGCGAGCCTGTCGGAAATGGAAGTTTTTCAACCAAGAATCAATAATTGATGGACCAGCCGAATGCCGGCGACGGACAATGATAGCGCTAAGAGATCGCCGCAGTGCGCTCAGATTTCCCATAGTTTGCGGCTGAGTACAGAACCGCCATAGCGGCTGAGTAGAAGACCATCCAATGGCCGGAGAAGCCGCGCCATTCCACCAGTGACGGGCCGCTACTCCCTACATGCTTCGCTGGCGAGTGCAGCAGAAAGATGGCGAAGTTCACAACGGCGTAGGCACCGAATCCGTACACCATATAAAGCATCCAACCCGGCGCGCCCTTGAGGACGCCCCTCCAAAAGTCCTGCTTCTGCTGGACACCCTTCGATAATTCCTTAGCCAGGAATACGACAGGAAACCAGACAACAAATATCCCAATGTGGAGCGAGAAGAAGAATGCTTCCGGGAGCACCTGTCGTCCTCGCAATGCCCCGATGTGCACGTAGAGACTCAAAATGAGTCCAACCGCAGAATAAGCTACTCCGAGCCAAAGAAACGGCTTGACCCAGACCGGAGCTGCGTATTCTTCGCGAAGGCTTCCTTCGGGGATTGGCGGTCGAGTCTGGATCAGTGTTTCGAGACTGTCTTCGGCAATGGACGAACTCGAGGGCCGGGCTAGATTGTAATGCACAGTGATTGGTTTGCCCTTGAGGTCGCGAAGAAACTCCCAGGCAGCATCCGCCGATCCGAAGCTACGCTGGTAATGTCCGCCGTACACAGTTCCATCAATGGAATAGGAGTAGCCGATCTCGGCAATCTCAACTTGTCCACGGTTGTGAGACCATCTGCTCGGCTGGGTAACGTTTAGGGTTTCAATATGGCCCTGCGTCAGCGGCCATGTAGCGGAACGATGCCGCTGGTAGCGCTTCCATAAGGACGGAATGAAGCTTGCAACGACAAACGCAAGCCATACCCACATCACCCACGGCCATGTGCGCGGATCAATGAAGCGAAAATCGTTGTCGACCATGCAGAAAAGAAAGGAAAAGACCAATCTGCCCCATTTTCAGAGTGACGCAGATTGTAGGACAACAATAGCCCAAGTCAGAATTTTCCTGTTACCGCACAAAATGCGCTTTTTCCCTCAATTGCATACAGGCGAGAATCGTCTGAGCTTGGCTGGGGGACCGCGATATGACTTCAAACAGATCATCGGTCTGTTGAGAGCTGGACAAGAATTCAAAAGCCTCCTGGCGCAATTAGTCGGATCAAAGGGCTATCACGACCGCAAGTTCTCCGAGGGACCCTATCCCGTTTAGGAGCGGTAGTGATCGGTTTGTTAGAGACAGCTTGTGAGTCGTAAATCCCTGCTATTCATATTTGCAATTCTCAGTGTGGCGATCTCGCACGCCAGGAAAACGGGGTGGACGATTCCTCTTTTTTCAATGGAGGGCTAGTGCAAAGCCGGGTTGCGCGCTTTACGCGCATTTGCACCTACGATCGCGCGGGATACGCCTGGAGCGACCTGGTCCTAAGCCGCGCATATTTGCGCAACTCACTCTTATTGGATACGCATAGGCCAGGCTGTCTGGCCCGTTTGCCGATTCGGGATGCGTGTACCCATCCGCTACCGCGGACCGTACTATAACCGCGCTGCCGGCAGATACGGAGCGTAGCGAGGCGCAGTGACGAGAAGAAACCAATGAGTGAGCCGCCCATGCCGCGTCGCTACCATCGCGCTTGGCAAATCCAAAATATTAAGATCCTGAGGCTGAGCCGCCCTCAACCCATCCAGCCGCGCACGACTTTGCGTGTGCTTTCGCTGCTTATTCCATACACCGCGTGGGCAAGAATTTCATAAGCCAACTCTCCTGCAGACCGTGCGCTCACGGGACTGGAAAGTCCGAACGCCGGCAAGGCGAGGGCATCGGCGCCGCCCCATAGGGCGAGTCCGTGGAGCAGGCCGTAGCCGAGTTTGGCGACCGGCAGGTACTCACTGGAAATGCCATAAAGCGCGCCCATAAGGGTGCCGAAGGCGAAATGCACGATATAGCTGGCGGGCTCCTTCTCGTTTTCGTTGAGCCGCCTCCCCCGCGTGGCTTGCGATACTGACTGCGCGACCTTCACGGTGGAGCTTTCGCTTTGCTCCGAGCTATCTGCTGAAGACTTCTGCTCATCTTCTCCCCGCGCTCGTTCTAGCTGTTCCTTGCCCTTCGACCAGCCTAGTTGAAATGCAGTCATGGCTGCCGTCGCTGCGAGTCCCGCGATTGCGCCAGCGAGCAGTCCTTTCCACAGAACGGCATCTTCTCGTGGTGTGAACTCCTCTTTTACTTTGCTGGCCGATTCGGAGACGAAACCCGCGGCCCTGGAGTAATTCCGCTGGGTGAACTCGATGACCCGAGCTTTGCTGGAGTGAGGCTGAGATTCAAATTGGGAAAGATTGGAATTTCGCATTCGTCCTCCTGTGGAATTAGAGGCGATGCGAAGGCGGGAAGCAGCCTGAAACGGTGAATCCCTTCCAGGAAATCGCTTCGAGCGATGCCAGCAATCTCTGGAAGGGAGCTATGTTCGAACAGGCAGGACTTAGGCGTTGCCGCGCACTACGTTTGCAGCTTGCAGCCCTTTCGGGCCTGTCAGCAGCTCAAACTCGACGATCTCCCCCTCGTTCAGCGTGCGGTATCCGTTCTCCTGAATTACGGAGAAGTGGACGAACACGTCCTCACCGGTGGAGCGTTGAATGAATCCGTAACCTTTGGCGCCGTTAAACCACTTTACTGTACCCTTCTCTTTACTCACACAAACTCCTTTCGCCTCGAATGAGTCTCCTCTACCCGTAGCCGGTTAGCCGACTCCAGCAGAGTGAGCAACTCGAGATCGAGTTCATCTCCATCGAGATCGGAGCACAAGAAAAGCCGCTTCTGCCGCGAGCGACTGATTGGGAGCAGCCGTCGCCGGCAAAACCGGCCATCTTTATCCTGCGCTTCGCGCGATTTCGAACAAGAACACGAACCTCGAATGTCATATCGGCCACGGTGAAGAGGCCGAATGCGACATGCTGCTGAATGCAAGCGACGGCATGATATTCAGGAATTCGCACTTTTGTAAAGCAGAAAGAATGATTTCCACGGAGACACGGAGTCACTGAGAAGGTCGGAACGGGTAACGAGGCCCAATTACTGTGTTTCAGGAACCTCGTTTTTTTGGTCGGAGATTCCGGGAGTATCCCGATAGAAGGTCAATTTGCCCATGTTCGTTCCAGATTCTATGCTTGAAAGGATTTCTCCGTGTCTCCGTGGTGAAACGGATTTAATTCGCTGATGAATTCCCTGATCCGAAATGTGAAGCTGCGTTTGGTGCACTTAGGGGTATTTCCCCGCAGCGCGCTGGCTCGTTTCACGGTGTGGGTTGCCGGGCTGTGGTGTATTTCCGGGATCCTGGTTTTGGTATTGCCGGCCGGCAAAGGCAGCGGATTCTTCAGCGGGTGGGCTGGGCTATTCGAGTTCGTCTTTATTATCTGCGCGGCCTGGCTGATTTTCCGCTGGATGCGCAAGCGGCTGCTGTGGCGGCTGCGCAACCGGCTGATTGTCACTTATGTATTCATTGGCGTGATCCCCGTAGTGCTGATCCTCACCATGTTTGGCATCGCCGGATATCTGCTCGGCAACCAGCTCACCACCATGCTGGTGAACAAGGACTTGCAGGCAGAGGTGCGCGAGTTGGACACGCTGAATTCCACGGTCTCCCTGGAGATCGCCGGACATATAGCGTCGCGCCAGAAAGCTCCCCTGCATCTTGCCAGCCTGTCACCGAATGGCGAGATAAAAGCGTTTCCCCAAGCCGCAGTCGCTGCGTGGGTGGATGGAAAACGGCTTGAGCTGGCCGGGGTTCCGGCGCCGCCTCCCGACCAGCAGGACAACGGCAAGGATTATGCCGGAATGATTGCCTACTCTCAATCGTTTCTGTTGCGCAGTTTCAAGACCAGCAGGGTCGCAGGAGAGATGCTGCAAGTTGCGATCGTTGTTCCCGTGCAACCCGAACTGCTGGCCAGCGCCGTTCCCGATCTGGGCGAGGTGACATTTTATTCCCTTAAACCGGTGCCGGGCAAAGATGGCGGTAGTGTCTCCGTGAGCTTCGGTGGCGACAACAATAAGGACCAAAACTTCAAGCCCAGCCCCGCCGTCACGGCCGGCGCTAAGCCGCCGCCCGAGTACAGTTTCGATCCGCCGCTGCGTTTTGGTTCCGCATTGTCAGCTACCAATTGGAGCGATGGGAAAAAATCCACCGCTCTGGTGCAGGTGAATACCCGGGCTTCCGTGTTGTTTCACCGACTGTTCACCGATCTCGGCGAGGTTGGATCGGCGTACCTGGTGGCCCTGGGAGTTGTGGCTGCCGCTTTCGCGCTGATCGAACTGGTTGCCCTGATTGTGGGTGTGAGCCTCACGCGAACCATCACTGGATCGATCGCACAGCTTTATCGCGCCACCCAGCGCATCAATCGTGGAGACTTGAAGCACCGCATCAACGTGCGCTCCCACGATCAGTTGGCCTCGCTGGAAACCTCGTTCAACTCGATGACACAGTCGTTGGAGCGCCTGCTCGAAGAGCAGAAAGAAAAAGAGCGCCTGCAGAACGAGTTGGCGATCGCACAGGAGGTGCAGGCGCAACTCTTCCCGCGCGATCCCAAACCGCTGAAGACTTTGGAACTGCATGGGGTTTGCAAGCCGGCGCGGACGGTCAGCGGCGACTACTACGATTTCATCGCATCCGGCGAGGAGCGGCTGGGCATCGCCGTCGGCGATATCAGCGGTAAGGGAATTTCAGCCGCATTGTTGATGGCCACCATTCATTCCGCAGTCCGCGTATTTGAGTTGGGGAATCTTCCTGAACCGGCAGAACTCGTGGCCGCGGGAGCCGCCGCAGTCGCATCGGGGGCCAACATCAACGCTCCGCGGTGGTCGATTGCGGCTGAAACGCTGCAATCTCCCGCCGAAGTGCTCTCGCTATTGAACCGGCATCTGTACAACAGCACTCCGCCAGAGAAGTATGCAACTCTCTTTTTGGCAATGTACGACGGCAATTCCCGTACCCTCACTTACTCCAACGGTGGACACCTTCCTCCCTTCGTGATTCACGATTCCGGCGAAGTGCGCAAGCTCGACCAGGGAGGGCTGGTGATTGGCCTCTTTCCCGAGATTGTTCTCGACCAGGAAGAGGTCCAACTCTATCCCGGCGATATCTTCCTCGCCTTCAGTGACGGCGTCACCGAGCCGGAAAACGAATTCGGTGAGTTTGGCGAAGAGCGTCTGCTGCAGCTTGTGCGCAGCAACCGTAATTCGTCACTGGCGCGCATCTCCGAAATCGTAATGACCGCGGTCCAGGACTGGATTGGAGAAAACGAACAGCCGGATGATGTAACCCTGGTGCTGGCCAGAGTGCAATGATCGCTTGCAGAATGACTGGCGGTAATCAGAAATGGGAAAACAAATCTTGTTGAGTAGGGCAGGGCCGAAAAAGCCGAGAAGTTGAAATCCTCAATTCAGCAGCGGTTTCCAATCTTTCCGGCGGCTCATCCAAATAATAGGAGCCAAGGCAGTGGCATTAAACCGAAGAGAGGCGCGAAACCAGCAATCGTCAAGAACGAGTTTTCTTCATAGGAATAATTCTGCACCCGCGATTGCGTGCGGTAAGATATCCGCCACGGAAAATCGGGAGAAACAGATGCACTCTCAGGGGCAACCCATCGCAGACGACCATGCCGTAGCCGCCACCCTACCGCTCGACCACTCCGCCGTGGACGAGAGCGGGCACATGGACCACCACCGTAAGCCGATCGTTTCCATTCACGGCAAAGATGTCCAGGAGCACGAACTGGACCATGATAGCGCCGCCTAGGGCACCCTCCCAGTTGCATGGCAGGCGATTACGCCCTATGTTCCGTCCCAACCGATTTTGACGCAGTGAGCTACCCGATCCCGAACCGGGTCTTCAAGACTTTCCACCGGCGCTTTCCTGAGAACAGGGAAAAATAACAGGAAATTTGAGCGCAGCCTGACTGAATCTTCGAATTGTGCCCAAAATTCGCGATTTTCGTCTTTTGCTGAGGAAACGAACAGGATAGGAGCAGGAAAGGCCGAGAAATAACCGTAAGACACTCCGAATCTGAGCGTTACAGGGAAGTTCCCGAAAAGCTCACGAAATTAACAGGAAACGAACAGGAAAGCCGCCAGTTTTCCACAGCTCCAGTAAATTTGCAGCCCGCAGGCGCTGCACCGGCTTAGGTCCCCACGGCACCCGGTCTCTGCCCATCCTGGTGACAACGTGACGATTCCCCAGTCCGATACAATGCCGCTCTTATGAAAACCATTCTTGCTGCAACTCTGCTGCTGTCGCTTGCCGCCGCGCAAACCAAGCCCCCTGCGAGCGCCGCGCCGCAACAGGCGCCGGCACCCGCTCCGGTTTCCACAGCCAAGGCCGAAGACGTTAGCTCGATCGACGCGATTCTCGCCGCGACTTACGACGTGATCTCCGGACCGGCCGGCCACAAGCGGGATTGGGACCGCTTCCGTTCTCTCTTCTATCCTGGCGCGCGCCTGATTCCCACCCGTAAGCAACCGAACGACAGCGTAGTCACCAGCCGCGTGATTTCTCCCGACGAGTATGTCGAGCGCTCCAGCCCGTTTCTGGAAAAACAGGGATTTTTCGAGCGATCCATTGCGAACCACGTAGATCGTTACGGCAACATCGCGCAGGTCTTCAGCACATACGAATCGCGGCACAACGCCGGAGACGCGGAGCCCTTCCAGCGCGGCATCAACAGCTTTCAGTTGATGAACGACGGCAAGCGCTGGTGGATCCTCACCATCATGTGGCAGGGCGAAACGTCCGACAATCCGATTCCGGCGGAGTATTTGAAGAAGTAACCAGAACCAGCCTGTCCCACGGGAGTTGGTGACGCAGAGTGTAGCGCCGCGTCTAAGAGCTGCAGCAGAAAAAGCATAAGTATTGGCATGTCATCCTGAGATCGCCATAGCCATCGAAGGACCTCCTGCGAGGCTTATGGAGCGACTCCGTGAGCAGGTCTCTTTGGTCGCACGCGTGGGAACCTGGTCTGTGCTCGAAGAGCCGCTCAACCCACTTGCATGTCCGACAGTTTCGTAGGAGATTCGGCCTGGCCTCAGGATGTCACGTCAACCAACGTTCTTTTAGTCCTTTGAGTCTCTGGAGATTTCCCGATGCGGTTTGCCGATCTGAAGTATTCGCTGCGCTCCATTCGCAAGACTCCCGCCAGTTCACTGATTTCCATTCTGGTGCTGGCCATCGGCATCGGCGCCTGCAGCGCGGTCTTCAGCATCGTCAATGCGGTGCTCTTGCGTCCCGCACCGTATCCAGAACCGGACCGTATTTTTGTCATCTGGGGCAAGGCTCCAGTGGACCTGAAGCTGGGCTATAGCGAGCTTCCGGTTCATGGGATGGTCTTCAACTTTCTCAACTCACACAAACGCGATATTCAGTTCTTTTCCGCCTTCAAGCCGGGGCAGTTCAATCTCACCGCGGGCAACAGCTCGGAAAGGCTGGACGGAATCCGCGCCAGCGCCGATTTTTTCCGCGTGCTCGGCGTGCAGCCTATTTTGGGACGGATGTTCTCCGAAGAAGACGACCAGCCGGGCAAGGAGCACGAAGTGGTGCTCAGCTACTCGACATGGAAGCAGCGATTTGGTTCCGACTCGGGAATTATCGGCAGAGATATCTCGCTTAACAGCGAAAAATACACGGTGATCGGAGTCATGCCTCCGAAGTTCGCTTTCCCCCGCGGCGGCGAGATGCCGAAGTCATTTGAAATGCCCAGCGAACCGCGTTTATGGATGCCACTGGCGTTGCCGGCGAATTATCTGGGAGTCTCCGATCTGCTGGTAATCGCCCGCAGCCGGGCGGGAATCTCGCGCCTGCAGACCCGCGCCGAACTGTCGCAGGATACGCGCATGCTCGAAGAGCAGGACCCGCGATTTAAGCACTGGGCGGACTTCGAACTCACTCCGATTAGCCAGCAGCTTTCCGGCGATTTACGGCCGAAGGTCCTGCTGCTGTTCGCGTCGGTCCTCGCCGTTCTGCTCATTACGTGCGCGAATGTCGCCAATCTTTTCCTGGCAAAATCGATGGGACGAGTCAAAGAGGTCGGCGTGCGCGTCGCACTGGGCGCGCAGCGCAGCGATGTCGTGCGTCAATTCCTGACCGAGAGCGCGCTGCTGGGCGGGATTGGGAGCATCCTGGGAATCGCTTGTGCAGCGGCCGTTCTTCGGGTATTGCAATCGATGAACTTCGTACGCGTGCCCCGCCTGCAGGAAGCCAGCATGGACGGGAAGGTCGTCCTCTTTTCCGTTCTGATCGCGCTGGCGACTTCGATCCTCTTTGGGATCTTTCCCGCGCTCGAGATCAGCGGGGGAAATACCCTCGAAGCCCTGCGCACGAAAGAGCAGAAGCATTCCGGATCAAAGGCGCAACTGTTCCGCAACGGCCTGTTGGTAGGCGAGGTGGCATTGACAGTCACGCTGGTGATTGCCGCCAGCTTGCTGGTGCGCAGCTTCATGAACCTGCTCAACACCAGTCCGGGATTTTCCACGAAGAAATTAGTGACCATGGAGTTGACTCTGCCGCCGTCGAAATATCGCACTGAGCTCGACATCACCCAGATGTACACACGCGTGTTGCAGCGGCTGTCGACGCTCCCCGGAGTTGACGCCGTGGCTCTGGGCAAAGCGTTGCCGATGAGCGGAGATCAGGAAGCCACGGTGTACTACCCAAACGATGTCCCAATCGACCCGAAGAACCGCCCTTTCGCGCAGTACACCATCGCTAGTCCGAACTTTTTCAAGGCGATGGGAATTCCCCTGCTTGCCGGGCGCGAGTTCACTGCGGCCGACGATCTGACCGCCGGCAATCGGGTGATCATCAGCAAAGATATGGCGCTGCTGTACTGGAAGAGTCCAAACGATGCTCTCGGCCACAGGATTAGTCTGCCGCCCAAGCAGTGGCATGACATGACCATCGTTGGAGTAGCTGGAGACATCAAGAACCTGTCGATGGACGAAACCCCGAGCCCGCAGATGTACGTGCCCTTTACGCAACATCCGTATCCATCGATGCTGAACATGCAGTTTGCGCTGCGTACCAGTGTGGATGCCGCGCAGCTCGCGCGGCCGATTCAGGCAGCTATCAAGGAAGAAGATCCCGAGCTGCCGATCGCCAACCTGCACCCCATCTCGCAACTGGTGGAAGGCTCGATGGCCAGCGTTCGCTTCTCGGTCATGCTGCTGGGAACATTCGCTGCGATCGCGTGGTTGCTGGCGCTGCTGGGCGTGTACGCCATCATCTCGTATCTGGTCAGCGAGCGAGTGCGCGATCTGGCCATCCGCGTGGCCCTGGGAGCGCAGCGGCGCGATGTGTTGGCGCTGGTCTTCGCCTCCGGAGCTCGCCTGGTGGCGTTCGGACTGGGCGCCGGGCTGCTATTGGCATTGTCTCTAAGCCGGCTTCTGGCGCATTTCGTTTATCAGATTCGCGCGGTCGATCCGATTACGTATATCGCCATGTCCGTGCTGGTCTTCACGGCCGCGAGCATTGCCATTCTCATCCCGGCGCAGCGCGCCATGCGCGCCGATCCCATGACGGTGCTGCGCGCAGAATAATGGCGCGAAATCCCGCTAGCCTGCATTTCTCACAAACCAGACGCGGATTTCGCGGATGAGACGCGGATTTCGCGGATCGAATGGGGTAATTGGTGTCTGACTCATTAAGAATGCTTGCTTGTCGTCAAATGCCTAATCCAGAATCACGAATTCTCAGCTTTTTTGTTTGAATCCGCGTCCCATCGGCGTGATCCTCGTCTGGTTTCTCGTATCAAGTCGGAACTGGCTTTGTTGTGAGAAATGCGGGCTAGTGCTGGCACAGGTGGCGGGAATCCTCGGCTCAGCGCCTGGGCGGCATGCGCGGACAGCTCTTCGTAGCCACCGCGCGAATGCGCTCCAGGATCGCTGAGCGCACTTGAGCAGTGGCTTTGCTGTCATGGAAGAGTTCTTTGGCCCAATACCCACCCATCGCGAGGGAATAGACTTCAAAGGCCAGGCCCGCCGGATCAATCGCAGCTTTCAAGTGTCCAGCTTCCTGCGCTGATTGCGCAGCGCGGGTCAGAATGTCCAGCCACTTGCGCATCACCTGAGCAATACGGTCGCGCACCGCACCCGGGCGGCTATCAAACTCGAACGAAGCCGCGGTAAAGAAGCAACCGCCGGAAAAGATGCGTTCTTCCACATGTTCCAGCCAGAGATTGCACAAGGCCCAGAGCCGGGGCATGCCTTTCGGCGCTGCCAGAGCGGGATTAATCACGTGCTCGACGAAGATCGTGCGCGCCATCTCGACAGTCGCAAGCTGCAACTCCTCTTTCGAGCCAAAGTGGGCAAACAGGCCGCTTTTGCTCATCTCCAGCTCATCGGCGAGCCGGCCAATCGTGAGCCCGGCGAGGCCTTCCATCGAAGCCAGATCCACGGCCGCGCGCAGAATGCTCTCTCGAGTGCGAGCGCCCCGCGGGCGCCCGGGAGGAACCGGCTTCACGGCTGCTGACATGGGAATAAAATCTAGCACGACAATTCTAATAGCACGAACGTTCGTTTATATGATACCCTCGGTTCTGCTCTTCCCGGAGGCCTTCATGCCGCGCCTTCTCTATGTTGCGCTCCTGCCACTCTGGACGTTGTCGCTTTTCGCCCAGGACCTGCCTCTGGAATCCTGCGACCGTCTGCCGGCGCTTACTTTGCGCGTCAGCGGAACCAGGTTCTTCTTCCTGGTCGATACCGGCGCCACCTCCATGTTGAACATCTCTTCCTTTCCTGCGGGTGAAAGCAAAGAAGTGCGCATTACTTCCTGGAATGGGACGGTGAAGACGCGGGCACGGGAAATCGAAGTCGCCGATCTGTCGCTTGGCGACAAGCACCTGAAAAATGTCCGGCTTCCTGCCGTCGATCTCTCGCCGGTGGCGCGCGCCTGCGGCAAGCTGCTGGACGGCATTCTTGGCATCGACCTGCTCGGCGCATTTGGGGTAACGATCGATGTTCCAAATCGGATCGTGCACGTTCAACCGAGTGCCGGAGAGAGCAAAGCCTTTCGCAAGCCGACATCGGTAGGAGCGCAGGGTTCAGGAGCGCGGCCGCGCTCCTTTTTGGCGGGATCTAGCGGATGTCAGTGGCGCGCGGAAGGACGCGCTCCCTTTACCTTTTGCCGGGATGATTCGGCGAGAACAGGCTTTTTATGTGTCTTCCACAGCGTTGCCAGAGACTTCAGCAGCGACTCCGGCTCACTGTTCACGAAAATTGTGGACCAGGGACCGCGTTCTTCGCGCTCGTCCTGCACCATGGCGATCGGCAGTTGCGGAAAATGGCTCCGCACTTCGCGCGCCAGGCGCACGTGACTGCTGATGCGGACAGAGTCTCCAATCAGAAGAAGATCGAAAGAAATACCAGTGAGCAAAGTGAAAACGTCGGCAACATTCGTGGTCTGGACGACCTCGTATCCGGCCCGCTGCAGGATCATTGCGCGGGTAGAGATAACTAGAGAGTCCTCGCCATACGCGAGAATGCGCTTGCCATTCATAAGAGTTCTAGGGGTGAGCAATTGAACAGTAACCGGGGAAAATGACTTAGTCAATCAAATTGCGAGGAGAGCACAACCTCATTCCGTTCAGCGTATTGGGCGTTAGGAAATTTTCTATTCGCACGGGGTTAGATGTATCTGCTTAGCCCTTTGTTTTGAGTGTGAAACAGCATGGCCCAGCGCTCCCGCCGGTTTCCCTCTGATCCCTATTGACAACCTCTTTTGCAAGGCGCAGAATCCTAATCCTTGAGGCGAATAAAAGGCGAATACGCCTGATAAGGCGTTTCAGGAAATTCGTTTCAAGAAAGGCGTTTCAAAAGAAGCGTTTCAAAATCGAAACATTCACTGATGGGAATTCCGCTTTTGAAACGCCTTTCCTGAAACGATTTTTTTGAAACGGTTTTTCTGAAACGAGTTATCGAACATTGGAGATCTTTCATGCTTGCCGCTGCCGCACTGCGTTCCCAGATTGAAGCTTCATTACAACCCCGGATAGCGCGGGCTTTGACTCCTGCGCCGCAGTCTAATCCGGAACTGGTTTCTACCGGCATTGCCTCGGTGGACGCGCTCACCGGAGGTGTTCCTCTGGGGTGTCTGACGGAGATCTGCGGCCCCAATTCTTCCGGGCGTACCAGCGTCTTAATGTCCTTGCTGGCGGAATGCATGCGCCGCGACGAGATCTGCGCGCTGGTGGATGCCAGCGATGCCTTCGACCCGCATTCGACAGCAGCAGCCGGAGTGGAATTGAACAAGTTGCTGTGGGTGCGCTGTGGGGGAAAAAAATCGGGTGATCGGGTGATCGGGTCATCGGGTGATTTAACTTCACCCGATCGCCCGATCACCCGATCACCCGATGCTCTTGAGCAGGCCCTGAAATCCACCGACCTGCTGCTGCAGGCCGGCGGATTTGGGCTGGTGGTTCTCGATCTGGGGGACATTCCTGTGGCTGCAGCCCGTCGTATTCCGCTGACTACCTGGTTTCGCTTTCGCCGCGCGGTCGAGCACACCACAACTGCGCTGGTGGTTGTGGAGCAGCAGCCGCATGCGAAAAGCTGCGCGTCGCTGGTGATGGACTTCACCGCGCAACCCGCCCATTGGAGCGAAGCCGCAGAAGATCAGGGAACCATAATGGGAACGCATTTCGGCAGCAGCCATTTCGGCAGCAACCATTTCGAAAGCAACCCAGGGCCGGCATTTCGTGTGACGGGGCAGGGAATTGCCGTGCCCTTTGAGCGGCCGTCGGCATCTTCGTTCGAGACTCCGCAGCGCTGGAACACCCCGCGCGCCCGCCTGCTGAACGCTATTCATGTGCACCTGCAGGTGAGCCGGACGAGAGGAGTGAAGGACAAATTTCCAGCACAACGTGAAGGCAATAAGAATCGGGTGATCGGGCCATCGGGCCATCGGGTGATTTAACTTCGCCCGATGCCCCGATGATCCGATGACCCGATTCCTATGCTTTTCGCCTGCATCCACGTCCCCGATTTTCCCGTGCAGGCCTTTGTGCGCGGCGCGCCGGAGTTGCGCGACCAGGCTGTTGCCGTGCTCGAGGGCACGCCGCCCCTGCTCACGGTGATTGCCGCGAACGCACGCGCGCGCGAAGCGGGAATTGACCTGGGTATGACCAAGCTGCAGGCCGAGGCCTGCTCTGGCGTGCTCCTGCGGCGCAGATCGATTGCGCAGGAAGATGCTGCCCACGCGGCGCTGCTCGATTGCGCGCATGGTTTTTCTCCGCGGGTGGAAGACAGTAGAGACGCAGCATGCTGCGCCTCTGCTGTGAATAGCAAAAAGCCGGTCAGATTCGCCGATACTGTCGTTCTCGATGTCAGTGGACTGGACCGCCTTTTCGGCCCGCCGGTAAAGATCACGCGCGCGCTTGCTTCCCGCGCCGCCGAGCTTGGATTGGTGGTAAATGTCGCAATCGCCGGAAATCCCGATGCCGCCATGCACGCTGCGCGCGGATTTGCCGGCATCAGCATCATTCCTCACGGCTCGGAAGCACGGCATTTGGGCGCATTGCCGGTGGCCCTGCTCGAGGCCTCGCCCGAGATACTCGAAACTCTGGAGCGCTGGGGCATTCGCGATTTTCAGGCGTTGGCGGCATTGCCTGAAGTCGCTCTCAGCCAGCGACTCGGACAAGCAGGGTTGCGCCTGCAACAACTCGCGCAAGGACGAAGCCGGCGCAATCTGGTTCCGGACGAGCCGGCCGTTCAATTTGAAGAAGCCATTGAATTGGAAGATGTGGTGGAATTGTTGGAGCCGCTGGCGTTTGTCCTGAATCGTCTGCTGGAACAGCTTTGCGCGCGGCTGAAAGCGCGTGCGTTGGCCGTCAACGAGCTGCGCCTGATGATGGAGTTATCGGCGCACGAAGAGCAATCCCCTGAGGAGCAGGCGCGCAACCAGCGCTCACACCATCGCAGTCTCCGTTTTCCAGTTCCAATTGAGGACAGCCGAAATTTGCTTAAGCTGTTACAACTCGATCTGGCGGCGCATCCGCCGGGCGCTCCGGTAAAGAAGATCACGATCACAGCCGAACCCGCGCCGCCGCGCTTCGCGCAGGCGGGGTTGTTCCTCCCCCGCGGCCCGGAGCCGGAGCGGCTCGAACTCACTCTGGCGCGCATTCGCAGCATTGCCGGGGAAACCCGCGTGGGATCGGCGGAGTTGCTCGACACGCATGCTCCCGGCGCCTTTCGCATGGTCTCATTCACACCCCACAGAAGCTCCTGGGATAGCAGAGCACGCCGCAGCAGTAGCGGGCCGCGTACCGCCATGCGCATTTTTCGTCCGCCACTCCCCGCGCGCGTGCAGATGAAAAACGGAATGCCGGAACGAGTGATCCTGCGCGGAGTGGCGCATCGTGTGACCGCCGCTGCCGGTCCCTGGCGAAACAGCGGCGGCTGGTGGACAGAAAAAGCCTGGACCCGCGAAGAATGGGATGTGGAAACAGAACCCGCTGCGGCCGGAGCGGGCGATTTTTCATCATCACTTTTGCGCATGTATCGCGATTTGAGTTCAGCGAAGTGGTTCGCGGAGGGGACGTTTGATTAAGCACGGAAGTCTTGATTCACCACGGAGACACGGAGAACACGGAGAAAGAACGAATCATTCATGATTGTCATTCCGAGTCCGCCACGGATGAGGAATCTGCTGTCCGGAAGCACGCGCAACAGCAGATCCCTCGCTTCGCTTCGGGATGACAAATCCTTAACAACCTTCGTGTCCTCCGTGTCTCCGTGGTGAAATTGGTTTTTCTCCATGTACGTAGAGCTCCACTCCCGCTCAGCGTTTAGTTTTCTCGAAGGCGCATCTCTGCCTGAAGCGCTGATTGCAGCCTGCGCCGCGCGTGGAATGCCGGCGATGGCGCTGCTGGATCGCAATGGCGTTTACGGCGCCGCGCGCTTCCACTTGGCGGCGCAAAAATGTGGAGTGCGCGCGCATATTGGCGCGGAGGTCACGGTCGATGACACTCTGTTCGGCGAGATCGGGCAGGCGCGCTATCCGCTATTAGCGGAGTCGCGCGCGGGATATCAGAATCTTTGCCGCCTGATCACGCGCACCAAGCTGCGCGCCAAGAAGGAAGAGAGCGCTGCCAGCCTGGAAGAACTGGAAGAGCATGCGCCCGGGCTGGTGGCGCTTACCGGAGGCGACGATGGCCCGCTGGCTGAAGCGCTGACGCGCGGCGGCTATGAAGAAGGCCTGCGCACGGTAGAGCGAATGGCGCGCATCTTCGGTCAGGAGAATGTGTTTGTCGAGCTGCAACGGCATTTCGATCGCCGCGAAGAAGCCCGCAATCAGGCGGCGGTGGCGATCGCGCGCAAGCTGCATCTTCCCATTTTGGCGACCAATGGCGTTTCCTATGCGACCACAAGTGAGCGTGACATCCTCGATGTCTTCACCTGCATTCGCCATCATCGGGAACTGGAAAACGCAGGACGCCTGCTCTCTCTGAATTCCGAGCGCTATTTACGCGCGCCGGA